>DWWH01000058.1 GCA_019119815.1 Candidatus Eisenbergiella intestinipullorum | reverse complement strand
GCAGATCCTCCGGAAAGGAGGATCTGCGGCGCTTCCCTGCGGGCCATTCTTCATGCGGCAGCCTGGGTGCTGCTGTCCGACTGCCCGTCCAGGGTCAGGGTAACCGTTTTTTCCGTATAGGCATTGTTTTCAATGCTCTGCACGGTCAGCGTCACGCTCTGACCTGCCTTGTAGTAGGAAAGCAGCTCCTGAAGCTGTGACACATCCGTTACGCTGCGGCCGTCAAAGGCGGTGATCACATCGCCCCTGCGCAGTCCGGCCGTTTCAGCGGCGCTGCCTGCCGTCACTTCCGACACGTAGATGCCGGTGGGGATGCCGTAGGCTTCCGTTACGCTTGCGGGAACGGTGGTCACGGTCACACCGAGAGTACCCCGTTCATTTTCCGCCACTTTTGTCAGGGTGCTTTCATTCATCAGCGTATTGATGATGGAAGATGCTCTGGTGATGGGGATGGCATAGCCCATGCCCTCTACCTCTGTGCTGGCAAGCTTTGCGGAGTTAATGCCGATGACCTCACCCTTCATGTTCACCAGCGCACCGCCGGAGTTGCCGGGGTTGATGGCTGCATCCGTCTGGATGTAGGTGGCGCTGCTCTGAACAGGCGTGCCGTTGGAAGAGGTTTCCGTGAGCGTGCGGTTGGTAGCGCTCACGATACCGGTCGTAACGGACTGGCCATAGCCCAGCGCGTTGCCGATGGCGACCACCTGCTCGCCCACCCGCAGACTGTCAGAATCACCCAGCGTCGCGGGTTTGATCTTCGACATGGTGTCGGCGGAGATGCTGGTCAGAGGAACGGCGATGACCGCAAGATCATTTTCCGCATCCGTGCCCTTCAGGTTTGCTTCATAGGCTTCATTGTCAATGAAGGAAACGGTCAGGGAATCTGCGTCCTCCACCACATGATTGTTGGTGGCGATCAGAAGCTCGGAATCATTCTGGCCGATGATGATGCCGGATCCCACGCTCTCCATTTCCTGTTCCTGCGGCTGTACGCCGTAATAACCGAACATGCTGAAATAATTCTCAACCTCCTGTACGGAACGGTTCGTGATGGAAACGATGGAGGGCATTACATAATCAGCCACATCGGCCACCGTCATTGCTCCGGAATCGGAGGATGCGGCGGCTGTGAGCACCTGGCTGCCCGCCTGGCTTCCTGCTGCGGAAGCGCTCTGGGAGCTTTCCGTCTCCTGCGTCTGTTCTGCCGGATAGCCGGTCAGATAGTTGACGCCCTGGAAGGTTCCTGCCGCTACGCCGCCGAACAGAACGGCGCTTAAGGTAATGGCTCCGATCTTTTTCGCAACGCGCGCTGCCTTTCTGCCGGTATTTTTTCTTCCGGGCTGTCCGGACGGTGTATGAAGACCGCTGTTTTCCATGTTTGTGTTCCTATCCTGATTTCCCATGTAGGGATTCTGACTGTTATTGGTATAATATTCTGACATCTAAAAGATCTCCTTTCCTGATGATCATAAGCTTCTTTTTGAGACATCCGCCGCAGACATCTGTCTGCCTGAGGCCTGCGCCTTTTCGGAATGCCTTTCTTTGTTTCTATGCTTTGCAGTATAGGAGAGAATTGTGATGAAAAAGTTGTGATTGTGGGGAGCAATTGTGAAAAAAATAAGGAGAAATTGTGAACGGAAGTTCCTGTTCGGCCGGGTCCGCCCATTTTCTGCGCAGACCGTGCGAAAACAGACCGGCCGGAAGCATCCGGGATATAAAATCCCGTAAGGGGTTGACAGCAGTGCGAATGGCTGTTATATTACATATAGAACAAGAAGACAAAGGATTCGGCTGTTGTTCTGCCGAAGGCAGGACTGCAGAGATCGGATATTTTCTTTATAAATATGGAGATGATTGATATGGCAGCAAAAAGAGATTATTACGAAGTGCTGGGCGTTGACAGGAATGCGGACGCTGCGGCGATCAAAAAAGCATACAGAAAACTGGCGAAGAAGTATCATCCCGATACGAATGCGGGAAATGCACATGCGGAGCAGATGTTTAAGGAAGCGACGGAGGCCTATGAGGTGCTGAGCGATCCGGAGAAGAAGAAGCTTTATGACAGATACGGTCACGCAGCCTTTGACGGAAGCGCCCAGAGCGGCGCATATGGAGGAAACGGAGACTTCCGCGGCTTTGACGGAAACGGAAATTATCAGGAATTCCACTTTGAAGGGGCGGATATGGACGATCTGTTCGGAGACCTGTTCGGCGATCTGTTCCATGGGGCCGGAAAAAAAGCCGGAAGCAGGACGAAAGGAAGCAGCTTTTACGGAGGCTTCGGAGGGTTTGACGGCTATGCGGGAGGATACGGCGGCGGCGCCGGCTATGCGGACAGCGGCTTTGGAAGCTACGGCGGCGCGCGGAAGGGAGCCGATCTGCAGGCGGAGGTATCGGTCAGCTTTGAAGAGGCGGCCTTTGGCTGCGACAAGGTGATCCGGCTGCAGAAGCAGGATGGCAGCATCCTGTCCCTGCAGGTGCATATCCCGGCAGGCATTGAATCGGGAAAGACCATCCGCCTGAAGGGAAAGGGTGCGCCCGGGGAGGGAGGAGGCCAGGCGGGCGACCTGCTTTTGAAGGTGACGGCGGGGACGAAGCCCGGCTTTGAGCGCAGGGGTATGGATGTATACACCACCGTTTCGGTTCCCTTTACCACCGCTGTTTTCGGCGGAGAGGTGAGAGTGCCCACCATTTCGGGCAGCGTGATCTGCAAGATCAAAGAAGGGACCCAGTCCGGATCCAGGATCCGGCTGCGGGGAAAGGGAATCGTTTCCATGAACCGGCCCGGCGTTTACGGAGATCAGTATGTGACCGTTCAGATCCAGGTTCCCACGAACCTGAGCCAGGAGGCGAGACAGAAGCTGAAGGAATTCGAGGAGGCCTGCAATCCGCAGGCACAGGCGGGAAGCAGGAGAAAACGCAATCCGGCGGCATAAAAATGCAGAAACTGCGGCGGTGTTTTGATCCGGCCGGACAGGAGCAAAAATATTCTGAAGAAATAAAAAAGGATTTTGAAAGAAAACGCAGAATAATAAAATAGCGGGTTTCGGGAACCGGGCTTTCCGGCTCCCGAAACCGATGGAAAACTGACCGGGAAGGAAACAAACGCCTTTCCTTTTTGCGCTTTCAAAAGCGGGCCGCCGAAGGGGCCCGCTGCGGGAGAACGTCAGATGACAACAATTCGGGAAAATCTGGAACAGTGGGAAGAAAAATACCTGAGCCCTTACGCTGCTCTGAGCAGGCATTCGCTGGGAAGGCTCAGAGACGAGGAGCCCTGTGACATCCGGCCGGTTTTTCAGAGGGACAGAGACCGGATCCTTCACTGCAAGGCATTCCGCAGGCTGAAGGATAAGACCCAGGTGTTCCTCGCACCGGAGGGAGACCACTACCGGACCAGGCTGACGCATACGCTGGAGGTTTCCCAGAATGCCAGGACCATTGCAAAGGCCCTGCGGCTGAATGAGGATCTGGCGGAAGCCATCGCTCTGGGACATGATCTGGGGCATACGCCCTTCGGCCATGCGGGGGAGCGGGCTCTGAACCGGGTCTGTCCCTACGGCTTTGAACACAGCGAGCAGAGTGTGCGTACGGTGGATGTGCTGGAGAAGGACGGACAGGGGCTGAATCTGACCTTTGAGGTGAGGGACGGCATCCGCAACCATCAGACGAAGGGAAATCCCGCCACGCTGGAAGGGAAGATCGTCCGCCTGTCCGACAAGATCGCCTACATTCACCACGACTGTGACGATGCCATCCGCGCCGGCATTCTGAAGGAGTCGGACATCCCGAAGGACATCCAGGAAACCGCAGGAAGGACCACGGGAGAGCGGCTGGACCGGTTCATCCACGACATCGTGACGAACAGCTTCGGGAAAAATGAGATCTGCATGTCCCCTGAGGTGGGCGGAGCCATGAAGAAGCTGCGGGCCTTTCTGTTTTCCAATGTTTACACCAATCCCTACGCCAAGGGAGAGGAGGGAAAGGCGGAGCTGCTCATCGAAACGCTGTATGATTATTATCTGCATCATCTGGAAAAGATGTCTGCGGAATTTCAGATGCTCATGGAGCGGGGAGAGCCCAGGGAACGGGTGGTGTGTGATTACATAGGGGCGATGACCGACCGGTTTGCCATCGCTCAGTACGAGGAGATCTACATTCCAAAATGCTGGCCGCTCAGGGCATAGGAACGGCTGCCGCAGACGGCGGTGTCCTGCGGGCAGCGGGGAAGGGTGTGAGGCAATTTTGTATTATCCGGACGAGCTGATCGAGGAGGTCAGGTCGAGAAATGATATTGTGGACGTGATTTCCGGTTACGTTCATCTGCAGAAGAAGGGGGCCAATTATTTCGGGCTCTGCCCGTTTCATAATGAAAAATCCCCTTCCTTTTCTGTGTCCCGTTCCAAGCAGATGTATTACTGCTTCGGCTGCGGGGCAGGAGGAAACGTGTTCACCTTTCTGATGGAATATGAAAACGACACGTTTCCGGAGGCGGTGAAAGCGCTCGCGGACCGGGCGGGCATCCGGCTGCCGCAGGAGGACGAATCGGAGGAAGCCAAAAGAGAACAGAGCAGAAGGAGCAGGCTTCTCGCCGTCAATAAGGAAGCGGCGAAATATTTCTATTATCAGCTGCGCGCAAAGCAGGGAGAGCAGGGGCTTTCCTATCTGCGGGGAAGGAAGCTGACGGACGAAACGATTCACCGCTTCGGCCTGGGATTTGCCAATAAAACGCCGGACGACCTGGTGCGTTACCTGAAAAGCAAAGGCTTTTCGGAGGAGCTGATCCGGGAGGCGGGACTGTGCAATACGGATGAAAAGCACGGCATGTATGATAAATTCTGGAACCGGGTGATGTTTCCCATCGAGGACATCAATCATCGGGTCATCGGCTTCGGCGGACGGGTGATGGGAGAGGGAAAGCCCAAATACCTGAACTCTCCGGAAACGCCGGTCTTTGATAAGAGCAGGAACCTGTACGGGCTGAACTTCGCCCGTTCCTCCAGGAAGGGAAACATCATCCTCTGTGAGGGCTACATGGATGTGATCGCCATGCACCAGGCGGGCTTCGATCAGGCGGTGGCATCCCTCGGAACCGCTTTTACTTTGGGACAGGCCGGGCTCCTGAAGCGCTATACGAAGGAGGTGCTTTTGTCCTACGACAGCGACGGCGCCGGCGTGAAGGCAGCTCTCAGGGCGATCGGCATTCTGCGGGAGGCGGGGCTTACGGGACGGGTCCTGAACCTGGAGCCTTATAAGGATCCGGATGAATTCATCAAAAATCTGGGACCGGAGGCTTTTCAGGAGCGGATCGACAATGCGGAGAACAGTTTCCTGTTTGAGATCCGCATGCTGGAGCGGGAATATGACCTGAGCGATCCGGAGAAAAAGACGCAGTTTTACCGGGCTGTGGCACAGAAGCTGTGCGGATTTTCGGAAGAGGTGGAGCGGGAAAACTATCTGGAGGCCGTGGCGCAGAAGTACCACATCGGCTTTGACAGCCTCCGGAAGCTGGTGACGGCTGCGGCGGCAAGCACGGGCTATGCCCGTCCGGTGGAACGGCCGAAATCGGGAATACAGAAGAAGACCACGCCGGAAGACAACGCAAAAAAGACGCAGCGCCTGCTTCTGACCTGGCTGGCGGAGGAACCGCAGATCTATCCCAGGATTGCCGCCTTTGTTTCGCCGGAGGACTTTACGCAGGAGCTGTATCGGAAGGTGGCGCAGAAGCTGTTTGCGGATCTCTCCCGCGGGGAGGTGAACGCGGCTGCCATCATCAGCATGTTTCCGGAGGAAGAACAGCAGAGAGAGGTGGCGGCCATATTCAACGCCAGCCTGCCGGAGCCGGAAACGAAAAAGGAGAAGGAGAAGGCCCTGCATGATATTCTGGTCTCGGTCAAAAGGATCAGCTACGAATACGACAGCGGACGGCTGGGAAGCGACATTGAAGCATTGAACCGCGTCATTGCGGGCAAAAAGGCACTGGAAGAACTTAGCAAAACGCATATTTCCCTTGATTAAGGATAACAATAGTAACATGCGCAGGAAGGATGGACGTAAAGATGGGTAAAAAGACACAGGAAAAAGAAGAAGGAAAGAAAGCCACTCCCGTTTCCGAAATGACCCCGGAGGAACGGGCGGCGGCGGAAGCGAAATTCCTGGAGCGGGTGCGCGGTCTGATCACGGTCGCAAGGAAAAAGAAGAACATCCTGGAGTACCAGGAGGTCAACGACTATTTTGCGGATATGCAGCTCAATGAGGAGCAGTTTGATAAGCTCCTGGAGCTGCTGGAGCAGAGCGGCGTGGATGTGCTGCGCATCACCGGAGACGAAGACGACATCCCGGATGAGGAGATCCTTCTGTCCGAGGAGGATGAGGTGGATATGGAAAATATCGACCTTTCCGTTCCGGACGGCATCAGCATCGAGGATCCGGTGCGCATGTATCTGAAGGAGATCGGCAAGGTGCCGCTTCTGTCCGCGGATGAGGAGATCGAGCTGGCGCAGCGGATGGAAGAGGGAGACGAGGACGCGAAAAAGCGTCTGGCAGAAGCCAACCTGCGTCTGGTGGTCAGCATTGCCAAGCGCTACGTGGGGCGCGGCATGCTGTTTCTGGATCTGATCCAGGAGGGAAATCTGGGCCTGATCAAGGCGGTGGAAAAGTTTGATTACCGCAAGGGCTACAAATTTTCCACCTATGCGACCTGGTGGATCCGCCAGGCCATCACGAGAGCCATCGCAGATCAGGCCAGAACGATCCGCATTCCCGTACACATGGTGGAGACCATCAACAAGCTGATCCGTGTCAGCAGACAGCTGCTGCAGGAGCTGGGACGGGAACCTACTCCGGAAGAGATCGCGGAGGAGATGAACATGCCTGTGGAGCGGGTGCGTGAGATCCTGAAGATCTCCCAGGAGCCGGTTTCTCTGGAGACGCCCATCGGTGAGGAGGAAGACAGCCATCTGGGCGATTTCATCCAGGACGACAATGTTCCCGTCCCTGCGGATGCGGCGGCCTTCTCCCTATTAAAAGAGCAGCTTAATGAGGTGCTGGGAACCCTGACGGAGCGGGAACAGAAGGTGCTGCGCCTGCGTTTCGGCCTGGATGACGGCCGCGCCAGAACGCTGGAGGAAGTGGGAAAGGAATTCAACGTGACCCGTGAGAGGATCCGTCAGATCGAGGCGAAGGCGCTGCGCAAGCTGCGCCATCCCAGCCGCAGCCGCAAGCTGAAGGACTATCTGGACTGATGCGGATTTCCGGAGGGAACAGAAGCGGTGCAAAACGGACAGCGGCCGGGAAGAGCCGGCATGAGGAAGGAAAGAAAATGGAGCTGTCAAAACGGCTTTTGATGACTGCATCCATGGTGGATCCGGGAAGCGTGGCGGCCGATGTGGGCTGTGATCACGGTTATACGGCCATCTGGCTGGTGAAAAACGGGATCTGTCCCCGGGTTCTTGCAATGGACGTGAACGCCGGACCTCTGGCCCGTGCGGAGGAGCATATCCGGGAAGCGGGACTGTCCGCTTACATAGAAACGAGACTTTCGGACGGCCTGGCTGCCCTGGAATGGGCGGATGACGGGAAAAGACCGAAGGAGGCCGCCTCCGTCTCCGGCAGAAGGCCGGAAGCGGATACGCTGCTGATGGCGGGACTGGGCGGAAGACTGGCGGCGCGCATCCTGGAGGATGCGGCGCCGAAGCTTGCCCGGATGCGGACTGTGATCCTTCAGCCCCAGTCGGAGCTGTGGCTGGTGCGGCGCACGCTGTTCCGTCTGGGCTATCGGATCACGGCGGAAGATATGGTAGTGGAGGACGGCCGGTTCTATACCGCCATCCGGGCGGAAAATACAAGGAAGGAAGAAACCGGCTGCGGAGGCTTTGAACGTCCCGCAGGGCTGCAGCCGGATTGGGAGCGTCCCGAAGGGCTTTCCCTTTCTTCCCGGGAGTGGAAGGAAGCCGGAGAACGGTACGGCTTCTGTCTTATCCGGATGCGCCATCCGGTCCTTCTGGCCTATCTGGAGGAGATGCTCCGGAAAAACAGCGCTGCCAGGGCAGCCATCCTCGCGGGGCCGCAGGCGGCAGGAGCAGCACAGGAGACAGAGAGAAAAGGGGAGACAGGAAGGGAGCGGACGGCAGAAACAGAGCGGACGGCAGAGGCAGAGCTGGTGGCAGAGACAGAGCAGGCGGCCGGGGCGCTGCCGGAAAGAAGCCGCAGGCGGCTGCAGGAGCTGGCGGCTGAGGCAGAGCTGGCGGAGACGGTCGCTGCATGGATGAGACAGAACGCGCAGGAATAGCATCAGGGCGCTGGCGCGCCGGAACGGAGGCAGGATGGTTAGGGTGACAGTCAACGGTGTCTGCAGAGAATACCGATCTCCCGTGACTTACGAGCAGATCGCGGCGGAGCATCAGAAGGAATACGGTCACAGGATCGTGCTGGCAGTGGCGAATAACAAGATCAGGGAGCTGTATAAGAATGTGGCGAAGGATGTGACCGTGACCTTTCAGACCACGGCGGACCGGATCGGTCACGACACCTATGTGAGAAGCGCCTGTATGCTCCTTCTGAAGGCGGTCAGCGATACGGCGGGCTCTCCTCAGGAGGGCCGGGCTTCGGTGGAGTTTTCCATCGGGAAGGGATATTTCTGCATGCCCAGGGGAGAACTGGCAGAGCGGATGCTCTACGTGGGAAAGGACGGAAAGGAGCAGATGGATCCCGGCTTTGTGGAGCGGGTGAAGGAGCGGATGCAGGAGCTGGTCCGGGACGACCTGCCCATTATAAAGCGGGCCTATCCCACGGACGAGGCCATCGAACTGTTCGATTCTCAGGGAATGGATGACAAGGTGAGGCTGTTCCGTTACAGGCGGGGTTCCTATGTCAACGTATACTGCCTGGACGGCTACTATGACTATAACTACGGCTATATGGTTCCTTCCACCGGCTATCTGCGGTATTTTGACCTGGTACCCTACCGGGACGGCATGATGCTGATGCTCCCGGGCCGCCGGGAGCCGGAGAAGGTGCGGGAATTTGAGCCCAGGGAGAAGCTTTTTCATGTTCTGGAGCGTTCCAACGACTGGGGAGAACAGATGGGGATCGAAACGGTGGCCGATCTGAACGACAAGATCTGCGAAGGAAATCTGGCGGAGCTGATCCTGGTGCAGGAAGCCCTGCAGGAGAGAAGGATCGGGGAGATCGCCAGCGACATCGCTGCGAGAGGCAATGTGAAATTTGTCATGATCGCGGGCCCCTCCTCCTCCGGGAAGACCACCTTTTCCCACCGCCTGTCCATCCAGCTAAAGACCCATGGGCTGACGCCCCATCCCATCGCGGTGGACGATTATTTTGTGGACCGGGAAAAAACGCCGCTGGACGAGGACGGCAATTATAACTTTGAGTGTCTGGAAGCCATCGACGTGGAAAAATTCAATGAGGATATGTGCGGACTTCTGGCGGGTAAGCGCCTGGAGATGCCCCGTTTTAATTTCAAGACCGGGCTGCGGGAGTACAAGGGGGATTTCCTCAGGCTGGGAAAGGACGATATTCTGGTGATCGAAGGGATTCACGGCCTCAATGACAGACTGTCCCATTCCCTTCCCCTGGAGAGCAAGTACAAGATCTACATCAGCGCTCTCACCAGCCTGAATGTGGACGCGCACAACCGTATCGCCACGACGGACGGCCGTCTGATCCGCCGGCTGGTACGGGATGCCAGGACACGCGGGGCAAGCGCTACCCACACCCTGCGCATGTGGAATTCCGTCCGGCGCGGAGAAGAGGAGAATATTTTCCCCTTCCAGGAAAGCGCGGATACCATGTTCAATTCCGCCCTGATCTATGAACTGTCTGTGCTCAAGCAGTTTGCGGAGCCGCTTTTATACAGCGTGGACCGGGATGCGCCGGAATATTTTGAGGCCAAGCGCCTGCTGAAATTCCTGGAATATTTCCTGGGCGTCAGCAGTGAGAACATTCCTCAGAATTCCATTGTCAGGGAATTTGTAGGCGGCAGCTGCTTCCATGTGTGATCGGAGTTACTACTCAGCTAGGTCTGCGCATTCCCTGCGCAGACCGTACGAAAACAGACCGGCTGGAAGCATCCGGCCTGGCGCGAAGCGCTTGGAATGGCCGGATGCCGTTACAGCTCTGCCGAAGGCTGAGCTGTAACTGACCGGATGGCAGAGAGGCAAATGGGGCTTGCCAAAGACGGCGCGAGAAGGTATATTATTTAAGAAGAAAATGAGTAGGATGAGTGATCGCGGCTGTCCGTCCCTCAGGCTGAGGGCGGCAGGTGAGGAAAGTCCGGGCTTCACAGGGCAGGATGCCGGATAACGTCCGGTGGAGGCGACTCCAAGGCCAGTGCAACAGAAATATACCGCCCCGCAGGCTTTCCGGAAACGGAAGATCTGCGGAAAGGGCCTTCGGGCCTGGTAAGGGTGGAAAGGCAGAGTAAGAGACTACCGCCCGCCTGGCAACAGGCGGGGCACATGTAAACCCCATCCGAAGCAAGACCAAACAGAGAGCGACAGGCTCGCCCGGCCTGCTCTCAGGTAGGTCGCTTGAGGCTGCCGGCAACGGCAGTCCTGGATAGATGATCATTCACGACATAACCCGGCTTACAGTCCTGCTCATTTTCTTTTTTTGGAGAGATCATAGGGAGCGCAGAGAAGAGATGCCGCGCGTCGCACCCCCGACAGGGAAAAGATAGCTGTTCGCGGGCGCTGCGGCGTCTTTTTTTGCTGTCTGCGGGGAGCGAACGGCAACGAGCTGCGAAAGCCATCGCCGGACGGCTGCAGCAGTTGACAAGAGCGAAAAAACGGGGCAAAATAAGAGCGGCGTCAAAAACCGGACAGAAATGTCTTTTTATAATTCAGAAATCGTCCGCGTTCCTATCGGATCTGCTGCGGACAGAGGAAAGGAAAGAGAAAATGACAAAGATTGATATTGTATCGGGCTTTCTCGGAGCGGGAAAGACCACACTGATCCAGAAGCTGTTAAAAGAGGCGCTGGCAGGAAGCCAGGTGGTCCTGATCGAAAATGAATTCGGGGAGATCGGCATCGATGGCGGCTTCCTGAAGGAATCCGGGATCGAGATCAAGGAAATGAATTCCGGCTGTATCTGCTGTTCCCTGGTGGGAGACTTCGGGACCTCCCTGAAGGAAGTGATGACGACCTACCATCCGGACCGCATCCTGATCGAGCCCTCCGGCGTAGGCAAGCTTTCGGATGTGATGAAGGCGGTGGAAACCGCAGATCTGGGAGAGGAGGTCGTCTTAAACAGCGCGGTCGCGGTGGTGGATGCCTCCAAGTGCAAAATGTACATCAGGAATTTCGGAGAATTTTTCATCAATCAGATCGAGCACGCAGGTACGATCATTTTGAGCAGAACGGATGTCGCGAGCCCGGAGAAGGTACGTCAGGCGGTAGAGCTGATCCGGGAGCACAATGACAGAGCGGCTCTGATCACGACGCCCATCGCCCAGCTCGATGGCAGGGAGATCTTAAAGACCATTGAAAACGGTTCTGATCTGGAGCAGGAGCTGATGAAGGAGGTGCTCTCCCGCCAGGAAGAGGAGCACGGCCACGACCATGAGCATGGCCATGGGGAGGAGTGCTGCTGCGGCCATCACCATGAGCAGGAAGAGCACGATCATCATGAGCACGAAGGGCACGGGCATCACGAGCATGAGGAGCACGGCCATCACCATGAGCATGATCACGGGGAGGAGTGCTGCTGCGGCCACCATCATGAGCACGGTCATCATCATGCGGACGAAGTGTTCACAAGCTGGGGGATGGAGACGCCCGACTCTTATTCCAGGGAGAGAGTGGAGAGCATCCTGAAGGAGCTGGAGAACGGGGAAAAATACGGATTTGTGCTCCGGGCAAAGGGAATGGTCCCGGCCGGGGACGGCACCTGGGTTTATTTCGACTATGTGCCCCAGGAGAGCAATGTACGGGAAGGAAATCCCGATGTGACCGGAAAATTCTGCGTGATCGGCTCCGGACTGAAGGAAGAAGCCCTGAAAGAGCTGTTCACCGCATAAGGGGCGCGGATGCCGGATAAGAGGGCTGGGATCCTGCGGGTCTCAGCCTGCAACATGAAGTGCCGCCCTGTGGGCAGGAGGAAAAGATTGGTATGAAACCGGTATATATCATTAACGGCTTTCTGGAGAGCGGAAAGACGGAATTTATCACCTATACGCTGGACCAGCCCTATTTTCAGATCAAGGGAAAGACGCTGATCGTGCTGTGCGAGGAAGGGGAAAACGAGTATACGCCCGCTCTGCTGAAACGGAGCAATTCCGTTCTGGAGCCGGTGGAGAGCGAGGCGGAGATGACGCCGGAGCATCTGCTGGAGCTGGAAAAGAAGCACAGGCCGGAACGGATCATCATCGAATACAACGGCATGTGGAATTTTAAAAATATGAAGCTGCCCTGGCACTGGCGGGTGGAGCAGCAGATCACGACCATCGACGCATCCACCTTTTCCACTTATTTTACCAATATGAAATCTCTGCTGGCAGAAATGCTGAGAAAATCCGAGATGATCATCTTCAACCGCTGCGACGGGCTGGATGAGCAGACGCTGGCGGGCTACCGACGGAATGTAAAGGCGGTGAACCAGCAGGGAGAGATCATTTTCGAGGATCAGAACGGGGAGATCGACCAGATGTTTGAAGAAGACCTTCCCTTCGACCTGAAAGCGGATCCCATCGTGCTGGACGATATGGGCTACGGCATCTGGTACATCGACTCTCTGGACAGGCTGGACAGATACGTGGGGAAGAATATCCAGTTTACGGCTATGGTCATGAAGCCGGACGGCTATCCGAAGGATCACTTCATTCCCGGAAGGATGGCGATGACCTGCTGCGCGGAGGATATGGCCTTTTTGGGATATGTCTGTGTCTGGAAGGATGCGGAAGGCTTAAAGGAGCAGGAATGGGTAAAGGTGACCGCCCGGGTGGAAAAGGAATACTGGGCGGAGTACGGAGGAGAAGGTCCCGTGCTGCATGCCAGCAGCGTGGTGAAGACAAAGGCTCCGAAGGAAGCGGTCATCAGCTTCGTATAAAGCGGGCAGGAGGAGAGCATGGCGGCGGAAACGCAGAAGGAACTGGAACAGCTGAAAAAAAGATTCCTGGAACTGGCGGAAAAGTCATGGCGTCAGAACGTGTTCGCCTTTACCGGCTTTCTGTCTCTGGCGGAGCAGGACGCGCTGCAGGAGGCGATGGGAAAAAACGCCTTCTGCACCTTTACGCTGTGGGGCGGGAACGAGGACTGTGAGAGAAGGATGGCGCGCTTCGGCTCTTTGCAGGAGCTCGGCTATGAGGAAGCCTTTCCCATCGCTGCCCTGAAGATCAGTCCCCTTTCGGAGAAATTCGCGGAGGATTGCTCCCACAGAGATTTTCTGGGAGCGCTGATGAATCTGGGGATCGACCGGAGCACGGTGGGGGATATTTTCCTGGAGGGAAAGGACGCATGGGTCTTCTGTACGAAGACCATTGCTCCCTTCATCTGTGACAGCCTGGACCGGGTGCGCCATACGAACGTGCGCTGCGAACAGCTGGATCCGGACGCGGATGCGCTCCGCTGGCCGGCTGCAAGGCAGCCGGAAGCCGTGCGGCTGGTGGTGAGCGCCAACCGTGCGGACGCGGTGGCGGCAAAGGTGTTCGGCCTGTCGAGAAGCCGCAGCCTGGAGCTGTTCCGGGCGGGAAAGGTCTATGTAAACGGCAGGCTGTGTGAAAACAACAGTGCGGCCCTGCGGGCGCAGGACCGGGTGAGCGTCCGCGGCTTCGGCCGCTTTCTGTTTCTTGAAGAGGGAGAGGAGACGAAAAAAGGCAGGCTCGGCGTGACGGTGGGCCTCTACCGCTGACGGAAAAGGAAAATACGGCGGCGCGGGAAAGGAACGGGGTGAAGGAATGTATCATTATACGGCTGTGCAGTGGCTTTTCTTTTTCTTCTTCTACTGCTTCTTCGGCTGGTGCTTTGAATCCACATATGTGTCCATCAGCAAAAGAAAATTTGTGAACAGGGGGTTTGTGCGGGGGCCTTTTCTGCCGCTGTACGGTTCGGGAGCGATCCTTTTGCTGCTGGTTTCCGCTCCGGTGCGGGACAACCTGCTTCTGGTGTTTCTGGCCGGCTGTGTGGGAGCCACTGCCCTGGAATATGTGACGGGCGTGGTGATGGAGGCTCTGTTCAAGGTGCGTTACTGGGACTATTCCCATAAGCGGTTCAATTTTCAGGGGCAGATCTGCTTAAGCTCCACGCTCTGCTGGGGAGCACTGACGGTCCTGATGTCGCGCTTCCTGCATCCGGAGGTGGAGCGTCTGGCATTTCGTCTGCCCTCCGCCTTTCTGAAGGCCCTCGTGACCGTGGTCCTGGTCTGGTTTTGTGTGGACTTCGCCTTTTCCTTCCAGGCAGCCATGGATCTGCGGGACATCCTGGTGCGCGCGGAGCAGGCGAAGAAAGAGCTGGAGCGCATGCAGAAGCGTCTGGATGTGCTGATCGCGGTTGCAGGAGACGAGCTGGACAGCCGTAAGGGAGCGATCGCGCAGCGGTATTCGGACAGGCGGGGAGAGCTGCTTTCCGGTATGGAGGAGCGCTTTTTGGACATGGAGGAACGCTTCGGACGGCTGAAAAGGCAGCTTCCCGGCTCGGAACGCCTGAAGGAAAAGAGGGAAGAACTCATGGAGCTGAGAGAACGCTTTGTGGGGAACAGAAGGGTGAGCGAAGAGAAGCTGGAAACCTTCCTGAAGGGGATCAACCGCCGCAGGCTCCTGAGGAGCAATCCTACCATGACCTCAAAGCGGTTTCAGGATGTGCTTGACGATCTGAGAAAAGCGGCCTCCGAGTACGGAAAGACGCTTCCGAAGGGACGGCGGAAAGGTTCGGAAACGGATTCTGAAGAAAACAGGAGAGATGAGGATTGAAAAAAGCGAAGCATCTGATGCTGACAGGTATCCTGCTTGCAGCCGGTCTGTTTCTGGCCGGCTGTATGGATGTCCGGAGGGAGGACGTGCCGGCTCCGGACGGAGGGGAGAAAGTGAAGGTGGTTTCCACCATTTTTCCGCCCTGCGATTTTGCCAGACAGATCGGAGGGGACTATGTGGAGGTGACCCAGCTGTTAAAGCCGGGCATGGAGGCCCATTCCTACGAGCCTTCGCCTGCGGACATCATCCGGATCACGGACAGCGACCTGTTCCTGTATGCGGGAGGAGAGTCCGACGTCTGGGTGGAGGAGATCCTGGAAGGCAGCGACAGACAGGTGACAGCCTGCAGCCTGCTGGCCTGGGTGGAGCCTCTGGAGGAAGAAACAGCCGAGGGCATGCAGGTGAGGGGGCATCATCATGAGCACGAAGAAGGGAAGACGGACGGCGTCCACCTGGAAGAGGCGGAATATGATGAGCATGTGTGGACATCTCCGGTGAATGCGCAGCTTCTGGTGGAAAACATCCGGGACATGCTGATCGGGATCGATCCGGACAGGGCGGCAATCTATGAAAAAAATGCGGCGGCTTATCTGGAAGAGCTCCGGGATCTGGATGCGGATTACCGGCAGATGGTACGGAATGCCCGGAGAAAGACGCTGGTCTTTGGGGACCGTTTTCCCTTCCTCTATCTGGTGCGGACCTACGGCCTTTCGTATTACGCCGCCTTTCCCGGCTGCAGCGGGGAAACGGAGCCCAGCGCTGCCACCATCGCTTTTCTGACCGACAAGGTACGCCGGGAACAGATCCCTCTGGTGCTCCGGCTGGAGCTGTCGAACGGAAGGGTGGCGGATGCCGTCGCAGAAGCGGCGGGAGCGCAGACGGCCATGCTCCATTCCTGCCATACGCTGACCGCCCGGGAAGCGGAAAGAGGGGAAACCTATCTGTCTCTGATGCGGCAGAACCTTGCGGTCCTGGAGCGTGCGCTGAACGACTGATGCGCATGATGCGTCCCGCATTAAGGTGCACACTTTTTCAATATGACAAAAAGGAGAAAACGGATGTCTTTGATCACCTGCACCAGCCTTGCATTTTCCTATGAGAACCAGACGGTGGTCTCCGGCCTGAGCTTTCAGGTGAACGAGGGGGATTATCTGTGTATTGTCGGGGAGAACGGAACGGGAAAGACCACCCTGATCCGCGGGCTCCTCGGTCTGAAAAAGCCCTCCGGAGGCAGGCTCCTTTTGGGAGAGGGCTTGAGGTCTACCCAGATCGGCTATGTGCCCCAGCAGGACGCGGTGCAGAAGGATTTCCCGGCATCCGTCCAGGAGGTGGTGCTTTCCGGCTGCCTGAATGCCAGAGGACTGCTTCCCGGTTACAGCGCTTCCCAGAAAAAGCGGGCCGCGCAGAATCTGGAGCTTCTGGGCATAAAAGATCTGAAAAACAGAAGCTTTCAGGAGCTTTCCGGAGGCCAGCGCCAGCGGGTGCTTCTGGCGCGTTCTCTGTGCGCGGCCAGCCGGATGCTGCTTCTGGACGAGCCCACCACGGGGCTGGATCCCATCGCCATAGAAGAATTTTATGGTCTGATGGATGTCCTGAACAGGGAGCATCATATGACGCTGATCATGGTTTCCCATGCGATCCGGGAGGCGGTGGAGCATGCGGACCACATCCTGCATCTGTCCCATGAGGGAAGCTTTTTCGGAACGACGCAGGAATATGAAAACAGCGAATTCGGAAGAAAATTTCTGGGAGAGGAGGAGAGAAGATGAGGCAGATCGTTTCCTGGCTCGGAGAAATGCTAACCTATCCGTTCATGCAGCGGGCCTTCCTCGCGGGAATCCTCATCTGTGTCTGCGCTTCCCTTCTGGGGGTCAGCCTGGTGCTGAAGCGCTATTCCATGATCGGAGACGGCCTTTCCCATGTGGGCTTCGGCGCGCTGGCGGTGGCCTCTGCCCTGCATCTTGCCCCCCTTGCGGTGACGATCCCTGTGGTGATCCTCGCCGCTTTCGTGCTGCTGCGCCTTGGCGAAAACGGAAAGCTGAAGGGAGATGCGGCCGTGGCCATGTTCTCCACCGGTGCGCTGGCGGTGGGCGTGATGGTGGTGTCTCTGACCACGGGAATGAATGCGGATTTAAACAGCTATCTTTTCGGTTCCATCCTGGCCATGAGCAGGAATGATGTGGTCCTGAGCGTGGCGCTGGCCGTCGTGGTGCTGATTCTGTATCTGCTGTTTTATAATCAGCTCTTTGCCGTCACGTTCGACCCGGTCTTTGCCCGGGCGACCGGCGTGAGGACCGGATTTTTCAATGTGCTCCTGGCGGTCCTGACGGCGGTGACTGTGGTACTCGGCATGCGGATGATGGGAGCGCTTCTGATCTCCAGCCTGATCATTTTTCCGGCGTTGACGGCCATGCGTCTGTGCCGCCATTACCGCAGCGTGATCCTCACCGCTGTCTGCCTGTCCGTTTCCGGCTTTGTCCTGGGCATGACCGTATCTTTTCTGTTCGCCACGCCGGCCGGAGCCAGCATCGTGGTGGTGGACATTGTTTTTTACGGCATTTTCGCGGCTCTGGGTGCGGTCCGTTCCCGGTGACCGTTTTTCTTCCTATACAGAAACAGCATCCTGTCCCCCGCACAGCGGAGGGCCGGGATGCTGTTTCTGCAGAAGGCCGGAAGATAAAAAAAGAAAAAGCCTTTTCACAAAGGCTTTTCAGAAATAGCGAGAGGGGGATTCGAACCCTCGACACTACGGGTATGAACCGTATGCTCTAGCCAACTGAGCTATCTCGCCATATATATGGGACCTATAGGGCTCGAACCTATGACCCTCTGCTTGTAAGGCAGATGCTCTCCCAGCTGAGCTAAGATCCCATGTCTCACAAGTTTCAGGTTTTTGTCTCACCCGCAACCTGCTCGATTAGTATACAAAAATTGGGACTACTTGTCAACAACTTTTTTAAATATTTTTTTGACGGACAAAGATCCTTCTTGCATGGGAGCCGGAAAACGAATTATAATAATCCGGAGAAAAACAAACAGAACGAGAGGAGAGGATCGCTGTGAGAATCGGAATGGGATATGACGTGCATCGGCTTGTGGAAGGCAGGAAGCTGATCATCGGAGGCGTTGAGATCGCATATGAAAAGGGACTGCTGGGCCATTCGGATGCGGACGTACTGCTGCATGCGATCATGGATGCGCTCCTGGGTGCGGCGGCGCTGGGGGACATCGGAAAGCATTTTCCGGATACGGATCCGGCATACGAAGGAGTCAGCAGCCTGAAGCTCCTGGAGAAGGTGGGAGAGCTTCTGGAGGAGCACAGCTTCCTGATCGAGAACATCGATGCGACCATCATCGCGCAGGCGCCGAAGATGCGGCCTCATATCGATGCCATGCAGAAAAATATCGCTGATGCGCTGAAGATCGATGTGTGTCAGGTGAATGTGAAGGCGACTACGGAAGAGGGACTGGGCTTTACCGGGAGCGGGGAAGGGATCGCCTCTCAGGCTGTCTGTCTGCTGAATACGCCCTACGGACTGTACGCGCAGGAAGTGGACGCGGGCTGTTCCGGCTGTGGAGGCTGTCTGAAAAAGGAGGCATGAGCGCGGCCGGAAAGGAGGAAAGTATCTTTGTAATAATCATTTTCCATATACCGGTCGGAGACGAGGGCTGATCGGAACCAGTCTGAAGCATATGGGGGTCCTCCATTCAAAAGGGAAAGCATCGGCAGAAAACCGGTAAAAAATAAAAATGAAAGAAAAATTCAGAAATTTTTAAAAAAAACAAACGCTTTATCTGTTATATTTCTCTATATAAAGGATACTCGCGATGATTCATAGAAATACAGAGGATGAGGAAAATGGATTACATTGATGTTTCCGCCTGGGAAGGAGCCCGGGCACCGCAGGGAAGGAGGCCGGAACGGCAGGAGGCGGGAAAACGGATGGCAGGAAAACGGATGGCAGGAAAACGGGCGGCGGCAAGAAGGGCGAGAAGGCGCCGGCGCTTTTGGGCCAGAATACGGTTTTCCTGCCTGGTCCTTTTGGCCGGCCTTCTTTTGGGAATGGTGCTCTGGAGGCTGCTTCTGTTTTCGGCCGGACATCCGGAGCAGGAAGATGCGCAGGCCCTGCGCCGTCAGACGGAGATGTCCATGGTCCTGCAGGAGGAAGCGGGCAGGCCGGAGATCGTGGAGGATTTCCTGACGCCCAATCCCTATTCCCGGCCGGGAGAAAGACTTCCGGAGGTGAAGAATATCTTTGTGCATTATACGGCGAATCCGGGAACGACCGCGGAGCAGAACAGGAGCTATTTTGAAAATCTGGGAATCACAGGCGAGACTTCGGCAAGCGCTCATTTTGTGATCGGCTTCGACGGGACCATCATCCAGTGCATCCCGCTGAATGAGATCGGCTATGCGGTGAAGTCGAGAAACTATGATTCCATTTCCATCGAGTGCTGTTACCAGTCCGAGGACGGGAGCTTCACCCGGGCAACATATGATTCCCTGATCGAGCTGACCGCCTGGCTTTTGAAAAAGTATGGGCTTTCTCCGGGGGATGTGCTGCGTCATTACGATGAAGGAGGCAAGAAGTGTCCCCTTTATTTTGTGGAGCATGAAGGAGCATGGGAAGCCTTCCGGCAGGATCTTGCGGACTATATGGACAGCAAAGGGTGAGAGACGTGTCCCTTTTTGCTGCCGTTTTGCAGGGAAAAGGGGCTTTCTGTGCCGCCTGCGGCACAGATATGCGGATCCCGGGAGAAATCTTCAAAAACAGGATTGACTTATCCCGGATCAGATGGTATGATTCGGTTCAACGATCGGTCCCCGCCGGAGAGTACGGCGGCCGTATCTTTTTTCAGATCTTTTTTTCAGCATGCTGCCGCATAACGGCGGCTGTCATTTTTCGATTTTCGGCTTTGATTTTCCGTTTTGCATTTTTTTTTCTGTCATCTTGTCCGGTTATCCGGCTTTTTGGCCATTTCGGATCTTTCTGCACTTCAGGACTTTTCTTTTCTGATATTTCCGAATCTTTTCTATTTTCTGAGGCTTTTCAGGGATTATTTCACGGCTTCTTCTGTTTTGCTGGGGAACCTTTCTGTCCGGAAGGTTTGAAATAGAGCGCTGCACTGCGAAAGGAGGGATTTTTTCCAACATTTTTACAGAAACCGATAAAACGATCAAAAAGGATGGTGTAAATGCAATATGAAAAAAGAAGATAAGATAAAACTCATGAAGGATAAAAGGATCCTTGCAGGAATCGCAGCGCTGCTGCTTTTGGTCGTGGTCATCCTCTGCCTGGCGGCGGTGAAGCGAAGCGGCGGACAGCGGGCGGCCGGAATGGCAGCCATGATGACGGAAAGCCTGGAAAATTCGGGTTTTTCCTATCTCCCCGGAGAAAGAAGGGCGCTTGAGGCAGCTGCGGAGGCAGCCGCGGAATTCCTGGATGAAATGGTGGAGACCGGTGCGGACCGTCAGGAAATGACGGAAAGGCTGAAGGAGTATCTGGCCGGCCTGGACTGGGGACTGACTGAAGAGGAGGCGGCGGAGCTGGCAGAATGGCTGGTGGACGTCTACCTGGAGAATTATGAAACGGTTTACGGAAAGCCCTCCGGAGTCGGACAGCGGGAGACGGAGACGGCGGATACCTTTCTGGAGGAGGTCCGTACAGACCTGCAGAGTATTTCGGAATACCTCACCAGGCTGGACGAATCGGTAACGAACAGCAGAGAGGAGCTTATCAGCCTGACCGGCGATCAGAGCGGAAACTATGAGGAGCTGACGCAATACCTGGAGAGCATGAAAAACGTAGTCTCCACGATCCGCTCGGAACTGACTTCATATCGAAACAGCCAGTCGGAGCAGCAGGTTCTGTCCGAGCAGGAATTTACTGATATGAAGACCAGAATGGACAGCCTTTCTCAGAGCATCCTGGAGCTGGAGGAGCGGCTGAAGGAGAGCATTCAGGGCGCGGACGGAAACAACGGCGGCAGGTACCAGGCGCTGGAGGAAGAGCTGGACAGTCTTTCCGGAGAGCTTCACAACAGGGCGGACGGGCTGAACCAGAAGCTGTCCGATCTGCTGGCTGAGCTGAAGAAGGAAGAAAATGAGACGGAAAACAGCCTGTCAGAACTGATCGGCAGATCGCAGAACGAGCTTTCCGCCCTGCTGGAAGGGCTGGAGGCAGCCAATCAGCTGCGCCATGAGCAGTCGGAAACGGAAAACAGAAACCGGTCCGAGCAGACGAATCAGAATATCGACAGCCGTTCGGAACAGATCAATCAGAACATCGACAGCCAGTCGGAGCAGATCAATCAGAACATCAACAGCCAGTCGGAGCGGATCAATCAGAGCATCAACAGTCAGGCAGATCAGATCAATCAGAATATCAATGATCAGTCGGAACAGATCAGCGGCAGCATCAGTGAAAAGGTGAACCTGCTTTCCGGAAAGCTGGATCAGGTCCATACGGACATTTCCGCAACCCAGTCAGAGATCGGACAGGTTCTGGCAGAGATGGAGGCTTCTGACAGCCTGCGCATGGAAGAGATCATGAAGAGCTTTACCGGAATCAATGCGGCTCTGGCGGAAATCAATACGGACATGGACACTGCTCACGGGGAGCTGAAGACGCTGATCGAAACGGTCAGAACAGAGGCCGGGGAGCATCAGGAAGAGCTGCTGGGAGTGCTGAACCGGATGGATACCTCCTTTACGGAACAGAACAGCCAGAACTACGACGCTCTGGTACAGTCTCTGAATTCTCAGACGGAGACGATGAAGGCGCAGATCGAAGCGATGAACAACAGTCTGACCCAGAACACCGCACAGCTTGCGGTAGAGGTGAGCGACGGAAACGCCCAGGTCCTGAAGAGACTTTCCGAAATGGAAAGCAGCACGAACGCCCAGGTCCTGCAGAAGCTTGCGGAGATGGAAAGCAATACGAATGCGATGCTCTCCGGCCTTTCCGGCGACGTGCAGTCGGTTTTTCAGCGTGTGAGTAATGGCAAAAAGCTCCTTGCATCCGCATTGCTCACAAAGAACGTCGTAATCGACGAGGATGCAGCCTTTCAGGAGATCTATGACGCGATCCTGAGCATTAAGCAGGAAACGGTGATCGGCGTGGACAAGATCCCCGGAACCATCGAGTATGAATACCATCATCATACCGGCAGCCCGGAAAGCGGCGGCGGATGCTATACGATCCCTTCCTACCATCAGCATGTGGGAAGCTGCTATGAAACGTGTACCTATAAGGAATCCGGCTGCCTGCATACGGAGGAAAGAAATGACAACATGATCCGCTGTACCTATACCACGAATCACAGCATCTGTACGAACGGGCAGACGGAAACGCGCAGCAGATGGCATCCGGACGATGCGCATCTGGACGGTCAGAGAGGAACCCATCTGATCGTCACCTGCGACAAAACGGAAGGCGACTTTGAAGGCTACGCGCCGTCGTGCGGACTTGAGGAAGGACAGATCACGGGAGCACATATCAGATATGATGCCAATGCGCTGTCCGAAGCCGCCATGACCTATGCGAAGGCGGCGGAACAGGAAGAGAAGATCTTTTCCAGGGATGAAGTGGAAAAACTGCTGAGCGCCCGGGTGCAGACAGTGGAATATCCGGAACCGGAAGGACCGGAGGAAGAAGAGCTGCCGGAGCCGGAACCGGAGGAGGAAGCGCTGACGGAAACGGCATCTGAGGCAGAAACCGGGACAGAGGAGAAGCCAAAACCGAAACCGGGAGCGGAGCTGGAATCGAAGCCAGGAACAGAGGCAGAAGCGGAGCTAGGAACAGAGGCAGAAGCGGAGCCGGGAGCAGAGGCGGAACCGGGAGCAGAAGCGGAACCGGGAGCAGAAGCGGAGCCGGGAACAGAGGCGGAACCGGGAACAGAAGCGGAGCCGGGAACAGAAGCGGAGCCGGAACCGGAAACAGAGGCGGAAACAGAAGCGGAGCCGGAAACCGGGGCGGGGACGGGAACAGAAACGGAGCCGGAACCGGAAGCCGGAGCAGAAACAGAAGCAGAACCGGGAACAGAAGTGAAACCGGAACCGGGAACGGAGCAGGAACCGGAAACAGAGGCCGGGACCGGAACGGAATCCGGAGCCGGAGAAGAAACCGGGACGGACACGGAAAGGAATCCGGAGGCGGATAAAGAAACGGAAGGCAAGGCGAAGCCGGAATCCCCGGCGGTATCCGGAACGGACGGCAAAACGGCATCTGTGCCGGAAGCGGAAACCGTGCCGGAACCGAAGTCCGTGCCGGAAGCGGAAACAGAAGCGGGGAGCGGACCGGACAAAGACGAGCCGGGACCTTCCGGAAACTGAGGCGGTGCCGGCCGGGGACGGATGATCCGGGCGGCCGTCCCCGGATGCGCCGGCCGCATCCGGTCACCAGGTCCAGAGTGTGCCGGCGATGCCGTCGGCAATGGCCCGGGCCGTGGCTTCAAACCGGGCGTCCAGAAGCGCGTTGTCCTGGTCGTTGTTGATGAAACCCACCTCGACCAGAACGGCCGGCATGCTGCTGCGGCGCAGAACGACGAGATTGGGGCGGGCGTTGACGCCGAGATTTTTGTAGCCGATCTCCTCCAGCCGACGGTTAATGTTGGTGGCAATGGTGCCGGCGGGGAGCCATTCATTGTAGACAAGACTTTCCACTCCCGAATACTGATTGGAATAGGGGCTGGAATTGCGGTGGATGGAGATAAAGATGTCCGCGCCGGAGGCATTTCCCTCCATCGCCTTCTGATAAGGAGATTCATAAATATCATCGGTACGGGAATAGATCACGTGGAAGCCGTAGCTTTCCAGGATTTCGCCTACGGCAAGGGTGAGAGCGAGTGTGTCGTCCTTTTCCTGTCTGCCGTTGTAGACGGCGCCTGGATCGGAGCCGCCATGGCCGGCGTCAAGAAAAATGGTGTATCCATATCCTGTCATTCAAATGTCACCTGCGGGAGAGTCATTCTCCTTAATAATATATGGAAAAAGGCGGCCTGTGTGACCGGATGCGGGAAAGGGGGAAAAAAGAAAATATCCTCCGCACCCCGGAAAGCAGGCAAGTCGGGAGGCTCTTCGGAATATATATGTTTCAAAGAGAAAACGATCAGAGTTATCCGAAGGAGAGAGAAAAGCTTGGAGAGGATGAACAGAAAGGAAACCGGGAATGGAAATCTTCTTTTCCTGCTGAAATGTCTGCTGTGTGCTTATCTGCTGACCGGCGCATGCCTGATGCTCCTTGCGCTGCTCCTGTATAAACTGCGCCTGTCGGAGCAGGCCGTATCCATTGCCATCATCGTCATTTATGTGGCCGCGGTATTCCTGGCAGGGTTTCTGGCAGGAAAAGGGATGAAGAGCAGAAAATTTTTGTGGGGGCTGGCGGCTGGACTTGCTTATTTTGTCATCATGGTATTGGTGTCTCTTGCGGTAAACCACAGCCTGAACGGGCTGGATACCCACTTTTTTACTACGCTGATCCTCTGCGGCGCAGGTGGCATGCTGGGGGGAATGCTGAGCTGAAAGGGAGAGATGCGCTGCGGACGGACGCAGGCTGCGGCTGTCATTCCGGATGGCCTGCGGCGCCAGACAGGCCGAAAGAAGGCAGGGGACGGCTTCGCAGTCCTGATTCCGAAAACCAGTTACTGCTCAGCCAGGTCTGCGCATTTACTGCACAGACCGTATGAAAACAGACCGGCTGGAAGCATCCGGCCTGGCGCGAAGCGCTTGGAATGGCCGGATGCCGTTACAGCTCGGCCGAAGGCTGAGCTGTAACGAAAACCAAGAATTTTTTAACAAAAATACTTTTCTGACAGAAAAATCTATGCTATACTTACTGGGATAATGGAGCAGTAAGGAGGCGATCGTATGAAGCACATCAAGACACTGAGCACGAGAAACCTGAAGGAATCCATGAAGAAGGGCGGATGCGGAGAATGCCAGACATCCTGCCAGTCTGCATGCAAGACTTCCTGCACGGTAGGAAATCAGAGCTGCGAGAAGATGAAATAAGCGGCCTGAGACGGACAACCGAAAACGGTTCTTATAAGCAGCGATGGAATGTCGCTGCTTATTATACGTCAAAGGATAATTGGGTAGAAAGGAAAAAATTCAGTGATACATCAGTACAGAAACAACGGCTACAACATCGTGATGGATGTCAACAGCGGAAGCGTGCATGTTGTGGACGATTGTGTTTATGAGGTCCTGCCGAAGGCGGAGAAGCTGTTTGCACAGGGAGTGCGGGACAGGCAGGAAATGCTCGACGGCGTGAAGGAACTGCTGGAAGCGGAGGGCACGGACTCTTTTTCCGGGCAGGAGCTTTCGGAGGCGGTGGAGGAGATCCTGGAGCTCGCAGAGGCGGAACAGCTTTTCACCGAGGACATCTATGAAAAATATATCGGGGACTTCAAAAACCGTCAGACTGTGGTGAAGGCGCTGTGCCTGCATGTGGCCCATGACTGCAATCTGGCCTGCCGCTACTGCTTTGCGGAGGAAGGGGAGTACCACGGAAGGCGGGCGATCATGAGCTATGAGGTGGGAAAGAAGGCGCTGGACTTCCTGGTGGCCTCTTCCGGAAACCGGGTGAACCTGGAGGTGGATTTCTTCGGCGGAGAGCCGCTGATGAACTGGCAGGTGGTCAAGGATCTGGTGGCCTATGGCAGAAGCCTGGAGGAGCCGCATCACAAGAAGTTCCGTTTTACGCTGACCACCAACGGCGTCCTGTTAAACGACGAGATCCAGGAGTTTTTGAATCGGGAAATGGCGAATGTCGTCCTCAGCATCGACGGACGTAAGGAAGTGAATGACCGGATGCGCCCGCACCGGGGCGGCCAGGGAAGCTATGATGAGATCGTTCCCAAATTCCAGAAGCTTGCCGACAGCAGAGGTCAGTTCAACTATTATGCCCGGGGCACGTTTACCCATTACAATCTGGATTTCGCGGAGGACGTGAAGCATCTGGCGGATCTTGGTTTCGAGCAGCTTTCCGTGGAGCCCGTGGTAGCCGATCCGAAGGAGCCGTATGCGATCCGGGAAGAGGACGTTCCGGCGATCCTGGAAGAATATGACCGGCTGGCAGTGGAGCTGATTAAGCGGCATAAGGAAGGAAAAGGCGTGAATTTCTTCCATTATATGATCGATCTGAGCGGCGGGCCATGCGTGGCGAAGCGGCTGTCCGGCTGCGGTTCGGGAACAGAATACCTGGCGGTAACGCCCTGGGGAGATCTGTATCCCTGCCATCAGTTTGTCGGCCAGGAGGAATTCCTGATGGGCAATGTGGACGAGGGGATCACCAGGGAGGACATCCGGGACCGGTTCAAAAGCTGCAATGTGTATACGAAAGAAAAATGTAAGGACTGCTTTGCTAAATTTTACTGCAGCGGCGGCTGCGCGGCGAACGCCTGGAATTTTTCCGGAGACATCAACGGCTGTTATGAGATCGGCTGTGAGCTGCAAAGAAAGCGCGTGGAATGCGCGATTATGATCAAAGCGGCTCTGGCTGACGAAGAGAACTAAAGGAGAAAGGAAATGAACAGGAAAAAAGGCATTCTGACGCTCATCGTGTTTTTTGTCCTGCTCGCCGGGCTGGGCTATGTGTCCGTTTTCGGCGTGGGTGCAGATCATTCCGGTTCTGCAGCCAGCATCAAGCAGGGGCTTGATCTGGCGGGCGGCGTGAGCATCACCTATCAGGTGGTGGGAGACGAGGAGCCGGACAGTGCGGATATGAGCGACACCATCTATAAGCTGCAGCAGCGTGTGGAGGGATATTCCACCGAGGCACAGGTATATCAGGAGGGCTCTGACCGGATCAACATCGAGATCCCCGGCGTGTCCGACGCGAACGCGGTGCTGGAGGAGCTGGGAAGGCCCGGATCTCTGACCTTCCAGGATTCAGAAGGAAATACGGTCCTGGACGGAACGGACATCGCGGATGCGCAGGCAGGTTATCAGACCGACAGCCTGGGCAACCAGACTCCCGTCGTTCAGCTTACCATGACAGAGGAGGGCACGAAGAAGTTCGCAGAAGCTACGGAAGCGGCTGCGCCCACCCATGACATCATTTACATCATCTATGACGGCGAAGTGGTCAGCTCTCCGGCGGTGAATGATCCCATCACGGATGGACAGGCTGTGATCACGGGAATGGCTTCCTTTGAGGAGGCGCAGAATCTGGCTTCCACCATCCGCATCGGCGGCCTGAGCCTGGAGCTGGAGGAGCTGCGCTCCAACGTGGTAGGAGCCCAGCTGGGAAGCGAGGCGATCGAGAGAAGCCTGATCGCGGGAGCGATCGGAATGGCCATCGTCATGATCTTCATGATCGCGGTATACTGGATCCCCGGCCTGGCGAGTGCGCTGGCCCTGTGCCTGTATGTGGAAATCACCGTATTTCTGCTGTACGGCTTCGACATCACACTGACCTTGCCCGGTGTGGCAGGCATCATTCTTTCCATCGGCATGGCGGTGGACGCGAACGTGATCATCTTCGCCCGCATCCGGGAAGAGATCGCGGCGGGCAAGACGGTGAAGGCGGCCATGAAGATCGGCTTCCAGAAGGCGCTTTCCGCCATCATCGACGGAAACGTGACCACGCTGATCGCGGCGGCGGTTCTGGGCTTCCTGGGATCCGGAACGGTGCGCGGCTTCGCGCAGACGCTGGCGCTCGGTATCGTGGTTTCCATGTTTACGGCGCTATTTGTGACCAGAAGCCTGATGAACGCCTTCTATGCGCTGGGCATCCGGGATGAAAAGTTCTATGGAAAGGCCAGGGAAAAAAAGGTCATAAATTTTGTTTCCAAAAAGGCCGTTTTCTTTACCGCCTCCATCGCGGTGATCGCGGCGGGCTTTGTGTTCATGGGAATCCATCAGGTTCGTGACGGTCAGCCGCTCAATTACAGCCTGGAGTTTGTAGGCGGCACCTCCACCAGTGTGACTTTTAATGAGGATATGAGCATCGAAGAGCTGGATACGCAGGTGGTCCCTCTCATCGAGGACATCACCGGGGACGGCAATGTGCAGACCCAGAAGGTGCAGGGGACCACGCAGGTGATCTTTAAGACCAGGACTCTGAATGTGGAGGAAAGAGAAGAAATGAGCCAGATGCTCGCGGACAGCTTTGGCGTGGATGCCTCCACGATCACGGCGGAGTCGATCAGCTCCACCATCAGCGGAGAGACCCGGCAGGAGGCGTTTATCGCGGTGCTGGTGTCGGCGTTCTTCATGCTGATCTACGTGTGGTTCCGCTTTAAGGACGTGCGCTTCGGCGCGAGCGCAGTGGCGGCCCTGATCCACGATGTGCTCGTTGTGGTGGCTTTCTATGCGGTGGCGAGGGTTTCCGTGGGAAGCACCTTCATCGCCTGCATCCTGACCATCGTGGGTTATTCCATCAACGCCACCATCGTGATCTTCGACCGTATCCGTGAAAATATGCGGGCAGAAGGCACCGGAGATCTGCCGGAGCTGGTGAACCGCAGTATCACGCAGACGCTCTCCAGGAGCATCTTTACCTCTCTGACCACCTTCATCATGGTGGCCGTGCTGTATGTGATCGGCGTCAGCTCCATCCGGGAGTTCGCCCTGCCTCTGATGATCGGCATCGCCTGCGGAACCTATTCCTCCGTGTGCATCACCGGAGCGCTCTGGCTGGTCCTGAGAAAGATCGGCGGGAAGAAAAAAGAGCAGGGTACCGCAAAGACCGCAAAAAAGGCGAAGGCATGACGGCGGTATGCCCCATTTAGGGAAGCATTGACCTTCCGAAACAGAAGAATGAGCATGGAGGATGTTCTGCCGGGCGAAAAGCCGTCCGGCAGCGCGCCCTCCATATTTTTTTCAGGAGAAGAAAAGAAGAGCATGGCGAAATGGTTTGTTGCCGCCAAGAAGGCGGATTTTAAAAAAATTGCGGAAACCTTCGGCATCAGCCCGGTGACGGCGAGGATCCTGAGAAACCGGGGCCTGACGCGGGAGGAGGAATTTCAGAAGTTTTTGTATGGGACGCTGCAGGATCTGTATCCGCCGCAGCTGCTTTTGGGAATGGAGGAGGCGGCGGAGCTACTGCAGAGAAAGATACAGGAGAAAAAAAAGATCCGCATCATCGGAGACTATGATGCGGACGGCGTCTGTTCGGCCTGCATCCTGCACCAGGGACTGAAGGAAGCCGGAGCGGATGCGGACACGGCGATCCCCGACCGGATGAAAGACGGATATGGACTCAACGAGCATCTGGTCCTGGACGCCTTTGCAGCCGGGATCGATACGATCCTTACCTGTGACAACGGGATTGCGGCTTCCCGGGAGATCGCTCTGGCAAAGGAAAAAGGGATGACTGTCATCGTGACGGACCATCACGAGGTGCCCTATGAGGAAAAGGAAGGAAAAAAATGCTGGCTGCTTCCCCCGGCCGACGTGGTGGTGGATCCGAAGCAGGAAAAGGACCATTATCCCTTTAAAGGCATCTGCGGTGCGGCGGTAGCCTATAAGCTGGTCTGCTGCCTGTATACGAAGCTGGGGCTGTCGGAGACAAAAAAAGACTTTCTTGACGGCCTTCTGGAACTGGCGGCCTTTGCTACGGTCTGCGACGTGATGGAGCTTCTGGATGAAAACCGGATCATCGTCCGTTATGGCCTTTCTCATATGAAACACACGGCGAACGAGGGGCTGCGGGCGCTGATGGAAGTGAACAATATCGAACCGGAAAAGCTGACCGCCTATACCATCGGTTTTGTCCTGGGACCCTGCATCAACGCTACGGGACGGCTGGATACGGCGGTGCGGGCGCTGAAGCTTCTGGAGGAACCGGACAGAGCGGAAGCGGTGCGGACTGCTGCCGAATTAAAGGCGCTTAACGACAGCCGTAAGGATATGACGGAGGAATATGTAAAGCAGGCCATAGCCCAGGTGGAGGAGGAAGGGCTTAACGGCGACCGGGTTCTGGTTATTTTTCTGCCGGACTGTCATGAAAGCCTGGCCGGGATCATCGCAGGCCGGGTGAGAGAGAAATATTACAAGCCTGTTTTTGTGCTGACCCGGGCGGAAGATGGAGTGAAGGGAAGCGGCCGTTCCATCGAGACCTATCACATGTTCGAGGAGATGACGAAGATCCGGGAGATTTTTACCAGATACGGCGGTCATAAAATGGCGGCCGGACTTTCCATCAGAGGGGAAGATGTGGAGCTTTTCCGCAGACGGATCAATGAGGTCTGCACTTTGACGCCGCAGGACCTGGAGGAACGGGTCCATATCGACGTGCCCATGCCGGTTTCCTATATCACCCGTTCTCTGGTGGAGGAGCTGGACCGGCTGGAGCCTTTCGGAAACGGCAACCCCAGGCCCCTGTTCGCGCAGAAGGATCTGATCTTTCTGTCCGCCCGGGTGCTGGGAAAGAACGGGAATGCGGTGCGCTTTACGGTTCAGGACGATGCGGGAAGACGCTGGGAGATGATGGCGTTCGGCGATCCGGCGCCGATGAATGCCTGCATGGAAGAAAAATTTGGGAAAGATGCGGTGCGCAGGCTGTACGGAACGGGTTTTTCCACCGGCGTTTTAGCCGGTGCTTCTCTTGCAGGAAACCGGGGACAGAATGCGGAAGGGCCGGATCTGCAGAGGGCGGATGCGAAGGCTCAGACACCGATCCGCATGTCCGTAACCTATTATCCGTCCGTGAACACCTGGAAGGGCGAATCCCGGCTTCAGCTTGTGATGCGCCAGTATCAGTAAAAGAGTTATGGCCCGAACCCGGCCCGTCCATCGCCGCAGGCGATCCGGAATGACGGGCCGGGTTCCTGTCCGCTGGCTTGCCAGGGAACAGGAACCTGCAGGAAGGATTCCGTAGGCGGCAGGAAGGATTCCCTGTTGCCTGTCTGTCCCGTATTGTGATAGTATAGAATCAGAAAACAGAGAAAAAAGAATGCCGGAGGAGGGGACAGGCTGTCCCCCGGCTTCGGCGGAAACAGAGGCGCATATGATACTGACAGTGACATTGAATCCGGCGGTGGACAAGACCTATCAGACGGGAGAGCTGTTCTGTGGCAGGGTGAACCGGATGCGTTCCATGACCAATATCGCAGGAGGAAAGGGGATCAATGTGAGCCGGATCCTGAGGCAGTACGGCCGCGAGGTGACGGCGACGGGGTTCCTGGGAGGCTTTCCGGGTCAGTGGATCGAAAAGGAACTGCTTGAGACGGGCATGAAATGTGAGTTCGTCAGGATCTCACAGGAAACCAGGAGCAGCATGAACATCGTGGCGGACAACGGCTATGTGACGGAAATCCTGGAACCGGGTCCGCAGATCACGGAGGCGGAAATGGAGGAATTCATGGACCGCTTTGACCGCCTGCTGCCGGACTGCAGCATTGTGGTCCTGTCCGGCAGTGCGCCCCGGGGCGTTCCGGATGAGATCTATGCGGAACTGATCCGCCGGGCGGCAGCGCAGGGAAAGGAAGCGGTGCTGGACAGCAGCGGAGAGCTTCTGAGAAAGGGGATCGCCGCAGAGCCTGCGGTGATCAAGCCGAACCGCAGGGAAATGGAATATGTGATCGGACACCGCCTGAACGGCAGGGAGGGGCTGCTGGAAGCGGCTGCCTTCCTGCGCAGGAACGGCGTTTCTTTGGCGGCTGTGTCGCTGGGAAACAGAGGTCTTCTGATGGCCGGAAAAGAAGGGCTGTTTTATGCCAGGCCTCCCCGCGTGAGAACCCGCAATACGGTGGGCTGCGGAGACTGTGTTGTCGCTTCGATGGTCATGTCCAGAATGGACGGACTGGGAGAAGAGGAAATGCTGCGGCGGGCGGTGGCTTTGTCCGCAGCCAGCGCTTCCTGCCTGGAAAGCGGGAGCGTTCCGAAGGAGCTTGCGGAAAGCCTGTATGACCAGGTCGTGGTGGAGCGGCTGCAGCCGGAGCAGGGCTGAGAAGAGGAATGGGCTGCGGCAGCATCCGGCCCGCCTGCAGCAGGACGGGCATTCACGGGCGGTAATATCGGAGGCTGACAGAGAACGAAGAAGCGCTTCCCGGCATTTCCTGTGTGAAACAGACCGGAGAAGCGCTTCTTCGTATCTTATTTTATGAGGGGGAGATAGGTGTTGTTCCTCTATCTGCCTTTAGAATACAGGAAAAATGTGACAGGAGTATGTCTTTTTTCCAAAAAAGGAATAA
>DWWH01000057.1 GCA_019119815.1 Candidatus Eisenbergiella intestinipullorum | reverse complement strand
ATTTCCCGAGAAACAGCAGGATGTTGAAACCGATTCCCACAGCTCCGCACAGGACCCCGTAGGCCTGACGAACCTCGGGACGGTCCGTTTCCTTATAATTATGAATGAAAAATTTAGCCAGAAATGAAATCATACTTTCCTCACATTCCGAAGCGTTCCCTTCTGAACGCCGGGAGGGTGACGCTTCGGCGCCCTCCCGGCTTCTGTTGACTGAAAACAGCGTTTCCCTTTATTGTATATGGAGTCGAAGCAGAAAACAAGACAAAAATGCGAAAAAATCATGGATACAAAAATGCGAAAAATTCATGAATTAAAAAAATCATGGATACCTCCGGGCATTTATTATATAATGAAAACGGACCGGCAAAAATGCCGGATGAAGGCGGAAATGGCGGCTGACGGCATCTGGCGGAGCCGCATGGCCCCGGAATGGAGGAAGAGTTGAACAGAATCAGAAGATATGGAGCGGCCATCCTCGCTGTAGCGCTGCTTCTGGCGGCTCTGTCCGGCTGTGCCAGACAGGCCTCGGCAGAGGCGGAGGAAGCGGGAGGAGGCGGAGTGGAAATCATCAGCAGGGATTTTTCCCATGACGGATATGTGGACAGCATTGCCTTCCTGCTGCCCTCCGGCTGGAGCAGGGAAGCCTTTGAGAGGATAGACGCAGGCGAGGATATGGATGCCGGTGAATGGGGGTTTGAGATCTGCGTGGACGGAGAGGAGGAGCCGTCGGTGCTTCTGTTTGGCAGCAGACAGGCGGAAACGGATCTTTTCGATCCGTCCGGCTTAAGTCCGGAATCGGTTCAGACCGGCGCAGGCCTGACCGGCAGCCGTTATGTCCGACAGACGGTTTCGGCGGACGGAGAGGTACGGCAGGAATATTATGTTCTTCTTGATCCGGTTCCGGGAAGCAGCGCGGTTTACCAGCTTTATGCCTCCCTTCCCCGGGAGGAGTATGAGAAATACCGGCTCTCGCTCGATACGCTGGTGGCCGGGATCAGCATTGCAGCCGTGGCAAAATAGATGGATGCGGATGGCAGAGCATGGGGCGAAAGCCGGAGAGCTGCGGAAACAGAAGGGGCAGGAAAGACACCGGGAGCGGGAAGAAAGGCACTGAAAAACGTATTGCGCCTTTTGGGGAAAACGTGTATAATTTGTGTGGTTCCGTGTGGGAGGCATAAGCCTTCCGCCGGATGGTAAACATTTTCAGCAATTTTTCAGCGATGAAGAAATGAGGAGAAACAATGAACAGGAAACCGATTGTCTTAATGATTCTTGATGGCTACGGCCTGAATGACAGAGTAGAAGGAAATGCGGTCCGTGAGGCGAAGACGCCTGTTATGGACAGACTGATGAAGGAGTATCCCTTTGTGAAGGGAAATGCCAGCGGCATGGCCGTGGGCCTTCCGGAGGGACAGATGGGAAATTCCGAAGTCGGACATCTGAACATGGGCGCAGGCCGCATCGTATATCAGGAGCTGACCAGAATTACCAAGGAAATCCAGGACGGGGATTTCTTTAAGAATCCCGCTCTGCTTTCCGCTGTGGAAAACTGCAAAAAGAATGATTCCGCCCTGCACCTGTACGGGCTGGTTTCCGACGGCGGCGTACACAGCCATATCACCCACATCTACGGACTTCTGGAGCTGGCAAAGAGAGAGGGCTTAAAGAAGGTGTATGTGCACTGCTTCCTGGACGGCCGTGATACGCCTCCGGCAAGCGGCAAGGGCTATGTGGAGCAGCTGGAAGCGAAGATGAAGGAGCTGGGCGTAGGCGAGGTGGCTTCCGTGATGGGCCGCTACTATGCCATGGACAGAGACAATAACTATGACCGCGTGAAGCTGGCCTATGACGCTCTGACGAAGGGCGAGGGCCTGACCGCTCCCAGCGCGGCGGAGGGAATCCAGGCCTCCTATGACAGAAACGAGACCGATGAATTCGTAAAGCCCACCGTGGTTGTGAAGGACGGCGCTCCGGTTGCGACCATTAAGGACGGCGATTCCATCATTTTCTATAATTTCCGTCCGGACCGGGCAAGAGAGATCACCCATGCCTTCTGTGACGATGATTTCAAGGGCTTTGACAGACCGAAGAGACCGGATGTGAAATACATCTGCTTTACGGAATACGATCCCACCATTCCCAACAAGGAAGTGGCCTTTCACAAGGTGGAGGTGACCAACACCTTCGGAGAATGGCTGGCCGCCAACCATATGACCCAGGCGAGAATCGCGGAAACCGAGAAATACGCCCACGTGACCTTCTTTTTCAACGGCGGCGTGGAGACGCCCAACGAGGGAGAGGACAGGATCCTGGTGAATTCCCCGAAGGTTGCCACCTATGACCTGAAGCCCGAGATGAGCGCCTATGAGGTCTGTGACAGACTGGTAGAGGCCATCAAATCCGATAAATACGATGTGATCATCATCAACTTCGCGAATCCGGATATGGTTGGACACACCGGCGTGGAAGCGGCGGCCATCAAGGCTGTAGAGGCGGTTGACGAATGCGTGGGAAGGGCGGTTGACGCCATTAAGAGTGTGGACGGCGTAATGTTCATCTGCGCGGATCATGGCAATGCGGAACAGCTCATCGATTATGAGACAGGCGCTCCGTTCACCGCGCATACCACGAATCCGGTGCCCTTCATCCTGGTGAATTATGATCCTTCCTATACGCTGAGAGAAGGCGGCTGCCTGGCGGACATCGTTCCCACCCTGATCCAGATCATGGGAAAGGAACAGCCAAAGGAAATGACCGGAAAGAGCCTTCTGGTCAAAAAGAACTGAAAAGAACAGAGATGACCCAAAAGGTGCAGGAGCCGAAGATGCGGCCCTGCACCTTTTTTGACAGGAGAAGCTGCCAAAAAGGCCTTGCCGTTTTTCCGGAAGTATGATATGTTAAGTGTAACAGTATGGTTAGTACACTTCATACAGCATGCGATGCGGAAAGGAGTCCTGTGATTATCATTGACTATAAGGATGCGCGGCCCATTTACGAGCAGGTTGTGGACAAATTTCAGAAGCTGATCCTGACAGGGGCTCTGGAGCCGAACACCAGGATGCCGTCCGTCAGGAGCCTGGCCGTTGAACTGTCGATCAATCCGAATACCATTCAGCGGGCATATACGGAGCTGGAACGGCAGGGCTTCATCTATACGGTGAAGGGGCGGGGAAATTTCGTGGCTTATGATGAGAAGCTTCTGGATGTGAGAAAGGAGCAGCTTCTGGGAAAGCTCAGGGAGCTGGTCCGGGAGGCGAAGGAGATCGGGATCGGAAAAAGGGAGCTGGCCGGCTGGCTGATGAAGGATCAGGAGGAAGCGGGAGCGCTGGGAGGGAAGGAGAATGATTGAGCTGAGAAATGCGTCCAAAAGCTTTGGAAGAGTGAACGCGGTGAAGGACGCAAGCTTCCGGATGAAGGAAGAGAACGTGTTCGGCCTGATCGGGACTAACGGGGCCGGAAAGAGCACGATCCTGCGGATGGCGGCGGGAGTGCTGAAGCCGGACGAAGGACTGGTCCTCGTTGACGGCATGAATGCTTTTGACAGCGTGGATGCAAAAAAAAGATGTTTCTTCATCCCGGACGAGCCATACTTTTTTCCCCACGCCACACCCCGGGATATGGAGCGCTACTACAGCAGCGTGTACGGGCGGTTCAACCGGGAACTTTTCTACATGTATCTCGCTTCCTTCGGTCTGGACAGCAGAAGAAGGATCGAGAGCTTTTCCAAGGGAATGAAAAAACAGCTCGCCCTGATCTGCGGCATCAGCAGCCAGACGAAATATCTGCTGTGCGATGAGACCTTTGACGGGCTTGATCCGGTGATGCGTCAGGGCATCAAGAGCATTTTTGCCCAGGAGATGGAAAAAAGAGGGCTGACGCCGGTGATCGCCTCCCATAATCTGAGAGAGCTGGAGGACATCTGCGACCATGTGGGACTTCTGCATGAAGGCGGCATCCTGCTGTCGAAGGAACTGGAAGAGATGAAATGCGGCATTCAGAAGGTGCAGTGTGTGTTCTCTTGTGCGGAGGAAGCGGAGCGTATGCTCCGGTCGCTGACGGTGGTGAAGCAGGAAAAAAGAGGTTCTCTGTATACGCTCACGGTGCGTGGGGAGAGGGATGAGGTGACCGGGCTGTTCGAGGCGGCACAGACCCATTTCTACGAAGTGCTCCCCCTGTCTCTGGAGGAAATTTTCATCAGTGAAACGGAGGTAAAGGGCTATGACGTCAAAAAGCTCCTTCTGGGTTAACTGCAGAGAGAATCTGAAGCGCAGAGGCTGGACGGTGCTGCTGTGCGCGCTGGCTCTGTTTCTTGCCCTGCCGGTCAGGATGGCTCTGTCGCTTTCCGTGCAGAGTAGGAGGATCGGGGAGGATCCGGAGTGGCTCGGGGAAATGACGAGGGGGGAATGGATGGGCAGCGTGTTCATGCGGAATGTATCGGATCCGTTCTTTCTGATCCTGGTGCTCGCGCTTGCCGTGCTGCTTGCCGTACAGGGCTTTTCCTGGCTGGACAGCAGAAAAAAGCTGGATCTGTACCTGAGCGTTCCGGTTTCTGCGCGCAGAAGGTTTGCGGTGATCTACGGAAACTGGCAGATTTCCTGTTTTTCCTGGTCTGCTACAACATGGCGCTGACGGCCCTGCTGCTGACGGGAAATGTCCTGACGGCCCTGCTTTTCTCCTGTGTGCTGTTTTTCTATGAATATATCGTCCGCAGTCTTTTTGACGGGATGCGCAGCTCCTTCTTCGCAGCCTACTGCGATCTGAGTGATGTGGCGGGAAGAGCCTTCAGCTCGCCGGCCGTTTCCTGGCTGACCCGGGGCAGCGGCCTGCTGGAATATTTTTCCGGAAACGGGGGACGCTATCTTGCCTCCTTCGGCAGGCTGCTCCTTCTGACGGCCGTACAGGCGGCGGTCTACGGCTCTGTTGCCTGGCTTCTGTACCGGCACAGAAAGGCGGAGGCGGCGGGGAAGGCGCTGGCCTTTGACTGGCTGAAAACGCCGGTGAAGCTTCTTCTGATGGTGCCGGTCACTCTGCTTTCCGGAATGTGGTTCCGGCAGCTTGCGGAGGGGAGTATTCCCTTCGCGTTTCTCGGCATGCTCCTGGGACTTCTGTTCAGCCATGGCCTGCTGCAGGTCCTTTATGAATTTGACATCAGGAGCATCCTGAAGGCAAAATGGCACCTGCTCGCTGCCGGAGCGGTGTCGGCGGCTGTCTTTGCGGTCTTCGTTCTGGACCTGACCGGTTACGATACCTGGATCCCGAAGGAAGAGGAGATCGAGAGCGTGGGCGCGGCCTTTCGAAACGACAGCTACAGCTTTGGCTTCTACGAAAATCTGTTCGGCCGGGATATGTATCATGAGGAGCCGGAAAAATATATGCTCAGGCGCATGGAATCCGAGGATAAAGATACTATTGCGGCGGTGCGCGCCCTGGCGGCATCAGCGGCAGAGCAGAGAAAGAAAGGCCAGGGCAGCCGCTTCGAGCCGGCCGCTTTCGGCACGACGCCGGTCTCTGTCCGCTATACTCTGTCCGGAGGGAGGAAGGTTTACCGTACCATCTGGGCGGATGTGGAAAAAAACGCGCGGGAGCTGGATGCGCTCTTTGCGGATGCGGACTTTCAGACTGCGAGATACCAGATCTGCGATCCGGCCCTGCAGGAGAGAAGCGCACAGCTGCAGGTTTTTTATGGAGACGGACTGGATCAGGTCTCCTGTTTGGGGATAACGGCGGAGCTGCTCGAGGCATACGGCAGGGATCTGTCAGAATACAGCTACAGCCTTATGCTGAACAGCCTGCCCGTGGGGAAGCTGGTCATCACCTGGAAGGACGGCCCGCAGGAGCAGGAATACAGCTGGATTTATCCGATATATGAGGAGTTTTCGGAAACCATTGCCCTTCTGCAGGATCAGGGCATCTACACGAATACGGAAGAGAAAGGCGTGCTGTCCGGGGATCAGCTGACCAGCGTGAGCATCACCTGCTATAACCTGCAGGAGGACGATGTGGAATATGATGCGAACGGATCCCGGTCGGTCACCTACTCTCCGGAACGGGAGGTGACGCAGACCTACACGCAGCCGGATGAGCTTGAGCAGATCGCTCCGGCCCTTTTCCCGGACAATCTGCGGGATGTGGCTGGCGACGGCATCACGGGAAAGCTGTGGAACGACAATTTTGAGGCGTCTGTGGTCTTCGCCCCGGATGAGCATTTTTCTGAAAGTTATCTCTATTTTATAGTGCTGGAGGAACGGCTCCCTTCGTTCGTGCTTGAGGAAACGAAAAAGACCGGGTAAAATCCTCCCTTTCCGGCAATACTGTGGAAGGAAAACAGATTCCGGAAAGGGGTATAGCAATATGGATTTGAAAATTACGGACGTGCACGCAAGAGAGATCCTGGATTCCAGAGGGAATCCCACGGTGGAGGCCCAGGTGACGCTCGCGGACAAAACGATAGGACGGGCGGCGGTTCCGTCCGGAGCCTCCACGGGACAGTTCGAGGCAGTGGAGCTGAGAGACGGAGAGCCCCGCTATTTTGGCCTGGGGGTACAGAAGGCGGTAAAGAATGTGAACACCCGGCTGCGGGATGCGCTGCTGGGACAGGATGCCCTCTGCCAGATGGAGATCGACCGCATCCTGATCGAAACAGACGGGACGGACAACAAGTCCAGCCTGGGAGCGAACGCTACGCTGGGAGCCTCCCTTGCGGTGGCAAAGGCGGCGGCACGGGCTGTCGGCCTTCCGCTCTGGCAGTACCTGGGCGGTGTTCATGCCGGACAGCTTCCGGTTCCCATGATGAACATCCTGAATGGAGGAAAGCATGCGGACAATACGGTGGATCTGCAGGAATTCATGATCATGCCCGTGGCTGCGGAAAACTTTGCGGACGGCCTGCGCATCTGCGCGGAGATCTATCACAATCTGAAGAAGATCTGCAGGCACAGGGGACTGTCCACCGCAGTAGGAGACGAAGGCGGTCTGGCGCCGGACCTGGCGGACAGCAGGGACGTGCTTTCCCTGATCGTGGAGGCGGTGGGGAAAAGCGGGTATACGGCCGGGCAGGATATTAAGATCGCCATCGACGCGGCGGCCAGCGAACTTTATGAGGAAGACAGCGGCAGCTACTTTTTCCCGGGGGAGAGCCGGATGAGCGGAACGCAGATCCGCCGGAGCGCGGATGAAATGATCGCTTATTATGAGGGGCTGATCCGGGAATTCCCCATCATTTCCATTGAGGACGGTCTGTTTGAGGATGACTGGGACGGGTGGCAGAGGCTGACGGCCCGTCTGGGAAACAGGATCCAGCTTGTGGGGGATGACCTGTTCGTTACCAATACGAAGCGGCTGGACGCGGGCATCAGGCTGGGCGCGGCAAACGCCATCCTGGTCAAGCTGAATCAGATCGGGACCCTGTCGGAAGCGATGGAAGCCATAGAAATGGCTCAGAAGAACGGTTATCAGACCATCATTTCCCACCGCTCGGGGGAAACGGAGGATACTACCATCGCAGATCTGTCCGTGGCCGTGAACGCCGGCCAGATCAAGACCGGCGCTCCCTGCCGTACGGACCGGACCGCAAAATACAATCAGCTTCTGCGCATCGAGGAGGAGCTTGGCAGGGCGTCCCGCTACAGGGATCCTTTCCGGAAAAAATAAAAAAGGAAAAAGCAGGGCCGGCGGCATAAGACCGCCGGCTTTGCGAATGGCGCAAAGAGAACGGTAACGGATGGGTTGCTGTTCTCTGACTTGCCGGTGAACGGTAAAACAGACTGAGATCGAAATATTTCCAGATGAAAAAAACTTGCATCACCATTCGGATTGTGTTATAGTGTAACAGCTGATATAAAGACCTGTGGGCGGTATCGCTGCAGGAATGACAGAATAATAGGCAGGTGTATCCGTGGCAAAGGTGCCACAAGGGGCTGCTGTACACAGCGTGACGGCCGGTTTCCCCGGACGTCATTTATTGTACATAGGGACGCCTCGCAGTGCGTGGCGTCTGTTGTTTGGCCTGTGTGTCCGCACGGGAAACATATCTATCCTTGTGGGAAGGACGTTTGGGCGCGCGGCAGGAGAAACTGTCCGGATCAGGCATATATCAGTAAAAATACAGTAGAACAAAGGATGCGTGTTGCAGCCTTTGTGGCATGTACTGAAAAGAAAAGGAGTGTTACAGTTGGTAAAGTACGTAGTGAAGAGAATCTTTCTTGCCATCGTTACTCTGCTGATCATCTGCGCGATCACATTCTTCGCCATGAATGCGATTCCGGGCGGACCGTTCGACGGAGAGAAGGCAATCTCGCAAGAGGTCCGGGCGGCTTTGGAGAAAAGATACAATCTGGATAAGCCGGTGCCGGAGCAGTTCGTCATTTATATGAACAATCTTCTGCACGGAGATTTCGGCATTTCCCTGAAAACGGGCCGTGAGATTAAGACGGTGATCGGAGAATCCTTCCTGGTATCCGCAAAGCTGGGCGGCATGGCCGTTGTGGTTGCGGTCATTCTCGGCGTGATCTTCGGAAGCATTGCAGCGCTGACCAGAAACCATCTGCCGGACCGTCTGATCATATTCTTTTCCACCCTGCTGACGTCGCTGCCAAGCTTCGTTCTGGGCACCCTGCTCCTTCTGGTGTTCTGCGTAAAGCTGGGCTGGATTCCGGTCTGGAGCGTGGATAATCGTAATTACGTGCTTCCTGTGATCTCTCTGGCGGCCTATCCGATGGCCTATATCACCCGTCTGACCAAGACCAGCATGCTGGACGTGATGGGGCAGGACTATGTGCGTACGGCAAGAGCCAAGGGCGTATCCACCCTGAAGGTCATTTTCAAGCATACCCTGAGAAACGCCCTGATCCCGGTCATCACCTATGTGGGCCCGATGACGGCATCCATCCTGACCGGTTCCCTTGTTGTGGAACAGATCTTCACCATCGGCGGCCTCGGCGCGAAATTCGTCGACGGCATCACGAACCGCGACTATACCCTGATCATGGGAACCACCATTTTCCTGGCTGTCCTCATGGTTACGGTCAACCTGATCACGGATGTGGTGTACAAGCTGATTGACCCCCGCATCAAGCTGGACTAAGGAGGACGTGAAGACAGATGAGTACGTTAGAGAACAATATGAAAAAAGACATTAACGCCATGCCCGAGAAGTCTCCCTTAAGTCTGCAGATCGATCTGAAGAAGTTTGAGAAGGCGACCGATGAGGAAAAGAGGCAGCAGGACGTGATGAGCGAGTCTGTTTCCTTTTTTAAGGACGGCATGCGCAGACTGATGAAGAATCCTCTTGCAGTTGGCAGTATCATCGTGCTGGTGCTGATCATCCTGCTGATCGTGTTCGGGCCGATGTTCATCCCTTATGAATATTCCGAGATCATCCGTGTGGACGGGAAAAGAGACAGGACCATCGCCAACATGGCTCCTTTCCAGTATTCTGAGATGGAGCAGGAATTCATGGCAGAGGGCGGCAAAGTATTCCCACATATCATGGGAACGGATGAGATGGGCCGCGACTATTTCGTGCGTGTGCTCTACGGAACCAGAGTATCCCTGATCGTCGGCGTGTTCGCTGCGGTGATCGTGCTGATCATCGGCAATCTGTACGGAAGTATTTCCGGATATTTCGGCGGCAAGGTGGACCTGGTCATGATGCGTATCGTGGACATCATTTATTCCCTCCCCGATACCCTGATGGTGGTCCTGCTTTCCGTGGTATTGAATGAGGTTCTGGATGTGAGTACCGTTCCGTTCCTGCAGAAGATCGGAACCAACATGCTTTCCATGTTCGTGGTGTTCGCCCTTCTGTACTGGGTGAGCATGGCGCGTCTGGTGCGCGGCCAGATCCTGACCATCAAGCAAAATGACTATGTGCTTGCGGCAAAGGTGAGCGGCGCGAAGCCCAAGCGCATTATTTTCCGCCATATCCTGCCCAACTGTATCAGCGTCATCATCATTTCCGCCGCTCTGCAGATCCCTTCCGCGATCTTTACGGAAAGCTTCTTAAGCTTTATCGGAATGGGCGTACAGGCACCCATGCCTTCTCTCGGTTCTCTTGCCAACGCGGCAAGAGCGGGAATCAGCACCTATCCCTGGAAGCTGGTGTTCCCGGCTCTCATGATCTGTCTGATCACGCTGGCCTTCAATCTTCTGGGAGACGGTCTGCGCGACGCATTCGATCCGAAGCTGAAGAGATAAGGAGGGAGGAGAAAACAGATGAGCGAAACGATTCTTTCAGTAAAAAATCTTCATACCTCCTTTAAGACCGACAAAGGGGAGGTTATGGCGGTAAACGGCGTATCCTTCGATCTGGAGAAAGGAAAGATCCTCGGCATCGTGGGGGAATCCGGTTCCGGAAAGTCCGTTACTGCCTATTCCATCATGCAGATCCTGGAAAAAAACGGACGGATCACCGACGGACAGGTTCTGTATAAGGGGCAGGACATTACCAAATATACGGAAAAGCAGATGCGGGATTTCCGCGGAAAATGCTGTTCCATCATTTTCCAGGATCCCATGACGAGCTTAAACCCCGTTTTTACGGTGGGAAATCAGCTCCGCGAGGCCATTGAGCTGCATACGAACCGGAAGGGAAAGGAAGCGGAGGCCCGCGCGGTGGAAATGCTCACCCTGGTGGGCGTGAACGAGCCGGAGAAGCGCGTGAAGCAGTACCCCTATGAGCTGTCCGGAGGTATGCGCCAGCGCGTGATGATCGCCATGGCTTTGGCCTGTGAGCCGGATATTCTGATCGCGGACGAGCCCACGACGGCTCTGGATGTGACCATCCAGGCGCAGATCCTGGAGCTAATGCAGGATCTGCAGAAGAAGCTGGGAATGGCCATCATCATGGTAACTCATGATCTGGGCGTGATCGCCGAGCTGTGCGATGAGATCATCGTTCTGTACGGCGGACGTGTGTGTGAAAGAGGTACGGCGGACGATATTTTCTATCGGCCGCATCATGAATATACCAAGGGACTTCTGCGCTCCATCCCCAACGTGGACCGGATCGGAGAAAAGCTGGTTCCCATCCCGGGTACCCCCATCAACCTTCTGAACATGCCGAAGGGCTGTGCGTTCTGCCCCCGGTGTGAAAACGCGATGAAGATCTGCATCGAGCAGGTTCCACCGGAGATGCGGATGCCCGACGGTCATTTCGCGGCCTGCTGGCTGAACGTGAAGGATGAAATGCTCGCAAAGCAAGGAGGCGCAGGAAAAAATGAGTGAATATCTGGTAGAGGTCAAGGACCTGAAGCAATATTTCCCGATCAAGGTCGGATTTAAAAAGATCCCGCTGAAAGCGGTGGACGGCGTATCCTTTTCCATCAAACCCGGTGAAACGCTCGGCCTTGTGGGCGAGTCCGGCTGCGGGAAGACGACGGTGGGCCGTTCCCTCTTAAGACTCTATACCCCGACGGGGGGGGAGGTTCTGTACAACGGAGAAAAGGTGGATGAGAGCAGCATCAAGCATATGAGAAAAGAGATGCAGATGGTGTTCCAGGATCCCTACTCTTCTCTGAATCCCAGAATGACGGTCGAGGACATCATCGGAGAGCCTCTGGACGTGCATAAGCTTTATTCCAACCGGGCGGAGCGCAGGGAGAAGATCATCAACCTGATGGAGCTGGTGGGGCTGAACGCGGAGCATGCGACCCGTTATGCCCATGAGTTCTCCGGCGGACAGAGACAGCGTATCGGCATTGCGAGAGCGCTGGCGACCAATCCGAAGTTCATCGTCTGCGACGAAGCAGTCAGCGCTCTGGACGTTTCCATACAGGCACAGGTCATCAACATGTTTGAAGAGCTGCAGGAGAAGCTGGGCGTGGCTTACCTGTTCATCGCCCATGATCTGCTTGTGGTCCATCATATATCCGACCGTATCGCGGTCATGTATCTGGGAAGGATCGTGGAGATCGCGGATTCCAATGAGCTGAATGATAATCCGATCCATCCCTATACCCAGTCTCTTCTGAGCGCGGTTCCTTATCCGGACCCCAACATGGCGAAGGAAAGAAAGAGGATCGTGCTGGAAGGCGATGTGCCCAGTCCGCTGCATATGCCCAGCGGATGTGCGTTCCGTACCCGTTGCCGTTACGCGACGGAAAAGTGTGCGCAGGAGTGCCCTTCTCTGACGGACAGAGGCGACGGACATATGGTGGCCTGCTGGAATAAATAGGGCGGGAACGGTTCTTTTGCAGTCTCCGGATGGCAGAGCGCTTTAGCCTTCCGGAAGGCTGCCGGACAGTGCTGTCCCATGTTCCGAAAGAAAAATATGACGAAAGAAACGTCTTATTTTTCACTGATTTTGATACAATTTGTTCTTTTCATTTTCGAAAGGAACGTTGTATAATATAAACCGTATCTGAAAACTTATTTTCACGGGAGGAAATAATTATGAAGAAAAAGTATCTGGCATTAGTGCTGGCTGCTTCCATGGTTGTTGGCACTCTCGCCGGCTGTGGTTCTTCCGCAACGACCACGGAAAGCTCTGCCCCTGCAGAGACTGCCGTAGAGTCCGCTGCCGAAAGCACCGAGGCTGCTGAGAGCACCGAGGCTTCTACGGAAGCTGCCACCGAAGAAGCTGCTGCATCCGGAGAGCACGGACCTTCCAGCGAGGCTGCGCCCGCATGGGAAGACTATGACGCGAGAATCGCCGAGATCAAGTCGACCACCGATCTGGCTGCCCGCGAAGCTCTGATGCATGAGGCAGAGGACGAGCTGATGAGCACCTGGGCCATCATGCCTCTGTACTACTACAATGATGTTTATATGCAGTCCCAGGATGTGGAAAACATCTATGCAAACCTTGACGGCTACAAGTATTTTGCATTTGCGACCGCACCCGGCAACACGCTGGCTCTGCAGATCGCTTCCGAGCCGGACAAGCTGGATCCCGCGCTGAACTCCACCGTTGACGGCGCGTGCCTGGCGATCCTTTCCTTCTCCGGTCTGTTCACCTATGATGAGAACGGACAGCTGGTTCCCGACCTGGCTGACAGCTACACCGAGAGCGAAGATGGTCTGACCTATACCTTCACCATGAAGGACGGCCTGACCTGGTCCGACGGAACCCCTCTGACCGCTGCTGATGTGGAATACAGCTGGCAGAGACTGGCAAATCCGGATACCGGAGCTGACTATGCTTATCTTGCAGACGTGATCGCGAAGAACGATGACGGAACCCTGCAGGCAGTAGCAAGCGAGGATGGCACGACCTTTACGGTTACCCTGAACGCTCCCTGCCCGTACTTCCTTGACCTGTGCGCGTTCCCGGCATTCTATCCCGTTCCCCAGGCTTCTGTAGAAGGCGCTGAGAGCTATGCGGAGAATCCCGGCGCATGGTGCACCGAGGCAGGCTTCGTTTCCTCCGGCCCGTTTGTCTGCACCGGATGGACTCATAACGAATCCATGACCTATGAGAAGAACCCGAACTACTACAATGCGGACGCTGTTACCCTGGAGAAGATCGACTTCATGCTCAGCGATGATGATACCGCAGTATGGAACGCCTTCATGGACGGCTCCCTGCAGTTCATCGACTCCATCGGAACCGACAACATGGAGACCGCGAAGGGAATGCCCGAGTATCACAACATTCCTACGCTGGGAACCTACTATGCCGGCTTCAATGTAAACAGCCCGATCTTCGAAGGCAAGACCGTTCAGCAGGCTGCCGACATGAGAAAGGCCATGAACCTTCTGGTTGACCGTCAGTACATCGTTGATACCATCGCACAGGCGGATCAGGAGATCGCCAATACCTTCATTCCTACCGGAATGAGCGACGGACAGGGCGGTGAGTTCAGAGCGAACGACGATACCTATACCTATCCGGATGAAGAGGCGGTCGGATACTTCGATCCCAGCCCGGATGCTTATGATGCAAACGTAGAAGAGGCGATTTCCCTTCTGGAAGGCGCCGGCTACAAGTTTGATGAGAACGGAATGCTTTCTGAGGAGACTCCTTTGAATCTGACCTATCTCACCAACGAGGGAACCGGAAACGTTGCGATTGGTGAAGCTCTGCAGCAGGATTTCGCTGTGATCGGCATCAACCTGACCATTGAGACCCGTGAGTGGAACGTCTTCCTGAATGAAAGAAAGGATGGACAGTTCGACTTCGCTCGTGAGGGATGGATCGCTGACTACAACGACCCGATCAACATGCTGGAGATGTGGACCACTGATTCCGGCAACAACGATATGCAGTTCGGCAGATAATCTGTCCGCATCTGCAACGGCGGCATGGGTTTGTCCATGCCGCGGAAAAGGAAGATATGGTTTATAAGAAACCGCGCGTCTGTACGAACAGGCGCGCGGTTTTTTGATTCAATAGGAAATTTCATTTCCTATTGAATCAAAAAAGACGTTGATGCGCACTCGGCGCACAGGCAATCAAAGATTGCCCGTAGAGGTTGTCTGATGGCAACCGCATTCGGCGCGAGTGGTGCGCATGGTGCGTACCGCATCAGGGTGCAGACTATTTTAAGTAAAATTGAAAAATCCGGTTGTAAATCCCGTCCTGTTATGATACACTGGAAAAGGTCTTTCGTTAGGAGGTGTAAAAAGTGGCGGTTCTGAGAATAATAGTAACGATCATTTTCATACTCATCTGCATAGCCCTGACCGTACTGGTGCTGATGCAGGAAGGTAAGGCATCCGGACTGGGAGCGATCAGCGGAATGGCGGAAACCTACTGGGGAAAAAATAAAGGACGTTCCATGGAAGGAACGATGGTCAAGGTGACGAAGTACCTTGCGATCGCCTTTATTGTGATTGCTGCGATCCTGAATATCTCAAGATTCTGATCACCAAAGCACTCTTACCGTTGCGGAAAGGGTGCTTTTTCTGATCCCCTGATCAGTTCTCCGGATCCTCGGGCGGGAGAAAAACGATGTGTGAGAAAGGGAGGCGGAGAGGCTTGACGGACAGACAGAAGGCTCAGCTTGAAGAAAACAGAAAAGAGAAGATCGTCGCCCTCATGAAGGAGCCTGCTTATATTCCCATGAAGGAGAAGGAGCTGGCCTGTCTGATGCAGGTTGAGCCGGAAGACAGGGAGGAACTGAAACGGCTTCTGCAGGCACTGCTTCTGGAGGGAAGGATTCAGGTCAACCGGCGGGGAAGATATTTTGTGCCCGCGGTGCAGCCTGTGATCGGAACCTTCATCGGCCATCCGAAGGGCTTCGGCTTTGTGGAAGTGGAGGGACGGAAGGAGGATCTGTTCGTCCCGGCCGCGAAGACGGGCGGTGCCTGTCATCAGGATACGGTGGAGGTACGCCTGCTGGGCTCTTTTCCGGGCGCCAGACAGGAGGCAGAGGTGGTCCGTATCCTGGCACGGGGAATGAGGCGGGTGGTCGGCACCTTCCAGCAGAACCGCAGTTTCGGTTTTGTGATCCCGGACAACAGCAGGTTCGGAAGAGATATTTTCATCCCGAAGGAAAAGACGAAAGCTGCCGTCACCGGTTCCAAGGTGGTCGCGGAGATCACGGATTATGGCGGGCCGGGCAGGAGCCCGGAAGGAAGGATTGAGGAGATCCTGGGGCATATCAACGATCCCGGTGTGGACCTCCTTTCCATCGTGAAGGGCTGCGGCATTCCGGACACTTTTTCGCCGGAAGCGCTGGCAGAGGCACAGCAGGCGGCCGCTTCCTGCGGTGCTGCAGGATGGGAGGAGGAGCTTTCCCACAGGCGGGATCTGAGAGAGCTTCCCATGGTGACCATCGACGGCGAGGACGCCAAGGACCTGGACGATGCGGTGAGCCTCCTCTGGAAGAACGGTCAGTATCATCTGGGGGTTCACATCGCGGATGTGTCCCACTATGTGAAGGAGGAGTCTGCTCTGGATGCAGAGGCTTTGCAGCGGGGAACCAGTGTATATCTGACCGGCCGGGTGATTCCGATGCTCCCGCAGGTGCTTTCCAACGGAGTCTGTTCCCTGAATGCAGGAGAGGACAGGCTGGCGTTAAGCTGCCTGATGACGCTGAACAGCCAGGGAGAGGTGACGGATTATACCATCGCTCCTTCGGTGATCCGGGTGGATGAACGTCTGACCTATCCTGCGGTTGCCGCCATATTGGAACGGGACGATCCGCAGATGGCCGCCCGGTATGAGCGCTTCGTTCCCATGCTCCGGGAGATGGCGGCTCTTTCCGCTCTCATCCGGGAAAAGAGGCATCAGAGAGGAGCGGTGGATTTTGATTTTCCGGAGAGCCGGATCCTTCTGGATGAGGAAGGCCGCCCCATTCAGATCCTGCCGCAGGAGCGCAATACGGCTACCTGTCTGATCGAGGACTTCATGCTCCTGGCCAATGAGACGGTGGCGCAGCATTTTTACTGGCTGCAGACACCCTTCCTGTACCGGACCCACGAGACGCCGGATCAGGACAAAATGCGCAGGCTGGCCTCCTTTGTCCATAACCTGGGGTATTCCATGAAGCTGGGACAGGAGCAGGTGCATCCCAAAGAGCTGCAGAAGCTTCTGGAAAAGGCTGAGGGCACGCCGGAAGAGAGCCTGATCGGAAGACTCACGCTAAGGAGCATGAAGCAGGCCCGCTATACCACGCAGTGTACGGGCCATTTCGGGCTGGCCGGCAGGTTTTACTGCCATTTTACCTCTCCGATCCGCAGATACCCGGATCTTCAGATCCACCGGATCATCAAAGAACAGCTTTCCGGAGAACTGGACGAGGAGAGAACGGCTCATTATGAGGAGATTCTGGAGGATGTGGCCAGGAAGACCAGCAGGGCGGAACGGCGGGCAGATGAAGCGGAGCGGGAAGCGAGAAAGTTGAAGATGACGGAATACATGGAGCAGCACATCGGAGAGGGATATGAAGGAGTCATTTCCGGCATCACCTCCTGGGGGCTGTATGTGGAGCTTCCCAACACCGTGGAGGGACTGGTGCATGTATCGTCTCTTCCGGGAGATTTTTTTGAATATGATGAGGCTGCCTGCGAAATGCGCGGATCGAAGACCGGCATCTGCTACCGGATGGGACAGAGGATCCGGGTGCGGGTGAGGTTTGCGGATCGTTTTACCAGGAGCATTGACCTTGTCGTGGAAGAACAGGAGCAGGAAGCCGGATAGAAGACGGAGCCGCATGTGGCGGCAGAAATGGGTGGATTTTTATGGCAAAGGAAGCACAAAAGCTGGTTGCGAACAATAAAAAGGCGTTCCACGATTATTTTGTGGAGGAAAAATATGAGGCGGGCCTGGTGCTGCACGGCACGGAGGTGAAGTCTCTCCGGATGGGAAAGTGCAGCATTAAGGAAGCATTCGTCTCCATCGACCACGGAGAAGCCTGGGTGAACGGTATGCATATCAGCCCCTATGAAAAGGGAAATATTTTCAATAAAGACCCGCTGCGGACGAGAAAGCTGCTCCTGCATAAGGGGGAGATCGAAAAGCTGGCGGGCAGGGTGGCCGAGCGGGGCTATACGCTCATGCCCCTGCAGGTCTATTTTAAAAACGGAAGGGCGAAGATGGAAATCGGCCTCTGCCGCGGAAAAAAGCTGTACGACAAGCGCCAGGACATCGCGAAAAAGGACCTGCGCCGGGAGATGGAGCGGGATTTCAAGGTCAAAAATCTCTGATTGACTTTCGTGGAAGGCTTGTGTATAATGATCTACACATAAAATCAGGGCCAGTCAAGGTTTCGACAGGGGCTTTGAAGCTGGAGAAGCTACCCGCAGGTGATGCGTCAAATCACAAACCTAAATATAAACGCTGAAGACAATACTTTAGCTTACGCTGCTGCTTAAAGCGGCGTTGTCCGATCCGGGGCACCTGCACTCCGGAACCCGGGCATCGACAATGCAGGAAACGACACAGGCAAAGCTTTGAGCCTGCGGGCGTATGATGAAGCTACTGAAACCGCGGGGATGTCAGTTTCCGCGCGGCGGAGGGAAGGGAAGAGGCGGAAGCTTCTTCGGTAAGAACTGACTACGGTAGTAGAAGGACAGGGGATGGGCTTTTGGACACGGGTTCGACTCCCGTCTGGTCCATAGGAAAAGGATGCTTGAAAATGCGATGTTTTCGGCATTCTTTTTTATTTTCTGAGCAGGAAAACGTCATTTGGGTTCGTTTCAGACCGTTTTAAACCATCAAATCACAGTTCCGCTTCTGCCTGTTTCCGCATAGGATAAGATAAAAAGGGGTGCTCCCATGTACTTTGTGAAGACGACGGACGAGGTGAACCTGGCGGTCTATGATCTGAATCCGAAAGGGAAGCGGACGATCCTGCTGCTTCACGGATGGCCTCTGTCCCATCTGATCTTTGAATACCAGACGGAAATGCTCCTTTCGGAAAACTGGCGGGTCATAACCATGGATCTGCGCGGCTTTGGCAATTCGGATGCTGCGGCCGGGGGCTACGGTTATGATCAGATGGCGGAGGACCTTTATCGGGTGGTCTGTGCGCTGCGGCCGGATCGGTTTGTTCTGGTCGGATTTTCCATGGGAGGAGCGGTGGCGCTGCGCTATATGAACCGGTTTCAGGGATATGGAGTAAAGAAGCTGCTCCTGCTGGCTGCGGCATCTCCCCGCCTGGTCAGGAGCAGCGATTTCCCGTTGGGACCGGAGCCGGACATGATAAATGCCTGGATTGAAGAAGCGGCTTCGGACCGCCCGGCTCTGGTCCGGCGCTTCAGCAGGGAACGGCTGTTTGCCTGCTGCCATTGTGATGCGGCTCTGGACTGGTTTGAGAGGATCGCGCTGACGGCATCGGGCATCGCTACCGTTCAGTGTGCGATTTCTCTGCGGGAGGAGGACGGAAGGGCGGATCTGGAAAGCGTGCGCGTCCCGACGGTCATTTTCCACGGCGGAAAAGACCGGGTGGTGCCGCCTGCTTTGGCACGCTATCAACAGGAACACATCTGCGGTGCCGGTCTGTGCATCCTGGAGAACAGCGGCCATGGCATCTTTTACGATGAACTGGACCGGTTCAACGGGGCACTGCTGCGGGCGCTGCAGTAAAAGAGGGCACCTTAGTCATTGGAAAATACAGAAGGTGCGCATGTGATCCCTACCTTCCGAACAGCTTCTTCCGTTTGGCATCCACTTCCGCCCTCCGCTTTTTTGTGGCGTCCGGATCTGTCCGGTACTTTCCGTTCTGCTGTATGAGAACATCGCCCTCGCGGACCCCGGAAGAAAGCCGCTCCAGAGGGAGGCGGATCATTCCGCCTCCCTGGCTTTCACATACGGCGCAGCCATCCTCCAGCCGGTCCACGATCAGCCGGGTATCCTTTTTCTGGTTCTGTTTCATATCAAATCCCCCTTTGTCTGGACTGCCGCAAAGGTGCCTGAAGTGCCTTTCGCGCAGCAGTCTGTTTTCTGAAAAAACTCCGGATGCGTGCAGGATCAGGGCTCGCACTGGCCGCAGGGACTGTAGCCCATGCCGATCACCTCGTCCCTGGCGCCTTCAAAACGGATGCGGTTTTCCTCCTTCATCTGTGCCACAGAGGAACAGTCCGTCCGGTGGAACTTCATGGTGTTTGGATTCAGGATATAGACCTCCTGCGTCCGGGCGCCGGAAGGTTCCGAAGCTCCTTCCGTTTCCGGAGCGCTGCTCCAGGTGATATTCGTTCCGTCGGAGACAGCGACCACGGTGCCCTGCAGATCGGTCCGGAAAACGGATACCCCGGCCGCGTTCAGACGGTCCAGTGTTTCCTGGTGAGGATGGCCGTAGCTGTTGTCCTTGCCGCAGGAGATGACCGCATAGTCCGGATCGACAGCGGCAAGAAAAGCGCTGCAGGTAGAGGTGGAGCTGCCGTGATGGCCCACCTTCAGCACATCCGCCTTCAGAGTAAGGCCGCTTTGCACCATCGCCTCCTCAGAATCGCTTTCCGCGTCGCCGCACAGGACAAAAGCATTGGAACCGTAAACCAGCCGGATGCCCACGGACAGGTTGTTCAGGTCGCCGGTTTCGGAAGCTTCTTCTGCTGTCTGTTCAGAAGGGGACAGGATGGTGAAGGAAGCGTCTCCGAGAGGGTAAACATCCTTCGGACGGGGCGCTGTTGCCGTCAGGCCCTTTTCCAGGAGCGCATCGAGCACATCCTCATAGGTCTGCGTGGTATGTACGGCGTCCGGCAGGATGACCGTCCCGATGTCAAAGGAGCGGATCACGTCATCCAGCCCGCCGATGTGATCTTCATGGGGATGGGTGCCGATCAGGTAATCCAGCCTGGTTATGTTCAGAGAGCGGAGATAATCCGTTACGATGCTGCCGCTCTCATTGGTCCCCGCATCCACCAGCATGGCCTGTCCGCCTGCCTGGATCAGGATGGAATCTCCCTGTCCCACATCAAGAAAATGGACCTTCAGGTAGCCGTCCGTTTCGGAAAAAGACGGAAGGGCCTGGTCGGAAATGCTCTCCTGCATACTGCCTTCGGGGATCTGTCCGTCCGTCCCTTCCGTTTCCTGCAGAAGGCCGGACCAGGATGCGGCATCCGAACAGCCGGTCAGAAGCAGGCAGCAGCTCAAAAGCAGCGCGGCCCCAAAAGGAATGCGGGCGGAAAGGCCGCGCGCCGCATGACGGGAGCGAAGGCCCCCACAAAAGAAACTGGTCAAAAAATGAAGCCGATTCATGTCTGTCGATAACCTCCTGAGCATTTATCATACCGCAAATCCTCAGAAAAGGGAAGAAAAATCGAACATTTATTCTTATCTGCCGTAACAAGAATACGTCAGGCTTCGCCCGCCGGCCGGTGGTCAGAGATGGGAGACAGGGAAAGGCGGATGAAATAGCCCCGCGCATGGTCACAGACCGGACATTTTTCCGGGGCTTCCTTTCCGGTGTAAACATAACCGCAGTTCAGACACATCCAGCCGGTCTCCACGTCGGAGAGAAAAAGCCGATCCTCTTCGATGAGCTGCGCGAACCTTCCGAACCGGTCACCGTGGGTCTTTTCGATCTGCGCGATCATGGAAAAGGAAGATGCCGCCCGCGGGAAGCCTTCCGCCGCTGCCGTTTCGGCAAAGGCCCGATAGACCGGATCATGCTCTTCATATTCATTGTGCTGCGCCGCCTTCAGAAGAGAAAGCATGTCCGGATACAGATCCACCGGATAGCCGCCGTCCACCGCGATGGTCTCTCCGGAAAGCGTCTGCAGATGGTTGTAAAAGATCTCGGCATGCTCCTTTTCCTGAGCCGCCGTAAAAGCAAACACGGCCTCGATGACATGCAGGCCGCTTTTTCTGGCCTGGGATGCGGCAAAGGTGTATCGGTTTCTTGCCTGGCTTTCTCCGGCAAAGGCGCGCATCAGGTTTTTCTTTGTTTCACTGTTCTTAAAATCTGCTGACATATGGTCACCTCCTGCCAGAAGTATGACCGGAAACTTCAGATTTATACTTTTTTAATGGTTAATTTCGCACCATTTCATTGCATTCTGTCAGAGGAGAGGTAAAATAGAAAACAGGATTTATGATCATAGGGCCGCGGAGGCGGCGAAAGGAAGAGACAGATGAAAGAAAAGCTGATACGTTTCATGCAGGGAAGATACGGGACTGACCAGTTTTCCAGATTCCTTCTGGGAGCGGCGGTAGTCTGCCTGGTGCTGTCGCTGTTTATCCGCAGCCGGGCGTGGTCCTTTCTCATCCTGCTTCTGATCATTTACTGCTATTTCCGGATGTTTTCCAGAAATATCCAGAAGAGATATGCGGAAAATCAGAAGTATCTGCAGATGACTGCCGGCCTGCGCAGAAAATGGGCGGTCTTTAAGCGGGATATGGCGGCGCGCAGGACCCACCACATCTACCGCTGCCCCAAGTGTCGGCAGAAGATCCGGATCCCGAAGGGACATGGGAAGGTGGCGGTCCGCTGCCCCAAGTGCGGTACGGAGTTTATCAGAAGAAGCTGACGCGGAGAAAAACATGTTCGGATATGTGATCGTAAACAAACAGGAACTGAAATTCCGGGAATTTGACCTCTATCAGTCCTATTATTGCGGCCTGTGCAGGAAGCTGAAGGAAAGATACGGGATCCGCGGCCAGCTCACGCTGACCTATGACATGACCTTTCTGATCCTGCTGCTTTCGGGGCTGTATGAGGAAGAGGAAGAGCTTGTCTTTTGCAGATGTGCTGCTCATCCGCTGGGGCATCACGCTGCGAGGATCAACCGTTTTACCTGCTATGCGGCGGATATGAACGTGCTGCTGGCTTATGATCAGTGCATGGATGACTGGAACGATGAGAAAAAGGTGTTCAAACGGTGCTATGCCGGACTTCTGAAAAAGGCCAGTGCAAAAGTGGAAAAACAGTACCCGCAAAAGGCCGGAGTCATCCGCACGGAGCTGGAAAAGCTTCAGAAATATGAAAAAGAAGGTACGCAGGATCTTGACATACCGGCAGGGTGTTTTGGTAATATTATGGCGGAGATATTTGCCTTCCGGAAGGATGAATGGGAGGAGGAGCTCAGGATCATGGGCTTTTTTCTGGGAAAGTTCATTTACCTTCTGGATGCCTATGAGGATGTGGACAAGGACGAAAAGAACGGCTGCTACAATCCCTTTTCTTCCCTGAGAAAAAAGGAAGGCTTTGACGATGAGGTCCTTCACATCCTCAGAATGATGATGGCCGAATGCTCCAGAGCTTTTGAAAAGCTCCCGATTCTGGAAAATACGGACATTCTGCGCAATATCCTTTATTCCGGCGTGTGGTGCCGGTTTGAGAGCGTGCGTGCCCGGAGAAAGGAACAGCAGGAAAATGCGTGACCCATATCAGGTTCTCGGTGTGTCGCCAGACGCATCGGACGAGGAGATCAAAAAGGCCTACCGTGCGCTGAGCCGGAAATATCACCCGGATGCGAACGTGAACAATCCCAATAAGGAGCAGGCGGAGGAAAGGTTCAAGCAGATTCAGCAGGCATATCAGCAGATCATGGATGAACGCCAGAGAGGGACTGCTTCAGGCGGATCCCGTACAGGAGGCCCCTACGGCGGTGCTTATGGAGGCGGCTACGGCGGACAGGATTTCGGCGGCTTTGGGGATTTTGAAGACTTTTTCGGAGGCTTCGGCTTCGGCGGGCAGAGCTACAGAAGAACCCAGAGCAGCACGGGAAATGATGAATATACGGTCCATATGAACGCGGCGTGGAATTATATCCAGAGCCGCCATTTCAGGGAGGCGCTCAATGTGCTTTCCGGCATCGGCGATCATACGGCTCAGTGGTACTATTACAGCTCCATTGCGAATGCGGGCCTGGGCAACAATGTGGCAGCGCTGGAGCATGCCCGGAAGGCATCGGCGATGGAGCCGGCCAGCGCGCAGTACCGCCAGTGGCTGACCCGGCTGGAATCCGGCGGGAGCTGGTATGAGACGCAGCAGACCGCTTACGGTATGCCGGTGATGGAAGGAAACGGCTGGTGCCTGCGCCTGTGCATTGCAAACCTGATCTGCAACCTGTGCTGTGGGGGAGGAGGAATGTGCTGCGGAGGCGGTGTTCCCATAGGAAGATTTTAACCCGCTGTCCGCTCTGTCGGATGGTGTCTGGATTGGAGGTAGACAGAAAATGAAGGCAATGGTGGTTTATTCGAGCAGGACGGGAAATACGAAAAAGGTTGCCAACGGCATTTTTGCGGGGATCCCGGGGGAGTCCAAGGACATCCGGAGCCTGGAGGAATATGAGGGAAAAGATGCGGAAACCTTTTTTGTGGGCTTCTGGACGGACAAGGGGACCTGCGATATGAAGGTGGTGGATTTCCTTTCCGGGCTGAGCGGAAAGAAGGTTGCTCTTTTCGGCACCTGCGGCATGGGAAAGGACGAGGCCTACATGGAGCGGATCGGGCAGCATGTGAAGGTATGGATCCCGGAGGACTGTACCTGGCTCGGCACATATATGTGCCAGGGGAAGATGCCGATGGATGTGCGCAGACGGTATGAGACCATGGAAAAGAACGGCGTGGAGCCGGAAAAGGTGCAGCTGCTTCTGAAAAATTTTGACGAGGCCCTGCTCCATCCGGACGACCGTGACGTGCAGCAGGCGGCCGCATTTGCAAAACGGATGATGGAAAAGGCGGAAAGGCGCTAGGATTGGGGCAGACGGAGAGTCTGCCCTTTTTTCGGGAAAGATTCACAGCTTTTTCATAAATATCTGGTATAATTTTAAGATAAAAGGAATGCTGAGCAGGCGGAATGGAGATTGCTATGGAACGGACGAAGATACTGGTAGTGGATGATGAGAGCAGGATGCGCAAGCTGGTAAAGGACTTTTTGCAGAAGAACAATTATGAGGTGCTGGAAGCGGGGGACGGAAGCGAGGCCCTGGACATTTTTTTCGCTCAGAATGATATTGCCCTGGTGATCCTGGATGTGATGATGCCGAAGATGGATGGCTGGCAGGTGTGCCGGGAGATCCGGAACTATTCCCGGGTTCCCATCATCATGCTCACGGCAAGAGGGGATGAAAAGGACGAACTGCAGGGCTTTGAGCTGGGGGTGGATGAATACATTTCCAAGCCTTTCAGCCCCAAGATCCTGGTGGCCCGTGTGGAAGCCATCCTGAGAAGAGCCGGAAAAACGGCGGCAGGAGAGGTCCTGGACGAGGGAGGCATTCATCTGGACAAGACCGCCCATATGGTGACGATCGGAGACAGAAGTATCGACCTGAGCTTCAAGGAATTTGAGCTTCTGGCCTATTTTATGGAAAATAAGGGAATTGCCCTTTCCAGGGAGAAGATCCTGAACAATGTATGGAACTACGATTATTTCGGGGACGCGAGAACGATCGACACCCATGTGAAGAAGCTGCGCAGCAAGCTGGGAGAAAAAGGAGAGATGATCCGGACGATCTGGGGCATGGGCTATAAGTTTGATCCGGATGAAAAGGGAGCGGAGCAGGCATGAGATATTCCATCAGAAAACAGTTTGCCGGCATTTTTATCGGCCTGATGGCAGGGACGATGCTGCTGTGCTGGTTTATCAACAATACCTTTCTGGAACGGTTCTATTTTCTGAACAAGCAGAAGGTTGTCATGGAGGCCTATGATCAGCTCAATGAAGCGGCACAGAGCGGCAGCATCAGCTCGGATGATTTCAATGTACATCTGCAGCAGCTCAGCGCCACCTACAACATCTCCATCCTGATCCTGGATGAGGACTCGGAGACCATCCGCGTCAGCGGGGGGGATCCCTCTTTGCTCAGGACAGATCTGTGGAGTCATATCATATATGATACCTATGATGAGCTTCGCGGCGGCGATGATGCCCGGAACGAGCAGAAGCCTGCGCAGAATGCCGGAGCACTGCGGACGAACAGGGTGCTCATGAGAAACGAGAGTCCCTTTTATCTGATGCAGGTCGTGACAAGCCTGCTTGCAAATGTGGACTATCTGGATATGTGGGGCTTTCTGGAGAACGGCAATCTGTTTTTCATACGCACGGCGCTGGAAAGCATGCGGGACAGCACAGATATTTCCAGCCGCTTTCTCGCTTACGTGGGAATCGCGGCAACGCTCATCTGCGGCGTGGTGATCTGGCTGGTCTCCAAGAAGATCACGGATCCCATCCTGGAGCTCGCTCACATTTCGGAACGGATGGCCCATCTGGATTTTGACGCCAGGTACCGGAGAAAAAGCTTTAATGAGATCGCCGTCCTCGGCAATCACATGAACGAGATGGCAGACGCTCTGGAAAGCACGATTTCCGAACTGAAAACCGCCAACAATGAGCTGCAGAAGGACATTGAAAAGAAAGAGCAGATCGACGGCATGCGCAGAGAGTTCCTTGCCAACGTCTCTCATGAGCTGAAAACCCCGATCGCTCTCATTCAGGGATATGCGGAAGGATTAAAGGAAGGGATCAACGACGATGAGGAGAGCCGCAACTTTTACTGCGATGTGATCATGGACGAATCCGCGAAGATGAACAGCATGGTCAAAAAGCTTCTCACCTTAAATGAGCTGGAATTCGGAAACGATGTGGTTACGATGGAGCGGTTCGACATCGTGGCCCTGATCCGCAACTACATCCAGTCGGCGGACATCCTGATCCGGCAGAACGAGGCAAAGGTCCATTTTACACAGACGGCTCCGGTTTATGTCTGGGGGGATGAATTCAAGGCGGAAGAAGTGGTGATGAACTACTTCAGCAATGCGCTCAACCATCTGGACGGAGAGAGGATCGTGGACATCTGGCTGAAAAAACAGGAAAAAAATGTCCGTATCAGTGTTTTCAATACCGGCATTCCCATTCCGGAGGAATCCCTGCCCCATCTTTGGGAAAAGTTCTACAAGGTGGACAAGGCCAGGACCCGGGAATACGGCGGGAGCGGTGTGGGCCTTTCCATCGTGAAGGCCATTCAGGATTCCATTCATCAGAGGTACGGCGTGAACAACTATGAAAACGGCGTGGAATTCTGGTTTGAAATGGAATTGGTCGAGTCGGAGGACAGTGCGAAGACGGGAACGGAAGGCGGGCAGAACGGAAACGGATAAGGGAAGGATGAAAGGTCCGTCCGAAGAAGGCGCCGGAGAAGGCGTTCCTGCCGCATATCAAAAGGGAAAAGCCTCCGCTTTGCAGACGGTCTGCAGGGGGCTTTTCTTCTTTTTATCTGCGGCTGTAAAAAAATGTAAATTTGTGGTTGACAAAATAGAAGGAGGATGATAGAATCATCTTCGTTGCCGGAACGAAGGGCAACAAAAAAGCCGGCAGGAGAGCCGGCGGCAGAAGATTTTTCATAAAAAAGTGAGAATGATTCTGCGGGAAGCTGATGAAAGAAATGTAAAAAAGCTTCCAAAAAAAGTTGAAAAAAGTGCTTGACTTAAGAAACAACCTGTGATAAAATAATCACCGTTGCGGCTGAGGAAAGCACGAAGGTCCGAAAGGGCCGGGTGGCCGGAAGAAGGCCGCAGAGCTTCGGAAAGAAGCGGAAAGTACCTTGACAAATAAACAGTAATGCAGCCCTGAAAATTCCAAAAAGAATTATTCAGAGGAACGGTTCCTGAGATCCGGAAGGATGGAGGGAACGAACCCAAAACAGTAAAAACGGGAAAGATTGACCAGAGTTGATCGGAACCAAAGATTAAACAAGAGAGTTTGATCCTGGCTCAGGATGAACGCTG
>DWWH01000056.1 GCA_019119815.1 Candidatus Eisenbergiella intestinipullorum | reverse complement strand
ATCTTGCGATGTCTGCCTCTATTATAAGGCTTTGAAAGATGATTTCCTGTCCCGGAACAGTGATTTCCGTTTATCCGGAATAGCGCTTTCCTATCACCGGACTGGTGATGGAAAATGCCACGGAATACTCATGAAACCGATTGTACCCTATCCTCCTCTTTTCCACAATATACATGCGCCGTACCGGTCTGTCCATTCCTCCGCTCTCCCGCAAAGGAGTATAATAAAAGCGTTGGAAATCCCGTCTGTGTTCCGAAGGGCGGGACTGCCGGAAGCTTTGGCACCGGTCAAAAAAAGAAAGGGAATGGGGAATGTTATGAAGGAAAATCTCAAACTGAAGGAACTCAGCGGACACAGCACCCGGCTCACCGATCCGGTGCTGCTGGCAAGAGAAGCGGACAACCGGAGCTATCTGATGCATCTGGAAAACCGCTTTCTTCTGTTGAATTTCAACCTGGAGGCAGGGCGGGACTGCCCGTCCGAGATGCCGGAGGGCATCCACGAAGGGTGGGAATTTCCCACCAGCCAGATACGGGGACATTTTCTCGGCCACTGGCTTTCCGCCGCAGCCATGCACTATCGGGAAACCGGAGACATGGAGCTGAAGGCAAAGGCGGACGCCATCGTACGGGAGCTTGCCGCATGCCAGGAGGAAAACGGCGGACAGTGGGTCGGTCCCTTTCCGGAAAAATACCTGTACTGGATCGCGGCCGGCAAGCCGGTGTGGGCGCCCCAGTACACGCTTCACAAGGTGTTCATGGGCCTTCTTGACATGTACGAGTATGCCGGAAATGAAACGGCACTCCGGGTGGCCGAACGCTTTGCGGACTGGTTCTATGAATGGAGCGGGAAGTATACCAGAGAGCAGTTTGACGATATTCTGGACTTTGAAACGGGAGGAATGCTGGAAATCTGGGTGCAGCTTTATGAGATCACCGGCGATCCCCGCTACCGCACACTGATGGACCGGTATTACCGGGGCCGTCTGTTCGACGCGCTCCTGCGGGGCGAGGACGTACTCACCAACATGCACGCCAATACCACCATCCCGGAGATCATCGGCTGCGCGCGGGCCTATGATGTGACCGGAGAAGAAAAATGGCGCAGCATCGTGGAGCATTACTGGCAGCTTGCCGTCACCGAACGGGGCACCTATGCTACCGGCGGCCAGACCTGCGGCGAGATCTGGTCTCCCATGAAGAAGCTCTCCGCCCGTCTGGGCCAGAAGGGGCAGGAGCACTGCACCGTCTACAACATGATGCGTCTTGCCGGCTTCCTGTTCCGCTGGAGCGCAGATCCCGCCTATCTGGACTACCAGGAAAAGCTGCTCTATAACGGAATCCTGGCACAGGGCTACTGGCACAGCAGTCTGTCCCACGGGTTTACCAGCCCTTATCCCAAAGAAGGGCTTCTCACCTATTTTCTGCCCATGCAGGCAGGAGGGCGGAAGGGCTGGAGCAGCCGGACCAAAGACTTCTTCTGCTGTCACGGAACTCTGGTGCAGGCCAACGCCGCTTTCAACAGAGGGATCTACCATCAGTCGAAAGATACGCTGTACGTCTGCCAGTATATCGACAGCGAGGTGCGCTTTGAGGCGGGCGGCGTACCCGTAACCCTGCTGCAGAAGGCGGACCCTTTAACCGGAAGCGCCCATTTGTCCAGCGACTCTTCCGCCAGGCAGTCCGTTCTGGAGGATACCCGCAGATACCCCTCCAATCCGGACTGTCTGGCCCCCTGTCTGCGCATCGACGTGCCGCAGGAGACCGCTTTCACGCTGATGCTACGCATTCCCGCGTGGGTGCAGAAGGAAGCCCGCATCCTCATCAATCAGGAGGAGCCCCTGTGCATCAGCCGCACCTCCTGCTTCGTCCCCATCTCCCGGACCTGGAAGACCGGCGACGTGATCCGCATCCTGCTTCCCAGGGCGGTCACCTCCTGCCCGCTTCCCGACCGCAGCGACATGACCGCTTTCCTTTACGGTCCTGTCGTGCTGGCCGGACTGTGCGAGGAGGAACGGACTCTCTTTGTGCCCGATCCCTCCCATCCGGAGCAGGTGCTGACCCACGATAACGAACGGGAATGGGGAAGCTGGAAATCCACCTTCCGCACCGTCGGCCAGGAGAGAGGCATCCGCTTCATCCCGCTGTATGAGGTGGGCTATGAAGCCTACAGCATCTACTTCCCCATCCGGAAGGAAACGGCGCCGTTCTGACAGGGGCCGGCAGAAGGATTATTCCGGATCCGTCCCGAACACCTTCGCGCCGTCCCGGATAAAGATCGGGATCCGGTCCGCCGGAGCGTCCACCTGCACGAAACGGCCTCCGGCGAACACGGTTCCGGTCTCCCATTCGGTCCATTCTGCGCCTTCCGGAAGGTAAAGTCTCCGGCTGCGTTCTCCCGCTGCCGTGACCGGGGCGACCAGAAGATCATGGCCGAACAGATAGACATCCTCCGCGTCCCATGCCGCGGCATCCTGCGGGAAATCGTAAAACAGAGGCTTCATCACCGGCGTTCCCTTTTCATGAGCCTCCGCCATCGTCCGGCGGATGTAGTCCTTCATGGATTCCCGCAGGCGGATGTAATAGATCATCATTTCCTCCATCCGAGGGGTGTAGCTCCAGATCTCATTGTCCGCGCCGGACGCACAGATCCCGCCGCCGTATACGGCATCCGGGTTCATGGGCGCTTTGTGAGGATCTCTGTCCCCGTGCAGACGCATGACCGGACAGAAGGTTCCGTACTGGAACCAGCGCATCAGAAGCTCCTGGAAGGCGGGGTCATGGATATTTCCGCCGTGGAAGCCGCCGATGTCCGCCGTCCACCAGGCGATCCCGGCCATTCCCATATTCAATCCGGCCGTGATCTGGTTACGCAGATAAGTAAAGGTGGAGGGCACATCCCCCGACCATGCCAGAGCGCCGTACTTCTGAGAGCCCGCCCAGGCGCAGCGGATCAGATTGACGGGATTCTCCACACCGGCCTTTTTCATGCCGTCGTAAAAGGCCTTCGCATAGCCGACGGGATATTCGTTGGCGCACTCTGTCGCCGCCCCGTCATAATAACGGTACAGATCAAAGTCCGCCGCAGTGTATTCCGGCTCCGCCTCATCCAGCCAGAACAGGGCGACTCCCTTGTCAAAATAGTTTTTCTTCACCGTATTCCAGAGAAATTCCTGCGCTTCCGGATTGGTGGCATCCACAAATTCTTCCATGCCGAAGCATTCCATGGTCACGGGGATGCCCCGGTTCGTACGGACCAGAAGATCCCTTTCCTTCATCTCCTGATAATTTACGGATTTGCGGTCCACGGTGGGCCAGACGGACACCATCAGACGGATTCCCATTTCCTTCAGCTCCCGGATCATCCCTTCCGGATCGGGAAAATAGGCTTCGTCGAAGGTCCAGTCTCCCTGATGGGGCCAGTGAAAGAAATCCAGCACGATCACGCTCAGAGGAATACCCCTTCTGTGATACTCCCGTGCCACAGACAGAAGCTCCTCCTGGGTCTGGTAACGCAGCTTGCACTGCCAGAATCCCATGGCAAAATCCGGCATCATGGGGACCCTTCCGGTGACCGCCGTATAATTTTCCACGATCTCGGCGGGCGTATCTCCGGCCGTGATCCAATAGTCGATCTGTTTCGAGGACTGCACGGAAAATTCCGTCCTGTTCTTCCCGAAGACCGCCTGTCCCACCGCCGGATTGTTCCACAGCAGGCCGTAGCCTCTGCTGGAGACCAGGAAGGGAACGCTGGCCTGTGTGTTTTTCTGTTCCATATCCAGAGTACAGCCCTTCAGGTTCAGATAGGGCTGCTGGTACTGGCCCATACCGTAGAGCCGCTCCTGGTCGTCCGCCTCAAAACGCAGATGAAGCTCATAGTTGTCCCCGCCCACGTTCCGGTACTGTCTTCCGGTCATGCGGACCATGGTAATCTGATCCAGATCCTTCCAGCCCTCTGTTCCATAGTCCCAGGAACGGTAATACTCCTTCAGAAGCTCCCTTCCCTGCTGATCCAGGAAGCGCATTTTTCCGAACTGCGTGATCTCCGCCCGGATCTTCCCGCCCGATACCTGTGCGTGATCCGCGAAGATCTCGATCTTTCCGTCTGCGGACGCCGGTTCGGAAAGCGCCCAGTCCCTGTCCGTAAACGCCCGGTTTTCCGTGGCGCGGACGCGCAACCCCTCTCCCCAGGGCCGGATTTCCAGAAGCTCATGGCGCCTTCTAAAAAGCAGGGCTCCGTCTTTTTGTGTGAAATACTGCATGTCTGTCTCCTTTCCAGAATGAAAACGCGCAAAAAGAACGGATCCGGCTCTTTCTGCGCGCTCTTTTTTTCATCATAACATCTTTTCCGGCGGGAGGCCAGACTATTTCTCTCCGTCATTTCCCAGGCTGATGGCCTCATCGGCAAAATTTTCCACCGAGATCTTTTTTGCATAAAAACGCACTGCATTTCCTCCCGGCTTCGGAAATCCGTTGGCCTGTCCCGTCTCCGCCTTCACGTCCCAGGGAGCGGAGAGCTTCGCGTCCGCGCACTGCAGCACAATCCCCTGCTCTTCGCCATGATGGATCACGGAGCTTGTCACCTCCGCCAGACTTCCGTCCGCATAGCACATGCAGGCCATTCTGTATCATAGCTGCCTCCCCTCCGCCGTCAGATTCACGGCCTGAAGCTCCGCCCGGACGCACAGCTCCGCCGCCTTGAAGGCGTGCTCCTGGGTCATGGCGTTCTCCGTCCGGTTGATACAGTCCAGGATGAGCTGGCCGAAGAAGGGGTAACCCACCTTTCCCGCCACCTCAAAATGCCGCTCTCCGTCCTGATTTACCAGGAAAACATGATCTCCCGTGCTCTTTTCGGCCACGTTTACATACTTGCGCAGCTCAATATAACCCTCCGTTCCCAGAATGAAGGTCCGCCCGTCTCCCCAGGTGGAAAGTCCGTCCGGCGTGAACCAGTCCACGCGGAAATGCTGGGTCGTCCCATTGTCCCCCACCAGGACCGCATCCCCGAAGTCCTCCAGCTCCGGATGGTCCGGATGCCCGTAATTTCCCACCTGACTGTACCCTACCTTCGCGTCCTTTACGCCGCAGTAAAACAGAAACTGCTCGATCTGATGGCTTCCGATGTCGCAGAGGATGCCGCCGTATTTGTCCTTCTCATAAAACCAGTCCGGACGGCTTTTCGGATCGCCTACCCGGTGCGGGCCGAAGCCGTCCACATGGATCGGCCGTCCGATGGCTCCCTGCCCGATCAGCTGTCCGGCAAAAACCGCAGCTTCCACATGAATGCGCTCGCTGTAATAGACCATGTATTTTCTGCCCGTTTTCCGCACCATTTCCTTCGCCGCTTCCAGCTGCTCCAGCGTAGTGAGCGGAGCCTTATCCGTAAAGTAGTCCTTTCCCGCCGCCATCACCCGAAGTCCCAGCGCGCACCGCAGGCTCGTCACCGCTGCCGCGCACACCAGCTTCACCTCCGGATCCGAGAGGATCTCTTCCTCGCAGGACGCCGCTCTTGCCGTGGGAAAACTCTTCTGAAAGGCCTCCACCTTCGCCGGATCCGGGTCATAGACCCACTTCACCTCGGCCCCCGCCTCCGTCAGTCCGTTGCACATCCCGTAGATGTGGCCGTGATCCAGCGCGATGGCTGCGATCTTAAATTCCCCGGGGCCCACCACCGGAGCGGGCTTTCCCTTGGGTGCGTAGTTCATTCCATCCTTTTTCTCCATTTTTACCTCCATGCCGAAGCGTTCTACGCTGAGGCCGCTGCGATCCCAGCAGTTTTGTGCTTCGGCGCAAAACTGCCGATTGAAAAATAAGCCATCAGGCTTATTTTTCAATCTTCCCTCCATGTCAAAGCGTTGCTCAGGCTCATGCGTCGGACCGGGGATCCGGCGCCGTGCAAGACGAAAATCACGCAATGGGATTTGCGAGACGTCCGCTCTCTGTCCGGACCCGGTTTTCTTCGGCTGATTACAGAATAACACGGACACATCACGAACGCCTATACGGAATGCGACTTTCTCTTTGCGTGAAACGACGCGTCAAAGCACTGCCATGACTGCCGTCCCGCCCACGAGGAGCATAAGACCGAAGGCGGATCTTCTTCCCAGTTTTTCGCCGAATATCAGCCGGGAAAAGATCACAGTCACCAGAACGCTCAGCTTGTCCACCGGAGCCACGATGCTGGCAGGTCCGTCCTGCAGGGCGTGATAATAGCATAGCCAGGAGGCTCCCGTCGCCACGCCGGACAGGCAGATAAAGAGCAGCTCCCTTCCCGGAATCCCCTGCACCTCCTTCTGCTTTCCCTGTACGGCTACCATCATCCAAGCCATGAGCAGAACCACGCAGGTGCGGATCGCCGTTCCCAGATTGGACTCCACTCCGGCCATTCCGATCTTTCCCAGAATGGCGGTCAGGCTGGCAAAGAATGCGGAACCTGCCGCATAGAAAAACCAGCTTCCCTTTCCTCCCTTCTTTTGCTCCGTCACATCCTTTTTCTCGATCATCAGAAAAATTCCGGCGGCAATCACGGCAACGGCCGCTGCCTTCGGCAGAGAGATTCCTTCTCCCAGAAAGATCAGAGCCAGCAGGATCGTCAGGACCGTGCTGGATTTGTCAACAGGAACCACCTTGTTGATGTCTCCAAGCTGCAGCGCCCGGAAATAACACAGCCAAGAGGCCCCTGTTGCTGCTCCGGACAGGATCAGGAGCAGGAGTGTCCTGCCGCTGACAGAGCCGATCCCATCCCACGATCCTGCCACCGCCACCATGATCCAGGAAAAGAGCAGGATCACAATCGTTCTCACCGCTGTTGCCACCGTAGAATCCGTTTTTCGGATACCGCACTTGGCAAGGATGGAGGTCACTCCTGCAAAAAAGGCAGATCCTGCCGCATAAACGAGCCACATAAAAATCCTTCTTTCCGTTTTGATTTCTTTCAGCAGTTCCCCACATACACATGCCGAAGCCACCGTGCCGCCGTATCCCTGAGGCGGTACACCCGTTCCACCGGTGTGGGCTCCTGATCCGCCATCCGGTACCGCGGGAAAAAGCGGGTTACATGAAGCGGAATCTCCGGATCCAGAGATGCGATCCAGCGGGCCTCCTGTTCCATCTCCTCTTCGGAATCGTTTTCTCCCGGAACGATCAGCGTAGTCAGTTCCACATGACAGTCCAATGCAGCCCGCGCGATAAAACGCTTCACCGTCTCCAGATTTCCGCCCAGTCTTTCATACCAGGCGTCGGTGAAGCCCTTGAGATCGATGTTCATGGCATCCACATAAGGCAGAAGCTCTTCCAGAACCGGAAGCTTTACGCATCCGTTGGTGACCAGCACATTTTTCATGCCCCGCTCCCGGACCAGCCGGGCCGTATCCCGGACAAATTCATACCCGACTAACGGCTCATTATAGGTAAAAGCCACGCCTATATTTCCACAGCTCTGGTACTCCTGCGCCAGTCCGGCAAGCGCCTCCGGAGTAACCTCCTGAAAATGCGCCTGACCGCTGTCCGCCATGGAAATCTCATGATTCTGACAGAAAGGGCAGGTCAGATTACAGCCGAAGCTCCCCACGGAAAGAATCCTGCTTCCGGGGAAAAAACGGCGCAGAGGCTTCTTTTCTATGGGATCCGGCATCAGGGCTGTGAGCTTACCGTAATTGATGCTGACGATTTTCCCCTCTCTGTTCTGTCTGGCCCGGCAGAACCCGGTCTGCCCTTCCGCCAGCAGGCAGTGATGGGGACAGACAGGACAGACCGCCTCCCGCTTTTGCAGACTTTTTTCTTTTTCTTCGTTCAAAAATGCCTCACCACCTCAAAGCGCTCCAGCCGGATGTCCTCCGCGTCATCCGGGATTCCTGCCTTCTGTCTCGCAATGTCGATCTGCTCCTCCACGGTGTCCACGCCCTCCAGATTGGGAAGGAGCAGGCCCCTTCTGGCCCCTCTGCTCACGATGACGCCGTAGCGCTTCACGTCCAGATCCTCCTTTGAAAAAACCTCCTCCGGCTTTCCCAGCACATCCACGCTGTAAACCAGCCGGTCCAGTTCCTCCGGCTCCACGGGGTAAAAACGGGGATCCCGGCAGGCCGCGCTGACGGCATTTTCCATGATCTCCTCCGCAATGCTTCCCCGCACCGGGGAGATGGTGCCGATACAGCCGCGCAGTCTTCCATCCTCCTTCAGAGAAACGAACACTCCGGCGCGTCGGGCGAGCATTTCCTCCGGCAGCCCCTCCGGAACGGCAGTCCTTTTTCCCGTTCGCGCTGCGTTCCCGCGCACCCAGGCCTCTACGGTCTGCCGCGCCAGGCGCACATAGGGATCTTCCTTCCGCTTCCGTTCCTCCAGAGCCTCTCTCTCCTTTTTTTCCCACTGTCTCAAAAAATTGCGGCCGGGCGCCGGTCCGCCCGCCTCATAGATACAGATGCCGTAGCCCACACCGAACGGTCCTTCATGGGAAAGCCGCTCCGCCTTTACCTCCAGACAGTCCAGCGCCCCCGCCACGATGAGAAAGGAACGGTGTCCGCACTCCGCCGCCTTTTCACAGAATTCCTCTGAAAAATCGAAAAGGCCGCCGAAAGCTCCGCTTCCCATCACATCCATGATCCGTCTGTCATATTCAGGGCCTTCCTCCTGAAAGCCATAGGGCCCGTCCTTCGTCAGCCGATGGGACAGGTCGCCGCTGGCGATGACCGCGATTTTCTTCCCCGACCGTCCGGCCGCCCTCTGAATACACTGTCCCAGCCGGTAGTGCACGGCAAAAGGAAGCCCGGAAAGGCCGATCCGCACCACCTGATAATCCCGGTCATACTGATTCAGAAACCACAGCGGAATCATGGTTCCGTGATCCAGCCTCCTGTCCTCCTCTCCCGCTGTACCGGCGGGAACCTCCGCCCGGTCCGCCTCCTGACAGATCAGCCGGACCAGCTCTCTGTCATAGGTCACCCGCACCTTCGCATGCGGCGCGCGGAAGCGTCCGAAGTCCCCTTCTGCTCCCGTCCCCGGCGAGATGTGGAAATAATCCGCGTACATGACCGAATGGGGCGACAGAACCACCACCGTATCCGGCTCCCAGGCGGCCAGACGGCGCGCCGCCTCATGATATGCGTCAATGGTGGCCTGTATCTCCTTTTCCTGCCCGCGCCCCACCTCCGGTATGATCAGAGGCGGATGAGGGACCATTACTGCTCCTGTGATTGACATGATAAACCCTCCCTTTTTTGCAAACACTTTTTCATCTGCTCATTTCTCCTGTCAGGGTAACACCAGCGCCGGATGGAAATTCAGATAGTCTCCCGATACCAGCATATATTCCACGCCATGGAAGCTCCCGCGGATGCTGTCCCCGAACCGCCTTTCCCCATGGCAGTGGGAATAGACTACAGCCTTTACGCCATATTCCTCAGCAATCCGGGTAAAGGGCGAGGTTTTCTCCAGGATATTCGTGGGCGGATAATGCAGAAACATGACGAACTTCCGGTATCCGGCCTGCTCCGCCTTCTGGAAGGACTCCCGAAGCCTGGCCATCTCACGCTCCACCAGCTTCTTCGCCTGCTCCTCTCTTTCCTCGTCCCACCCCAGGATCCGGCCGCGGCCGTCCAGATAGAAAGGTCCTTCAAAGGTATAGCCCTTCGTTCCGACCAGCGCATAATCCTCATAGGAAGCAAAATTATTCTGCAGAAAAAACAGCCTGTCCTGAAATTCCTCATTCAGCCGTTCCGTTTTTTTGGCATCCCAGAACATGTCGTGATTTCCCCGCAGCAGGATCTTGCGGCCGGGCTGCCGTTCGATAAAAGCCAGATCTTCCCGGCACTCCGGAAGCTTTCTGCCCCAGGAGTGGTCTCCAGTGAGCACCAGAGTATCATCAGGCTTTACGATCTGGTTGACATATTTTTCTATTTTTCGCTCATGATGCTTCCAGACCTTTCCGAAGGCGTCCATGGGCTTGTTGGTCTGGAAGCTCAGGTGCAGGTCGCCTAGTGCGTATAGGGACATGTGTGGGACCTCCTATATTTATGGAAAGTAATGTTTGGGATTGATATGAAACTACCAGAGCTCATAGCCCCGCCGTTATGTGGAATTATAGATCAGCTTCATGTTTTCTGAAGGCTAGAAGCACGATACCAAATTCCATTATAGATATTACCATATCCAGTTTCTGAAAAGTATCTGGTACATTTACAAAATTTTACAAGCCTCTTTCAATTCTCCTTCCGTCATACATTCCTCAATTTTTTTCCCTTTATCTGTAGGATGCAGAACCGGATACTGACCTTTTGTTTGAAGCAAATAGCCTTTCTTAATTAACCACTCTATCATAGAATACAGCTTTCTTCGATCCACATCCTTTAGTTTTCCATACTGAGGAATCTGATAGAGTCGATATCTTCGAATTTTTTCACTATCCGCTCCTTTAAGAATATCAAGCATTACCGTAATTCCAAAAAATTTAAACTGACTTACATTGTCCACACAATTCAATATCTGTGCCATCATAAGAAAAGTGGCCTGTTTTTCCCAAAAATGCTCTGCCATCAATTCATTTTCTGTCTTATTTCCCCATTGAAACCGTTTTTCCTCCTTCTGTATTTGATCTACAGCCAATCCCCTTTCTCCCTTTTTCTTTACAACTTCTTTCTCAATGGCATATCTTTCCTCTCCTGCTTCCATTTTCTCGTCTTCATGCAGCCCAAACTTCGCATAATAAGCTCTTGGAGACATAGTATTATTACATCCAGTTCCACCTCTACGATAATTGGTACATCCTAAAAAGAATTCCTTCTTACTCTCTCCTTTTCCCTTGATGATCATATATCCATCTACACATTGATCGCATTTCATAATAGACATTTTTCCGCCACGCAGATCATTAGATAGGAAACCGCAAAGTTCTGGCTCATTAGTGCAAATATACAGACGTAATCCATAAGATTTGCGATAACGAAATTGTAATGGATATCCACAAATGGGACAGCGTTTTTTTAACGGGTTTTTCAGCTTTTCTTCATTCCATCTCCCCTTTAGCGAAACATTTTTATAATCTCGTTTGATCTCCAAAAGGAATTCGGATGGATTCTGTTCTGGCGCTATGAAATATACACGATTTTTTGTTCTAGTCATTGCCACATAAAATAGTCTTCTTTCTTCCGCATAATCCATAGAACGGTCCGTTTTTGTCACAAAGTGAAGTACAGGATCATCTTCCACTTTTGCTGGGAATCCATAGGTTTCATTCTTCCCATTGATTACGATAACATTATCATATCCCAGCCCTTTGGAAGCATGCGCTGTCATAAAAGTAATGTTAATTTTCGGATACCTGACACTACGAATCTGATGTCCTCTTCGAATATACTCAAATAAACCGCTTTTTTCCAGTTGATCCCCATCAAATCCAAATCTTCCTAAAAGAAGTACATTCCCTATGTATCCATTGTTCTCTTTTTCCGCAAATTCTATAATCTGTTCCAATGCCACCTCTACACCATGAGCCAATTGAAATAGCGCTCCAGTCCGATTACTTTCATCTGGCCGCTTTTGGGTTGCGTCATAAGTATATATAATGACTGGGTCTTTAATATTTTTTGGTGAAAGAAGTTTTTTAGTAATTTGCGTAGGATTTTTCTGGATAAAGCCTCCTGCAATATCAATTACTTCCTGTGAATTCCGGTATGTGCTTACTATTTTCAAAAGCTTCCCATAGCCCATTTTTTCTGTAAAATGCGTAAACAGCTCTACATCTGCTCCACTAAAAGCATAAATGGACTGCCAATCGTCTCCTACCGCTATGATTTTGGCATCACAAAGCTCTGACAGCGCAGTGGTAAGATCAAATCGCTGTCTGGAAATATCCTGGTATTCATCTACAATAATGTATTTGAAATCTAAGAACTCTTTTTCCTCTTTCTTCTCTCGCAGAATTCTAGCCGATTCATTGATCATATCCTGAAAATCGACCATTTGATTCTCTTTAAGCACTCTTTGGTATTCTAAATAGCAGCTGTTACAGATATTCAAAAACAGTTTATTTCTCACATTCGAAGCTCTCTGATACATTCTCGAAAATTCTTCTGCACCATATCCATTAACTTTAAAATTGGTTATGAAACGGCAAATTAATTGAATCAGTCTTCGAATATAACGATTTTCCTCTGAAGCTACAAGTTTTTCCACCACTTCCCGCTCTGCTCTAGGACGTAACTCAAATCCAACCTCCATCAATAATTCTGTCAAATGAGCCTGAAGGGATCTGCCATCATTATACTGAGAAAAGGTATAAATGAGCTCCGTCCCATGTTTTTGATGAAGTTGTATTTTCTTCTGTATGACCTGCTTGTACCATTCTAATTGTTCCGCACTATAGCGGTCATTTTTCCCGGATTCTGTGATTCCAAAATGTTCTAAATATACCTTTTTCCCATCCTGTGAAATCAAGAAATCTGGCGTATAAGGCTTTCTGGAACCAGAAATCTGATAAGGGTAAAGCGGTTCATATTCATATTCAATCTGATTCAAATAAAAGAAATTAGCAATTTCGACTTCTTCCATAGACCGAAGAATTTCATTTGAAATTGTTATCTTTTTTCCTGAACGCCGGTCCATAATCGTTTGACGCACTTCATTTAAATCGCTCTTTAATGTTGTGGTATTAATACCTGAAACCTTACGAAAAAAACCTTCCAGATCTTTACCCTCATAAGGAGCCTCAAAATAGGAGCCGAAAAACAAAAGTAAATTTTTTACCTGCCGCTCATCCCTTAATAAGCCACCTCGGAAATAATCAAGAATTACATAATACAATTTGCTTGAATCTGCTACCTGCAATGTTTCAGATGACTGGCGACGCAAAATTGCATTTCCTGCAGCATGAAACGTTGTAATCGGACAGCTGATTTTCAGTTTCTTATTAATTTTTTCTTTCAATTCTTCCACAGCTTTATTGGTAAAAGAAACTACTAAAATCTGTTTGGGATCTATCTTCTTTTTATCTGTTAAATACTTTACCTTTGCCGCAACAGTCGTCGTTTTTCCAGCTCCCGCTCCTGCAATCACAAGACAGTAATCTTCGTCCGTCAAAACCACCCGTCGCTGATCATCATCCAAATGTATCCGCGAATCCACCTCTTGAAGAATCTGATCTAAATATTCTTTTTCCTGACGCATTTCATTAGAAATATATTCTTCATTATGTTTCTCCACGATTTTGTCGAGATTTTTCCATAAATCTAATACTTGTGCTGTTTCTTTCCACTTCATCCCATTCTTTCTACTGAAGTCTTCCAGCACCTGATTTTTTTCCATTATAATTAATTGTTGTGCAACTATTTCAAATTCTTTCGTCAAAGAACAATAATCGCTTTTGGCTATATATTGATTAACCGCTAGAATTTTTTCAATTTCTTTTTGAAAAAAACGAATTTTTGCGCACGTTTCATTCTGAAAGGTTTCTTCCCCTTTCCTTTCTTCATTCTTTATCCCACTGAAAATTCGTTTCAAAAATCCGATATTAATCCTCACACTCTTTACCTCTTCTTTATCCAAGGTAATTTTTTCTATACATCCTAATCCGGAAATAATATTTCCTATCCTTCTTCATCCATCTCTTTCACTTTCTCCACCATCCTCTGAAATGTAGACCTTGGCCTCTTTGTAAATTCCTCAACTTCACATTCTTCTAAAATTCTTCCCTCTCTTATCAGCTGAATCTTCCCGCCTTGAAACAATACCTTCGCATTCCTTATTTCAAATCCTACTTTTGAATCATCCACGTTCAAGATTGCCTCGTTTGTCCGTCTCTTTAATTCCGTATAGAACCGATACTCTTCCTCCGAAAGAAGTAACAGCTCAGGTACAAATTCTGAATGTTCCAAGAGAAAAAGATTTGTAAATTGATTTACAAAGCCCTCCTCTTTCGGAAAGATCGGTTGAGCCAAAGGAATCCATTCCCGTATAATAAAACGATAGTATAGCTCATTCGGATTACCACGTTTCACAGGCATCTCCTGAATGGATTTCCGCTCTACCAAAGCAGTTCTAAGAACCTCTCCAACATAATGGATTCCTGACTGGTATCCAAAAAGTCTCCGTGTCTGATAAAGAGCCACATAATGAATCGGCAGCTTGTCGTCTGGCACATACTTTTTAGGGATATAGTAAAAATTCTTTCTTTTACAGACCTCATACTGTTCTGTGCTGCGAACCGTTCCGATCAGAACATCTCTATGAGACCAATCCACTTTGGCAAGGCGTTCCTCAATTCCCAAAGGCAATGTAGCACGTTCAAATGCGGAGGTCGGTGAGTCAGCAATCAATTCATCCAACAGCTTTCCTACTAAATATGTCGCTGAAGGAAGAAAAGGTAGACCTCCTATATTAACCTGATCGATACTTTGGTAAAAATGGTGTTTTCGGTATTCCTGCTCATTATGGTATGGGAATAGTACATAAGCACCAAACATGGTTCTCTCAAAGGGCAATGCCTGATTTTGGTAGACAATTGCATCCCGATACCGGTGCATGGTATTAATATCTTCTTCCTGCGGTCCGGGTGCACCATACTTCAACTGATATAAGCTTCCTTCCAGAGCAGCATTGATCCGATATTTAGCATCAAATACATACTCATAACTCACTTTTGCGCCTTTCTTTTCAAGCTTTAATATGTTATCAGGCTTTTGTGCAACAGTAGGTACGTCCGCCACCTTTGGATTATAAGAGAGCGTAATAATCTCGCCATTTTCTGGATTTAAATAACGAACACTGCTTTGCTGCCCCTTAACCAATGAAATAAACAATCCCTTTCCATTTATCTTGACTATATTCTGGGATAGCAACCTATACTTTTCCCTCATCAAACTATTCAGCTTGATAAAACACCAATACTCATAGAGAACTGCCAGATCCTTAATTGACACTTGAAAAATACTTCCTGTAACGGACAGCCCATGTTGAAGAAGCAGATAACAATGATACAACTCCCGATATCCGGGAGCCATGCCAAACACAAGTGACATACCAAAATTTTCTGGCATAGCTTCTATTGATTTCAGGAAACCGCCATTGATACGTCTATTGATTTCCAGAAGCATCTTATCAATTTGCTCTATGATCACATGATCTGTATTACGACTCAACTTCTGATACTGCTTCTGAAATCTTTCAAGTCGTTTTGCCGTATTCTGGAGAATATATTTAATCAGCCTATTTTCCTTTGTATCGTAGGTTACATATTTTCTTACAGCCAAGGCCCTGTCTACCGAAATTCCTTTTTCGGATCTTACAGCATGAGTTGGATGTTTTTCCACCCAACGCAGGGTTCTGTTATCCACTCGCTTTACTCTTTGCCCTGGCAAAACCACATGCTCCGTTTCCAAGATGTGATGAGGTTTTCCAAGCACTAGATCTGCTGCTATGAGAAGCTTTGTATATATTTTTCGGATAATCGCAAAAAATTCCACTGGTGAGGATTTCTGGTAAACAGAGGTGTCAAAATCATGATAGGTCTTTTATAAAAAATCAAAGACCAGATTGTAAACTTCCTTTGTCACATCATGGACAATAGCCTGATAGTCCTCCTTATAGCTGATTTTAGTTGGAAAAACCTCCAAAGTTAATTTAAGATAGCCTTTCCCATCTACTAAAACTACCAGATCTGACATGCCGATTTCATTCCCAAAATTAATTATTCCGGATAAAATAAAGGATCTCCGCCCAACTGATGTTATCCTTTTTCTAAGATTGTAATTGTCATGCCAGAATTCTACCCTATGCCCTTCGGTTGGTTCGATTACGATTTCATAATTTTGCTGTTCAAAAAATAATGGACGTAGCCGATATATTCCGATATGAGCATGTTCCAGATGCTGTTCAGAAACATTTTCAGAATCTCCTGCCAAAAAAATCTCATATGTTTCATCGCAAATCACGGAAAGATTCGATTCCTTCTCTTGAAAGGAAATTCCCGGAAGCGAGGGATGAAATGCAGCACCTTTAATTGTAATAGCAACGCACTTTGTCTGTAGATAGAGCAGCTCTTCCATATCTGAACTTTGCTGTAAGGCCATTCTCTTCCCCTTCCGAAATTCTTTATTAAAGCCAATAGGATGTAAATCCATCTTCCTCAAAACGTTTCACCATCATTGCCAGCTTTTCTGCACTTTTTCTATATCGGCAGTCTAGTGATGTGTCATTCAGCACTTTTTCCATTTTTTCTGCATCACTGTCACCCGATCTTTGACTATGGTCTGCTGCACAAATCCGAAATAACTCACAAAGCATATCCCGTACTCCTGCGGAGCTCCCTTGAATACGTGGTAAGATTTTTTGCATAATTTCATTATCCAATGCTTCGTTATCTTCTAGCAGATACCCTTCCTGTTTGTTACTCAGCATATAAAAAACAATCTCATCTCTGACCCGGTAGCCAATATGAGCATTTTCCTTTTGAAGTATTTCGTTAATTTGCTGTAATTTTGTACAGATACCCTGCACATATTCCCTCTCTGAAAAACATTGTGCCATTAATAAATAGTCGCTACGTAGAAAACTATTCACCAACTGTAATTTCTCTGGATTCTCTCCCGCAGCGATGAAATCTGGAATCAAATCAACATGATT
>DWWH01000055.1 GCA_019119815.1 Candidatus Eisenbergiella intestinipullorum | reverse complement strand
AAGCGTTCTACGCTGAGGCCGCGAGGAGAAATCACGCATGTGATTTCTCCTCTGCGATCACAGCAGTTTTGTGCTTCGGCGCAAAACTGCCGATTGAAAAATAAGCCATCAGGCTTATTTTTCAATCTTTCCTCCATGCCGAAATGTCCTGTTACGAACGCGGGGAAGATCACAAAATCGATCTTCCCCTCTCTCTTTCCGGTCTGTCAGACCTGTTTCCCGGACTGTCACTCAGCCGAAGCGTCCTCCGGCCGTTCTTCCGCAGACTGTTTCTGCGCTCCGTCAGCAGTCTTCCGGGCATCCTTTCCGTCCGCCTCTTCTTCCTTCGGAGAGGCAAAGTAGTGCGCCCTCACCTTCTGTTCTATCTCGCTGCACACCTCCGGATGCTCAGCGAGGAAAAGCTTGGCATTCTCACGGCCCTGTCCGATCTTGTTTCCCTCATAGGCGAACCAGGCGCCGCTCTTATTGACAATGTTCAGTCCGACCGCGAGATCCAGAATATCTCCTTCTCTGGAAATCCCCTTTCCGAACATGATGTCGAATTCCGCCTCCTTGAAGGGCGGGGCGATCTTGTTCTTCACCACCTTCACGCGCGTGCGGTTTCCCACCACTTCTCCGCCCTGCTTGAGCGCCTCGATCCTGCGCACGTCCAGACGGATGGTGGAGTAAAATTTAAGGGCGCGGCCGCCGGTAGTGGTTTCCGGATTGCCGAACATCACGCCCACCTTCTCACGGAGCTGATTGATGAAAATCACCGTACAGTTTGATTTGCTGATCACAGCGGTGAGCTTGCGCAGCGCCTGGGACATCAGTCTCGCCTGCAGGCCCACATGGGAATCTCCCATATCCCCGTCAATCTCCGCCTTCGGCACGAGCGCCGCCACCGAGTCCACGACGATGATGTCGATCGCGCCCGAACGGACCATCGTTTCCGTGATCTCCAGAGCCTGTTCGCCGTTATCCGGCTGGGAGATATAGAGATTGTCAATATCCACCCCGATATTCTTCGCATAGACAGGATCCAGCGCATGCTCCGCATCAATAAAGCCGGCGATGCCGCCCCGCTTCTGTACCTCTGCGATCATGTGCAGCGTCACGGTGGTCTTACCGCTGGATTCCGGTCCGTAGATCTCCACGATCCTCCCCTTGGGGATCCCTCCCAACCCCAGAGCAATATCCAGGCTGAGAGAGCCTGTGGGAATGGTCTCCACATTCATCTGGGAAGAAGGGTCTCCCAGCTTCATCACCGCTCCCTTCCCATACTGCTTCTCGATCTGTGCCAGCGCCGCATCCAGCGCTTTGAGTTTTTCTTCCTTTTCCATCGCTTCCTCCTAACCAAAAACATAAAATGGACGTCCGCCGCTCTCCGGTCCGATCCGTCAGCCCGCGCTGCCCCTGCTTTCCCATCTGCCGCCGCTGCCCGGCGACGGTCCTTTTTATCTCACAGAACAAATGTTCTTTTTTATCTTAAAGCATCTGCCCTGATTTGTCAATTCTCTTTCCGGAAAATAACGGCGAAACGCCCGGACATCAAAACACAGCCATCCGGCCTGTGTCTGTCTGAAAAAAATGAATGTATCTTATTGTAGCATGTTTCTTTCCGAAAATCCACCGCTTTTCTCCTACGCCTTTCCTGCGTCCGGAGCTAGTATTGCTGTTCCCTGACAAGCCAGCGAACAGCAACCCGGCCTCCGGCCGGTTCCGGCGGACGAGTGAAACGTGCGCCGCCTGCCATACGACGAAATCCCCACGGCGAAAAAGCCGCGGGGATTTCTGCCTTACAATTTCTCCACATAGCGCTCGTAATCTTTGATGGTCGCCGTCACCCAGCCGGAACTGTCGCTGGTGGTATAGTTGAATCCGATCTCCAGGCCGACGGGGGTGTAGAAGACGATGTTCGTATTTTCATCGGAAAGAAAATCCAGAAGCTGCTCGTCATCCATGCTTTCCACCGCATCCACCTGACCGTTCTGATAATCGTTCTGTCGGCGGAATTCCTCCGCAAGCTGCCTGTTATACTCGATGATCTTTCCGTTGTCCATCACCTTGCCGCTGAGCAGGTCGATGTTGATGCTGTACAGGGAAATGCTGGACTGGCCGTCCATCACATAGGATTCCTTCAGCACGATGCTGATCTTATCCTCATCCATGTAGGTCACATAGCCCGTGCTCTCCACGTTGTAAACCACATTGTCTCCCTGCCAGCTCCTGTAATAATCGTACAGCGTTCTGAAGTAGGTAGCCTCCGATTCGATCAGCGCATTCAGTTCCTCCACCTGCGGGATGTTTCCTCCCGTCAGCTGCGGATACCTGCCGACCGCTGTCGCTCCCGTTTCCTCGTCCGACAGATCATACTCCTCCCATTCGATGGAATAGCTCAGATCATCCCGGACCGCATTGGCCAGCGTTTCATAATAATCATCCTCCGCGCTCGGCACATATTCCTCCTCCGGCTCCGTTTCCGGAGAGGATCCGCGGGACGGTGCTTCCGGAAGCTGGCCGTACCACTCCTCCAGGCCGTCTTCCGGACCCGGCACGGACGGCTGCTGCTCCTGCTGTTCTCCGGATATGACCGCAGTCTTTACGGAGGTTCTCAAAAGAAGGAACATCAGAAGCATCACCACACAGAACAGCATGACCGAGATCGTGATGAGCACCGCTATCAGAATCCTTCCATTGTCTCTCCTGTCCGGTCCCCAGCCATACGGGCCGTATCCTCCCCTGTTCTGCGGGTCATATCCCATCCCGCTTTGCGGAGCGCCATAAGGGCCATAAGGCTGTCCCTGGCCGTTCTGCGCCCCGAAGCCTCCGTTTTGCGGACCGGCGCTCCAGCCGTTCTGCCCGCCATAACCTGCACTGTTCCGGGGACTGCCGTAACCCGGGCCGCTCTGCGGTCCATAGCCTGCGTTATTCTGCGGACCGCAGCCCGGACCTTCCCGGAAACCGAAATCCGCGCCATTCTGCATGCTGTCTCCCGCCTCAGGCTGTCCGTCCGCTTCGGGCGGACAGTCGGGAACACTGCCGCCGGGCGCCGGGGACGGTTGATCCGAAGCATTCCGGACAGGGCTGTCATCCCGACAGTCCCGCACCTTTGGATCCTGACAGCCGCAGTTGGGACAGACGCCGTTTCTGGTGAGCGCTCCGCACTCCGGGCAAAATGTATATTCCTCCTCACGCGATTCGTACATATTCATCCCTCCGTCGGCCCAGGGCCGCATGACCTCCTTTGTTTTCGGATCCGGCCGTTTTCCGGCCTGTCAGCCGAACACCTCCAAAATACATCTGCGCATCAGCGTCAGCGCAGCCGCCACAGAGGATTCCCGGATCTTCGCCCGGTTTCCTTTAAAACGGAACTGCTCCACCCATACGTTTCCGCAGACGAAGCAGGCCATGTAGACCAGGCCAACCGGCTTTTCTTCACTGCCGCCGTCCGGCCCTGCGATCCCCGTTACGGAAACCGCAACGTCCGCGCCGGCAGCCCTGGCCGCTCCCGCCGCCATTTCTTCCGCAGTCTGAGGACTCACGGCTCCGTATTCTTTCAACGTCTCTTTTTTCACACCCACAAGCTTCCGCTTCATCCTGTTGGAATAGGTTACGAAGCCGGTCTTAAATACATCAGATACGCCGGGAACATTGACCAGTCTGCCTGCCAGCAGGCCTCCGGTGCAGGACTCCGCCGTTGTAACCGTAAGGCCGTTTTTCTTCAGGAGCTTCACCAGAGCGTCCTCCAGAGTTACCTGATTTTTTGTGGTATAGACCGCCCGCCCGAAGCGGTCTTCCAGCTCCTTCACCACGGGCTTCACCAGCTTCTTTGCGCTCTTTTCATCGGCAGCGTGAGCCGTCACGCGCAGGTGTACCTCTCCCGTCTTGGCATAGGGAGCCACCGTGGGATTCTCAAGCGCTTCCAGATCCGTGATCCGGCTCTCCACGCCGCTCTCTCCGAGCCCGCAGATCTTCACTGTGCGGGAATAGATCACCGAAGGTCCTCCCTCTTCCAGGGAAACCAGGTAAGGGGCGATGTTTTTTTCAAACATGGGGATCAGTTCGTTTGGCGGGCCGGGCAGCAGGATGATCCGCTTTCCGTCCTTTTCCAGAATGATGCCCGGCGCCGTTCCGTTGTCATTGTCCACCACTATGGCCCCCTCCGGCACCAGAGCCTGCTTCCGGTTGTTGTCCGTCATCTGCATGCCGCGCTCCCGGAAATAGTCTTCGATCCGGGAAAGCGAACGGGCATCTTCCACCAGCCGTTTTCCGCACACAGCCGCCGCCGTCTCCTTCGTCAGATCATCCTGTGTGGGACCGAGTCCCCCCGACAGGATCAGAATATCCGAGCGCTCCAGCCCGGTCCTCAGGACGGCGGACAGACGCTCTGCGTTGTCCCCTACCACCGTCTGGTAATAGCAGGACAGCCCCAGAGCCGCACACTGCTCCGCCAGCCAGGCCGCATTGGTATTCACGATATTTCCGAGCAGCAGCTCGGTTCCCACACAGATCAGTTCCGCCTTCATATTGCCTCATTTCTGCCGCCGCAGGCGGCTTCCCATGCAGAGGGCCTTTTCGCGCAGGGCTCCTGTTTCCTGCCTCCGCGCGTCTTTTTGCCCCCTTCTATTTCGGATCCTTCATCACGTCTTTGTTCTTCATCAGGTAGTCTGCCAGGGACACCACCGTCAGGATCAGAGCGATCCACATGACGATCTGGGTCACAAGGGCAAGGACTGGGAGATCCGCGATCATCAGGACAATCATCGCCATCTGAAAGGTGGTCTTGAACTTGCCCCACCAGCTCGCCGCAATGACCACGCCTTTGTCGGAAGCCACCAGACGGAAGCCGCTGATGATGAACTCACGGCTGATGATGATGATCACGATCCAGGCGGGGATCCGTCCCATTTCCACCAGGCAGATCATGGCGGAACAGACCAGCAGCTTGTCTGCCAGCGGATCCATGAATTTCCCGAAGGTAGTTACCAGATTGTACTTTCTTGCGATCTTTCCGTCCAGCAGATCGGTAAGGCTGGCGATCACGAACAGGGCGAGAGCGATCCATTTTCCCGCCGCTCCTCCGATCGGGGCCAGCATGAACACCACAAAGGGCACGATCATGATCATTCTGAGTATGGTCAGCTTATTCGGTAAATTCATCTTCCAGTTCTCCTATCAAATCATAGTCACAGGCTCCGGTCACCCGCACCCGTACAAAATCTCCGGTCAGAAGCTGCTTTGCCGTATTGATGAACAGCAGGCCGTCCACGCCGGGGGCATCCATATAGGTCCTTGCCACGTAGGCGTTCTCATCCTCTACCCTGCCTTCGATCATGGCAAGGAGCGTGCGTCCCTTCTGCTCCTGCGCCTTTTCAAAGGCGATCTCCTGCTGCAGTTCCATCAGCTCATCCCTGCGGGCCTCTTTCACCTCCTGAGGCACCTGGTCCGGCATGAGGGCCGCCGGCGTCCCCTCCTCCTGGGAATAGGCAAAAACGCCGAGACGGTCGAATTCCATCTCATCCGCGAAGTTATACAGTTCTTCAAAATCCTCCTGGGTCTCGCCCGGGAAGCCGCTGATCAGGGTGGTGCGCAGGCAGATGTCCGGAATCTCCTCTCGGATCCGTCCGATGCGCTCACGCAGCTCTTCCTGGTTCGTCCGCCTGCCCATTTTTTTCAGAATGCGGTCGGAGGCATGCTGGATGGGCATATCCAGATAATGGCAGATCTTCGGCTCTCTCTTGATACAGGCGATCAGCTCATCCGTGATCTCCTCCGGATAACAGTACAGAAGCCGGATCCAGTAAAGGCCGGGGATGCGGCAGAGCTTTTCCAGAAGCTCGGGAAGGGCCTTTTTCCCATACAGATCCTTTCCATAAACGGTGGTCTCCTGGGCTACCAGGATCAGCTCCCGCACGCCGCCCTGTACGAGCGTTTCCGCCTCCTGCAGCAGCGCCTCCATGGGAACGCTTCTGTAGCCTCCCCTCACCCGGGGAATGATGCAGTAGGTACAGCGCTTGTCGCAGCCCTCCGCAATTTTGAGATAGGCATAATGCCCTCCGGTGGTCACGCTGCGCTTTTTCCCGTAAACGATGGGAGCGTCGGCCTCCGTGATATGGTTTTTCGGTTTTCCCGCCATCACCTCGTCGATGGCATCGGCCACCCTGTCGATGGCCATGGTGCCGATGATCTCATCCACCTCAGGGATCTCCCGGCGGATCTCCTCCTGATAGCGTTGGGCGAGGCAGCCCGCCGCAATGAGCACGCGGATGCTCCCTTCCTTCTTCAGCTCCGCCATCTGCAGGAGCGTATTCACGCTCTCTTCCTTGGCGTCCCCGATAAAGCAGCAGGTATTGACCACGACAGCCTCTGCCTCCGCCTCGTCGTCCGTAAAGCTGTGTCCGCGCTGTGCCAGCATGCCGAGCATCATTTCCGTGTCCACCAGGTTCTTGTCACAGCCCAGGGATACAAACAATATTTTCATGCGTTCTTACTGAAAAAAGAGAAACGCCCGAAGCAATTTCTCTTCTTCCTTTTCCTTTCCCGTCATTCGTCCGCGCCAAGCTCAGCCGCAGCTTCTTCATCGCTCAGGATGCGGATTTTTCCTTCATTCAGCTCCTCCACGGCGGCAGACAGGGGCTTCATGCCCGTCTTCATGCTCACCATCGGATCATCGCCCGCGATGATTTGCCTGGCTCTCTTTGCCGTCGCCATCACGATGGAATAACGGCTGCTGACGATCGCGTCCTCGCCCTCCTTTACGCCGCTGTTTACCACTTTCATCAAATCACTGTAAGAGGGATGTAACATCTTTTTATTCTCCTTTCACTACCGCGTCCAGCTGGGAACGCATATCGGCGATCAGACGCCGGTTCCTGACCGGGCTTCTGCGCGCCGCACCGATGATGTCGTTCATCTCACGCACGCAGGCGTCCAGGTCGTCGTTGATGATCAGATACTCATAGCTTTCAATGCCCTGCGCTTCCTCCGAAGCCCGGATGAGCCGCTGCCGGATCACCTCGGCACTCTCCGTTCCCCTGCCCTCCAGTCTCCGCTTCAGCTCTGCGGCGCTGGGCGGCATGACGAACAGGAGCAATGCCTCCGGAAACTTCTCCTTCACCTTGAGGGCGCCCTGGATCTCGATCTCCAGGATCACATCCCTGCCGTCCTCCAGACATTTTTCCACATACTCCCGCGGTGTTCCGTAATAATTGCCGCAATAGGAAGCATACTCGATCAGACCGTCTTTTTCAATGGTTTTTTCAAAGGTTTCCCGATCCACGAAAAAATAGGACTCTCCGTCCACCTCGCCCTGCCTGGGCGCCCGGGTGGTCATGGAGACGGAAAGTGCATAATTATCATACCGCTTTAGCAGCTCTTTCATGAGCGTGCCCTTTCCCGCTCCGGAAAACCCGGATACCACGATCAGAATTCCTCTATGCTTCATCCATTTCCTCCCGTCCGGGCTGTGCCCTGTTTGCTATGGTCTCCGGCAGAAGGGCCGAAAGCACCAGCTGCCCGTTCTCCATCACCAGGACCGCCTTGGTCTTGCGCCCCTGCGTGGCGTCCACCGCAGTTCCCGTTTCCTTGGCCGTCTGCACCATCCTTTTGACCGGCGCGGATTCCGGACTCACCACTGCGATCACCTTGTCCGTGTTCACGATATTTCCAAAGCCCACATGAATAAACTGGTTCATAAGATCTCCGTTTCACACACTGGGGAAGAATGCTTCTTCGTCCATCCTCCGGAACGAGATCCGTCTGTTCCGGCAGCGGCGCCTTTTTGCCGTCCGAAAGCAGCTCCCCTTATTCGATATTCTGGATCTGCTCCCTTACCTTCTCGATCTCCGTTTTCAGCTCGATAGCCCGGTTGGAGGTCTCCAGATCACTGGCCTTGGAGAGGATCGTATTGGCCTCCCGGTTCATCTCCTGCGCGATGAAATCCAGCTTGCGGCCCACGCTCCCTCCTTCCAGAAGCGTCTGCTTCGTGGTCTCGATATGGCTCCGCAGGCGCACCAGCTCCTCGTCCACACAGACCTTATCCGCAAAGATCGTGACCTCCATCACCAGCCGGTTCTCATCCACCTGCGCATCTCCCAGAAGCTCCTTCACCTTTGCCTCCAGATTCTGCCGGTATTCCGCGATGATCTGCGGCGCGCGCTTCTCGATGAAAGCCACCTGCTCCAGCATACCGTCCAGCTTTGCGAGCAGATCCTTTTTCAGAGCTTCTCCTTCCCTGATCCGCGTGCGGGTCAGAGCCTCTGCCGCTCCCCGAAGCGCCTTCTCCAGCACCTTCCAGATGCCTTCCTCATCCAGATCGCCCTCTTCCATGGCAAAAACCTCCGGAAAACGGGCCAGCGTAGATACCTTCACGTCATTCTCCAGGGAAAACTCCTCTTCCATCTGCTTCAGATACTTCAGATATTCCGCTGCGGCCTCCCGGTTGTACTGGACCGTTCCGCCGCTCCGGGTAAAATCCTCATAGGACAGGAACAGATCCACCTTTCCCCGCTGGATGTACTCCTTTAAAAGGCTGCGGATGGACGCCTCGAAAAAGTTCAGCTTTTTCGGCATCTTCATGCTTACGTCCAGATAACGGTGATTGACGGATTTCATCTCCACGGTAATCTTTCGTTCTGCCTCGGCCACCTCACAGCGGCCGAATCCTGTCATGCTTTTTATCATCTGCGTTCCTCCGGATCGGTAAATTCCCATAATTCATTTTATTATAAAGCAGAACCGCAGACCCGTCAAGATTCACTTGTGCACAGCCCGGCGGACTGATATACTTAGGGTTACAGTTCACTCGTCCGCCAGAACCAGGCAGATGTCGTGCTTGCACGAACAGATGACTGATTCTGAGCGGACGAAGGGAGCGCCAGTTTATGAGCAAAGGTAGCTGCGTAGCAGCGGAGAGCGCGTAGCGCGGCTTTGCGAATGGCGCGGAGTGAACTGTAACTACTTAGGTTATTGTCCATGCCGTGCCGGCCGGTTTCGGACCGGGGCGGAGGATGTATGTCCCATGTTTCAGAGAGGAGAATCCATATGGCATTTGACGGCATTACCATCGCAGCGGTCCGAAAGGAGCTTTCCGACATGCTCACAGGCGGACGGGTATATAAGATCGCACAGCCCGAACCGGACGAGCTGCTTCTTACCATAAAAAATAACGGCAGCCAGTACCGGCTCGTCCTGTCGGCTTCCGCTTCGCTGCCTCTCGCCTATCTTACGGCGAAAAATAAGACCAGCCCCATGACAGCCCCCAATTTCTGCATGCTGCTGCGCAAGCATATCCAGAACGGGAGGATCCTTTCCATCACCCAGCCGGGCATGGAAAGAATCCTGAATTTCCGGATCGAGCATCTGGATGAAATGGGGGATCTGCGCACCAAGCAGCTCATCGTGGAGCTGATGGGAAAGCACAGCAACATCATTTTCTGCGATGAGAACGACGTGATCATCGACAGCATCAAGCACATTTCCGCCATGGTCAGCTCCGTGCGGGAGGTGCTTCCCGGAAAGAACTATTTCATCCCCCACACGCAGGATAAGGCAAATCCCCTGGAAACGGACCGGGAGCAGTTCATGGAACGCATCTTTGCGGGAAGTCAGCCCTGCTTCAAGGCGCTCTATTCCTCCTTCACCGGCCTGTCTCCCGCCATCTCCCACGAAATCTGCTACCGGGCGGGCGGGGACGCCGACCTGTCCTCCGCAGCGCTGGATGAAAACGGCAGGCAGGCGCTTTGGGAAGCCTTTTTTCGCCTGATGGAGGAGGTCCGTTCGGAACGCTTCTCTCCCTGCATCGTCTATGAAGGGGGAAAACCTCCCGTTCCCGCGGAATACGCGGCGCTGACCCTGACTTCCTATCCGGCGGACAGGCGGAAGGATTTTTCTTCCATCTCCGCCCTTCTGGAGGAATATTACGCCGAAAAAAATACGGTCACCAGAATCCGCCAGCGCTCCTCCGATCTCAGACGGATCGTTTCCACCGCGCTGGAGCGGAACGTGAAGAAATATGACCTTCAGGTCAAACAGATGCAGGATACGAAGAAGCGGGATAAATACCGGGTATACGGAGAGCTTCTGAACACGTACGGCTACAGCGCCGAACCCGGCGCGAAGTCTTTCACCTGCCCCAACTATTACACGGGAGAGGAGCTTTCCATTCCCCTGGATCCCACCCTCACCGCCGGGGAAAATGCGAAGAAATACTTTGAAAAATATAACAAGCTGAAGCGTACCTTCGAGGCGCTCTCCCAGCTGACCCTGGAAACCGGGGCTGAGGTGGAGCATCTGGAATCCATCAGCGCCTCTCTGGACATTGCCCAGAAGGAGGAGGATCTGGTCCAGATCCGCGAGGAGCTGATCGAAAGCGGGTATCTGCGCAGAAAAGGCGGCCGGAACGCAAAAAAGGCCCGGGTCACCAGCGTTCCTTTCCATTACATCAGCGGTGACGGCTACGACATCTATGTAGGAAAGAACAATTATCAGAATGAAGAGCTCACCTTCCGCTTCGCCTCCGGCGGCGACTGGTGGTTCCACGCCAAGGGCATTCCCGGCTCCCACGTGATCGTGAAATCGAAGGGCGGAGAGCTTCCCGACGCCACCTTTGAGGATGCCGCAAGGCTTGCCGCCTATTATTCCAGAGGGCGGGGCGCAGAAAAGGTGGAGGTGGATTATACCGAAAAAAAGAATGTGAAAAAGCCCGCCGGAGGAAAGCCCGGCTTCGTGGTCTACTACACCAACTATTCCATGATGATCACCCCGGACATCAGCGGGCTGCAGCAGGTGGAGTAAACGGCTCAGGCAAAAGCTGCAAAAACAGAGACTAAGCTTCCCGGTCCGGCAGACAAAGGGGGGACGGCCGTACTCGCCGTCCCCTTTTTGCCTGCCATGCAGAAGGATTTTCCGTTCAAAGCGTCGCGGAGGTAAAGAGCCCTCTCACATGGGAGATCTCCTCCTGCGTTGCCTTCTGTGCGGGCACGTAATAGGACTTCTCCCGTGCGAGCTGATAGAGCTGCTCCTGGCACTGCTCCGCCGCATTCCTCATCTGCTTCAGCGTGGTTTTCAGTTCCTTATTTTCCGTCTGGGCGATCATCTCCCCGTATCTGGTCAGCTCTCCGTTGATTCCGGCGAGCGCGTCAGCCACCATTGTTTTTTCCTGCAGCATTCGTCACACATCCTTTCTGCCGTCCGGCCTTACTGTAAAAATTTCATGAGCTGCTGTTTGTTCTCCATCGCGGACTTCGCGCCCTGCTCAAAGAACTGTTTGATCTTTTCATCCTCCGCCCAGGAGGCGTACTCCTTCATTTTACAGTGGGTTGTGTCGCAGCCGCCGATCAGGTGGCGCAGATTCTGCAGGTCAAGTTCAGAAATATTTGCCATTTTCCATACCTCTTTTCCGAAGCGGGGCGTTTTCACGAAAGACGCTTCCGCGCCCCGCCTCTTTTTTCTCCGGTTTACACCATTATTTTGTTCTGAAAGGTATGGAACTATGCAGGAAGGTTTTTCTTTTTAAAAAGGCGGGATGCAGGTCTACAATCCCAAATCCTCCCA
>DWWH01000054.1 GCA_019119815.1 Candidatus Eisenbergiella intestinipullorum | reverse complement strand
AAGCGTTCTACGCTGAGGCCGCGAGGAGAAATCACGCATGTGATTTCTCCTCTGCGATCACAGCAGTTTTGTGCTTCGGCGCAAAACTGCCGATTGAAAAATAAGCCATCAGGCTTATTTTTCAATCTTTCTTCCTTTGTCTGTTTTTTGCGTTATTTACATGATGTTTTTTAGCTCAAATCTGAATTGTTGTCCGTTCCGGATTTTATTTTTATTCCATATGCTCCCAACGCTGCAGCACTGAATCCGGATATATTGTAGCAAATTTCATGTTTGATCTCAACGAAATTTCATGAGCACAAAAAAGCGGAGCAGCAAGACCTTTCAGTCATGCCGCCCCGCGATGATCCGGCTATTTTTCCATGAAGGCGTCCCCCTCCGGCACCACCCGTCGTTCCTTCTTTTCACTGTTGCGATTCCGCTTCCGGAGCATTCAGAATATTCATAAACTCTTCTCCGGTAATGGTCTCCCTTTTATACAGATACTCAGCCAGTTCATCCAGCTTCTTCCGATTGTCCTCCAGAAGCTTCTTCGCCTTTTCATGCTGCCTCTTCACCAGCCCTACCACCTGTCTGTCGATCTTTGCCTGGGTATCGGCGGAGCAGGCGAGAGAAGCGTCGCCGCCCAGATACTGGTTGGTGACGGTTTCCAGAGCGACCATGTCGAAGTCATCGCTCATGCCGTACTGTGTGATCATGGCGCGGGCCAGTTTGGTTGCCTGTTCGATGTCGTTGGAAGCACCGGTGGTGATGGAACCGAAAACCACTTCCTCAGCCGCGCGGCCTCCGGTCAGCGTGGCGATCTTGTTTTCGATCTCCTCCTTATTCATCAGGTAATGATTGCCCTCGTCCACCTGCATGGTATAGCCCAGCGCGCCGGAGGTACGGGGAATGATGGTGATCTTCTGAACCGGAGCGGAATTGGTCTGCTTCGCGGCAACCAGGGCATGGCCGATCTCGTGATAGGCAACGATCTTTTTCTCCTGGTCCGTCAGGATGGAGTTCTTCTTCTGATAGCCCGCGATCACCACCTCGATGCTCTCCTCCAGATCCGCCTGCGTGACCGTCTTACGTCCGTCACGGACGGCACGAAGAGCGGCTTCATTGACGATGTTGGCAAGCTCCGCGCCTGACGCGCCGGAGGCCATGCGGGCGATCACGGAAAAGTCCACGCCGGAATCCACCCTTACCTTCTTCGCGTGTACTCGGAGAATCTCTTCTCTTCCCTTCAGGTCAGGAAGCTCCACAGGCACCCTCCTGTCAAAACGGCCGGGACGAAGCAGAGCCGGGTCCAGAGAATCCGGGCGGTTGGTTGCCGCCAGGATGATGACGCCGGTATTTCCTTCAAAGCCATCCATCTCCGTCAGCAGCTGATTCAGCGTCTGCTCCCGTTCATCATTTCCGCCGTACTGTCCGCCCCTCTTTTCCCCGATGGCATCGATTTCATCGATGAACACGATACAGGGAGCCTTCTCCTTCGCCTGTCTGAAAAGGTCGCGCACCTTGGAGGCGCCCATGCCCACGAACATTTCCACAAATTCCGAACCGGAGATGGAGAAAAACGGCACGTTCGCTTCGCCAGCGACCGCCTTCGCCAGCATGGTTTTACCGGTTCCGGGAGGGCCGACAAGCAGGATGCCCTTCGGCATGGAAGCGCCGATTTCCTCATACTTCTTCGGATCATGAAGATAGTTGACGATCTCGGTGAGGCTTTCCTTCGCCTCATCCTCGCCCGCCACATCGCTGAAGCGGATGCCTGCGGAGGATTTCACATAAATCTTCGCATTGCTCTTTCCCATGCCGAACATCATGGAATCCCCGCCCATTTTGTTCATCGTTCTCTTATACATCCACTGACCCAGCCCTACAAAGATCGCGATAGGCAACACCCAGGAAACCAGGAAGCTCACGATGGGAGACGCCTGTTCCACGATCTCGGAGGCGAACACCGCGCCGCAGTCATGCAGCCGCTCCGTCAGCCCCGGATCGAACATCGGGCCCGTCTTGTAAATCTGCGTATTGTCCTTGTCCGTAAAAATGATCTGGTTGCTCTCTACCTCAACCTCTCCGATATTCTTGTCATCGATCATGTCCATGAAGGTGCCGTAATCCACCTCCCGGATGCTGGCCTGCAGCATGCGGGGCATGACCAGAAAATTCAGCAGCATGAGGACGAGCAGCACGATCACATAATAGAAGATCAATGGTTTTTTTGGCGTTTTTACCTCATTCATCTGTCGTTTCTCCTTTTTTCTCTTCATAGGAAAGCTGTTTGTCCACCGCCTTCAGCGCTGCCAGCAGCGCATAATTCATGGACTGGGTGGCAAAATCAGCCGCATACTCCGCATACAAAATTGCCGGCTCCGGATTTTCGCTTTTTAGATGCTCCCGAGAAAAATCCCCGTTTTCCGCCTCCTGCAGGATCTTCCGCATACGGTCCTCATAGTCGGACAGCGCCCGGGCCAGCCGTGCGGCAGCCGGATAGCCGCTTCCCTTCATCCGCTTTTTCAGGAGGATACGGTCTTCTTCCTCTTCCTCCTCCATTCGGCGGATCTCTTCCCGGATTCTGTCATGATCTCTGGTCTGGCAGAGCTGGATGCGACTTTGAAGCTTTCCATACCGTTGTTCCATTTCACACAGTTTGACTGAAAAAATTCCCTGATCCACTTTTACCTCTCCCGCCGCCTTCCGGCGGCATTCTGATCCTCCGGCAGAGCATTTCTCTGCCGTCTTCTCTTTTTTACCAGAAATCTGCCTCCGGTTCCATACGCAGTTTTTCCCATCTGTCCTGACAAAACGGCCCGGATGTAAAATTTTTTTACACCCGGGCTCTTTTGTCAGTCCTTTTTCCTGCTCTGGCAGCCTCGTTTCCGGCCAACGTATGCCGGAACACGTTTTTCTAATCCTCCCTGCTTCTTTTCTGAAAGCTTCCGTCCATCAGGCTGACCAGCTGTCCTGCCAGATGCTTCACATCCAGGTTTGGCCTGCTGCAGTATTCCAGCAGGATTCCCACCGTAGCGAAGGTATAGAAGTCCAGCGCCACCTGTACGTCAGACCGGCTCACATCCTGGAATAAAGCCTTTCTGTCCACCATTTCCTGAAAACAGATGCGGATGGATTCCACCATCAGGCGTTCCGTCTGCTCCCGAAGCTGGGAGGAAAGCAGGCGTCTGATCATTCCGTCCGCATGCACCGCTTCCGAAAGGAACAGCTCCATCACCTGCTGTCTGGAATCCAGCTTCAGGCTTCTCTCCACCAGCTCCTCCGCTATCCGGTGAAACGACCAGTCGATCACATCGATCAGATCCTGAAAATGATAATAAAAGGTCTGCCTGGTGATATGACAGGCTTCTACAATGTCCTTTACCGTAATCTTGTCAACGGATTTCGTCCGGGCAAGCTGAGCAAATTCCCGGGCAATCCTTTCCTTCATGTCTGAGGGCATATCCTTCCTCCCTGATGCGGCCGTCATTCGGGGCCATTTTTCAGTTTTCTTCTTTTCCGGCTTTTTCGATCAGCCGCTCAATCCCCTCCTCCGGGTAAGAGAGCAGCCGCCCGAATTCGTGCGCCAGCCGCACTTCTTCCATGTGATCGCAGCGCCCCTGCTCCAGCAGAGCCTTTCGCTCCTCCTTCAGGTGAAGGTAGGCCCTGAGCGTTTCCTCTTTTCTGTAAAAAAGGAACAGCGGCTTCCCCCGGTTCGCCTCTTTGGGGAAAAGGGCAGTCAAAAGTGCCTCATCTTCGGGGTAAAAAAGGACCCCGTACCTGGCGCACAGCCGTTTCACGTCCTCCAGATAACCGTCTCTCTCGTTTCTGTCCGCAAAGGGATGGCTCATGGCCAGCGTTTTCAGACCGGAAGAAACCATCTCGCAGAAGCAGTCCATGACACCGAGCTGATAAGAATAGGGATCGATCCGCCCTGCCTTCCCTTCCTCCGCATCGTTTTTCTCCCCATCCGCGGCCTGAGGCTCCTGCCCGATATTTTCATATTCCTCCCGATCCAGCGACAGCGGGATTCCGCTTCTTCCCTTCACATTGACGCCGCCGTACCAGGTTCCCTCCACGGTGAGAATGTCCCCGACTTCATATTCCAGAGAATCCGTATCGTTCTTTTTGATGATCCTGACTTTCCGCATCCTTTTCTCCATTCCGAGGCTTTTTGCGCCGGAAAACGCGCGCCGCTGCTTTATCCCGATCTTTTCGAGCCTGTCTTTTTGATCCGGTCTTTCCGGGCCCGCCTCTTCGTCTTATCTCTTGTCTCTCAGCATCACATCATGCGCGCCGCCCTCCACAATGCTGGTGGAGGAAACCAGAGTGATCTTCGCTTTTTTCTGCAGCTCCGGTATGGTGAGCGCGCCGCAGTTGCACATGGTGGATTTCACCTTGCTCAACGTCATGGTCACATTGTCGTGCAGGCTTCCCGCATACGGCACCAGGGAATCCACGCCCTCCTCAAAGGAAAGCTTCTTATCTCCGCCCAGATCATAGCGCTGCCAGTTTCTCGCACGGGCGCTGCCTTCTCCCCAGTATTCCTTCATATAGCTTCCATTGATATTCACCCGCTTGGTGGGGCTTTCATCGAAACGGGCAAAATACCTGCCCAGCATGACGAAGTCGGCTCCCATGGCGAGGGCCAAAGTGATGTGGTAATCGTGCACGATGCCGCCGTCGGAACAGATGGGAACATAGATCCCCGTTTCCTTATAGTATTCATCCCGCGCCTTCGCCACCTCGATGACCGCCGTAGCTTGGCCTCTGCCGATGCCCTTCTGTTCTCTGGTGATACAGATCGCGCCTCCGCCGATCCCGACCTTGACAAAATCAGCGCCCGCATCCGCCAGGAACCGGAATCCCTCTGCGTCCACCACGTTGCCCGCACCTACCTTTACGCTGCGGCCGTATCTTTTATGGATATAGTCCAGGGTGATCTTCTGCCACTCGGAAAAGCCTTCCGAGCTGTCGATGCACAGAGCGTCCGCGCCTGCCTCAACCAGGGCCGGCACGCGCTCCTCATAATCTCTGGTGTTGATCCCGGCGCCCACCATGTAGCGCTTGGAGGAATCGATCAGCTCGTTTTCATTTTTCTTATGCGTATCGTAGTCCTTGCGGAACACCAGATAGACCAGCTCCTGCTTTTTGTTCACCAGCGGAAGACAGTTGATCTTGTGCTCCCAGATGATGTCGTTGGCTTCCTTCAGCGTGGTGTCCTCGTCCGCATAGACCAGATCCTCCAGCTTTGTCATGAATTCAGACACCTTTGTTTCCGGCCCCATCCGGCTGACGCGGTAGTCCTTGTTGGTCACGATGCCCAGGAGCTTTCCTCCGTTCTTCCCGTTATCCGTGACAGCGACGGTGGAATGGCCTGTCCGCTCCGTAATATCCAGCACATCCGCCAGCGTCATATCCGGTGATACATTGGAATCGCTCACCACAAATCCGGCTCTGTAGTGCTTCACTCTTCTTACCATCTCCGCCTGCTTTTCCACAGGCTGGGACCCATAAATAAAGGACAGGCCGCCTTCCTGCGCAAGCGCGACCGCCAGCCTGTCGTCAGAAACAGACTGCATGATCGCAGACACCATCGGAATGTTGATGGAAAGCTCCGGCTCCTGTCCTTTTTCGTATCTGACCAGCGGGGTTTTCAGACTCACCTTTGACGGAATGCATTCCGTGGAGGAATATCCCGGGATCAGAAGAAATTCACTGAAAGTTCTTGACGGTTCCCCATAATAAAACGCCATATGCCCCTCCTTTTTTCTGAAAGGCCGCCCGGCAGAACGGACGGGCGGTCAGGTTGATATTTCCATTATAGCCTCGGGCAGGGAGGGCGTCAACCGGGGAAAATTACGGCTTTCGCCGTATACAGGAAAGGGAGGAGACCCTCCTGCGAGCCAGCTCGCGGTCTGAGATTGGAAGACCTTCTCTCCGCCATGCACGCTCGACTCCGCTTTGCTTCGTCTCGCTTACGGCTTTCGCCGTATACAGGAAGGGGAGGCGACCCTCCTGCGAGCCAGCTCGCGTCGGTTCTCCTCCCCTTCCTGTGCATGGCTCATTGCAGGTTAAAGATCCGCTTCAAAGCGGTCCATGTTGTCGATCTTGCCGATGACCACGATGACATCGCCGTCCTGGAGGCGGTAATCGGGCTGTACCTCTATGTTCGTCGTCTGTCCGCTCTCGATGGCGATGACGTTCAGGCGGTATTTTTTCCGGATTCCGTATTCTTCGACGGTCCTGCCGACGAGCCTTCCGGCAACCATGATCTGACGGATCTCCACGCTGTTGTCCAAAGAAACATAATCCAGGAAATTTCTGGAGATGAGACGCTTGCCGAGGCGGATCGCCATATCCCGCTCCGGATAGACGACCTGGGCGCCCAGCTTTTCCAGGACAGCTCCCTGTTCTGCGGTAAGAGCCTTGGCGATCACGTGGGGAATCCCCATCTCCACCACGCACATGGTAGTGAGGATGCTGGTGTCCATCTTCTCTCCGATGCAGACGATGACCGTGTCGCAGTTCTGGATTCCCACTTCTCTTAAGGAATCCGAGTTGAGTTCATCCACCACAAAGGCATAATCCGTATACTGGCGCAGCTCCTTCACCTTTGCTTCATTTTTATCGATCACGATGACGTCCTTGCCCGCCTTGGCAATGGTTATGGCCAGAGCGGTGCCGAAGCGTCCAAGGCCGATCACGCCGAAGGATTCGGCTCCCTGATTCTTTTTCATATCTGTTCCTTTCTTCTCTTTTCTGAGTCTGAACTGTTCTCAGAATATTTTCCCATTTCTGTCAGCCGATGGTAACCGGCTCCTGCGTATATCTCGCGTTGGGCTCCGGATGGTCGATCCACATGGAAACGAGCGTCAGAGCGCCGAGTCTTCCCGTATACATCACCAGGATGATGACCAGCTTGCCCGCCACGGAAAGGCCGGGCGTGATGCCGGTGGAGAGTCCCACCGTGCCAAAGGCGGAAATCACCTCGAACAGAAGCTGAAGGAAGGTGCAGTCCGGCTCCAGGACACACATCAGGAAGGTCGCCACGCATACCACGCCCAGCGACAGACTGGTCACCAGATATGCCTTGGAAAGGTTCTCCGGTGAAATGCTCCTGCGGAAGGAGCTCAGAGGCTTCTTTACAAAAATGCTTCTGGCCGCCTGTATGAGCACGAAAAAGGTGCTCGTTTTGATACCGCCGCCCGTAGAACCGGGAGACGCGCCGACAAACATCAGAATGCACAGCACAAACAGGCCCGCATTGGTAAGATCTCCGATCGCATAGGTGGAAAATCCTGCCGTTCTTGCAGATACGCTCTGGAAGAAGGCCCCCATCCAGGAAATATCCTCCGTCAGCTTCAGCAGCAGCGTGCCGGCAACGATCAGAACAATGCTGGTGGTGATAACTACCTTGGAATGCAACGTCAGCTTTTTAAAGCTCCGCTGTTTGATCACATCCAAAATGACCAGAAAGCCGATGCCTCCGAAAATGATCAGCCCGCAGGTGGTCAGGTTCAGAAGGATGTTGTCCTGATAAGGGATCAGGTTGCGCAGCCCTCCCAGAATGTCAAAGCCCGAGTTGTTAAAAGCAGCAATGGAATGGAATACGCTGATCCACAGCGCGCGGGGCAGCGGGTAATCCCGGACGAACACGATAAAGCTCAGCGCCGCTCCGGTCAGCTCAAAGATCAGCGTCATGATCAGGACCGCGCGCACCAGCTTAACGATCCCACGGAAGCTGTCCACATTCAGAGCTTCCTTCGCCACCATCCTGCTCCGGATGCCGATGCGCCTTCCGGTGGCAAGGATCAGGCCCACACCGACGGAGGTCACTCCCAATCCGCCGATCTGGATCAGCACTGCGACCACCGCCTGTCCAAACGGCGTAAAATGATCCGCCACATCAATGGCGATCAGTCCCGTCACGCAGACCGCACTGGTAGACGTAAACAGTGCATCCACAAAGGACACCTCCGCATCCGGCCAGACGGATATGGGAAGCACGAGCAGCACGGCGCCGGCCAGGATCACCAGGGCAAAACCCATCGCGATCAGCCGTCCGGGAGGCTGCTTTTTCAGAAAATTTATGAAAAACATGATCTTGTCTTTTCCTCTTTTATTCTATCTTCAAAATATATATGCCTGCAAAAACATGCGGCGTTTTTTTCCGTCTTTTTTCTTCTGGATAAACAGTTCGCGCAGAAAACGCGCACGACCTGGCGTCTCCCGGTGCAGGAACGCCGACAAACTGCCCCCTGTACAGAAAGGGATCATTTTCCCCATAAAAAGAAAGCCCGCCAGCCATACAGCAGCTCTTGCCAGCCTCGCCGACGTACTTTTCCACAGAAGAACGGACGCGCTGCCTGCGGAAGACACATCCTCTCCGTCCACATATACGGAGGCCCTGATCTCTTCGATCGCTTCCTGTCCTCTCTCCGGAGCCGTTCCTTCCATCCGGCCGTCTGCTGCAGTGCAGACGGCATCCGGTTTTGCCGGAAAGGAAACGCCGTCAGCCGCCTCTCCCATTATCATGCAAAGCATGGACACCAAAAGCAAAAATGTGAGCATCAGATCCAGTCCTTTACCTGCCCACAGTCCGCGTGCCTGTATCACTTTACCGTTCCTCCTGTGTCGCCATGAGCATTATCTAACATAACACCCGAAGCCCCCTTTGTCAATACGGCGGCGGCCCTCTTTGCGCCTGTCAGGCGAAGGCCCGGGATGGGCTTTTCCTGCGTGGACTTCCGGGCGCTTCCGCAGCGTCCTTCCCGCGCGGGATTCCGGCTCTTCAGCGGCGCCGCGTCAGCGCACAGACTGCCTCACAGCTTTCCGTCCACGGAAACATGTCCACCGGCCAGACCTCGCCGGCCAGATAGCCCAACGTCCGGAACACCTTCAGATCCCGTCCCAGCGTTTCCGGATTGCAGGAAATATAAACGATCCGTTCCGGCCCCAGCTTTGCAGCGCTTCTCATAAACGCTTCCGTGCTCCCGCCGCGCGGCGGATCCATGAAAAGGACATCCGCCCTCTCCCCCTGCGCCGCCATTTTTCTCATGAAGTCTCCCGCATCCGCCTGATAAAAGCGCACGTTTCCGATCCCGTTTCTTTTCGCGTTGACGGCGGCATCCCTCACCGCATCCGGGTTCAGCTCCACCGCCAGGACTTCCCCTGCCCGGGCGCTCTCCGGCCGCGACGCCGCAACCAGTCCGATGGTACCGATCCCGCAGTAGGCGTCGATCACTCTTTCCCTTCCCGTCAGATGCGCCAGTTCGATCGCCTTTGTATACAATTTTTCCGTCTGGACCGGATTGATCTGATAGAAAGAGGAAGGTGAAATGCGGAAGGTGCAGCCGCACAGCACATCCTCGATATATCCCTTCCCATACAGCACCTGCTGCCTGTCCCCCAGGATCAGGCTGTCTGTTCTGCCGTTGATGTTCTGGACCACCGTCGTGATCTGCGGGTGCTCCTTCAGCAGGGCCTGAACAAAATTTTTCCTGGAGGGGAACACCGGAGATGCCGTCACCAGCACCACCATTACCTGTCCGGTGGCAAAGCCCCTTCTCACCAGCACATACCGCAGGATCCCCCTGCGCGTATCTTCGTCATAAACCCATATTTTAAAAGAACGCAGCATTCCCCGTATGGTCCCGATGATCTCATCCGCCAGCGCATCCTCGATCAGGCACTCCTCCACCGGGAGCACATGATGCGTTCCGCCCTCATACACGCCGGAAATCGGATTTCCCTTCCGGTCCCGGGCGAACACAGCCGTCACCTTATTCCGGTAATGATACGGATCCTCCATCCCGACAGCCGGCATCACCCGCTTCACCAGCCCCTTTCCCAGAGACTTTCTGACGAATTCTTCCTTCCGGGCAAGCTGCTGTTCATAGGTCAGAGACAGATACCGGCAGCTTCCGCATTTTTTCTGATTCACACAGATATTCCCGCCGCTTCTCTTTCCCGTTTTTCCGGTTTCGCGCATGCCTTTTTCCCCGCTTTCCGCCGTCCCCGCTGTGCCGTCTTTGTCTGAAAAAAACGGTTCTCATCCTGCAGGACAGCCTTTCTTCTGCATGTCTACGATCATACCACAAAAGGGAAGAAATTTTAAGCCGCCTTCATTTTTTCTTGACGCGGTTTCCAATTCCCTCTAAAATGGAATTGTATTTTTGAAGCAAAAAATCTTTTTTCCCGAGCATAACGGAGGCTGCAGCATGATAAAACTGATCTGTTCCGATGTGGACGGCACCCTGGTTCCTGATGGGGGCCACGATCTGAATCCCGAATATTTTTCTCAGATCCGCCGTCTGAAAAAGGCAGGGATTCTGTTTGCCGCCGTATCCGGCCGTTCCTATTCCAGTCTGGAAAAGCTGTTCGCTCCTGTCATTGATGACATCCTCTTCATCTGTGACAACGGCGCGCGCACCATTTTCCGCGGCCGTGTCCTGAACTGTCACACCATACGCCGTGAACTGGCCCTTGAGATCATCCGCGACATCGAGGCCCTTCCCGGCTGCACCACCTATGTGTCCGCGCTGAAGACCGGTTATGTGAAGGAAGGCGCCGACGAACTGTATCGCTGGCTCACGCAGGGGTATCTTCTGGACATCACGAAGCTGTCCCGCATGCCTGATGACCTTCCCGCGGACGACGGCATCCTGGGTGTGGAAATGTATCATCCCACGGCAGCGGAAGAGATCGCGGAAGCAGGCCTCTATCAGAAATGGCACGGCCACAGCCAGCTTCAGGTGGTCTGTTCCGGGAAACAGTGGGTGAATTTTACCCCCTTAAACGCCGACAAGGGCATCGCCGTTTCCGAATATCAGAACAGCCACGGCATCCAGCCGTCCGAAACCATGGCCTTCGGAGACAATATGAACGACGCTGGCATGCTGCTGCGCGCGGACCTCAGTTATGCCATCGGCAACGCCAGAAAGGAAATCAAAAGCCTCACCCGCTTCGTCGCCGATACAAATCTCAACGACGGAGTCCTGCAGGTGCTGCGCACCATCCGCTGAGCAGCCGCATTTTATCGTTCATAAGTTCAAATATAATCGGCAAAATATTTCTATTTTTCTCTTTTCAAATGCCGTTTTTTGTGATATAGTATGTGTCATGCAGATATAGTTCATCGGTAGAACGCTAGCTTCCCAAGCTGGAGAGACGGGTTCGATTCCCGCTATCTGCTTTTTTTCATGCCCGCAGGATCAAAACTGCGGGCTGTTTTTTGTTTTTCAATCAGGCATCCTCTTTTTTCATTCCTGATTTCACGCCCACCCGTTCCGGTTCCTCGAAGTTCCGGAAGGCCGTTTTTCCGCGACGCCTCCCGCAGCCCGTACTGCGGACAGACCGCCGACAGGAAGTCCTGCTCCCGGGATGACGGAAAGACCATTTTCCATATCCCGCTTTCTTTTACCCTTCCGCCGTCCCTGTCCGGCGAAACGGCTCATCGATCTGTGCCCGCAGCAGATTGATCTCCTGAATGAACAGCGAGGCCGCCGGCGAAAATAAAGTGTTCCTTTTCCATACCAGCGCGCTGTGGGTCATCCGGCGCGGCGCGAGCGGGATGAACCGCAGATGCGGATCGCTGCGGATGGCCAGCGCGCCGTCCATGCAGAAGGCACAGCCAAGCCCTTCCGCCACCATCAGGGCCGCATTGGAAAGCAGCGTGTAAAACAGCGGAATCCTCAGCTCCTTTTCCTCCCGTCCGGTCCAGTGAAGGATCTCCGCCCGGATGCTCTCCCGCAGCGGCAGGATCAGCGGAAAGGGGACCACATCCTCCGCCGTGACCGACTCCTTAGCCGTCAGTGGGTGGTCGTCCCGCACCAGAAGCCCCCAGGTATCCTGCTGTACCAGGCGGACATAATCATATCTGGCCACATCGATGGGTTCCAGCAGCAGGCCAATATCCACCAGTCCCTTATCCAGACGGTCCCTGACATTATCCACCGTTTCATTATACAGCGTGAACTGCACAGCCGGATATTTTTCGGAAAATTTCCGGATCAGCCTGGCCAGCGTCTGGCTTCCTACCGCCTCGGAAGCGCCGATCACAACCATCCCGCTGATGTCATTCTGCCGCTGCGCGAAATTCTTTTCCAGCCGGTCCGCCAGTTCCACGATCTCCTGCGCCCGCTGACGGAAGAAAAGACCGTCGTCGGTCAGCGTCAGTCCGTTTTTTCCCCGGGCCATCAGCGTCACACCCAGCTCCCGTTCCAGATCCATGATCTGCCGGCTCAGAGTGGGCTGCGTCACATGCAGAATGTCCGCCGCCCTGGTCATGTTCCTTTCCTGCGCAGCCGCAAGAAAATAGCGAAGTGTACGAAGCTCCAAAAAAATGCACCTCCCGGTATCTGTCTGCTTCCAGCATAAACCATCCATGCAGGAAAGGCAACCGGGCATTTGCCGCCCGCATGTTACAGTTCACCCCGCGCCATTCGCAAAGCCGCGCTTCGCGCTCTCCGCTGCTATGCAGCTGCCTTTGCTCATAGACTGGCGCTCCCTTCGTCCGCTCAGAATCAGCCATCTGTTCGTGCAAGCACGACATCTGACTGGTTCTGGCGGACGAGTGAACTGTAACACCCGCATTGACAAACCGGGAAATCCGCTTTAGGATGAAATTGTCTGCTGCCGCAGGATTTTCGTTACTGTTTTCAGGAAGGAAGGATCCCATGAAAAATTACCGCTGGGCCATAATCGGATGCGGAGATGTCGCCCGTCAGTTCGCGCAGGCCATGCGTCAGGAGGGCCGGACGCCGTACGGCGTCGCGAACCGGACTTACGAAAGGGCGGCCGCCTTCGCAAAAGAATACGGCATCCCCGGAGTATATGAAAAGATTTCCGACGTTTTCACTGATGAAAATGTGGATATCGTCTACATCGCCACGCCTCACAACACCCACAGCGGCTACATCAATGAGGCGCTCCGGCATGGAAAGCACGTTCTGTGCGAAAAGGCCATCGTTCTGGAATCCGAAGAGCTGAAGGAGGCGCAGGCCCTGGCAGAAAAACGCGGCCTGGTTCTGGCGGAAGCCATGACCCTCTATCACATGCCGCTGTACAAAAAGCTGCGGGAGCTTGTGCGGACAGGGGCGCTGGGAAAGCTCTGCATGATTCAGATGAATTTCGGCAGCTTCAAGGAATACGACATGACGAACCGTTTTTTCAATCCGGCTCTGGCGGGCGGGGCGCTCTGGGACATCGGCGTATACGCTCTCTCCTTCATCCGGTGGTTCATGTCCTGCTGTCCGGACCGGATCGCGTCGCAGGTAAAATACGCGCCAAGCGGCGTGGACGAGCAGGCAGGCATCCTTCTGATGAATGAGGCGGGTGAAATGGCCACAGCCGCGCTGAGCCTTCATGCAAAGCAGCCGAAGCGCGGCATGGCGGCGTTTGAAAAGGGATACCTCGAAATCATGGAATATCCCCGCGCCGACCGGGCTGTGATCACCTGGACGGAGGACGGACGCCGGGAAACGCTGGAGGAAGGCTCCTCCGCGGACGCCCTGCGCTACGAAATCCGGGATATGGAAGCGGCCGTATCCGGCTGCGCGGATGAGATGCACCTGGACTACAGCCGGGATGTTTCCCGGATGATGACACAGATCCGGAAAATATGGGAAACGGCGTAACGGTCGTTTCCACCGGCAGCAAAGGAAAGCTGTTGCGAACTTATGTTCGCGCAGAAATTTATTGTCGCCTCACGGCGACCAGAGAAAGGGGGAAGCTACATGGAATATCGGAAATTTGACAGCACTTATGTACTCAGGCTCGATCCGGATGAGGAAATCTGCGGACAGCTGCTGTCTCTTGCCGAAAAGGAAGGCATTGCGCTTTCGCAGATCAGCGGCCTGGGAGCGGTAAAGGCCTTTACGGTGGGCGTTTTTGACACAAAAACGAAGGAGTATCACGCCAACTCGTTTGAAGGCCCCTATGAGATCGTTTCCCTGACCGGGACTCTGACCACGCAGAACGGAAAGCCCTATCTGCATGCCCATTTCGCCGCAGGAGATGAGAAGGGTCATGTGGTGGGCGGCCATCTGAATCAGGCGGTCATCAGCGCCACCGCGGAGATCGTCCTGAATCTGATCCCCGGCACGGTGGAACGGAAATTCAGTGAAGAGATAGGGCTGAATCTTTTTGATTTTCAGTAAAGTCCGTACGGCACATTTGTCGCGAGAATAAGCTAACAGGAATGGAGAACCGCGGCGCGTTTTGCAGGCGGCGCTCCGGAAAGGAGAATTCCATGAACACTTCAGAAGCAATCAGATCAAGAAGAAGTATTCGAAAATACGAGAAAGGCTTTCTGATTCCACAGGAGCACATCGAACAGATGCTGGAGGCCGCCATGATGGCTCCCAGCGCCTGCAACCGCAGACCCTGGGAATTCGTGGTCGTCCAGAAGCCGGAGGTGCTGGAACAGATCATGAACGTCCATCCCTACACCCGGATGCTTGAGACGGCATCCCTTGCCATCGTCGTCTGCGGCAGGCCGGACCTGCAGGAGGGTATCTGCGACGGCTTCTGGCCGCAGGACTGCGGGGCAGCCATTGAAAACCTGCTCCTTCAGGCCACAGAGCTCGGCTACGGCACCTGCTGGTGCGGCTGCTACCCTGCCAGGAACCGGGCGGAAGAGCTGCAGAAGGTTCTTGACGTCACCAGCATCCCCCTTGCGGTGGTCGCAGTGGGCAAGGCGGATGAAGCGCCTGACGCGAGAGGCTTTTATGATCCTTCCCGGGTGAAGTGGGTTCGGTAATGCTGTTTAACCCGGGTGCTTTACCGGAGCTGTTGCTGCCTGTGGGGCACATCAGCTCCGTTTTTTCTCTGACGATACCTCCTGGGCCAGTACATCCAAAAGCAGTCCGGCTGCCTGGCTTCTACCGACAAGCCCGGTATTCAAATCTTATCTGCAATCGCAACTCATTTCATACGCTGCATTACCGCAGCCCAAACAGCACAATCGCCAGCACCAGGCTGTCCATTCCCAGCAGGATGAGATAAATACCGATAATCCAGCTGACGGAAATCATGGCTGCCAGCGGATGAAACAGCATCAGGAAGCCCATCACCAATCCCAGAATGTTGATGACCAGCGTAAAGTAATAATACGCGTCGCCCACCGTCAGACGGATCAGGGAAAGATGGGACAGTCTTGACAGGCAGTGCGCGATGAACCAGATCGGGAATAAGATCGCGATAGCCCACCGTCCCGCACTGATATTACACAAAATCAGGATGCCGGCCAGGACGCTCAAAATGCCCGTCACAAGGGACACCGCCGGACCAAAGCCGGTCCTGCGCTCCATCCGGATGTAGAAAGCAATATCCGCGATACCCGTGATCACCGCAAACAGCCCGTAGATGACGGTCACGCCGGTCAGCATCCCTACCGGACGGATCAGGCTGTATACTCCAAGGAAGATCAGCAGAATACCCGTAATCAGCTCTGTCCATTTCACTTTATCTGTTCTCATATTCGGTCAGCTCCTTTTCTCTATTTTTATAAAGATAAGGATAGCAGATCGTTTCCCCCTTTAACACTGTTAATCCTTTCCGCCTGTCTGGACAAAACCGTGGAAATGTCAGGACAAAGACAGCCGGGCGCTCAGGACAGAGAAAGGACCCTCGGTTCATGGCCGATTCTTTTCAGAATTTTTTCCGTCAGGTCCCTGACCGCTATCCGCAGGCTGGTGGTGTTGACGCAGGGGTGGCAGCCGAAGTATTCCTGTCTGAGAATCTCCTCATCCATCAGAAGCTGCACCTTCCCCTCGCGGTCGTTCATCAGCCCCATCACGCTGACCGAACCGGGACTTAGATCCAGCAGGCGCTCCATGTCCTCCGGAGGCGCAAAGGACAGCCGGGAGCTTCCTGCCAGCCGGGAAACCTCTCCGGAACGGAACTTTTTTTCTCCCGGAAGCATCAGCAGATAATATGCCGTTTTCCGTTGATTGCACAGAAACAGGTTCTTGCAGATCGCCGCGTCCAGGATGCGGTCCACCTCCAGACAGTCCTGCATGGAACGCATGGGCTCATGATCCACATATTCATAGGAAATGTTCAGTTCATCCAGCAGGTCGTAGACCCTGATCTCCCGATCCGTCCTGCCGGAAAGTTCTTTGGGCCTTCCTTTTGTAAGATGCATGATTTTTTCTCCTTTTCACCGGGCCTCGATGGTTTCCGTCACGGACATGGCGCGGATGCGCTGCGTCGGGCCATATATGGCCGCCAGGACGGACAGGGCGGTGACGGTCAGGATGGCAAGAAGCGGGGCAAGGGGAAAATGCCAGGCTTCGCCCCACTGCGCGGTCACCAGGCTTTCATAAAGCAGCCGGTTGAGGGGAAGCCCCGCCGCGCAGCCGGCAAGCACGCCTGTCAGGCAGCAGGTCAGCGTTTCGGCAGCCACCATTTGTACAAGCTGGCCTGTCGTCATCCCCACGGCCCGCATTCTGCCGTATTCCTTGAGACGGGCCGACACGCCCATATCCGTGCTGTTGATGATGTGGACCAGGCTGATCAGGGCGATCACCGCAAGGAAACCGTATACGATCAGCATCAGGGAATACCAGGCGCCGACCGCCTCGCTGTTGCTCATCCTCCGGTCGGAAAAGGTGACCTCACCGTTTTTTTCCGTTTCCTCCGCAATCGCGCGGATGCGCTCCACATCCTCATCCGAAGCGTTTCTTTTCAGCTGCATGTCGATCACGGTATAATCCTCCATTCCGGTCAGATCCCGGAACAGCTCCTCCGAACAGATCAGCTGCGTTTCCCCTTCCGTGGTATAGGGGGTATCCGACAGCACGCCCAGAACGGTCACATCCCTCTGCCTGCCGGAAATCGTCAGGGAAATCACGTCCCCTTCTGACAGGTCAAACGTCCCTTCATATCCATACACCGCGAGCACGCCCTCTCCCTGCCGTACCGCCTCCATCACCTGCGGCGCTTTTGTAAGCCGCGAAGCTTCCCTGAACGGCGAAGCTTTCATGAGCGGCGAGGCTTTCATGAGATGGGAAGCCTTCACGGAGCCTTCCGCTTTCCGGGAAGGCCCAAGCAGATCCTTCTGCGCCCATTTCAGCTGATTTTCCTCATAGGAAAACAGGCAGACGCTTCCTTCTGTCCCTTCCAGGGAAGCGGGAACGCCATAGGCAAAGCTTCTTCCGTACACCCGCTTTACCGCCGGCTCCTGTGCCAGACGCTGTGCCAGGCGGCGGGACAGAGAACAGGTATTGTCCGCGCTGATGAGAGAAACATCCGGGGCGGCCGGATCCAGCGGATTGACCGCATGCTTTCCCATATCCGGAAGCACGCTGAAGGAAAGAAACAGAATCACGCTCAGCGCATAGGAGCCTGCCAGCAGGAAAAAGTTTTTGGAAACGCCCTTCCCGCCTCCCAGGGCATGGCGCACTCCCAGCGCGGTTTCCACGCCGAGGCGCCTCGTATCCGCAGATTTTTTCCATACGGGCGCGCCATTTCGGAAAACAGCGTCCGCATTTCCCGAAACGGCGGTTACGGGAGATACGGCGGCGGCCTTCTTCGCCGGGGTCCGGGACGCCAGAAGCACGGTGAGAACGCCCACCGCACTGCCGGCCGCGATGCCGGTCCAGCTGATGGAAAACAGAGGGATTTCCGCGAACAGACTGCTTAACAGCTTCAGTACGGCGGACAGCGTCCAGACCGCCGCCGTGCCGATGAGCAGTCCGGCCGGGACCGCCGTCCGGCACCACCGGAGGGCTTCCCTTCTCACAAAACGGGAAATCTGCGGCCCGGTCGCCCCCAGGCAGCGCAGCATTCCGAAGAATTCCGTTCTCCGGGCGATGCTGCTGTTCAGGCTTCCCGTGATCATCAGCACGCCGAAGATCATCACCAGAATGGCCAGCATGGCTCCCGTCTGCATCAGCCGGATCATATAGGAATCGCTGCTCTGTCCGATCAGGCCCAGCAGCTTGATGTTCTCCGATACCTGCTCCTGTCGCAGGGAAAGCTGCTCTCTAATCTCGGCCAGGTTTTTCTGAATGTTGCAGAAAGGGCTGAAGGCCACCAGATAGATGCTGTTCCAGTACGCTTCCTCCCCGTCTCCCGCCGCCTCCGCCAGCCTGCGGAAGGTGTCCATATTCAGGAAAATGCCGAAGGCATCCTGCCGGTTCAGCGAGGAAAACTGCCCGCAGAAGCCGCTCACCGTCAAACTCACGCGTTCTCCCCACGGAGTGTCAAGAAAGACCTCATCCCCGATGGAAAGCCCGAGCCTCTGTCCGGCATTTTCCGAAAAAACCGCTTCCCGCTCCTTTTCCGGAAAAGTCCCCTCCAGAATTTCAGCTCCGGGAAACATCCCGATCAACGTCTCATCCATCCCGATCACCGACGTTTCCACCCCGTCGATGCACCAGTGTTCCTCCAGTCCGTAATTATAGATGCCGTACCAGCTTCCCGCCGTCACCTGGGGCCTCGCCGCGATGAGAGCGGCCTGTTCCGCAGTGATCTCCCGGAATGCGGCGTGCCATCCTCCGTCGCTCATTCTGGCCTGCTGGATCTGATTTCTGATTTCCATATCCGCCATGCCGAAAATGGTCGTAACCAGAGCAGCTGCCAGCACGATGCACAGCCGGGTCATCCTGCTCTGTCTCCTGTGGACCCGTTCGGAAAGGGGAATCAGGTCCAGCCAGCTTTTCATGGAAACACGGTTTCCGTTCTCTTTTCCCCTCCTTCTACCTTTCATTCCGCCGCCCTCCCAGTTCCTTCAGGACCCCGTCCTCCACCTGAAACACCCGGTCCGCGCAGGAAGAAAGATTCCTGTTGTGGGTGATCATCAGGACTGTCTGCTGGTAACGTCTGGATGCCTTCAGAAGCAGGTCCATCACATCCCTGCTGTTTCGGGAATCCAAGTTGCCCGTCGGCTCATCCGCCAGCACCAGCATGGGCCGCGTGATCAGCGCTCTTCCGATGGCAGTCCTCTGCTGCTGGCCGCCGGAAAGCTGGCCGGGCAGATGCCTTCGCCTGTCCATAAGGCCCAGCACCTGAAGCATTTCCTCCACCCGTTCCGGTTCCGGCCTTCTGTGATCCAGAAGCAGAGGAAACATGATATTCTGTTCCACATCCAGCTCCTGAATGAGCTGAAAGGACTGGAAAATGAATCCGATGTTCCTCCTTCTGAAAATCGTCCGCTTCTTTTCCGACAGGGAAAAAAGATCCTCCCCGTCCAGCCACACCTTTCCCGACGTGGGCTCATCCAGCCCGCCGATGCAGTTTAGATAATATGAAGTGACCCCACATTTGTAGCAACGTGGATTTACCTGTATACTGAAGATTGACAAAATCAATGGTAACAGGGATTACCGCATACAAAAGGAGGCCACCTATGAATAGAATAATCAAAA
>DWWH01000001.1 GCA_019119815.1 Candidatus Eisenbergiella intestinipullorum | reverse complement strand
ATAGCACATTTCAGAACATTTGTTCTTCCATGGCTATACCTGACAGGAGTTTCGTCATCCTCATGCTTCCGGCGATGCGGTTCCGCCCGCCTGCGGATCCTGTGCATATCCGGGGCGGCCGCTCCCCGTTCAGCCGCCCTGTCCGTCCTTGCCTCCGTCATCCGTTCCCAGCTTTTCCTCCATCACTTCGATAGCCTTATCCAGCTGGTTATCCACGCCGTCATTGTAATAGGCATCCCCATCAAAGGCAATCTCCACATCCGGTTCAATACCGACCTCATGAATGTTGTTTCCGTTCGGGGTATAGTAATGGCTGACGGTCAGCTTCACGGCGGAGCCATCCGTAAGGGAGATGATCCTCTGTACGATCCCCTTACCGAAGGTCGTTGTGCCGACCAGTGTGCCGATCCCGTAATCCTTGATGGCACCCGCAAGGATCTCCGACGCGCTGGCGCTGTTTTTATCCACCAGGACCACCAGCTCCTCCGGCATCTCGTGCTGGCCGTCGCAGCTGTATTCCGTCCGTTTTCCGTTCTTGTCTTCGGTGTAAACGATCAGTCCCTCCGGCAGGAGTTGCCTGGCGATGTCGCAGACGGTGGAAAGATTGCCGCCCGGATTGCCCCGCAGGTCCAGGATCAGACCTTCCATGCCTTTCTCCCGGCAGGCAGCGAGAGCCTCCACAAACTGATCCAGCGTCACCGTATCGAATTCCGTGATCTGGATATAGCCGATTCTGTCATCCAGCATCTTCTGGTTGACAGTGGGGCTTTCCACCTTGCGGCGCATCACATCGACCTCCAGATAATCCGATTCTCCCTCCCGGATAATGGTCAGGTGGACGGAGGTTCCTTCCTTTCCCTTCACCAGACCGGTAACCTGCTCCAACTCCATTCCCTGCACGCCGGTACCGTCCACCTGGTAGATCAGATCTCCGGCCCGCAGTCCGCTTTCCTGCGCCGGCGTTCCGTCAATAATGCCGCTTAAGCGCGGCAGGGAGGTTTCCGGATCTATTCCGATATAAGCTCCGATGCCGTAATATACACCTTCCGTTTTTTCCTGGATCTGTTCCAGCTCATCCGGCGCATAGTAAGTGGAATAGGGATCGCCCAGTGCCTCCACCATTCCTTTATAGATGCCGTCCTCCAGCGTCTGCTCTCCCACATCCTCCAGATAATATTGATCTATGGTTTCCTCGATCACATTCAGCTTGTTCAGCGTATTCTGCGTGGCAACGCTGTTGGCGCTCACAGCCTGACTGCTCCCGCTTTGGGCGGATGCGTTCTGCAGCCTGGAATTCTGCCAGAATATCCAGGCCGAATTTCCCAGATAAATGCCGCCCGCCACAAGCGCTACGGCAAGTATGCCCGTCAGGACTCCCCCCCAGAAGCTGTTTCGGTTTTTCATCTGCTTACCATGCCTTTCTGTCTGAACCTCTGCCCGGAAGGATGCCGGAGAGCTTCCGTCCGCTCAAAGCCGAACGCCGCAGTCAGTCTGCTTCGCAGAACCTCCCCCCGGCGTTCTTTTTTCTCAGTAATCATTATATCTTTGATCAGCTCAAATAATTCCAGGGATTCACGTACTCCCCGTTCAGCCGGACGCTGAAATGCAGGTGCGGCCCGGTGGAACGGCCCGTTGAACCCACAGCCGCGATCGTCTCTCCCTTGGAAACGGTCTGCCCGCTGGATACATACAGCTGTGAGGCATGCATATAAATGGTATACAGGCCATCTCCGTGATCGATCATCACATAATTTCCCATGGAACTGTTATAAGCAGCTCCCACAACGGTCCCGTCATAGGCCGCCATGATCGGAGTCCCGGAATTTGCCGCAAAGTCCACACCATTATGAAATTTATTCACTCCCAGGGTGGGATGCACGCGGTATCCGTATTCGGAAGAAACTCTTTTATAAGAGGCAAGGGGCATCTGGAACATGCCGCCGTCATAAGTCACCTTCGGCTTATTCAGTTCCTCCAGCTGCTTTTTTTCCGCCTCCGCAGCAGCCTCCAGCGCTGCGATCGTGGAGTTCTGTTCGGCAACGTCCGCCTCGTACTCCGCAATGGCCGCTTCCTTATTGTTGATGTCACTCTGATAGGAGGTGATCTGCGCTTCCTTTTCCGCGATCAGCGTTTCCAGCCCCGCTTCTTCCTCCTCTACCTCGGCTTTCGCCTCCTCCAGGACCTCCCGCTCTTCTTCAAGCGCCTCCTTGCAGGCCTCGACCAGCTCCTTATTCTTCACATATATGACGAGCTGCTCCTGGTCATAGGTGTTCATCTGCTGGATATAGCCCATCCGGTTCAGAAGCTCTCCGAAGCTGTCCGCAGTCAGAAGCAGCTCCAGTATATTTTCCGCTCCGCGTTCATAAGAATACTGGATCCGGATCTTCATCGCCTCGTACTGAGCCTCTTCCTGAGCAACAGCCTCTTCCAGCTCCTGCTCGGTTTCCTCTATCTCTGTCTCCTTCTCCCCGATCAGCTCCTTCAGTTCGCTGATCCGGGACTGTATCTGAGCCAGATTCCCGTCCAGCTGTTCCACATAGGCCTGCAGATCATCCTTCGTGCTCTCCAGTTCATCCACCATCGCCTGGATATTGGAAATGTTGGCCTGAATCTGTTTCTTCTGCTCCTGCGCCTGGCTGATGGCCTCCTCCTTCTCCTGGATGCTCTGTTCCAGTTCGTCCGCCGTGGCCGCACTGCTTCTGACGCCGGAAGCCGCCCAGACAGCCGCCAGCAGAAGGGCGAGCAGCAGTCCGGACACCCTGCGGCCCCTGCTTCCATATCTTTCCATAGGCATTTCCCCGCTCTTCTCCGATCAGACGCGCAGATGCTTGCGCACCGTAAAAAAGCTTCCCAGGAAACCGATCCCCACACCGATCAGGATCACCACCGGAACCATGGTCCGGTAAACCTCATCCACCGGAAGGAACTGCAGCAGCCCTGACAGGATGGAAAAACGGTTGTTGATAAATTCCAGAACATTGTTATACATCACGTAGATTCCGGCCAGCGGCAGGATGGATCCCAGGATCCCGATCAGGATCCCTTCGATCACAAAGGGACCGCGCACAAAAAAGTCTGTCGCCCCGATATATTTCATGATCCCGATCTCTTCCTTCCGGACAGAAATACCGATCGTGACCGTATTGTTGATCAGGAAGATGGAAACCAGGACAAGGATGATGATGATTCCGGCTGAAATATAAGCTACCAGCGCGTTCACGCCGGTCAGCATGGAACCCGCAAGCGCCGATTCGTTCACCTCCCGGATCTCCGGAATGGTTTCCAGATAGGCCACCAGCTCCGGCTGATGGGAAACATCATCCATGAAGATCTCATAGCTGGCACAGTTTTCCAGCGGATTGTCCCCCTCCGGAAAGCCGTCCGAGTATTCCTCCGGAATGAAATTCTCCTTATAATATTCCCACGCCTCGTCTGCGGAAGTGAATTCCACACGGGTCACCTCGTCCCGCGCTTCGATCTGAGCTCCGATCTCCTGCATCCGTTCCTGTGTGGTCCCTTCCTGGAAAAAGATGGTGACCGATACCCCTTCCTCTGCGGAATGGACGATATTCTGGAAATTCAGGATCACGGCATAAAAAAGTCCGAGGATAAAGAGACTGGCGCTGATCGTCGCAATGGAGGCCAGAGAAAACCATTTATTCCGGAAAATATTGACAATGCCCTGTTTCAATGTATAAAAAAACGTACTAATTCTCATCGATATAACCGCCCTGTTCTTCGTCGCTCACGATCACGCCCTTTTTCATCGTGACCACCCTTTTCTTCATCTCATTGACGATTTCCCGGTTGTGCGTTACCACAAGGATCGTGGTCCCGCCCTCATTGATCTTTTCCAGAAGCTTCATGATCTCCCAGGAATTCTTGGGGTCCAGGTTACCCGTCGGCTCGTCTGCCAGAAGGATCGGCGGTTTATTGATCAGCGCTCTTGCCAGCGCCACTCTCTGCTGCTCTCCTCCGGAAAGCTGTTTGGGCTTCGCCTTATATTTTCCGGCCAGCCCGACCGTTGCGAGAATGGCCGGCACATTCCTCTTGATCTCTCTGGTCGGGACCTGGATCACGCGCTGGGCGAAGGCAACGTTCTCATAAACGTTCCTGTCCTTGAGCAGGCGGAAATCCTGGAATACGATTCCCAGCTTTCTGCGGTATTTCGGGATCTGACGCTGCTTCAGGTGCGCCACGTTCTGCCCGTTTACCAGGATGGTCCCCGACGTGGGGGTCAGCTCCCTGAGGAGCAGCTTGATGAGAGTGGATTTTCCCGATCCGCTGTCTCCCACAATGAATACGAATTCCCCCCTCTTCACACGCAGGTTTACGCCGTTTAAAGCCGGCGCTCCGGTCTCGTAGCTCTTGCTCACCTTATCCAGCACGATGAGCGAACCGTCGTCCCGAATTCTCCGTCTTGTCCTTTTCGCTGAAAAAAGTCCCAACTTATGTACCTCTCTTTTTCGGCCGCCTCCAGGCGGCATTTCACCCGCGGAGAAAAGCACGCCTGTGCTCCTTCCGGGAAGACGGGAAAACCGCCCTCCGCCTTTCATCCCGCGCCCATACGCATGCCCCGGTACGCATCCGCATCGGGGCCTGAGCGCAGGAAAGCTGCGGCTTAATATTCAAACGTTTCCATGTACTTCATGTACTTTACCACCATCAGGGCGATCTTAAACGTGATCGCATCCTCAAAGACTCTCAGATCCAGCCCGGTGCTCTTCTGCAGCTTGTCCAGCCGGTACACCAGCGTATTGCGGTGGATGAAAAGCTGGCGGCTGGTTTCTGATACATTCAGGCTGTTCTCGAAAAACTTGTTGATCGTGGTAAGCGTCTCCTCATCAAAGTCATCCGGACTCTTGCCTCCGAAGATCTCTCTGATGAACATCTTGCACAGCGGGATGGGAAGCTGATAGATCAGTCTTCCAATACCTAATTCATTGTATGCGATAATGTCCCGTTCGTCAAAGAAAATTTTTCCCACATCCAGAGCCATCTTCGCTTCCTTATAGGAACGGCTGACCTCCTTGATCTCCTTCACTGTGGTCCCGTAGGCGATCCGGACCCCGCCCACCCCTTCCTTTCTGAGCAGATCCGCCACTGCCCCGGCCATCCGGTCCACCTCTCCCGAACCCTCGGGCTCTGTCAGCTCCTTCACGATGATCACATTGTTCTCATCCACAGCGGTCACAAAATCCTTATTCCCGCCTCCAAACGCGGACCTTACCAGCTCCAGCACATTTCCGTCCCGGTTGTCCTCCGCCTCGATCAGTAGCACCGTCCGGTCCACATCCACCGGAATATGAAGCTTCTTGGCCCGGCTGTAGATGTCCACCAGAAGGAGATTATCCAGAAGCAGGTTCTTAATGAAATTGTCCTTGTCAAACCGCTCCTTGTAGGCTACCAGAAGCGTCTGGATCTGAAAGGCCGCCATCTTGCCGATGGTGTAAATATCCTCGCCGGCTCCCCCTGCCACAAGGATATACTCCAGCTGCGTCTCGTCGAACACCTTGAAGAACTGGCAGCCCTGCACCTCCTGGCTGTCTGCCGGAGAATTCACAAAGTCCCTGGCCGCCTCTGCATAGCGCTCCATCTCTTCCGATGTTGCCGCCGCCATCTTGCCGTCCACATCCACCACGCACAGCTCCACCCGGGCAATGCTGCGCAGGCCGTCGATCGTGCTCTGCAGTATCTGATTTGAGATCATTTTTACCCCTCTCCTTCTCCTGTACAATTTTCACAAAAAATTCAAAACTGCAAATTCCTTTTATGTAACACCCATTTTTCATTTTAAAGGAAAACAACAAAAAAATCTATAGAAATTTCAAAAAATTTATGCACTTTTCTTTCCAAATTCAATATAAAAAAGACGAACGTCCGATTATTTTGCGCCCGTCTCTTTATTGTTATATTCCTGCACCCGTTTTTCAAACAGCCTGGAATGAAATCTCCTTCTTATCCGCGCCAGGACGGAAGGATTCTGCATCCAGGACACCGCCCCGTATGGAAGCGATACCCACAGCCTGGCGTTCACGTACTGGCCGTATTCCTTCATCAGGACGATGTCCTCCGGCCAGGGCATCCTGGAAAGCACAGCGTCCGGCACCACGTCATTGAGCTCGTTTACCAGCCGTTCCGGCTGCCTCCCGAAGGCTTCCCATGCGCCTCGCCCCCGGATATACAGATTTCCCTGATACTCCTGGATCAGATCCTCCAGCACCTCCAGCTCCGCCTGTGTATCCGCCAGCAGATAGACGCTGTTCCTGTTTCTGGAGAGCTTGCGCAGAAGCTCCCGCAGATAGATCTTCTCATCGATCTCCCGGATCCGGCTCCTTGCCGCAATTCCCGCCGCTTCCAGCAGATCCGGTTCGGTGCACACCGTCATATCCAGCTGCTCCACACATTCCTTCAGCGCTTCATCCCGGGATGCCTGTGCGATCTGAGCGCTGGAAATATAGGCAACCGTATTCAGTCCCCCGCTCCCCAAGAACCGGTCCGTATTGCGAAGCGCCTCCCGTGCCCCGCAGTCATATAGAGTAATCCCCAGTATCGTAAACTTCTGCATACCTTCACCATTTTTACAAAAGCGCCAGCAGGATCATATAGGCGAGGCAGAGCAAAACGCCGGCGATCAGCGAAGCGCTGATAAGCCTCCCCTTTCTTCCGCCTTCCTTTCCTTCCCGCCAGAGCCAGCACACATATTCCTGCCTCCCCTCGTTCCGACACAGCCATACCAGCACACATCCCGCAAGAGACGTGCAGACGAGTGCCAGCACCAGATAAAGGCAGATCACGGGAAGAAGCTCCTGCGGCCCCATGACCTGCTGTGCCTGCTCCTCCAGAAGCCATGGGAAAAAGCGGTCATAGACGTACATCAGAACGACCGACTGCGCGTTGAAGATCATGTGCATGAGCATCGGAGCCAGCAGGCTTCCCGTCGCTTCCATCAGAAGGGCCATAGCAGCGCCGAGCGCAAACGCATAGGGAGCCTGATTAAAATTCATGTGGATCAGCCCGAACAGAAGAGAGGAAAGGAGCACCGCCTTCAGCGCATTTCCGCTCTTTAAATATCCCCGGTAAAGGATTCCCCGAAAAGCAAATTCTTCGCAGGCCGGTCCGAAAACCGCCATCATAAAAAGCATGACCGGGAACGGATATTCCAAGATCTGTCCGCCCATATCCACCACCGCGTTGTCCACGAACAGCATGCTCACCGCATTCAGCAGCGTGGTCAGAGGCCCCATCAGGAAAGTGAACACAATGACCATAAAAACCGATGAAAGCTTCAGCCCGTGAAAACACAGCACCCGGTTCGGCCTTTCGCCGGAAAGAAAGAGGGCTGCCGCTGCCGGGATCACCAGCAGCATCTCACTCAGAAAAAGGTTCATCATCATCCCCATGGATGTGACCCTGCCGATCAAAAGCGCAATGATCACCGCAAAGTGCAGAAGCACCATGCCCAGGAAGCTTCTGTTTGCCTTTTTATAATCCATCCGTCATCCCCGCTTTCCTCCGGGCTCCTCCCGCTTTCCGGGCCCCGGTCTTTTCTGCGGATCCCGGTCACTTTTTCCGGATCCCGGTCTCCGTGATCTCCACTTTTCCTTCTTTTAAAAGATGGCCTACGGCTCTCTTAAACTCATTTTTGCTCATCTGCATCCTGGCACGGATCAGCTCCGGGGCCGCTTTATCGTTGAAGGGAAGCATTCCGCCTGCCCGTTCCACCGCTTCCATCACTCGCTGCGCATCCTTTCCGATCATCAGATACGCCTTATCCCGAACGCTCAGATCCAGCTTGCCGTCTTCATGGACAGCCGCCACCCTTGCCTCTATGCGCTCGCCCGCCTTCAGCTGCCCGTACATTTCCCTGGGCGGGATCAGCGCCGAATATTTGTCATCCACAGCCACAAAAGCCCCGAACTGCCGGCTGATCTCATACAGGTAGCCCGTCACCCGGTCGTCTTTTTTATAAGGGCTGTCCGTCCTGAGATAATGATAGATCTTCATTGTCGCGCACAGACGGCCGCTTTTGTCCACATAAAGGGCTGCCGGAAAGCTGTCGCCCGTCTTCACCGGCCTGGTCTGCTCCCGAAAAGGCAGAAACAGATCCTTCTCCAGCCCCCAGTCAAGAAAGGCACCCACCTTTCCCGTCTGCACTACCGTGAGCACGGCAACCTCTCCCACACACAGAGCCGGCCTCGCCGTGGTGGAGATCAGCCTGTCCCTGGAATCCCGGTATACAAAAACCTCCAGTTCGTCTCCCACCGAACAGCCCGCAGGCACCTGCTTTGCAGGAAGAAGCACCCGTTCCTCCGCCCCATCCTGGGGCATACCGGCTTTGGGCCCCACGGCCCGGAGCGTACCAGCCTCCGGTGCGAGATACACTCCGAACTCCACCTTTTTTATGACCTTAAGCTTCTGTCTTTTTCCAACTTCGATCTGCATGCTCAACCTCTCGTCTTCCGCCTGAATTCCACGATCGCATAGGGACTGCCCGCTTCGTCGCACAGGGACACTCCCACCCGGTCCTCCTCCACAAAGGCCTCCGGAACGATACAGTCGTTCAGTAATGCTGATTTTTTGTATTCCGCCCGCATCTGCCCGATCTCAAAATCCTCCGGCAGATAATCCTGCGCCATATGGATATACTGCCCGTTGTTCACATGATGATTGCTGTCCAGATGCTGCTTTCCAACAAAAATAACGGGATGCTTCTCTCCCTCCCGGTCAAACCGGATCTTGCGCGGTTCATAGGGCATGTCCAGCTTTTCCTCTAGACGGTAGGCCTCCACCATCTCCCGGGTAGGCTTTGCCGGCAGTCCCGTACGCACATCGATCAGCGTCCAGATGGAATTGGCCCGCACGATCTTCTTCCCCGCCTCATCCGCAATGAAAAAATTACGGAAGCCCAGAAAACTCTTAAATTCATAGGGGAAGGTCCCCACCGTGATCCTTTCGCACAGCCCCGGATACCGGTCGATCACGATCTGCCAGTAGGACATCACCCAGAGCAGTCCCACCTGATCCAGATATTCAATTCCCACGCCCAGCTCCTCCGACTGGAAGGTGGAACAGTCCTGAAAATAATCCACTATGGACGCGATGGACAGCTTCCTGTCCGCATCCAGTTCACTGTATCTGACCTGCGTCTGAAATGTGTACATCCCGTTCTTCCCTTTCCTTTTTCTTTCCGGCTTATCCCTTCTATTATACGCAATCCCGGACAAATGCACAAGGTCCATGTTTCCCCGGCAGGCCGGCGGACCGTCAACAACGGCGTTTTTTATCCGGAGGGAAAGCTTTCCCTCCGGATAAAAATACCCCGGCAGATCCTCTCTGCCGGGGTTCATGGAGCAGGGCTACAAGGATTCGAACCTTGAAATGACGGAGTCAGAGTCCGTTGTTCCAGACTCAATTTTCCTTGAATTTACAGCATTTTCATACGCCCAGTGTTTGAAATTGACCTTTGGATTGACCTATTGTATTTTACCTGGAATTTCAGGCAACTTCTTCTCCCGTGTGAAGAATTCACATCGGGTTCCTTTACAGCAGCAATCCTTCACATAGCATTCATTCAGACTTGTTTTTGAA
>DWWH01000053.1 GCA_019119815.1 Candidatus Eisenbergiella intestinipullorum | reverse complement strand
GCCAGGTCTGCGCATTCCCTGCGCAGACCGTACGAAAACAGACCGGCTGGAAGCATCCGGCCTGGCGCGAAGCGCTTGGAATGGCCGGATGCCGTTACAGCTCGGCCGAAGGCTGAGCTGTAACCAGAAGTTTGGAAAAAATGAAAAAAACAGTTGACAATCAGGTGAGGTTCCTGTATATTAATACTTGCCCGTCGGGAAAACGGCGGGAAGATAACAGTTGCGATAGTGGCGTAGTTGGTAACGCGCGACCTTGCCAAGGTCGAGACCGCGGGTTCGAGTCCCGTCTATCGCTTTTTTTGAAAGGAGAAGTCCAGCAAGTGAGGACTTCTTTTTTTTATTTTTATACAATAGGAAATTTCATTTCCTATCGTATAAAAACCTCCGGTGGATCGCACTGCGGCGGAAAGGAAGATGTCGCTTACGCGACCCGCCGCGCAGGCAATCTTCCCTTGCCGGAATATTAAAAATTTCTGAAGTACATTCCTTTTGAGGATGGATCTGTGTTATACTGAAAGGCATGCCGGGGCAGTGTGCTGCGGCATCTGAAAAGAGGAGCGATATGGAAAAAAAGACAGATAATGAAATGGAGCAGATCCAAAAGGGACTGGAACGTTTCCTGGAATACGAAGTGGAAGGCATGTCCGAAGGGTCCGGAGGAGCTGCGGAGACGGATGAAAGAGAGCCGTACGGGAGAGAAATGGAAAAAGATCCGGCCGCGGATCCTGAGGCTGAGGAGGACAGGCCTGCGGAGGAGCCTGAGGAAGACGCTGAGGAGGATTTCGCAGAAGAGCCGAAGGAGCGCGTTTTCCGAAAGGCCCTGCGGGAGGGACGCACAAAGGACCGTTCCGGGGGAAGCGCCCGGAAGGAAGCGAATGCGGGCAGGGCTCCGGACAGGACTTCGGAGAGGAAAAGAGCCGCAGGAGAAGACGGAAATATGGGAAAGAAGAAAAAAGGGCATTCCGGGCTGAAGAAGCTTCTGGTCCTGATCGCTGTGGTGCTGGCGCTGTTCTTCGGCGGACTGTATTTGGCGGCGGGCGTGGCATATGACAGGATGAACCATGCGGAGGGAGAAAGCGCGGAAGGGGCGCTGAAAAAAGATGGTGTGACCTCGCTGCTGCTGATCGGGAGCGATTCCAGAACGGCGGGGACAGAAGGAAGGTCGGACGCGATGATCCTGCTTACCATCAGCGACCGGACGAAGAGCGTACATATGACATCGCTTCTTCGGGATATGTATGTGGAGATACCGGGACATGACGGAAACCGTCTGAATGCGGCCTATGCCTATGGAGGGCCGGAACTTCTGATGGAGACGGTCAATCAGAATTTCGGCACGGAGGTTTCCCGCTATGCGGTGGTGAACTTCGAGGCCTTTGCCAATCTGGTGGATGCGGTCGGCGGCGTGGAGCTGGAGCTGACGAACGAAGAGGTACAGTGGGTGAACGCCTATCTGAATGAGTACAATGAGCTGAGGGGAATGCCGATGGAAACGGACTATCTGGATACCTCGCTTTCCGGAAACATTCATCTGAACGGGGCACAGGCGCTGGCATATTGCCGGAACCGGTATATCGGAACGGATTTTGCGAGGACACAGAGGCAGAGAAACGTGCTCTCAGCAGTGCTGAAAAAGCTTCCGGCAGCGCTCGTGACCAATCCGGGAGAGCTGGTGGACGGGCTGTTTGCGAATCTGACCACCGATCTGAGCCGGGGAGAGTGCATGAAGCTCCTTCTGGAGGCCGGAAAGCTGTTCGGTTATGAGCTCGTGCAGGACAGCCTTCCGCTGGACGGCAGCTATTCCAATGCGACCATAAGGGAAATGTCGGTGCTTCAGGTCGATTTTGATCAGAACAGGGCTTATATCAGAAGGGAGATCTACGGGGAAGGAGAATAGGAAGAGAAGAGCGGGAAGAGAGAAACAGGAAGAAATAAATTTGCCGGTGACAGCATAGCATGTTATACTGAAAAGGAAGGAAGTGTTTCAGAAAGCGGCGCTTTCTGAAAAAAGGGAGAGGCAGCGCGGGCCGGTCCGTGATCCGGAAGGAGGGGGCAGGCCCGCAGGGAGTTTTCAGGGCAGAGCTTGCGCAAAGATGCAAAGCCGCAGAAATGGGGGAAGCTATGAAGCTTGTTTTTATCGGAGCGGATCATGAGGTGACGGGAAGCTGCCATTATCTGGAGGCGGCGGGAGTGCACATGCTGGTGGACAAGGGAATGGAGCAGGGGATCAATCCGTTTGAAAATGCTCCCCTTCCCGTACCGGAGTCCCAGATCGATTATGTTTTTCTGACCCATGCGCATGTGGACCATTCGGGCATGCTGCCGCAGCTGTATGCGAGGGGCTTCCGGGGGCAGATCTTTGCCACCAGGGCTACGGCCCAGCTTTGTGACATCATGCTGCGTGACTGCGCGCATATCCAGCAGCAGGAGGCGGAATGGAAGAGCCGGAAGGCAAAACGGCATGCGGGAGCGGAGGAATACGAACCGCCCTATACTATGGAGGACGCGCAGGGAGCCATTTCTCTTCTGGTGCCATGCGATTATAAAAAGGAGATCCGGGTTTGTGAGGGCGTGCGCATCCGGTTTACGGACATCGGGCATCTGCTGGGGTCCTCCAGCATCGAGGTGTGGCTGAAGGAGGACGGTATCGAAAGAAAGCTGTGCTTCTCCGGAGACGTGGGAAATGTGAATCAGCCGCTGATCCGCAATCCCCAGAAAACGGCGCGTGCGGATTATGTGATCATGGAGTCCACCTACGGAGACCGGCTGCATGAGGCCGGAAGGCCGGACTATGTGAAGGATCTGGCCGGACTGATCCAGGAGACCCTGGACCGGGGCGGAAATGTGGTGATCCCTTCCTTCGCGGTAGGGAGGACTCAGGAGGTCCTCTACATCATCCGCAGGATCAAGGAAGAAAATCTGGTGACAGGCCACGGCAATTTTCCGGTCTATGTGGACAGCCCGCTCGCGGTGGAGGCCACGGGAATTTTTGAGCAGAATGTGTATGAGTGCTTTGATGAGGAAGCCATGGAGCTGGTGAACCGGGGGATCAATCCGCTTTCCTTCCCCGGGCTGAGGCTTTCCATCACCAGCGATGAGTCCAGAGCCATTAATTTTGACGAGACGCCCAAGGTGATCATTTCTGCTTCGGGCATGTGCGAGGCAGGGCGCATCCGGCATCATCTGAAGCATAATCTGTGGAGGCCGGAGTGTACCATCCTGTTTGTGGGCTATCAGTCCGTAGGCACGCTGGGACGGAAGATTCTGGAGGGTGCGCAGGAGGTGAAGCTGTTCGGAGAAACGGTGGATGTGAGGGCCAGGATCGTAGCTTTTAAGGGGATGAGCGGACATGCGGATAAAAACGGCCTGATCGACTGGCTTTCCGGTTTTGAGCAGAAGCCGCAGCGGGTGTTCATCGTGCACGGGGAGGACGCCGTCTGCAGCGCGTTCGCACAGGAGCTGAGCCGGGAGCACGGTTACCGGACATACGCTCCCTACAGCGGCACGAGCTTTGACCTGATCAGCAATGCCTTCGAGTATGAGGCGGAGCCGGTATGGAGAGAGAAGGCGGCGAAGGCGCCTGTGGTGAAGAACAGCGTTTACGCAAGACTTCTTGCTGCCGGAGAGCGGCTGATGAAGGTCATCCGGGATGCAAAGGGGATGGCAAACAAGGATCTCGCCCGGTTTGCGGACCAGATCAACGCGCTCTGCGATAAATGGAGTCTGTAAAAGGACGTGCGGCGCGGCTGCAGAATAAAGCTTCAGATAAAATACAGGGAGAACGAGAATGAGCTTGGCAGACATTACTTTTATCAATATGTGCAGGGACATCCTGGAGAACGGGACGAGCACGGAAGGGGAGAAGGTCCGGCCGAAGTGGCCGGACGGAACGCCCGCCTATACGATCAAGAAATTCGGGGTGATCAACCGTTACGATCTGTCCAGAGAATTTCCGATTCTGACGCTGCGGAGGACGGCGTTAAAGAGCGCCACCGACGAGCTGCTGTGGATCTGGCAGAAGAAATCCAACAATATCCATGACCTTCACAGCCATATCTGGGACGAGTGGGCGGACGAGGACGGTTCCATCGGGAAAGCATACGGCTACCAGCTCGGGGTGAAGCATCAGTATAAGGAAGGGATGATGGACCAGGTGGACCGGGTGATCTATGATCTGAAGCACAATCCGTTCAGCCGCCGCATCCTGACCAATATTTATGTGCATCAGGACCTGCATGAGATGAACCTCTATCCCTGTGCCTACAGCATGACCTTCAATGTGACGCAGAAAAAAGGGGAGGACAGGCTTACGCTGAACGCGATCCTGAACCAGCGTTCCCAGGATGTGCTTACGGCCAATAACTGGAATGTGGTGCAGTATGCAGTGCTGGTGCATATGCTCGCCCAGGTGTGTGATATGAACGTGGGCGAACTGGTGCATGTGATCGCGGATGCGCACATCTATGACAGGCACATCCCGATCATCAGGGAGCTGATCTCACGAACGCCGCATCCGGCTCCGAAATTCTGGCTGAATCCGGAGGTAAAGGATTTTTACCAGTTCACCAGAAATGATGTACGGGTGGATGATTATGTGACCGGGGAGCAGATCCGGGATATTCCGATTGCCATTTAGGGCGCGGCATGGAAATGCTTCGGATGCGGGAATGATTCGGAATGGAGGAAAGAGACGGAAAATGAACATGATAGTTGCTGTGGACGAAAACTGGGCCATCGGCTGCCGCGGAGATCTTCTGGTGCGCATCCCGGCGGATCACAAGATGTTCCGAAATGAGACGCTGGGCAAGGTGGTGGTGCTGGGACGCAGGACCATGGATACCTTTCCGGGAGGCCTGCCCCTTGCGGGAAGAACGAATATCGTTCTCACCAGAAATCCCGGCTATCAGGTGAAGGGCGCCGTGATCGTGCATTCGGTGGAGGAGCTTCTTGAGGAGCTGAAAAAATATGCGGATGAGGACATCTATGTGATCGGCGGGGAAAGCGTATACCGTCAGCTGCTTCCCTGCTGCGACACCGTTCATGTGACGAAGATCGACCGGGCCTATGAGGCGGATGCCTGGTTCCCGGATCTGGATGCGGACGGAGACTGGGAGATCGCAGCCGAGAGCGATGAAATGACCTATTTTGATACCACCTACCATTTCCTGAAGTATGTCAGGAAGGCGCAGAAAGCATAAATACGGAAAAACGGGCATAAAGCGGGGATGAGGCAATGATCAGAAGGTATATGACGGATCGAAATATTATTCATGAGGTGGATGAATTCCAGCCGGGCATCTGGGTGGCGCTGACCGCTCCCACGCCGGAGGAATGCAGACTGGTGGCGGAAACCTACGAAATCGATCCGGCGGACGTGAGAGCGGCGCTGGATGATGAGGAAAGCTCCCGCGTGGATGTGAGCAATGAATACTCGCTGATCCTGTTCGATATTCCCACCATTGAATACCGACATAAGAGGGAAGCCTATACCACCATCCCGCTGGGCCTGATCCTGGTGGAGGAGACGCTGATCACGGTCTGCGGGGAAGAAACGCCGGTGCTGAAGGCCTTTACGGAGAATCTGGTGAAGGAGTTCAGCACGAAAAAGCAGGTGCGTTTCATTTACCAGATCTTCTGGAGGACCTGCCTTCTGTATCAGTCTTACCTGCGCATCGTGGACCGCAGGAGAAAGGAGATCGAGGAGCATATCGGAAACGATACGGAGGATGTGGATCTGATCGATCTGCACGAGCTGGAATCCAACCTGGTTTATTTTGACACCTCCCTGCGGGCGAACAAGGTGGTGTTTGAGCGTCTGGTCCGTTACAACAGGATCAAGAAATATCCGGAGGACCAGGAGCTTTTGGAGGATGTGGTGGTGGAAAATCAGCAGGCCATCGAGATGACCCAGATCTATCGGGACATCATCAAGGGAACCAGAGAGCTGCTGAGCTCCGTCAGCGACAACCGGCTGAATACGGCCATGAAATATCTGGCGTCCATCACCATCGTTATGGCCATTCCCACCATCATTTCCGGCATATACGGGATGAACGTAGAGGAAAAATGGATGCCCTTTGCCAACACGCCCTTCGGCTTCGGGATCATCTGTGCGGTGATCTTTCTCATCTGCCTCATCGCCATCCGCATCCTGCGGAAACGGAAGATGCTGTAGGATGCGGATGGCTCTGTCATGCAAAAACGGGATAGCCCCGTCATGCAAAAAAAACTTTGACGGACATGGAAATGGTGATATAATAACAGACGGTACAAATGAGTTTAACGAAGCAGCAGAATGAAGTGCATGCAGTGCCGCGGCACGGCTCCAGTGACCACAGCGCTGAGATCTGAATCCGGCGTGCGTCCTTCAGCACAGTAAAGCTGCATTTTACGGCACTTCGGAATGGAGGAAACGATGGAAAAGAAAAACATCGACTGGGCCAATCTTGGTTTCGGCTATATGGTAACGGACAAGCGTTATGTCTCCAATTATAAGGACGGCGCCTGGGATGAAGGAACGCTTACGGACGACGCACAGGTGGTCCTGAACGAGTGCGCGGGCATCCTGCAGTACTGCCAGGAGGTCTTCGAGGGCCTGAAGGCGTATACGACGGAGGATGGCCACATCGTCACTTTCCGCCCCGACATGAATGCGGAGCGCATGATCGACAGCGCGAAGCGCCTGGAAATGCCTCCTTTTCCGAAGGAGAGATTCCTGGATGCCATCGATCAGGTCGTGGCGGCGAACGCGGCGTGGGTTCCTCCCTACGGGAGCGGGGCAACGCTGTACATCCGTCCGTACATGTTCGCCAGCTCGCCGGTGATCGGCGTGAAGCCGGCTCAGGAATATCAGTTCCGTGTATTCGTCACGCCGGTGGGGCCCTATTTCAAAGGCGGCGCGAAGCCGCTGACCCTGTGCGTCAGCGATTTTGACCGGGCCGCCCCGCATGGGACAGGCCATATCAAGGCCGGCCTGAACTATGCGATGAGCCTGCATGCGGGAGTGACCGCCCATGCCAACGGGTTTGATGAGAATCTGTTCCTGGATCCGGCCACCAGAACCTATGTGGAAGAGACGGGCGGAGCCAATTTCCTGTTCGTGGACAGGAACGGAAAGATCGTGATTCCCAAATCCGGAAGCATCCTTCCCTCCATCACCAGACGTTCTCTGGTGGTGGTCGCAAGAGACATCCTGGGCATGGAGGTTGAGGAGCGCCCGGTGAAGCTGGAAGAGGTGAAGGACTTTGCGGAATGCGGTCTGTGCGGGACCGCCGCTGTGATCAGTCCGGTGGGCAAGATCGTGGATCATGGAAAGGAGATCTGTCTTGCCAGCGGAATGGATGAGATGGGACCTGTGATTAAGAAGCTGTACGACACGCTGACCGGTATCCAGATGGGCCGGATCGAAGGGCCGGAAGGCTGGGTGAGAAGGATCCTCTGATCCGCCCGGCAGATCGCAGGACGCAGGACAACAGGCAGGAGGGCAGCCCGAAGGAGACTGTTTTCCTGTCTGTTTGTGCAATCAGCCCGGATACAAGGAGATCGAATGGAGAACAGAAGGAAAAGAAGGAAAGGCGGCCGGTTTGCAGCTCTTTTTTCTGCGGTCTGTCTGCTCGCAGCCCTGACGGGCTGTGCGGGCGGCGGGACGAAGGATATTGTGCTGACTACGGGATTTCACAGAAATGAGGTGTTCCGCCTGGCGGATGCTTCCTGCAGTCTGCCGGAGGTCATGATCTACCTGACCACGGAGCAGAACCTGTATGAATCGGTGTATGGGGACGGGATCTGGAGCGCGGCCGGAGAAGACGGGACGCTGGAAGAGCGGCTGAAGGAAAATGTGCTGGCGAAGCTGTCGCAGATCAAGGCGATGACTCTGCTTGCGGGACGCAGGGGTGTGACCCTGGAGGAACAGGAGGAGACTCTGGTCCGGGAGGCGGCTGTTGCATACCGGGAGTCCCTGAACGAAACGGAGAAACAGCGGCTGGGCGTGACGCAGGAGCTGGCGGAGGGAATGTACAGGGACTACGCGCTGGCGGACAAGGTATATCGGGAGATCATCAGCGACATCAACCCGGAGATCAGCGACGATGAGGCGCGTACCATCACAGTACAGCATATTTTGATCCGCACCGTCACACATAACGCGGACGGGACGACGACTCCCTTTTCCGAAAAGGAAAAGGAGCGCTGCCATGAGGAGGCGCTCCGCATACGTCAGGAAGCCGCTTCCGGAGAAGCGTTTGAATCGCTGATCGAAAAGTACAGCGATGCGGGAGAGAGCACGATCTCCTTCGGCAAGGGGGAGATGGAAGCGGCTTTTGAGGAGGCGGCCTTTAACCTGGGAACGGATGAGATCAGCGAGGTGGTGGAAACCCGGGAAGGCTATGAGATCATCAAATGTATCAGCACCTTCAACCGGGAGGAGACGGACCGCAACAAGGAAAAGATCGCGGAACAGAGAAGGGACGAGGTATTCGGACAGGAATACGACGCCTTTGTGGATTCTCTCCCGCGGAATCTGAATGAGGCCCTGTGGGAATCCGTCACCCTGATCCGGGACAAAGAGGTGGATACGGACAGCTTTTTTGCGGTCTACCAGGAATATTTTCATCCGCAGGAGCGGGAGGCGGCAGGCGGAGCCTGATCGGGAAAGGGCTGCAGCTGCTTCACCAGAGCGGCGATGAGCCGGACCGTCCTGCTGCTGTCCGCCTGATCGCTTCCGGAATGCTTCAGATAGGCATGAAAGGACCCTTGGATGAGGAAGGTGATCAGCACCTCCTTTTCCGGGTCATTTTCATAATGGGGGTATTTTCGCAGCATCAGCTCCCGGATGCGGCTTTCCAGCTTGCCGATCAGAACGCTCCTGCGGCTTCCGGAAAACAGGATCTCCAGGAGCCTGGTCTGGCTGGAAAAGGCGCCGAAGATCTCCAGTGTCGCCTGCTCCGGATCCTCCAGGAGCGTATCCGGATGGGGGATGGAGCCGATGATATTGTCGATCAGTTCGTCCTCCATGGACTCGGAAAGAGCATACAGATCTTCATAGTGCTGGTAGAAGGTGGCCTTGTTGATGAAGGCCGCTTCTGCCAGCTCTTTTACTGTCATTTTTTCAATCGGCTTTCGGGAGCGCAGCTCGATGAAAGCATCTCTGATATTGCGTCGGGTCCTCTGTACGCGAAGATCCATATTTTTTATCTCCTTTCTTCCTGCGGCTGTCCGGATCCGTATGCCGGGCAGCGTTCCGATGCCTTTTCAACATTTTTGAAAAAAGGTTGAATAAACGACCCTTCCTTCAAACTGACGGTGGAAGCAGAGGGCCGAAAGGGTTACAATAATCATAACAAAATAAACGACTGCAGTCAAATAAACGAAATGGGTAGAAAAGGAGAGACGATGGACAGATATGGATTCTATACCGGAAAGATCTTCGACGCATATGAATACCTTGGATGCAGGACAGGAAGGGAAGGAGCGGTGTTTCGCACCTTCGCGCCGGCAGCGAAGCAGGTTTCAGTGATCGGTTCCTTCAACGGCTGGGAGGAGACGCCGATGGAGCGGGTCTATGACGGCAATTTCTGGGAATGCGTCATTCCGGAGGCAAAGGCAGGGGACATGTACAAATATCGGATCCACAGAAAGGACGGAAGCTTCCGGGACCACTGCGACCCTTACGGCTACGGCATGGAACTGCGGCCGCAGAACGCCAGCTTCATCCGGGATATGACGTCCTACCGGTTCCGTGATTCCGGCTGGATGAAAAGACGCAGCGACTGCAGGAACAGGCCGCTGAACATTTATGAGATCCATGCCGGCTCCTGGAAGCGTTCGTCCGACCCGGACCGGCCGGAGGGCTGGTACCGCTATGATGAGCTGGCGAAGCTGCTGATTCCGTATCTGAAGGAACAGGGGTACAATTATGTGGAGCTGATGCCGCTGGGAGAGCATCCCTGCGACGAATCCTGGGGGTATCAGCAGACCGGCTTTTTTTCTCCCACATCCCGGTATGGGACTGCAGATGATCTGAAACGGATGGTCGATCTGTTTCATCAGAGCGGGATCGGGCTGATCCTGGATTTTGTGCCTGTGCATTTTGCGGTGGATGATTACGCCCTGGCGGAATACGACGGCACCGCGCTGTATGAATATCCGAACCGGGACGTGGGAAACAGCGAGTGGGGAAGCCGGAACTTCATGCACTCCCGTGGAGAGGTGAGAAGCTTTCTGCAGTCCTGTGCACAGTACTGGCTGAAGGAATACCATTTCGACGGGCTGCGCATGGATGCGATCAGCAATATGATCTACTGGCAGGGACAGCCGGAGCGGGGCGTGAACGGAAACGCCGTGGCCTTTCTGCAGTATATGAACGCGGGCCTGAAGGAACGCAATCCGGGGATCCTGCTCGCGGCGGAGGATTCCACCAGCTTCCCCGGCGTGACGAAGCCGGCAGAGGAGGGTGGACTCGGCTTTGACTATAAATGGGACATGGGCTGGATGAACGATACGCTGGATTATTTCCGCACGGATCCGCAGTACCGGAGCCGGGATTACCATAAGCTCACCTTTTCCATGATGTATTATTATGGAGAAGATTATCTGCTCCCCTTCTCCCACGATGAAGTGGTGCATGGAAAGGCGACCATCATTCAGAAGATGAACGGGGAGTATGAGAAAAAATTTCCTCAGGCCCGTGCCCTGTACATGTATATGTATGCCCATCCGGGGAAAAAGCTGAATTTCATGGGAAACGAACTGGCTCATTTCCGGGAATGGGATGAAAAGCGTCCTCTGGATTGGGAGCTTCTTTCCTTTCCCCTGCATGATGCTTTCTGCCGGTTCATGAGCGTGCTGTGCCGGTTCTATCTGGAAACGCCGGCTCTTTGGGCGCTCGACTATGACAGAAAGGGCTTTTGCTGGGCGAACTGTCATGAAGAGGAAGCCTGTGTGTATGCTTTCTGGCGCACGGACGGCAGGCAGAAGCTTCTGGCCGTCTTCCATTTTGGGGAAGAAGAGCGGAAGAACTTTGAACTGAGCCTGGAGCAGGACGGACAGAAGGACGGCTTCGAAAGGAGGGAGGAGTGCTATGAGCTCTGTCTGTCCGCAAGCTGGGACATCTATGGAGGGGAGAGGAGCGCAGAAAAGGAAAAAGGAATGCTCCTTTCTGCCCGGAACGGGAAGCTGGTCCTGGATCTGCCTGCTTTTGGAGCACTCTATCTGATGAAGAAGGAGAGCGGAAGAAGACGCGCAGGAGGCTCCGGTGAAAATAACGGAAAAGATCCCGTCTAAGTTAGTGTATCATTTTTATGCTTGGTTTCCCTGACCCTCCGGGCAAGGGAAAAGTACCGGTACGAGAAAGGCGAGCTGCCTGGAAAATAATCGTACAAAGATTCCGACGAGCAGTGCCGCCAGGATGGTCTCTTCCCGCACCCCATCCAGGCGGCTGGCAAAGATGACTGACAGCAGCGCCGCAATTCCCGTCATAGAAACATCGAAAGCAATTTTGGTAATACCAAAGCTGGTATGCCAGGTAGAAGAAACCGCTCTCACAAAGGATTCGCCGGGCAGCATTGCCACGTCTGCCAGCACCTCCGCATACACGCCAAATCCCAAAATGATGCAGCCGATCAGCAGATAAACAATTTTGGGCCCGTATGTCTGTGGGTGAACAAAATACAGCATGGTCATAGTTAAATCAATGAAATATCCAAATAAAACAGAAATCGGTATCTGCAGCCAATACTCCGCTTTAAAATTTCTGCGAAGAATGAAAAGCTGGAGCACGATAAGCAGAATGCTGAACAGAATGGTAAACTGTCCCAGAGTCATCCGGAAGTTCAGGCTGAGAACATAGGGGATGGAAGAAATGGGGGATGTTCCCAGATTGGCTTTTGTGATCAGACTGACTCCCAATGAATTGATAAACAGACCGGCCCCAAAGATAAGATAACGTTTCAATTTTTCCAAGCTGCTCATTTTTTGTCCTCCTGTAATGTCAAATTTGCGTAAATCTGTTTTAATGTCTGCATAAAGCTTTCCTTTTGATCGTCCGGTATATGAAGAAATGCCTTCTCTTCCAACAGGTTGAAATTTTCTGTCACGAGATGCAGCAGTTCCCTTCCTCTTTCCGTTAAAAATATGTGGAAATTTCTTCGGTTGCCATTTAACATCCGCCGTTCCACGATTCCCTTATCTTCCATACGATTTAAAATGGAAGTCAGGGAACCGGCTTCGATATGACAGCCTCCCGCAATTTCCTTCTGACTCGCACCGTTATGTTCTCTGAGATAATCCAGAACCTTTGGCTGTCCGAGAGTCAGACCGGTTCCTTTCAGACGGAGGAGAAGCTCCTTCTGTATCATGGCATGCTCGGCCATTATGAGATAATGAAATGTGGGATCCAAATGTCAGGCTCCTTTCCCGCTTCAAAGCGATTGATAGTTTGAATTGTAATTATTATAATTCAAACTGTTATCCCTGATAACTATAAGCGGACATTCTGGAGATGTCAAGACCGGATCCTGCGTCAGACGGACAGAAATGTTACTACTCAGCCAGGTCTGCGCATTCTCTGCGCAGACCGTACGAAAACAGACCGGCTGGAAGCATCCGGCCTGGCGCGAAGCGTTTGGAATGGCCGGATGCCGTTACAGCTCGGCCGAAGGCTGAGATGGAACACAGAAATCGATACTGTTAGCACTCGTTTAAAATGAGTGCTGATTTTCTATTGACATTTCCCAGCCGCAGAAGTAAACTAAGTATCAGAGTTGAAAACATTGGCCGACCGGAACGTTCAGGTGCCGGAAAACGGTGTTTTCCATAAAAGAGAGAAAGGAATGTGATTACTATGGCAGAGAGACATGGAAGTCTGTCCATTAACAGCGAAAACATTTTTCCGATTATTAAGAAGTGGTTGTATTCAGACCACGACATTTTCTACAGAGAGCTGATCTCCAACGGCTGCGATGCCATTACCAAGCTGAAAAAGCTGGATGTGATGGGAGAGTATTCCCTTCCGGAGGATTATAAGGCGAAGATTCAGGTGATCGTAAATCCGGAAGAGAAAACCCTGAAATTCATTGATAACGGTCTCGGCATGACGGCCGACGAGGTGGAGGAGTACATCAACCAGATCGCCTTCTCCGGAGCGGCGGATTTCATTGAGAAATATAAGGACAAGTCCGACGACAACCAGATCATCGGCCATTTCGGTCTGGGCTTCTATTCCGCGTTCATGGTGGCGGATGAGGTACACATCGATACCCTTTCCTATAAGGAAGGCGCAGCTCCGGTTCACTGGGAGTGCGACGGCGGCACCGAATTTTCCATGACGGACGGCACCTGGGATCAGGTGGGAACGCAGATCACCCTGTTTTTGAATGAGGACTGCCTGCAGTTCTGCAATGAATACAAGGCGGAGGAGGTCATTCAGAAATACTGCTCCTTCATGCCTGTAGAGATCTGGCTGTCCAGAGAGAACACGCCGGAGACCCAGACCATCAACGAGGATGAGAAGCTGGATACGGATGTGGTTCTGGAGACCATTCAGCCGGAGAAGAAGGAAAAGAAAGAAGAGAAGAAGGACGGAGAGGATGAGGGCGAAAAGGAAGAGGAAAAGCCGGAACCCGTCCGCCTGAAGATCAAAAAGCGTCCTGTCCTCATGAACGACATTCATCCGCTGTGGACGAAGAATCCCAGCGAATGCAAGAAGGAGGACTATATTGAATTTTACAGGAAGGTATTCCACGATTATAAGGAGCCTCTGTTCTGGATCCATCTGAACATGGATTATCCGTTCAACCTGAAGGGCATTCTGTACTTCCCGAAGATCAACATGGAGTACGAATCCATCGAAGGTGTGATCAAGCTGTACAACAACCAGGTGTTCATCGCGGACAACATCAAGGAAGTTATTCCCGAGTTCCTGATGCTCTTAAAGGGTGTGATCGACTGCCCGGACCTGCCGTTAAATGTTTCCAGAAGCGCGCTGCAGAACGACGGCTTCGTGAAGAAGATTTCCGATTACATCACCAAGAAGGTGGCGGACAAGCTTTCCGGCCTGTGTAAGACCTCCCGCGAGGAATATGAGAAATACTGGGACGACATCAGCCCGTTCGTAAAATACGGCTGCCTGAAGGACGACAAGTTCTGCCAGAAGATGACGGACTACATCCTCTTCAAGGATCTGGACGGCAAATATAAGACCCTGCCCGACTGTCTGGAGGTCGGCAAGTCTGACCCGGATGAAAAGAGCGAGGCGGCTGTGGATGAGAACGGCGAAAAGGTAGAGGCCGAGGTGGTGGACGAGAAGAAGGACGCTGCCAAAGCGGACGAAAACGCGGACGCTGACGGGAAGGAAGATGAGAAGAAGGAAAAGACCATCTACTATGTGACCGACTTAAAGCAGCAGAGTCAGTATGTGAACATGTTCAAACAGGAAGGTCTGAGCGCGGTGGTCCTTCCCGATCAGATCGACCAGCCCTTCATCAATCAGTTGGAAATGAAGAACGAGGGAATCCGCTTCCGCAGAATCGACGCGGACATCACCGATTCCTTTAAGAACGAGGTTTCCGAGGAGGATCAGAAGGAACTGGAAGCTCAGTCTGAGGCCATCCAGAAGCTGGTGCGCGAAGCGCTCGGAAACGATAAGCTCACCGTGAAGGTGGAGAAGCTGAAAAACGATAAGGTGTCCTCTGTCCTCACCATTTCCGAAGAAACCAGAAGGATGCAGGACATGATGCGCATGTATGCCGCGAACGGCATGGATATGAGCATGTTCGGCGGCGGAGAAGGGGAGACCCTGGTGCTGAACGCGAACCATCCGCTGGTGCAGTATGTGATCGCGCATAAGGACGAGGCGGACAACGCGAACAAAAAGCTGATCTGCGAGCAACTCTATGACCTTGCCAAGCTGCAGAACGGCCCGCTGGATGCAGATGCCATGACCCGGTTCGTGACCCGCTCCAATGAGATCATGGAAGTGCTGACGAAATAAGGTTTTTACGGCAGAAAAGGCGGGCGGCGTGCCCTGACAGGGCGGCCCGCCGGGAGGCAGACATGGGAAAAATACCGACCAGAGAGGAAGCCTGGGAGCTTCTGACCAGATACAATCAGGATGCGTTTCACCTGCAGCATGCCGAGACGGTGGAGGGAATCATGCGTTACTTCGCCAGAAAGCTGGGCTATGAGCAGGAGGAGGACTTCTGGGGTATTGTGGGACTGCTGCACGATCTGGATTTTGAAAAATATCCGGAGGAGCACTGTGTGAAGTCCCAGGAAATCATGCGCGAAGAAGGGCTGGATGAGTCCCTGATCCACGCGACGGCGAGCCACGGCTACGGCCTGGTGGTGGATGTGAAGCCGGAAAAAGAGATGGAGAAGGTCCTTTTTGCCGTGGACGAGCTGAGCGGCCTGATCTGGGCAGCTGCTCTGGTACGTCCTTCCAAGAGCGTGCAGGATCTGGAGCTGAAATCCGTGAAGAAGAAGTTCAAGGACAAACGCTTTGCGGCGGGCTGCTCCCGGGATGTGATTGAAAAGGGAGCCGAAATGCTGGGCTGGAGCCTGGACGATCTGATCTCGGAAACCATTCTGGCGATGAGGAGCTTTGAAAAGGAACAGCCTGCGGGTGAGTAACAGATGAGCAGGCAACGGAAAACGGTCCGGAAAAAGGAGGAAACTCCGCTTTCCGGGCCGTTTTTTATTCAACAGGAAATTTCATTTCCTGTTGAATAAAAAAAGACGTTGATGCGCACTCAGCGCGCAGGCAATCAAAGATTGCCTGTAGATGTTGCCTGACGGCAACCGCGCTCGGCGCGAGTGTGCGCCTTTTGATCTTTCGGCCGGTTCAGTCCGGTTCCGCAATCCGGGAAACGCCCACATAGATTCTGGAGATCTGGTACCAGGTGGGGTAGTCCGTAACACCCGTTGCGGGCAGATCGAACACCTGCTGGAAGGCGCGCACCGCATTGGCGGTCTGCTGGCCGTAGATGCCGTCCGGAGCCGTATAGGGGAGGGCGGGATAGTTTTGGCGGATGCGGTTCAGCTGTTCCTGAAGCTGGTAGACCTTCTGGCCTCTGGATCCGATGGTCAGGTCATAGCCGGGCCAGGAGGAGGGAATGCCGCTGATGGCCTCCGCCGTGTTGATATACATGTCGCTTCCATAATAATAATGGATGATGTCGATGGCCGTGTAGCCCTCATCCCCCAGGTATTTGGAGCCCCACTGGCTCAGGCCCGAACAGTTCACCCGTTTTCCGTCGCAGTAGCTGGTGAGGATGGGCTGACGCACGCCGGGACGGGACAGGTAATTGGCAAAGATGGTGTCCACCAGAAGATTGATATTTTCGTAAATGTTCCGCCCGTAGATCCACTTCTGATCATAGGCGGTGGAGGAGGTGATGGTGAAATTGTATCCCTGGCTGCGGTACCATTCCGTGTACACCCGGTTCAGGGTGAAGGACATGATGGCGAGGATGTTGGCATAAATGGTGTTTTCAGACCAGGTGGCGTAGATTTCCGAGGAAGCCACGTTCTTGATGTAGTCCGTGTAGCGCACATAATAGTCCCGGGCCGTGGAATCGGAGGGGACGCCGTCGTGCACCACCACATATTCCGGGATGACCACGCGGCTTAAAACGATCTCGCCGGTTTCGTCCAGGGGCTTGATCTCCGCCTCCGGAATCTTCGGGGGATAATCGCCATAGAGTGTATGATCGGGAATGAAAATATCCTCCTCCCGTCCGGGCTCCTGCTGCGGAATCATGGAAATGGGCTGCAGGGAGGTGACATCGGGAAGAACTTCGGAGGCCTCGACGACGACCGGTTCATAGCCGGGGGCTTCGACCGAAATATCGTATTCGGAGTAGGGCCGTACTCCGGATGGTTCCATACTGTATTCCAGAGCGGGAGCGGGAAGCTCCACCGTGGGAGTCTGTCCGGAGTCATCCGTAGTCAGCCTTTCCACAATCGAATCAGGCTGTCCCGTGATGGAAATGGTCACCGTCGCGCCCGCCACGGGAACCTGCCCAAGACTGGAGGTAAGGCTGATCTTCAGGCCTCCCGCATAGGGACTGTCGATGGTCTGGGCGGCATGCATTCTTTTTGCCATAAAGGAGATAACCTCGCGGATTTGCTTACGATTATGGTATGCCGCAGGTAAGAAAAGAGTTCCTGCGATCCGTCTTTTTTCAGTCCAGATTCAGCTGCCTGCGCATGATGTATTCCGTCAGAATGTAGGAAATCACGGCGCAGATGACAGAGCCTGCCATGGATATGAGGAGGATTTCCCGCATATAGGCCCCGAAGTAGGAGGGAATCTGGCTGGTTTCGTTCACCATGTCCTGAGAAAGGACCAGTCTTGTCAGGGAAGGCGTCATGAGAGCAGTGGTCGCCGTCTGAACCAGCATGGTAAAGCCGATGTAGCAGAGGATGGAGGCCATGATTTTATGCCTGGAAAAGAGCTGCCCCAGGGAAACCGCCGCATAGGCAATCAGCACGCTGCTGAAGGCGGAGACCAGAGAAAGCACCGTATAAAACAGGAGAAAGGCCACAGGTCCCATGCCGAAAATCTGCGGGAAAATCTCCATGAGCACGGGCATCACCACAGACATGTCCACCGGAGTCATGGCCGGAAGTCCGAACAGCAGGATGCAGCAGATGGCCCAGAGCGCAAGGATGGAGAGCACAAACACCCACAGGGCCGCGACCAGAAGCTTGGAGAGGATGAGCTGTCTGGGCGTAACCGGAAGCGTGTGCATCAGATAGCCCTCGTCCGTATAGAGATTTTTATAAAAACGGATGGCGATATAGATGGTCACCACCATGCTGATGCTGCTGATCAGAAGGCAGTAAAGCATCATGATCACAAAGGCGCCTGCGTTGATGGAATCCTCATCCACAGGAGGCTCCATCTGGCGGAAGCAGATAAAGCAGACCAGCGTGAGAAAGATAATGACGATAAAGGAAATGACGGGAATGCGCCAGGTTTCCTTCCATTCGTGGCGAATTAAGCGGCTTAACATGCGAACACCTCCCGGAAATAGCCGTCTACGGATTTTCCGTAGCGGGAACGGATATCCTCCACCGAGGACTGCAGCAGAAGCTGCCCGTTTTTCAAAAAGATCACATCGTCCAGCACGGCTTCAATATCTGAAATCAGATGGGTGGACAGCAGGATGCTGGCGTTTTCATTATAGTTGGAAATGATGGTTTTCAGGATGTAGTCCCGTGCCGCCGGATCCACGCCCGCGATGGGTTCGTCCAGGATGTAGAGATCCGCGTCTCTGCTCATGACAAAGACGAGCTGCACCTTTTCCTTGGTTCCCTTGGAAAGGGATTTCATGGTCGCGCTGCCATCAATATGAAGGGCGTCCAGCATGGTCATCGCCCTTTTGGGATCAAAATCTTCGTAAAAATCGTTGAAGTAGTCCATCAGTTCAGAGACCTTGCGGCTGCTGGTCAGGTAGCTGCGCTCCGGCAGGTAGGAAACATGCTTCTTCGTCTCCACGCCCGGAGCGTTTCCATCGATCAGGATGGAGCCGGAGGTGGGAGTCAAAAGACCGCACAGAAGCTTGATCAGCGTGGTCTTTCCGCTGCCGTTGGGGCCGAGCAGGCCGATGATGCGCCCTCTCGGAATGGTGAGATTCAGAGGATAAAGCGCGGTGAAGCGGCCATAGTTTTTGGTGAGATTGGTGATGGTAACCAGTTCATTCATGACTGTACGCTCCTTTCCTCCTTCCGGGAATGCTCCTCATCCGCCAGAATCCGGATGATATCCTGCGTCTCGTAGCCCAGTCCCTTCATCCGGTCCAGAAAGCTGTGGATTTCTTCTTTTGCGAGGCTGGTGCGAATCTGTGCGATCATCTGCGTATCCTCCGTTACAAATCTTCCGCTGGTTCTTCTGGTTATGATCAGGCCGCTGCGTTCCAGCTCCGCAAAGGCCTTCTGCATCGTGTTGGGGTTTACGCTCGCCTCAGCCGCAAGCTCCCTGACGCTGGGAAGCTTGTCGCCCGGCGCGTAGCGCCCCGATACGATCTGGCGCTGGATGCGTTCCAGCAGCTGCGCATAGATGGGGCGGTCAGAGTCCAGATTCCATGCCATTCTATCAGTCCTTTCCTTAAAAAGCTTCCGCATATGGTGCGGACGCGCAGTCAGCCTGCGGCTGACTGCGTGTATTATTATAATAATACAATAATCCGAAACCTGTTGTTTGTCAAGAACAAATTGCGGGCGGGGAGGTTCCTGAATGAGAAAAAAGCTTCCCGGCCCATTCAGCCGAGAAGCTCTGCGAGACAGGAAAGCAGGCGGTCATTCTGCTCTGGCAGGAGGAAGCAGAAACGGAAGAAGTTTTCATCCAGCCCCGGAAAATCGGAGCAGTTCCGGATCATCATTCCCTGCTGGATCGCGGCCTCAAACAGGACAGAAGCGTTTACGCCCCTTTTCAGGCTGCGGCAGAGGATGAAATTGGCAAAGCAGGGATAGGTTTTGACGGCAAGGCCGGAAAGGGCATGCCGGATGCGCTGCCGTTCAGAGGAAATCAGCGAACGGGTTTCTTCTATATATACGGTATCCTGAAACAGGAACTGCCCCGCCAGATCGGCCAGGGAGCTGACGGTCCAGGGATCCTTGCGGGAAAGGATTTCTTCCCGGAGGGCTTCGCCTGAGGTGACGGCATAGCCCAGCCGCAGCCCCGTATATTCCGGGTCTGGATAGGAAGTGAGCACGTCCAGGCGGGAAGCCAGATATTCTTTCAGCCGCGGGGAGAGCCCCAGCGGGTTGACATTGGAACCGAAGCCCGTGATTTTTTCCTTCGGAATGCCGTAAAGCTGTTCGATTTTTTCAAGGTCGCTTCCGTGAAACGGGGTATTTGCAGACATGGCGCCTCCTTTTCGGCCGTTGTCCGCCGGAAGGCCGGCGGACAGAAACTGAACCACGGTTTGTTACTGTTCACTGACAAGCCAGCGAACAGTAACCAGGGGTTCCTGTTCTGATGGGAGTGCGGGTCCGGCGTATTGCTAAATCCCGGCCCGTGATGTTATACTGTATACTGATCTTAGTTCTTTTCAGGAAAAAAAGCAAGATGGGAGGCGAGGGCCATGCTGGATATGAGAAAGCACATCGCGTTGGACGGTTGGGAGGAAAAAAGGGGCCCTCTGTCCCTGCCGGGCGGACGGCTGGAGCTGGAGCTGGACCGGGATGAGGTCCGGGAGGGATTTTTTGAGATCGCCTCCTCGGACGGAAGGCCTGCAGACGGCTATGTCCTGTGCATGGAGGAGAGGATGGAATGTCTGACACCTTCTTTTTCAGGCATATCGGAGAGCATCGCCTACCGTTTTGACGCAGGAGGCATGCGGGAGGGGGACGAGCGTGCGGGAAGGTTTGTGATCCTTTCCGACTGCGGGGAATATGAGCTTCCCTTCCGTGTGAAGATCTGCAGGAAAGGAAATGCTCCGGCATCCGGCGCCGCAGATGGAGCGGGGGAGGAAAAGAATGGCAAAGGCGGACCCTCCGGCCTGTTTTCCTTCGTGCGGCTTGTCAGAGAAAACCGGCAGGAGGCACAGAAGCTGTTCTATTCTCCCGGGTTTGCAAAGCTGCTTTCCGGCGACGACAGGAAATACAGGAGTCTGTATAAGGGGCTGTCCCGCAGTCCGGGAAACGGGCAGAACATGGAGGAATTTCTGGTATCTGCCGGGAAAAAGCCTCCGGTGGAATATTTCTTTCCGGCAAAGGAGCTGGTGGTGAATGCTTCCGGCTCGCGGAAAGAGGAAGAACAGCTGTGTGAGATTTTCCCGGTGAAGCAGAGTGGCTGGGGATATACCAGGCTGATGGTGGAGGCGGAGGGAGATTTCCTGTCTCTGGAAAAAAATGTGCTGACAGAGGATGATTTTCTGGGAAGTCAGTGCAGCATCCCTGTTTTTATTACGCCAAAGCGGCTGCACGGCGGTAAAAATTTCGGAAGGCTGCGCTTTTGGACCTCCTGCGGCCTTCTTCGGACTCAGGACGGGCAGGAAACGGACTGCCTGGAGATAACGGTGGCCGTGATCACGGAGCAGGCCGGCATTTCCGGTGCGGGAGGCCGGCGCAGGGAATGGAAGCGGATGACGGTGGAGCTGGTAAAGCTGTATCAGGAGCTGCGGATGAAGAAGCTGAATGCGGTACAGTGGAGGGCGAGGACCGCCGAAGTGGTGGAGCGGCTGCACCGGCTGGATGAGAGATCCGTGGTGGTAAAGCTGTATCAGGCCCATCTTCTGATCACGGAGGAACGCTTCGAGGAGGCGGGAAGGATCCTCAGTCAGCTCGTGGTGGTACCCCGGACGGACGGGGCTGAGGCGTACTGCTATTATCTGTATCTGTCCAGCCTGTATCAGAGGGACGAAGGCTATACTGCCAGGATCGCCGCAGACGTGGAGGAGGCGCACCGGGCCAACAGAGGAAGCTGGCAGATCGCCTGGCTGATGCTGTTTCTCTCCCCCCGGCTTCAGAGGAGCGCGTCGCGCAAATGGCAGTTTCTGGAGGACCAGTTTGCGCATGGGACCACCAGTCCCATCCTGTATCTGGAAGGGGTACAGCTTTTGAATTTCAGTCCCACGCTGATCATGAAGCTGGAGCCCTTTGTGCGGCAGACGCTTCATTACGGGGCACGCTGCGGCATCCTGTCTCCGGATCTGGCGGGCCATCTGGCCTATCTGGCGGAAAAGGAAAAATATTTTGACGCCGCTCTCTTTGACACGCTGCGTCTCTGTTATGAGAAAACGCCTTCTGCCGCTCTGCTGCAGGCCATCTGTTCCCTTCTGATCAAGGGAAACCGGACCGGCCCCGAATGGCTGGAATGGTACAGAGCGGGCGTGGAGCTTGACCTGCGGGTGACCAGGCTGTACGAATACTTCATGGCCTCTCTGGACCTGGAGCGGGAAACGCAGATCCCGCGCATCGCGCTGATGTATTTCGCTTACCAGAGCAACCTGGATCAGGAGCATCTGGCTTATCTGTACGCCTATGTGCAGAAGCACCGGGAGGAATTTCCGGAGCTTTATCTGACCTACAGGGGGCAGATGGAGCGCTTCGTGCTGCAGCAGCTTTACCGGGGAAGGATGAGCCGCAGCCTGGCTTATCTGTACCAAAGCGTGTTAAAAGAACGGCTTCTGACAAAGGATAACTGCCGGGCGCTGGCAAGGGTTTTGTTCGTACAGCAGCTGGACTGTGAAGGGGAGGACATCCGGCAGGCGGTGGTGATCCATGACCGGCTGCGGGGAGAACAGACCTGGCCGGTGGAAAACGGCCGTGCCTATGTGGAGATCTATGACCGGGACTGCGAGATCCTGCTGGAGGATGAGGAGCATAACCGCTATTCGGCGGGCAGAGCGCATACGCTGACCCGGCTGCTGGATCCGGTGCAGGGCATGAAGCTGGTGGGGGCATATTCGGAAAACGTGCTGGGCTGTGATCTGTACTGCTGTGAGTTTGCAGGAGGAAGGATCCGCGTGACGAAAGGAAATGCTTCCAGACTGCGGGCGCTGGAGGGGCGTAAGGAGCTGCTTCCTGCCTTTGCAAGAGCGATCCGTATGGCTCTGCTGCGCTATTATTACGAGCAGGAAGAGATGGAGGAGCTGGATCTTCTCCTGCAGGACGCAACACGGCCGCAGTCGGAAAGCCCGGACGTATATGAGACAGTGGGCTTTCTGGTGCTGCGTTCCTTTTATGAGAAAGCATATGAATGGCTGGAGGGACTGGATCTGGAGCGGGAGCCTGCGGAAATCCTGCTGCGCCTGTCCAGCAGACTTCTGGAAAGCGGACGGCATGAGGATGAGAAACGTATGCTGGCGATCGCCTGCAGTGCCTTCTTCCGGGGGAAATATGACAGTCATGTCCTGGGGTGGCTGACGGAGCACTTCGAGGGCAGAAGCGGAGAGCTGATGCAGCTTCGCAGGGCGGCGGAGAATTTCGCCGTGGATACCTACCGGCTGACGGAGCGGATCCTGACCCAGCTTCTTTTTACAGGAGAAAACGTTCTGAAGCATACGGCGCTCCTGAGGCGGTATGTGTGCGAGGGCGGAAGAACGGAGCTGGAGGAGGCCTTTCTGCATCGGGCCTGCGGCCTTTTCCTGATGGAAGGGGAAGAGATGGACCCTTACGTGCTGAAGGACATCGCCAGAGCGGAGGCGGGAGGAGAAGCGCTCAGCAGCATGTGCGCTCTGGCTTTTCTGGAATACTATTCCAGACACCGCAGCGAAAGGAACGAGGAGACGGACGGGATCATCCGCAGACTGGGGGAGCGGCTGCTCGATGCTGGGATGCGGCTTCCGCTGTTTACGGAATACGCGGACCTTCTGGACGGGGCGGAAATGCTTCTGGATAAGACCATGGTGGTATACAGGGGAAACAGGCAGCGACCGGTTTCCATCCATTACCGGGTGATCGAAGAGAAGGATACGGATCGGGGAGAGGGGCCTGTGCGGATCATGGAAATGCAGCATGTGTATGCAGGTATCTATTCGGCTCAGTTCGTCCTGTTCGCAGGAGAAAGGCTTTCGTATTATATCACGGAGACTTTTGCGGAAGGAGAGCCGGAAAGGCTGGCCGAAGGAGAGCTCAGGGCGGAAAACAGCCTGTTGGTGAGGGAAACCAGGTATGGACGCTTAAACAGTGTGCTTTCTGACTGGCTGATCGGAGAAAAGGGAGAGGCACAGGAGCTTCTGGAGCAGTATCTGTATATGGACTGGATGACGCAGGCCCTGTTTTTCCCGGAAGAGGAAGCGTCGGAGCCCTCCGGAGCGTCCGAAAACGGAGAGACGGCACAATGAGCCTGAGGGATGGAGGAAAAAATGTTTCTGGGAAATGCGGAGAAAAAGGGAGCGGGAGGAGTCCTGGGCATGGATCTGGACGACCGGTATGCGCAGATCAGCTTCTGCCCTTCGGGCGGACAGAAGCCGGAAACCCTGTGTGCGGAAACGGAAGGGGAGGAATCCATGATTCCTGCCGTTCTGTGCCGCAGGACGGACCGGGATGTATGGACCTATGGCCGGGAGGCGCTGGAGGTTTCCGGAAAAGGGGAAGGCGTGCTGGTGGACAGACTGCTTTCCCGCGCCCTGCGCCGGGAGCAGGTGGAGGCGGCAGGGGAGATTTTTGATGCGACTGCTCTTTTGGCGCTTTTCATCAAAAGAAGCCTGTCTCTGCCGGGGGGGAGCGCGCGGGGGATGGGGCACGCCCCGCTGCGCCTGGAAAAGATAGATTTTTTCATGTTTACCTTTGAACGGGTGGACAATCAGGTCCTGGAGATGACAGAAAAGATCGCCCTCCTGCTTTCCCTGCCGCCGGACCGGGTTTCCTGCCAGAGCAGGGCGGAGAGTTTTTTCTATTATAATATCAATCAGCCGCCGGAGCTGTGGAGGCATCAGTGCCTGATCTGTGATTTCGGAGGACGGACCTTAAGGACGTTGCTGTTCGAGGCCAGCCATCATACCAGACCCGTGACCGTGACGGTGAGCGAAGAGGAACATGCGGGACTTGCAAGAGAGCTTCCGGAAAAAGAGGAATGTCAAAAAGGGGAATATGAGGCAAAGAAGCCGGAGCAGGAACGTGCAGAGGAAATGGACGGCGCTTTTCTGGCTCTGTTCCGAAAGCTGTCCGAAGGCAGGATCATCGATACCGTTTATCTCATCGGAGACGGCTTTGATGGAGACTGGTATCCGAATACCCTTCAGGCGATGTGTCAGAACCGCCGCGTGTTCAGAGGAAATAACCTGTACAGCAAGGGAGCCTGTTATGCGGGGGGATATAAGGCCGCGCAGAAGTCCGGACGGAAGACAGATCCGGAATACGTGTATCTCGGCCGTGACATGCTGAAGGTGAATCTGGGACTGGAAGCCGAAAGGCGGGGAGAAGAGATCTGCTTTCCGCTGCTGGACGCGGGTATGAACTGGTTTGATGCGGGAGGAGAATGCGATTTCCTGCTGGATACGGATCACGCCTTCTCTCTCCGCATGTCCTTTGTGAACGGAAAAAAGGTCCGGCAGATCGTGGTGACGCTTTCCGGCGTTCCCGACCGGCCGGCCGGAACGACAAGGATCCATCTGACGGCGTCCTGCCCGGATGCGGAAACGGTGAAGCTGCGGATGGAAGACCGCGGCTTTGGGGAATTCTGTCCTTCCTCCGGGCTGATCTGGGAGGAACAGCTTTCCATCGCGGACGCGCTGAAGGACTGAGAAGGGCCGGGACCGGGTCTTTTGGCAGAAGGGAGAAAAGGAAAAAATGAGCAGAGCGATCTTGTGCCTGGGACGATATGCAAAAATTCCATATACCTTTGAAAAGACGAAAACGAGGGTTTACTGCCTGGAGGAACTGTGTTACTTCCTGAAAGAAAATGCCGGTCTGGTGGATGCGTCCTTTTTTACCAGACAGCTGTCCGACTGGCTGGAAGAACAGTGCGGCCTGCCGGAGCCTGCCGTCAGGCTGCGGGCGCTCCTGAAGGGAAAGGAGAAGCCGGATGTGATCGCAGAGCAGCTTCTGGAATATGCGGGCTGCTTCAGCGAAAAACAGATCCGGGAGACCGGACAGCTCATCCGGCTGAGCGCCGATGTATCGCTGCCGGAAAAACGCAGGGCCCGGGTGGATTACTTTCTGGAAAACGGCCGCTATGCCATGGCCATTGAGGAATACCGGGGAATTCTGAATGGGGAGGAGGTGCGGATCCCCTCCTTTGACAGCGGGATCTACCATGATCTGGGAAGGGCACAGGCACGTCTGTTCCTGTTTGAAAAGGCTGCGGCCTCCTTTGAAACGGCCTACCGGCTGGGAGGACGGCAGGAGAGCCTTCTCTGCTTTCTGGCGGCGAAGCGTCTGCAGCTTTCTGAAAAGGAGTATCTGGACTTCCTGACGGCGCACGGCGAATACTATGAGGCATCCCTGAAGCTGGAGGAAAGGGTGACGGCCGGAAAGACGTCCTGGACAGACGTACGCAATTCCTCCCGCATCGCTTCCATCCGGAGCGCTTTCTTTGCCGGGCAGGAGGAGCAGTGCGCCAGGCTGATGAGACAGGAAACCGGCCGGCTCATGGAGGAGTACCGGGATTATGTGACGCAGGAGTGAGGAAAATCTTGATTTCTATTTAACGGTGCGTTATACTGATTCTGCAAATGCCCTGAACAGAAACAGGCAGGGATAAGGATGCGCGGATCAAGGCCGTTCTGATGCGGTGGGAAAGGAGCTTTTCAGCCGTATCAAAAGGCATTGGACAGCTTTCACAGATGAAGAGAAAGGACAGGTATCGAATGGAAAAACTGGAACAGCTCTATGAAGGCAAGGCAAAGAAGGTATTCAAGACGGACGATCCCGATGTGCTGATCGTAGATTATAAGGATGATGCGACAGCGTTCAACGGGGAGAAGAAGGGAACCATCGTCGGAAAGGGCGTTATCAACAATAAGATGAGCAACCGTGTGGACCAGCTTCTGGAGAAGGAAGGGGTTCCCACTCACTATATTGAGGAGCTTTCCGATCGGGAGACGGCCGTGAAGAAGGTGGAGATCGTTCCGCTCGAGGTCATCATCCGCAACGTGGCCGCAGGAAGCTTTTCCAAGAGACTGGGAGTGCCGGAGGGAACGCCCTTTGAGCAGCCCACCATTGAGTTCAGCTATAAAAACGACGAGCTGGGCGATCCGCTGATCAATTCCTATTTCGCGGTGGCCATGAAGCTCGCCACCTGGGAAGAGATCGAGACGATCAAGAAGTACGCGTTCAAGGTAAACGAAGTGCTGAAGGCCTATTTCCTTCAGGCGGACATCAGGCTCATCGACTTCAAGATCGAGTTCGGCCGTTACCATGGACAGATCATCCTGGCAGATGAGATCAGCCCGGATACCTGCCGTCTCTGGGATGTGCATACAAATGAAAAGCTGGATAAGGACCGCTTCCGCCGTGATCTCGGCAACGTGGAAGAAGCCTATAACGAAGTATTCCACAGACTGGGCCTGTAAAAAATGGTTAATGACGACCGCCGCGGGGGCCCCGCGGCGGTTTGTATTTCGGCGGCTGCCGGGCCGTTAAAAAAACAGGACGGAAGAATTGCCGGCGGGATTCTTCCTGCAAGATTGAATGGGGCCTTCGGCCGCCTGGAAAGGGTAATATGACGGAAAGATACGATACGGAGAGGGAAGGGGACGGACTGAAGGAGGAATGCGGCGTCTTTGGAATGTACGATTTTGACGGCAGAGACGTGGCGGGGACGATTTATTACGGCCTTCTTGCCCTGCAGCACAGAGGACAGGAAAGCTGCGGCATCGCGGTGAGCGACACGGCGGGGCCGAAGGGAAAGGTGGCTTCCGTAAAGGAAATGGGACTGGTGAACGAAGCGTTCCATGCGGAAAACATCGGTAAGCTGAAAGGGGATATCGGCGTCGGACACGTCCGCTATTCCACGGCGGGAAGCAGTACGAGGGAAAACGCGCAGCCGCTGGTACTGAATTATGTAAAGGGAACGCTGGCGCTGGCGCACAACGGAAATCTGGTGAACGCGCCGCAGCTTCGCAGGGAACTGGAATATACGGGAGCGATTTTCCAGACCACCATCGATTCCGAGGTGATCGCCTACCATATCGCCAGGGAGCGGCTGAACTGCGGCTGTGCGGAAGAGGCGGTCAGCCGGGCCATGAAAAAGCTTCAGGGCGCCTACTCCCTGGTGATCATGTCTCCCAGAAAGCTGATCGGAGCGAGGGATCCCTTCGGTTTCCGGCCGTTGTGCATCGGAAAACGGGATAACGCCTATATTCTCGCGTCGGAAACCTGCGCTCTGGATACGATAGGCGCGCAGTTCGTCCGGGATGTACTGCCGGGCGAGGTGGTGACGATCACTCCGGAGAAGGGGATCGTATCCGATACGAGACTCTGTCTGCCGGAAAAGGAGCATGCCAGATGCGTGTTTGAGTACATTTATTTTTCCCGGCCGGACAGCTATTTTGACGGTGTGAGCGTCTATCAGGCGCGGATTCGGGCGGGGCGTTTTCTTGCCGTGGATTCTCCGGTGGACGCGGACCTGGTGGTGGGCGTGCCGGAATCCGGAAACTGCGCGGCGATGGGATATGCCATGCAGTCCGGGATTCCCTATGGAACCGCCTTTGTAAAAAACGCCTATATCGGCCGGACCTTTATCAAGCCGGGACAGAAGAACCGGGAAAACAGCGTCCAGGTCAAGCTGAACGTATTACGGGATGCGGTAGAGGGGAAAAGGATCATTATGATCGACGATTCCATCGTGCGCGGCACCACCTCTGACCGGATCGTGCGCATGCTGCGGGAGGCAGGCGCGAAGGAGGTTCATATGCGTGTCAGCTCTCCGCCCTTCCTCTGGCCCTGCTACTTCGGCACGGATGTGCCGGCGAGAGAGCAGCTCATCGCCTATAACCGGAGCCTCGAGGAGATCCGGAAGGTGATCGGAGCGGATTCTCTGGCCTATCTGCGCACGGAGCGGCTGGAGGAGATGGCGGGAGGCCTGGGAATCTGCAAAGGCTGTTTTACCGGAAGCTATCCCATGGACCCGCCCAAGGAGGATATTCGCGGAGAGTTTGACCGGTAGGAAAAGCGTTTCGGACGAAAGCTTCGTCCCGTCCGCCGGACGAAAGACGCTGCCCCGGCGGACGGGGCCCAAAAATTAACCTGTAGGAAACAGAAAGGAAACGGACCATGAGCAATACGGACAGATATGTGAGCCCGCTTTCAGAGCGGTACGCGAGTAAGGAAATGCAGTACCTTTTTTCACCCGATAAAAAATTCCGCACCTGGAGAAGGCTGTGGATCGCGCTGGCAGAGACGGAGAAGGAGCTGGGCCTTCCCATCACGGACGAGCAGATCGAAGAGCTGAAAGCCCATGCGGACGACATCAATTACGACGTGGCGAAGGCGCGGGAAAAGGAGGTGCGCCACGATGTGATGAGCCATGTGTACGCCTACGGCGTACAGTGCCCGAAGGCGAAGGGCATCATCCATCTGGGAGCGACCTCCTGCTATGTGGGAGACAATACGGACATCATCATCATGACGGAGGCCCTGCGGCTGGTGAAGAAAAAGCTGGTGAACGTGCTTTCCGAGCTGACCGCCTTCGCGGACCGCTATAAGGACCTGCCCACGCTGGCTTTCACCCACTTCCAGCCCGCCCAGCCCACCACGGTGGGAAAGCGTGCCACCCTCTGGATGCAGGAGTTTTATCTGGACCTGGAGGATCTGGACTACGTGATCTCCACCATGAAGTTGCTGGGCTCCAAGGGAACCACCGGAACGCAGGCCTCCTTCCTGGAGCTGTTTGACGGCGACATGGACAAGGTGAACGCGCTGGATCCCATGATCGCGCAGAAGATGGGCTTTTCCGCCTGCTATCCGGTATCCGGACAGACCTATTCCCGCAAGGTGGACACCCGGGTGCTGAACGTGCTGGCCGGCATCGCGGCAAGCGCCACCAAGATGTCCAATGACATCCGCCTGCTGCAGCATCTGAAGGAGGTAGAGGAGCCCTTTGAAAAGAGCCAGATCGGTTCCTCCGCCATGGCCTACAAGAGAAATCCCATGCGCAGCGAGCGTATCGCTTCCCTGTCCCGCTATGTAATCGCGGACGCCCTCAATCCGGCCATCACCTCCGCCACCCAGTGGTTTGAAAGAACTCTGGACGATTCCGCCAACAAGCGCCTGAGCGTGCCCGAGGGCTTCCTGGCCATCGACGGCATTCTGGATCTGTGCCTGAACGTGGTGGACGGTCTGGTGGTTTATCCGAAGGTCATCAGAAAGCATCTGATGAGCGAGCTGCCCTTCATGGCGACGGAAAACATCATGATGGATGCGGTGAAAAAAGGCGGCGACCGCCAGGAGCTGCATGAGCGGATCCGCGAGCTCTCCATGGAAGCCGGAAAACGCGTTAAGGAAGAGGGGCTGGACAACAACCTGCTCGACCTGATCGCGCAGGAGCCCATGTTCATGACGAACAAAGAGGAGCTGGCGGCAGCCATGGATCCTTCCCGCTATGTGGGCTGCGCGCCCGAACAGGTGACCCGCTTCTTAAAGGATGTGATCGGGCCCGTGCTGGAGGAGAATCAGGAGCTTCTGGGCGTGAAGGCGGAGATTAACGTCTGATACAGGCTTAACGTATCATAAAAGGAATGTAGAAGAAATGAGGGGAAGGAGAAAGCGGCCGGCTATGGGAACGGCAGCTTTCTCCTTCCTTCTTATTGAGCTTTTACTGTAACATATTTTTGATTCCGGCTGCTGGGTTTTTCGGGCAAGGTCATTTTCAGTTGGCCGGATTCCAGAAGTGGCCTGATATAATGAGAAGTAAAACTGCGGGTATCTCTATAGCCGCAGAATGCTGTAATTTCCTTTTTAGATCTTGGGAGTATACAAAAGGAGAGAATCTGATTAAAAACAGTAACCTGAAGGTTATCTTGTGGGTTATCTTGTGGGTTATCCTGTAGGTTAACTTGTAGCTTAACCTGTGGGACGCGGTTTTCCGGAGTATAATTTACATTTTTCAATACAACCCGGAAATCAGCGGCGTTTGAGAAAAACGCCGGTCTTAGCTGTTCGGTATAGCCGGGAAGCTTTTCTGTCTCGGAGATGATTTTCTTTAATCCGCTGCCCCGCCGTTCCATATATTTCATGCGATGAAACAGGTCGGCAATCACTGGATTCCGGCGAACGGAACGAATGGAACGAATGTCACATTCCTGGATCGGAGGTCCTTCAAACATCCCTCCGGGAGATACAATTTCTACCCGGTCATCATACATATCAATATGTATCTCATTTCCAAGAATGATATAGTCACGATGGATCAGGGCATTCACAAGGGCCTCAGTTACTGCACGATCTGCAAAATCAGGCTTGTCTATACGGTAACGGGCTTTTTTCTCAAAACGAACTCTTGAGTTGTTCCGGATAAATTCGCAGCCGCTCTGCAGGAGATAAATCAGATTTCCTTCATATTCTTTATCATCAAGGGCATCATCGAAAATAGACCCTTTCTCCAGCCCGTTCCATCTGGTACAGAATACTCTGGAATTATAGACGGTATGCTGGTCAGTTAAAAGTTTTCCGGCATTTGTGAGGCAGCCGTTTTTATCCGCTAACCCGAAGGAAATATAATCGGACGGATCAAAACGGTTTCCGGTACGTTCCCGGTAAGTGGCTTCCAAAAGAGTGAAACTGTAGTCGGATTTTTTTTCATTGGTAATGAGCGAATCAAAGGATTGATGTGTACCCTTTAAAATCAGTTCATTGACAATGTAATCGGGAGCGATTACGCTCTCATTTCCGATATGAATGTAGGCTTCCATGACTCCATCGGCTCTATAATAGTAGGGAGTACTCCGTCCGGAAGCCACTGTCAGCGCCAGGATATTTTTATCTGCTTCACGGACAGGAGCCAGAACAAAATGGGGGAGCGGAGTAATTCTGTCCCTGATGAGGCGGCTGATCGCCTAAGCATCACGTTGCGGATCCGAAAGGCCGATGACGTTATGGCCATCGTCGACACCGAAGAAAAGGGTGCCTCCGATTCCATTTGCAAAGGCGCTGACACTTTTAAGCCAGCTTTTAGGCCGCCTGGTTTCCAGGGCAGACTTAAAATCACATTCCGTTGCCTCGGCAATCAGTTGATTGAGCAAAAAAATTTCCTCCTTCACGATCAGATTATGACCTATATTATATCCACAGTGGAGAATGATTGCAACGCATTAGATGAATGGCTGTTATATTGATTCTATATGGATTGAAAAAGAAATATAATCGTTACCGTTCGCTGGCTTACCAGTGGACAGCGATATATAAGGTTTACTTATTTTTAATATAATAAATATTGATTTTACTTATGACATGCGATAGGATATAATCATAAAGTAAAAGACAGGGAAAGCGGGTTTTTTACAAAAGTAGAAAGCCCGCTTTTTTAAGGCTTTGGAATGCCGCCTTTGGCGGCAGGAAAGGCGGATGTCCCCCTGCGGGGGGCATCCTGGAAATTGCCCTGACGTGCAATTTCTTATGATTGGAATGCCGCCTTTGGCGGCAGAAAGGGTAAGGAAGAAATGGTAAAAGCGGTTGTTGGAGCAAACTGGGGAGACGAAGGAAAGGGCAAAATTACGGATATGCTTGCCCGGGAGGCCGATATCGTCATCCGTTTTCAGGGAGGAGCGAATGCGGGACATACGATCGTGAACGATTACGGCAAGTTCGCGCTGCATACGCTGCCGTCCGGCGTATTTTACGGACATACCACCAGCATCATCGGAAACGGAGTGGCGCTCAATATTCCGATCCTGGTAAATGAGATCAAATCCATCACGGACAGAGGAGTTCCCACGCCGAAGATTCTGGTGTCTGACCGGGCGCAGGTGGTGATGCCCTATCACATCCTGTTCGATCAGTACGAGGAGGAAAGGCTGGGAGGAAAGTCCTTCGGCTCCACCAAATCCGGAATCGCGCCGTTTTATTCCGATAAATATGCCAAGATCGGCTTCCAGGTCTGCGAGCTGTTTGACGAGGAAGGGCTCCGGGATAAGCTGGAAAGCGTGTGCGCTGCCAAGAACGTGCTGCTGGAGCATCTGTACCACAAGCCGCTGATCGATGTGGATGAGCTGTATCAGACGATGATGGAATATAAGGAAATGATCGCGCCCTACGTGTGCGATACCTCCCGTTTCCTGGACGAGGCGCTGAAGGAAGGAAAGAACATCCTGCTGGAGGGCCAGCTGGGAACGCTGAAGGATCCGGACCACGGCATTTATCCCATGGTGACCTCTTCCTCCACGCTGGCTGCCTATGGCGCGGTGGGAGCGGGAATCCCTCCCTATGAGATCAGACAGGTGGTGACGGTCTGCAAGGCCTATTCTTCTGCGGTCGGCGCGGGAGCCTTCGTGTCCGAGATTTTCGGTGAGGAAGCGGATGAGCTGAGACGCCGCGGCGGAGACGGAGGAGAGTACGGGGCGACCACAGGGCGGCCCCGCCGTATGGGCTGGTTCGACTGTGTGGCGTCCAGATACGGCTGCCGCCTGCAGGGAACCACGGATGTGGCCTTTACGGTGCTGGATGTGCTGGGATATTTGGATGAGATTCCGGTCTGCGTGGGCTATGAGGTGGACGGAGAGGTGACGGAGGAGTTCCCCGTGACCTGGAAGCTGGAGAAGGCAAAGCCGGTGCTTGAGAAGCTGCCGGGCTGGAAGTGCGACATCAGAGGCATCCGCAATTATGAGGAGCTTCCGGAAAACTGCCGGAAATACGTGGAGTTCGTGGAGCAGCACATCGGCTATCCCATCACCATGATCAGCAACGGCCCCGGCAGAGACGACATCATTTACCGGGAGAGCCCGCTGAAAAAGTAAGGTTCCGGTCATTTGTGATGGAGCGTCACAAAAGCCCGTGGCATCCGTACGCCCCAAAATGGAGATTAACATGGTTCAGAATCTGGAATATTACAAGGTGTTCTGCCACGTGGCCCGCTGCGGCTCTCTCACCCTGGCGGCAAAGGAGCTTTCCATCAGCCAGCCTGCGGTGAGCCAGTCCGTCCGCCTGCTGGAGACGGCGGTGGGAGCGAAGCTGTTTGCGCGCAGCGCCAGGGGCGTGAAGCTGACAAGAGAAGGGGAGCTTTTGTACGCCTATGTGGAAAAGGGCTATGAGCAGATCGAACTGGGAGAAAGAAAGCTGAAGCAGATGATGGATCTGGAACTGGGGGAAATTCACATCGGGGCGTCTGATATGACGCTCCGTTTTTTCCTTTTGCCCTATTTGGAACGCTTTCACGAGCTCTGTCCCGGAATCCGGATCGTGGTGAGCAATGCCCCCACACCGGAAACGCTTGCTTCTCTCAGAAACGGAAAGATCGACTTCGGCGTGGTGAGCACGCCCTTCGATGCGCAGGGGCTGGAATGCGAGCCGGTGCGTGAGGCAGAGGACATCTTCGTGGCGGGAAGACGCTTCATTCAGTATAAGAACCGGATGCTGGATCTGAAGGAGCTGGAACGTCTGCCGCTGATTCTTCTGGAAAAAAATACCAGTACCAGGAGCTGCATGGACCGTTTTCTTGCAGAAAACAGAGTAGAGGTGGCGCCGGAGTTCGAGCTCGCCACCAGTGACATGATCGTCCAGTTTGCGCTCCGGTCTCTGGGAGTGGGGAACGTGGTGCGGGATTTTGCTGAAAAGGAGCTGGAAGAAGGAACTCTGTTTGAGCTTCGCTTCAACAAAATGCTTCCCAAGCGCCGGTTCTGCGTGGTGACTGTGGAAGGGGAGCAGCCGTCTGCCGCTGCAAAGCGGATGCTGGAGCTGATCCGAACAAAGGATCTGCCGGAAAGGAATGGAAATGATTCGTACGATTATTTTTGATATTGGAAACGTGCTGACCGTGTTCGGATGGAAGGATTTTCTGAGAAGCTTTGGCTTTGATGCTGAAACGGAAGAGAAGGTGGGACGGGCCACCATGGACAGCCAATTCTGGAATGAATTCGACAGGGGACAGCTTACGGATGAGCAAATGCTTGCGGGCTTTATCCGCAATGACCCTTCCGTGGAAAAGGAGATTCGGCAGATCTTTGCAAATCTGCACGGCATCCTGACAAAGGCGGATTATGCCATTCCCTGGATCCGGGAGCTGAAGGAGAAGGGGTATCAGGTGCTGGTGCTTTCCAACTTTTCCGATAAGGTGGCCAGGGAGAATCCGGACGCGCTGGATTTTCTGGAATACGTGGACGGCGGCATCCTGTCCTACCGGGACGGCGTGATCAAGCCCGACCCGGCGATCTACCGGCTGTTGATTGACCGATACGGCCTGAAGCCGGAGGAATGCGTCTTTCTGGATGACATTCAGAAAAACCTGGACGCGGCAAAGAAATTTGGAATCCATACGATCCTCTTCCAAAATGTGGATCAGGCGAAGGAGGAACTGAAAAAGCTTGGCGTGAACTGAGCGCAGCAACAGGAAAAAGAGAAGGAGGCGGCCCTTCCCCGTCCGTGCGGACGGATGGAAGGGCCGCCTCCTTTTGAGAAAATCAGAAGCTTTTTCCCGGTCAGGAATTTTCTTTCCGTTCCTTTATCTGCTTATACAGCCAGATATAAATCCACAGCAGGATCGGCAGGCCGATGGTGGCCACCAGGCAGGCCTGAAAGAGCCTGTCCCATCCCGGAAAATCCAGCAGCGCCACGATCAGGGTGGCAACATACATCCCCACCAGAAGCACGATGCAGACGATGGCTGCGACCTGCTTCGGGGATATTTTTTTATCTTTCTTTTCTTTCATGATACTCTCCGTTCCGGATCAGTCGTCCACGTCGAAGGCTTCCAGTTTACTTTTCTTCGGAAGCGGCCTGCTGTCTCCGTGGCGGACGAACAGCATGGTGAAGAAAGCGATGCCGACGAAGCATGCGGCATAGGGGAACAGAATGAAGTACCCCACATGCTCCAGCAGGAAGCCGGAAAGGATCGGAGTGACGATCTGTGCTGCCATGGAAAAGGTGTAGTAGAAGCCCGTAAATTTTCCAATGTCGCTCCCTTTGCTCATTTCCACCACCATGGGATAGGAATTGACGTTGATGGCAGCCCAGGCCACGCCCACCAGAGCGAACAGGCCGTTGATCCATACATGATATTCCTTTACGGTCGCACCGATGACGAACATGGAAGCGAGAAGAACCACACCGCCCAGGATCGTTTTTTTCCGCCCAACCCTGGAAGCGATGGAACCCACAGGGATATAGGAAAGGATAGCCGCTGCAGTGGCAACCAGCAGGCAGTTGGCAAAGCCGCCGCCCTGAATGCCCCAGTAGATCTGCGCGTACCGGGAAAAGGCGGTGGTCACCGCATTATAACCCATGAACCAGCAGGCTACCGAGATCAGGATGAGAATCAGGCTCCGTTTTACTGCGGGGTCAAGAGATGTGGCCTGTTCAGCTGAAGGAGCGGCAGCGCTGTCTTCGTGTTTCAGCCCCTCCTCTTCATCAAGCGTTGCGTCGATGGCCTCCCGCTCGGTGCGCAGGGGATTTTCCCGGATCTTCCATAATAAAAGGAGGACGGAAATCACCATGACAGCTGCAACAATGAGAAAGATGGGGAAATAATCCGGCTTTCCCGTTTTGGGGACAAGCACGGAGATCAGGATCAGGGAGATCACACCGCCCACTGCGCCCATCAGGTTGATGATGGCGTTGGCCTTGGAACGCAGCGGCTTGGGCGTCACATCCGGCATCAGAGAGACTGCCGGAGAACGATAGCTTCCCATGGCGATCAGGGTTACGAACAGGGCGCTCACAAACAGAGCGAGAGACCCGATGTTGTCCGCAAAGGGCAGAAACAGCATGGCGATGACCGCAGCAGCCGTCCCGCACAGAATAAAGGGCATCCGCCGCCCGATCCGGGTATGCACCCGGTCAGAAAGGCTGCCGAAGAGCGGGAGCATGAATACGGCAAGCACGTTGTCGATAGCCATGATACCGCCGGAGATGGTGTCGCTGACCTGGAAGGTGTTTTTCAGGATCAGCGGAATCAGGCTGTCGTAGAGCTGCCAGAAGGCGCTGATGGATAAAAAGGCGAGGCCGACCAGAATGGTCCGTCTGGTATTCAGTTTCATGAAAATCTCCATTTCTTAAATCAGATTCGGGGAGGGCAGCGCAGCGGCCGTCATTCCGCTGTCGTCAGTTCCGGTTCATATTCGCCCGTTTCCTCTTCGTGGGATCCAGAATCTTTTTGCGGATCCGCAGGGATTTGGGCGTTACCTCAAGAAGCTCATCCGTTTCGATGAAGTCAAGCGCCTGCTCCAGACTTAAGATCCGGGGCGGGGTGAGGCGCAGCGCCTCGTCCGCGCTGGAGGAACGGGTGTTGGTGAGCTGCTTTTTCTTGCAGACGTTCACCTCGATGTCCTCTCCGCGGCCGCTCTGGCCGATGACCATGCCCGCGTAGACCCGCTCGCCGGGACCGATGAACAGAGTGCCGCGTTCCTGCGCGTTGTACAGTCCGTAGGTGACGGATTCGCCGGTTTCATAGGCGATGAGAGAGCCCTGCTTGCGGTACTGAATATCGCCCTTATAGGGAGCGTAGCCCGCGAAGGCGGTGTTCATGATGCCGTTTCCTCTGGTATCCGTCAGGAAGTCGCCCCGGTAGCCGATCAGGCCGCGGGAAGGGATGTTGAACTCCAGGCGGGTGTAGCCGCCGTTTGCCGCGCTCATGTTGACCAGCTCGCCCTTTCTCTGGGAGAGCTTCTCGATGACGGTTCCGGCGAATTCCTCCGGCACGTCGATGTAGGCGGTCTCCATGGGCTCCAGCCGTTTTCCGTTTTCATCCGTTTTATAGAGCACCTCCGCCTTGCTGACGGCGAATTCATAGCCCTCCCGGCGCATGTTTTCGATCAGGACGGACAGGTGCAGCTCTCCGCGGCCGGATACCTTGAAGGTTTCCGTGGAATCCGTTTCCTCCACGCGCAGGGAAACGTCCGTGTTCAGCTCGCGGAACAGACGGTCTCTGAGGTGGCGGCTGGTCACGAATTTGCCCTCCTGCCCGGCAAAGGGGGAGTCGTTCACGATGAAGTCCATGGCGATGGTGGGCTCGGAAATCTTCTGGAACGGGATCGGAACCGGATTCTCCGGAGCGCAGAGGGTGTCTCCGATGTGGATGTCCGCGATGCCGGAAATGGCCACGATGGAGCCGATGGAAGCCTGCTTCACCTCCACCTTGTTCAGACCGTCAAACTCATAAAGACGGCTGATGCGCACCCGCTTCTGCTTGTCCGGCTCATGGTGGTTGACGATCACCACATCCTGTCCTTCGGAAATGACGCCGTTGTCCACCTTGCCCACGCCGATGCGGCCCACATATTCATTGTAGTCGATGGTGCTGATGAGCACCTGGGTTCCGGCATCCGGATCGCCTTCCGGCGCGGGGATGTAATCCAGAATGGTGTCCAGAAGAGGCTTCATGTCTTTATTCTTAACGGTCAGCTGCATGGTGGCGCTGCCGTTCTTGGCGGAGGCGAATACGAAGGGGCAGTCCAGCTGTTCGTCGCTTGCATCCAGGTCCATGAACAGTTCCAGCACTTCATCCACCACCGCATTGGGACGGGCCTCGGGACGGTCGATCTTGTTGACGCAGACGATGACGGGAAGCTTCAGCTCCAGCGCCTTTCTCAATACGAACTTGGTCTGGGGCATAGGGCCTTCAAAGGCGTCCACCACCAGGATGACGCCGTTGACCATTTTCAGAACGCGCTCCACCTCTCCGCCGAAGTCCGCATGGCCGGGGGTGTCCACGATGTTGATTTTTACCCCCTTATAGGTGATCGCCGTGTTCTTGGAAAGGATGGTGATGCCGCGCTCGCGCTCGATGGCATTGGAGTCCATGACCCGCTCCACCACCTCCTGATTGGCGCGGAATACGCCGCTCTGCTTCAACAGCTCATCCACCAGCGTGGTCTTTCCATGGTCAACATGGGCGATGATCGCAACGTTTCTCACATCTTCTCGTTTCTGCTTCATAGCTCTTCCTTCCTTCTTCTTCCTGAAAACCGGCGGCCGGCGGGACCATAAGCGCCGGATGCCGCAAAACGATTCTGTACCTAATTTATTGCTGCTCAAACTAAACCAGTATAGCATTCCAAAGGCTGACTTGCAACACCCCGGGAGAAAAATCCCTTTTGTTTCGTTACAGCTCATCCTTCGGCAGAGCTGTAACGGCATCCGGCCATTTCAAGCGCTTCGCGCCAGACCGGATGCTTCCAGCCGGTCTGTTTTCGTACGGTCTGCGCAGTAACTTTGTTTCCCGGGATAAAACGCGCAGGAACAGGATCTTTGACGAAAAAGCGGGAAAATGGGCGACCTCTGTTTGGTCTGAAACGCGGAATACAGCCATAAACTGGTAATACATACAGGAAAAAATTCTTAAGTGCGGCCCGGCATTCCGGCGCCCAAGAAGGGAGAACTGAAATGACAGATAAGGTAATTGAAAACAACCAGGTGATCATCATGGGAAAGGTGGTCGGAGATTTCACGTTCAGCCATGAGATCTTCGGCGAAGGCTTCTACATGCTGGATGTGGAAGTGGCGAGGCTCAGCGAGTCCTGCGACGTCATCCCTCTGATGATCTCGGAGAGACTCATCGATGTGGAGGAGGACTATAAGGGCGCCTATGTGTGCGTATCGGGCCAGTTCCGCTCCTACAACAGGCATGAGGAGAAGAAAAACCGTCTCATCCTTTCCGTTTTCGTACGGGAGATCGAATTCATCGATGAGCTGGAGGAGAGCTCCAAGACCAATCAGATCTATCTGGACGGTTATATCTGCAAGGAGCCGGTTTACCGCAAAACGCCTCTGGGAAGGGAGATCGCCGACGTGCTGCTGGCGGTGAACCGTCCCTATGGAAAGTCCGACTACATCCCCTGCATCTGCTGGGGCCGGAACGCCCGTTTCGCAGGCGGATTCAGCGTGGGAGACCACTGCGAGATCTGGGGCCGGATCCAGAGCCGTGAATATATGAAGAAGATCTCCGAGGACCAGCTGGAAAAGCGGATCGCCTATGAGGTGTCCGTCAGCAAGCTGGAGCTCATCGAGGAATAGAACCGGAGCGCCGGTGAACAGTAGCTGGCGTCGTTTCTGTTCGCTGGTGTGCCGGCGAACGGGAACCCGGAGTCTGCGTCGGACGGAAAATCACAGCAACGATTTCTTGCGCATCCCGGGCACATATGGTATGATGAAAAACAGGAAAAGAGTGGAAGAGAGGGCGTCCGCAGGAAGATCTGCGGACGCGGCTGCAAATGTCTCCGGACACTGCAGGGGATACGTAAGAAGCGCAGCTGCGGCTGCAAAATACGTGAGAGAGGCAGAGGATATGGCAGAGGGAAAGATTTATATTTACGGCGGAACGGGACATGGAAAGTCACCGGCGGCCATCGGCTGCGGCCTGATCGCGGCTGCGAAGGGAGCAAACGTTGTCATCATCCAGTTCCTTCGGGGAAAGGGACTGACGGAGGATAGCTATGCCCGCAGGCTGGAGCCCGAGATCAAGCTGTTCCGTTTTGAAAAATCGGATGTGGAGTTTGGTTCCCTTCCGAAGGAAAAGCAGGAGGACGAGGTCAAAAACATCCGCAATGGCCTGAATTATGCCAAGAAGGTACTGAGCACGGGCGAATGTGACATGCTCATCCTGGATGAGGTCCTGGGGCTGATCGGAAACGGCATCATCACCGTGGAGGATCTGAAAAATGTGCTCGGCGCCCGGGACGGTGAGACTGACGTTATCATGACGGGAGTTCCCATCAGCAGCGAGATCTGTTCGCTGGCGGATTATGTGACGGAGATCCGCACCGTGAAGTGAAGAAAAACAAGGAAAGGAGAAGGGCAGGAGCTGTTCTTCTTCTTTTTTTCGCACGCTCCGTCCGGCAGGCTGCCGTCATATCCGCATGAACGGCGGCCTGCCGGACCCGGTCCGCCTGCGGCGATAGACGGAATGCCGGATGTATTTGCGTTGACAGGAGGGGGCCCCCGTGCTATGATAATTTTCAGATAGAGGTTGCGTGACCCATCAGTAGCTTTTCAGATGTTGCAGGGACAGGAGAAGAAAAGGGAAAGGGGAGAGCGCCGAAAGAGGAGAGAGCCTGCACCTCAATTCTTGGGCATGCGGTTAAGAGCTGCATGACTGTCATCTGCAAAAGGATGGGGAGCTATCTGAAAAGAGATTTTCCGGGAAAGATAATTTTCGGAAAAGACAGTTTTCAGGAAAGATGACTTTCCGGCCCCCTTCTCGGTTCAGACCAGGCGGGCCGGTTTTTTTGACAGAACTTTTCCGGACGGCCGTCAGGGGATACCGTCGGCTTCCGGCAGCATTGCCGGATTGATTCTAACGCCGCCGAGGCGGCACAGCAAGGAGGAACTTATGTCTATTTTTACAGGAGCAGGCGTTGCCATCATCACTCCTTTTCATGAGGATGGAAGCGTCAACTACGAGAAATTTGCGGAGCACATTGAAGCGCAGGTCGCAGGAGGAACGGATGCCATCGTCGTCTGCGGCACCACCGGCGAGGCTTCCACTCTGACCCATGAGGAGCATCTGGAGGTGATCCGTTTCTGTGTGGAGAAGACGGCGGGACGGATCCCCGTGATCGCGGGAACCGGCTCCAACTGTACGGAGACTGCGGTTTACCTTTCTCAGGAAGCGGAGAAAGCAGGAGTGGACGGCGTCCTTCTGGTAACGCCTTATTACAACAAGGCGACGCAGAAAGGGCTTTATGAGCACTTCCGCATCATCGCGGAATCCATCCATGTTCCGGTGCTCCTGTACAACATTCCCGGCAGGACCGGCGTGACCATTCAGCCGGAGACCGTGGTGAAGCTCTGCCGCGAGGTACCCAATATCGTGGGAGTGAAGGATGCTACCGGAAATATCAGTATGGTAGCGAAGCTGATGAGCCTGGCGGACGGCTGTGTGGACCTGTATTCCGGAAACGACAATGAGATCATTCCCATCCTGGCTCTCGGGGGAAAGGGCGTGATCTCCGTGCTTTCCAATGTGGCGCCCAGACAGACCCATGAGATATGTGAAAAGTTCTTTGCAGGAGATGTGGCGGCCAGCTGCAGGATGCAGCTGGAGGCAATCCCTCTGGTGGACGCCCTGTTCTGCGAGGTGAATCCCATTCCCGTAAAGAAGGCCATGAACCTGATGGGAATGGAGGCAGGACCCTTAAGAAGGCCGCTGACGGAAATGGAAGAGGAAGATGCGGCAAAGCTGGAAGCGGCCATGAAGGATTACGGCCTGCTGTAAGGAGAAGCGCTGCGCCGGAGGGGGACGGAGCCTGTGACAGGATACCGGTACGGCGATCCGGCGCGGTTTTCCGGCAACGCTTCGGAATGGAGGTAAAAATGGTAAAAATACTGATACACGGATGCTGCGGACACATGGGACAGGTGGTGGCCCGTCTGGCGGAGGAAGACAGCCAGCTTCAGACGGTGGCCGGCGTGGATCCTTTTCCGGGAGGCGCGCAGCCCTGGCCGGTGTACCCGAGCCTGAAGGATTACCGGGAAAAGGCAGAACAGAAGGCGGACGTGATCGTGGACTTTTCTTCTGCGAAGGCGGTCGATGATCTCCTTTCCTTCTGCGAGGAAACGAATACGGCCTGCGTGCTGTGCACCACAGGCCTTTCTGCGGAGCAGCTCGCCCGGGTGGAGGAGGTTTCTCAGAAAGCCGCGATCCTCAAGTCGGCAAATATGTCCCTGGGGATCAATCTGCTCCAGAATCTCCTGAAAAAGGCTGCCTCCGTTCTGGCGGAGGCCGGATTTGACATTGAGATCGTGGAAAAGCATCATAACCGGAAGCTGGACGCCCCCAGCGGAACGGCCATCGCGCTGGCGGACTCCATCAATGAGGAGTTGGACGGAGCCTATCACTATATTTATGACAGAAGCACGAGAAGGCAGAAGCGGGATGAAAAGGAGATCGGGATTTCCGCTGTCCGCGGAGGGACCATTGTGGGAGAGCATGATGTGATCTTTGCAGGAGAGGATGAGGTCATTACCTTTTCTCACAGAGCATATTCCAGAAACGTGTTTGCAAAGGGTGCGCTGCAGGCAGCAAAATTTTTGAAGGACCGGCCGGCGGGCCTGTATGATATGAGCGATGTGATCGGCGGCTGAACGGTGCCGGGAAAGGGGGAGTATGCAGGAGCTGGAGCTGAATTATCTGAGAAGCCTTTCCAGGCAGTTCCCGACGATCGCTGCTGCGTCAACGGAGATCATCAACCTGCAGGCCATCATGAGCCTGCCGAAGGGAACGGAGCATTTTCTGACGGATATTCACGGAGAATATGAGCAGTTCAATCATGTTCTGAAGAACGGTTCGGGAAGCGTGAAGAGAAAGATCGACGAAGAGTTCGGCAATACGCTGACGGCCAGGGACAAGAGGAGCCTTGCCACCCTGATCTATTACCCGAAAGAAAAGCTGGAACTGATGATGCAGCAGGAGGAAGATCAGGAAAGCCTGGAGGACTGGTTTAAGATCACCCTGCACAGGCTGGTGCAGATGACCAAGCGGGTGGCTTCCAAGTATACCCGTTCCAAGGTCAGAAAAGCGCTTCCTCCGGATTTTTCCTATGTGATCGAAGAGCTGATCACGGAGAAGGAAGAGGTGCAGGACAAGGAAGCCTACTATAATGAGATCATCCATACCATCATCCGGATCGGAAGTGCGCCGGATTTTATCATTGCGCTTTGCAATCTGATCCAGCGCCTGGTGATCGACCATCTGCATATCGTGGGCGACATCTATGACCGGGGAAGAGGCCCCCATATCATTATGGATACCCTGAGCAGCTATCATTCGGTGGACATCCAGTGGGGCAATCATGATGTGGTGTGGATGGGAGCGGCCAGCGGCCATGCGGCCTGCATTGCCAATGTGATCCGCGTTTCGGCCAGATACGGGAACCTGGATATTCTGGAGGAAGGATATGGGATCAACCTGATCCCGCTGGCCACCTTTGCGCTGGATACCTATGCAGATACGGACTGCAGCGTCTTTTCCATCAAATATGGGGAAGGCTATGACTGCAAGGACCTGGATCTGGATATGAAGATGCACAAGGCCATTGCCATCATCCAGTTCAAGCTGGAGGGCCAGCTCATAAAGAGACGGCCGGAGTTTGGAATGGAGGACAGACTTCTTCTGGATAAGATCGATTATCAGAAAAAGACCGTGGAGATCGGCGGTGTGGAATATCCCATGCGTGATACGGATTTTCCTACTGTGGATCCGGCGGACCCGTACCGCCTGACGGAAGAAGAAGAGCAGGTAGTGGAGCGGCTGCGTCACGCCTTTGTGCACTGTGAGAAGCTGCAGCGCCATGTACGCTTCCTTTTTTCCAAGGGAAGCCTGTATAAGGTCCACAATTCCAATCTTCTGTACCACGGCTGCGTTCCTGTGGATGAAAACGGGAATTTCCTGAAGGTGAACGTATTCGGAAAGGAATACAGCGGAAAGGCGCTGTACGATATTTTGGATCATTACGCGAGAAAGGGCTATTATTCCAAGGATAAGGAAGAAGCGGGAAAGGGGAAGGACATCATCTGGTATATCTGGACCGGCCCCAAATCTCCGGTCTTCGGCAAGGATAAAATGGCTACATTCGAACGCTATTTCGTGGAAGAAAAGAGTGTTCATACGGAGAAAAAGAACAGCTACTACAGCCTGACGGACAACGAGGAGGTGCTCAACCGCATCCTGGAAGAGTTTGGTCTGAATCCGGAGGTCTCTCATATCATCAACGGCCATGTGCCCGTGGAGCTGAAAAAAGGAGAGACGCCCATCAAATGCGGCGGAAAGCTCCTCATCATCGACGGCGGCTTTTCCAAGGCCTACCAGGGAAAAACAGGGATCGCCGGCTACACGCTGGTGGCCAATTCCCACGGCATGACCCTGGTCGCCCATGAGCCTTTTGAATCGGCAGAGGCTGCGATCCGCAAGGAATCGGATATTATTTCTGATTCCATTATCGTGGAGACCGCCCTGCACCGTATCCGTGTGGCGGATACGGACATCGGAGCGGAGCTGAAGGAAAGGATCCGCTATCTGGAGGAACTGCTTGCCGCTTATATGGACGGAACCCTGATCGAAAAGGGTGTGTGAAAAGGCGGATGACAATACGGGATAAAAAAGGGTGTTCCCGGATCCCTGATCGGATCCTTGGGAAACACCCTTTTTTCCGGCCCTGCTTATTTCGCGCCGGTCACGTCTCTGACTCCGTCTGCTACGCCCTCGGCGGCATCCTTCACCACATCTCCTGCGCCGTCGATCACGTCCTTCACGGCGCTGCCCGCATCGTCTGCGGCATCCCTTACGGCAGTGCCGGCGTCGTCCGCCACATTGCCGATGCTCTCGCCGGCATCATCCGCCGCATTTTCGGCGCCGTTGGTCACTCTGCCGGTATCGTCAATGATTTCGGAGCTCTCATTTGCCGTGCTGTTGCCGCCGGAAGTTTCTTCCTCCGCCTGAGTGCCGTCCCCGGCAGTCTCCCCGGTTGTACCGAGACCGCTTCCGTTGATGCCGCCTCCATCTTCCGTTTCTCTTCCCGGGAGGGCAGCCTCTGTGCGGGTTTCATCAGCCGCCTGAGAGGTCTCCGTCATGCTGTCTGCCATCTCGTCCGCATTCTGCTCCTTCCTGCCGCAGGCAGTCGTAAAGACAAGCATCATGAGGACCAGCAGCATTGGAAAGCTTCTGGAAGGCTTTCCCGAAAACATCTGCTTCAGCCTTTTCATTTTTACCTCCTTCATTTGCCGCCGCAGGGCGGCGCTGATCTAAAAGAATGGCCTTTTCCATTCAAATTTCCGGACAGCCTGAGAGGAAAGACGCTGTCCGATACTTAGTATGTGCAGCGAGTCTCCTTTTCATCCGGAAAAAGAGGAGGAGTTACTACTCAGCCAGGTCTGCGCATTCCCTGCGCAGACCGTACGAAAACAGACCGGCTGGAAGCATCCGGCCTGGCGCGAAGCGCTTGGAATGGCCGGATGCCGTTACAGATCTGCCGAAGGCTGAGCTGTAACG
>DWWH01000052.1 GCA_019119815.1 Candidatus Eisenbergiella intestinipullorum | reverse complement strand
CGAAGCGTTCTACGCTGAGGCCGCGAGGAGAAATCACGCATGTGATTTCTCCTCTGCGATCACAGCAGTTTTGTGCTTCGGCGCAAAACTGCCGATTGAAAAATAAGCCATCAGGCTTATTTTTCAATCTTCACTCTTTTCTGCCTTTTTTTACTACGGAGAGTAGTATATCATATTGCCGGGCAAAAAGCATCATCAAATTCCGGGCGGGCTGTCTGCTTGTCCCTCCCGTTCAGATGTGATAAGATAGATAAAAATATCATGCAAAGGAGCTGTCAATATGTTAAAGCAACCCGCCATCACGCTGCTGATCAAGCCTGCCTCCGGAAGCTGCAATCTGCGCTGCCGTTACTGCTTTTATGCGGACGAAATGAATCTCAGGAGTGAACCCACACGCGGCTTCATGAGTGAAGAAACGCTGGAGATCCTGGTGGAGAAGACGCTGCGGCAGGTGTCTCAGACGGCCACATTCGCCTTTCAGGGAGGGGAGCCTACGCTTGCAGGACTGGACTTCTACAGACATCTGATAGATCTGGAAAAGAAATACAACACAAAGAATGCTGCCGTTTATAACAGCATCCAGACCAACGGCATCGTGCTGGACGAAGAATGGGCGCAGTTTCTGCATGACAATCATTTTCTGGTGGGGCTGTCTCTGGACGGCTACGAAGAGCTTCATGATGAAAACCGGAAGTTTCCGGACGGAAGCGGGAGCTTTTCCCGCGTGATGGAGGCCGCCGGTCTTCTTAAGCGGTATCAGGTGGATTTCAACATCCTCACCGTGGTCACCGCAAAATCCGCAAGACGCATCCGCCGGATCTACCGGTTCTTTCAGGAGCAGGGCTTTGCCTGGCAGCAATATATCCCCTGCATCGATCCTTTTGAGGAAGATAAGGGCGCACTCTCCTATTCTCTCACCACGGACCGCTATGGAAAGTTTCTGAAGGACCTGTTTGATGACTGGTATGCGGACTGGAAGGCAGGCCGCCCGGTCTACAACCGGACCTTTGAGAACTGGATCGGCATTCTTGTGGGACAGCGCCCGGAGGCATGCAGCATGAACGGCATCTGCTCCGAGCAGTGGGTGGTGGAAGCCGACGGCACCGTCTATCCCTGTGATTTTTATGTGCTGGATGAATGGAAGCTGGGAAATATCCGGGAGCATTCCTTTGAAGAGATGAATCAGAAGCGGGAGGAGCTTCAATTTGTCGCTCTCTCCCGCCATGTGCCGGAGGAATGCCGCTCCTGCCGCTGGTTCCCTCTGTGCCGCAACGGCTGCCGCAGGGACCGCCTGCTGCTTCCTGACGGCCGCACGCCGGGCCTGAATGCCTATTGCAGCGCGTACCGGGATTTCTTTTCCTATGCCTATCCGCGGCTGGAAGAAATGGCGAGAGCGGTTGGAAGATAAAAGGGAAGAAAGGGGGCAGAAGCTGCCTTTTCAGACAAACTCCGTCTCCCACACATCCACGCCGCTTTCCTGGAAAATCTCATGCAGGCGTTCCCGGAGCATCTCCTTCGTGCAGCCGCGCTTTAAAAGCACCTGAAGGAAGCCGCCGCCGCCCGCACCGGCGATGAATCGGGCGTCGATCAGGTCCTCGCAGGAGAGAAAGATCTGCTCGATACAGGTATTGGTGGAGCCGGAATCCAGCTGCCTGGAAAGCTCCCAGTGACGGTTCAGAAGCCGGGCAAAGGCATCCAGATCGCCTCTTTCCAGTTCAAAACGCATCAGCACGGCAACAGACTGCATCTTCTTCAGCGCATCGATGGATTCCGGACGTCCGCCCAGGTAGCCGCCTACCACATCCCGGAGCAGATTCCTTGCGAGCCTTCTCTGCCCGGTGTAGATCAGGGCAAACCGCTCCTGCAGCTCCTTCGCGGTTTTCTCCGGGATCCTGACCTTTTCCACATGGATCTGCTGATGAATGCCGGGCCTGGTGGTAATGAATTTGATTCCCGGCGTCAGGCCTCCTACCTGATCCTGCCAGCCGCCGCCCGTGCTCATGATCTGTTCCATGGCGAGGACGATGGCATAGGTCTCATCGTCAGAAACCTCCCTCCCCAGAAACCGGAACAGGCCCTTGACGCAGGCACCGGAAAGGATGCTGCTGGTGCCGAGTCCGGAGCCCTGGGGAATGCCGACCACTCTCGTGGAAAGGCGGATGCCGCCGCCGAGACGGGTACAGATCTCCTGCAGGCTTTCCCGCCCTTCTTCTTTCGTCCCTTCCCCGGATCCGTGGGAAGCGGACCGGGCGCCGTTTTCTTCTCCCAGCGGAATGATGCCGCAGGCGATCAGCGCCGCCTTGTGCAGAGCAAACGGATCATAGGGATTGTGGCAGTCCTGGATCTCCTCCACGCTGTCCGCCCGTCCGGAAGCGCCGATGTCAGTGCTCTCAAACTCCATATGGGGCTCGGAAAGCCGTTCCACGCGGATCTGGATCGGAAAGATCCCGTTCAGCTTCAGCGCTGCATTCAGCACGGTGCCGCCCTGTTCGTTGCAGTGAGGCGGGGTATCCGTCCACCCGCCGCCCCAGTTGACCCGTACGGGAAGCGCCACGTCCACCGCTTCCTGCACGATCCGGTAGCCGTCGGCGGCAGGCAGGCCGGCAGCGGCGTCCTCAAAGATGGTCTTCTGAATGGTGTCAAAGCAGAGAGCCTCCAGACGGTCATATCCCATGCCGCCAAAGGAAAGACGGCGCTCCTTCATATACTGTGCAAGCGCATAAAAGACCCGGATCTTCAGGGAAAAGCCGGACGCCTGCGCATCCTGAAGAAGCAGAGAAAAGATCTTTTCGTCAATGCCGTGGGCTCCAAATACCTGAAGCGCATCCTTGAAATATGTACCGCTTTCCAGCTTCCACAGAAAGCGGGTCGTGAGGATCCTGTTTTCCAGCTCTCTCTGCCAGGTGATCGCCGCAGACGCATCCGCCCGGTTGAAGCCGGACTGCAGGCTCAGGCGTTCTGCATCCAGCCAGGCCAGACGTTCTGAAGCAGATACCGGCTCCGGGCCGGAATACGGCTCCGCTTCCGGAACCGGTTCCTGCCGGGAAAAGCGTTGTGCCGCGCGTGCCATTTTTACGGTCAGAAGTGCAAAATGGACTGCCTCTTCCATGCTGGCAGCGGCCGGATAAAGACGGGCGTTCCACAGGGAACGGACTTCCTTTTCCGCCCAGAGGTCCTCCGGCGTGAGGCTGTTTGCCGAAAGGAAAGCCTCCAGCGTGCTTCCCAGAAAGGCAGCGCTTTTGCCCTCCCCCTGCAGCGTTCCCTTCGGGTTGTCCTCCACGCCGTAGACGCGTACCACATACCTTCCGTCCAGAAGCTTCAGACCGTGCAGGACCACCCCTTCCGGAACGGAAACATTTTTCAGCTTCACGCAGGAAACGATGCTCCCGCTTCCCACACAGGATTCATCCAGAATGAAGCTGTTTTCCAGATAGGCGCCCGTCCCGATCTTCGCCCGCTTTCCCACATAGCTGTTGTGAGCGGCATAATCCGCTCCCTCGGGAGCCGTGCTGACCACCTGCTTTTTCCAGTCCAGGAATTCATAGTCCTCCACGTCGCGGGTCACCAGCCGCATCAGCTCCGCCGTGGTCCCGAAATGGATGAATTCCGCCGGAGACAGGCAGATCAGCTTCATGGAAAAAGGATGAAGCGCTTCCCAGATCTTTCTGCGGCAGCCAAGAAGCTCCTCATTGAGCTCTCCCTCCGCCGCCTCCTGAAAGTACTGCTTCAGGGTGGACTGACCCGCAAGGGGATAGAGGAAATCTCCGTAAAAGCTGATGCGGGCCCTTTCGTTGACGAATTCGTGAAATTTGGCTTCGTCCGGCTTCCCATCCGTACTGATCAGCCCATAGAGTGCCTCCAGCAGCTTCACGCCAAGGACCACCGCCCCCGTATCCAGGTCCACGTTCCCGTGGGCGTTGACCGCTCCGAGGGCGCGCAGCCGCTCCTCGCTCTGCTTATGCAGAAACTGCCCCACATAATCATGACCGTCGTTTAGAAATACGCCGTGCTCCTTCCCCGTTTTCACGCTTTCCTTCATGGAGATCGCAGCAGCGCCTTCTGCGTTGAAGTCGATCTGCAGCGGATTGAAAAGAAGAAGCACATCCCCGGAAAGCACCAGCATTCCCTCGGGGATCCGGGAAGGAACGCCGGACATACCGATCACGAACTCGTCAAAGAGCGTGGAGCCAAAGCCGTTGGGAAGTTCCCTGGGCACCGGAGAAAACAGCTTGCCGCAGGCGGAGTACTGGGGCACTCTCCTGCTGTCTCCCCCGGAATGGATGACCAGGATGCGAAGCCCCTGAAAGGGACTCGTACCGGGACCGCCTTTTTCTGCCGTCCTCTTTTCCCGCTCTCTTTCGGCAATATAACGTAATACATGCAGGGTGGCTCCGCCGGAGCCCACCCGCTTTCCGTCCGGATCCGGAAGCACCGCATAGCAGGTACCCGCGGGAAGCCTTCCCTGCCGCAGCCGATCGTCGATCTGCTCTCGGTAGGTGCGCGCCTGCTCCTCATTGGAGGCGGTCAGGATCAGATAATCCCAGCGGATGAAGCTGGACTTCGTCAGGCTGTTTTCATAATCGCTCCAGGAGTCCAGACAGGACTGCCTGAGAAAAAGGTTTTTCATCTTCTTGTAATTCAAAGGTCCATCCCCCGACATAAAATCTTCTGCGTCATTCCAGTGAGATCGCGTCGATCTTTTTCAGCTCTTCTTCGGAAAAAGGCGCGCTCTGAAGCACCTTCAGGTTATCCAGGATCTGCTGCGGCCTGGATGCGCCGATCAGCACGCTGGTCACTGCGCCGTCGCGCAGGATCCATTTCAGTGCCATCTGGGAAAGCTTTTCCCCGCGGGCTGCGGCGAGTTCATTCAGCGCGCGGATCCGGGACAGGATCCCGGGGGTCAGATTTCCCTCCTTCAAAAAACGGCCGTCCGTCCGGATGCGGCTGTCCTCCGGAATGCCGTTCAGATAGCGGTCGGTGAGCATGCCCTGCGCCAGAGGGCTGAAGGAGATGATGCCCTTCTTCTGCCTTACTGCCGCGTCCTTCAGGCCATTGTTTTCAATGGTACGGTTGAAGATGTTGTAGGAGTTCTGATTGATGACAAAGGGACATTTCAGCTCCTCCAGGATCCGGCAGGCCCGCTCCATCGTGGGGCCGTCGTAGTTGGAAAGACCGGCATAGAGCGCCTTGCCGCTTTTTACCGCCTGATCCAGCGCTCCCATGGTTTCCTCCAGAGGCGTCTGCGGGTCCATCCGGTGATGGTAATAGATGTCCACGTAGTCCAGCCCCATCCGCTTCAGACTCTGATCCAGACTGGCGATCAGATATTTTCTGCTTCCCCAGTTCCCATAAGGACCTTCCCACATGTCGTAGCCCGCCTTGGTGCTGATGAGGAGTTCATCCCGGTAGCCTCCCAGCTCCTCCCGCAGGATCCGCCCGAAGTTTTTCTCCGCGCTCCCATAGGCGGGGCCGTAATTGTTGGCCAGGTCAAAATGGGTGATCCCGTTGTCAAAGGCGGTGAAGATCAGCTGCTTCATGTTATCGTAAGCTGCGGTGTCTCCGAAATTGTGCCAGAGTCCCAGCGACAGCTCCGGCAGCATCAGACCGCTGTTCCCGCAGCGGTGATAGGTCATTGTTTCATATCGTTTTGCATCTGCTATGTAACGCATCCCTTTTCCTTTCCCATCCGGCAGTCCCGGCTGCTTCCTTCCTTTTTGGGACACACTTTTTATGAACTCAGATATATTCCAGCTTTCTGAAATAGCGCATCAGGATTTCCGCACAGTTTTCCACGCCGAGTTCAGATGTGTCCAGGATCATATGGTAGTCGTTCACGTCTCCCCAGGTCTTCCCCGTATGCTCGTAGTAATAGGCCGCGCGCTTTTCGTCCGTGCGCTCCACTTTTTCCTTCGCCTGGTCGTAGCTTAGGCTGTCCCGGTCCATGATCCTGCGTATCCGGTCTTCCTTGTCCGCCCGGATGAAGATATTGAAGACATCTTCTCTTCCCTTCAGGATGTCCGACGCACAGCGTCCCAGTATGATGCAGGGCTGTTCGGCGAGCCTGCGGATCGCCTCCGCCTCATTTTCATACCGGTGGCCGCTGAGCTGCTCTTCGATATATGCCTTGTCATAAACAGGAATGCCGAGCCTGTCGGACAGCTCCTTTGCAATGATGCTCGCTCCCGTTCCGTACTTCCGGCTCATGGTAATAACCAGCTTCATAAGCAAATCCCTCCTTTTCGGCCTGCTATATCTGCCATTTTACCATGGGAAGAGGAGATCCGCAAGATTTCAGCCCTCTGAGCGGCAGGCTGTTTTTCCGGCAGAATTCCTCCAGGATCCGGCGCTTTTGGCCGAGCTGCTGATGAAAGCCGGAATAATCCGCTTTTTCATACCAGTATTCGATGGGCTTCGTTTCGTCGAACGCGCCGGCGGGAAGCATGGGAAAGCGGAAAAACTCACACAGCTCCCTGACCCTGGAGTCCGCGCAGAGAAAAAGCGCGGGAATGCCGCAGCGGACGGCCATCACATTTCCGTGAAAGCGGTAGCCCAGACAAAAATCGTGGCGCATCATCTCCTCCTGCCATTCCCGGCAGGAAAAGAATACCTTTTTTCCCTCCAGCCACCGGCTGACCAGCCGGAAATCCTCCGGTTTTCCGGTCCAGTACGCTTCCTCCAGCCCGGCCTGCGTCTGTTCGATAAAGGTAAAGCGGTTTTGGGCGAGCCAGGTCAAAAAGCGCACCTCATATTCTCTGAGCTTTCTCCAGAAGGTGGCAAAGTTGGCCGCCGTCCGTTGGGGCCGGCAGTCGGCAGACTGCCGGACGAAGGTGCCTTCCCGGATGCAGGGATAGACGGAGGGACAGCCGATTACCATCAGATTCCGGATTCCGTGCCGGTGCAGGATCTCCGCCGTATAGGCTCCCCTGCAGCCGATGACGCAGCGCTCCTCTATGGCTTTCAGCTCTTTTACCACCTGCGGGTGAATCGGAAAGGCAGGATCATAGTCGTCCGCCTGCAGTCCCACGCTCATGGGGATCAGAGGCTTATCACCGACAGCCTTCAGACTGCCGGCAACCTCCTGCCCCTTCCGGATCCAGATGTATGAGGTGGTGACAAAGCGGTCGTACCGGCTGAGGATCTCAGGCGGCGTATCCCAGTATACCCGGTCCGCATCAAGCAGGCAGGAAAGCGCCTCATCAAAGACCAGATTTCCCGTATTTCCGCCCAGTGCCCGATATTTTTCCGCAACGCTTCCCGCCGCGTCTGCCGGTTTCAGGCTGAAGATCGCCGTTTTCTTTTCTTTCTCCATTTTTCTTTATTCCTTTTCCTTGTCCTGACTGATCAGCAGAGAAGCCGCCTTCTTGATGGTTTCCCTCCTTCTGCTGCCCGGCGGCAGCTTTTCGTTCAGCGCCCGGAAGGCCTTGACGAACAGCCCGTCCACGTACAGCTCCTCCAGCCCATCCGGCAGGGCCTTGAGGCCTCTGAGCACCTCCTGATCCGCGTCATTTGAACGGATGACGGTCCGGACTACCTCCTTTTCCGGCACGTCCTGATCCAGCCGGTGATAGGAAATGGCCTTCTGCCATTCTTCCGTCAGTGCGGACGGCTTTCCGGCAAAGCTGTCATCCTCAAAGGTGATGCATCCGAAGATCTGCCGGTCCGCCGGGGCGGAATAATGCAGAAAGAATTCAAAGGGGAGAGAAGCATCAAAGCCTCTGTACAGAAACGGCACCGGTGTGTCCCGAAAGGTCCGTTCAAAATCCCGGACGAAATCCAGAGCGGCTTCCTGCATGGTGTTCAGCACGAATTCGTTGAAATAATGCTCCTGATAGTCCGGATCAAACAGGGGCGCCATGCCGTTTTGCATGTCATAACCCACGCAGGAGGGGCCCGTCTCGGAAAACATCAGCTCCCTGGCCGCCGCATAGGCCGTGGGGGTATAATCATAAAAGGTGCGGATGGAAAATCCCATGCGGCGTGCCCGTTCCAGCGCCCTGCTCTCATTGGTATACAGATACAGGCAGTCGACAGGCCTCCCGATCAGAGAGCTCAGGATGTATTCCTTATTGGCGCGGTAACCCAGGTCAAAAAGGAGGTCCCCTTTCCGCAGGAGCTTCTGAAAATGCTCCTTTGCTTGTTGGATGTACGCCTCCGCTTTCTGTGCATCCAGATATTCTTCAAACAGGAGCTTTCCCAGCTTCATGGTCTCCGGAAAGCCGCCGGTTTTTCCGAAATAGATCAGTCCGCTTTCACTGAGCCGTTCCAGGCTGTTCTGATACTGCTCCTTCGCTATGACTGCAAACGTGTCGATGGGCGTCCGGATGGAAACGCTGTCGGAGGAAAAGGAATTCAAGTAGGATTCCACATCCGCAGCGGACCCGCTCTGCAGGATGGCCGTCGCTTTCCTGGAAATATACAGGTAGCCGGAATCCGTGTGCGCTCCCCTGCTTTCGGCCAGGATCCGGAAGGCCTTCCAGGGAAGAAAGCCGTCGCGGGAAACAAAATGTACCTTCTGCCTGTGCTCCTCCCGGGCGGTCCTGAGGACCCAGTCCGCAACGGCATATACGTGCATGCCCAGCAGATAGTAGCCGATATAATACGGATCACAGTTAAAATCCGTCTCCGGATGGAACTGAGCGGTATAGGGATTGTCAAAGATCCGGTTGGCGACAAGGGCGAGCATACAGCGGATCCCCAGATACTCCGCCGCCGATTCGCCCATATAGATCTTTCCCGACACTCCGAAGATCTTTCGGTAGCTGCAGCCTGTATAGATTCCCGGATTTTCTCCCTTCAGCATGCTGACGGGGGAGGCGAGGTGGTAGGATCTCAATCCGGCATTTTTGGCCATGACCACGTCGCTGTTCCAGTTGTCCCCGATGTGCACGATCCTGTCCGGGGCGGTCCTTTCCATCCGCAGCATGACTCCGTACAGCTTTCCGGACTGCTTGGTCATCCGATAGTCGCCGGAGACATAGACGCGGTCCGCCTCGTAGCCGCAGCGGCGCAGCAGCCGCTCCACCTGTGCGCCGGACAGATACATGTCGCTGATACAGATGATCCGCTTCTTTTGGCTTTTGGCCAGCTCGTAGAGCTCCTTTCCGGTCCTTCTTGCCCGGATGAACCGCTCTTCCAGCCCAAGCTCCAGGTCTTTCAGCTCGTTCGTCTGCTCCCGGGTCAGTCCGAAAAGGCTTCCGATCTTTTCGTAGATGTCGCCGAGCCGCACTTCCTCCACACCCATGTTCAGCTCCTTTCGCAGCGCCTCCTCCGTCCGCATCCGGATCTTCTGAAAATCCACATAAGAGCGGGCCGATACCATCTCGTTGAAGGCGTCGTCCATCAGGGCGAACAGGTCCGAAGGCTTCAGAAAAGGCCTGACCAGCAGGGTATCAAACACATCGAAGCTGACGGTCTGTGTCTGTTCGGAGCAGATGTTCTTTTTGATGTCCTCGTAGAACTCAAAGGAGGCGATCGAAGAACGCATGGAATAATGAAAATGATCCTTGCCGTTTCGTTCCCGCACATGGCCGAACAGCTTCTGAATCAGCCTGCGCCCTGCCCTTCTGTCCGCTTCCTCCTGCAGCGCATCCGCGTTTCCCGTCCAGAACTGGATATAGACCTCCCGGAAGGCTTCATAATCCTTTTGATATTTTTCAAACAGCCCCTCCCGGATCAGGAAATCCCGGAAGAAGCCGAAAACGGCGGCTACGTCGTTCAGGCTTCCGGAAAATTTGGCCAGATCGCTGTTGGCGACAGACTGGCCTGCATGATGAAAATATCGGTAAAGAGCGCCGTGGCAGTTTACCACCCTGCGGGCGTATCTCCAGAACACACAGGAAAAGGCGATGTCCTCCGTCATGACAAGACGCCCATGACTCCTGGAAAACTGCTCCAGAACGTCTCGGGAGGCATCCCAGAGCGATCTTCGGCAGACCTTGTTCCATACGGTATGCCAGCCGAACCAGAGCCCGTGCTGCCCGAGGAAAGTTTCATAGACCTTCTCCCCGGACAGATCGATGTCCCGGAAGCGGAGGTTGTCGAAATTATAGTATTCGAGTCTTCCGTCCTCATACTCATCCGCAAAATCTCCGATGACCATGTCCGCGCTGCTTTCCCGGATCCGGTCCATCAGCAGGCGGTAGTAGTCGACAGAGAGGGAATCGTCGCCGTCCAGGAAGGCAAAATATTCTCCGGAGGCATATTTCATGCCGGTGATCCTGGCCTGGAAGAGGCCCATGTTCCGGCTGTGCCTGATATAACGGATCCGCGGATCCCTTCTGCAGAAGGATTCAATGATCGCCCGGTCCTTCTGCCCGGAGCAGTCCTCCACGACGATGATCTCCAGGTTCTGAAAGGTCTGTTCCGTCACGCTTTCCAGACATCTCGGAAGATATTTGTCCACCTGATAGACCGGGATGACGACGGACAGGACGGGGATGGAAGCGTCATAGGAATATCCGCCGTCAAACAGGACCTTTTCGGTTTCTGCGGGCACATTGTTTCTGCTGTTTCGAGTCATAGCCTTCCTTTCCTGCCGTTTGCAGCAAAGCGGTTTTCTCTTGCCACGGCAAAATCCCCGCCTCCGGCATGCCGGGGCGGGGAAGTTCTCATGAAACCACACCATGTTCGCTGCGCAGCCTGTCATACTGCTTTCAGTATGCGCATTTTTTTCAGGAATATTCCTTTCCGGCTGCCTGCTCTTTTTGGGGATCAGGTCGCGGGAGAAACGGCCGCGGAGGCGGAGACGGTGGAGGAAGGCGTTCCCTGCGCCACAACGAAGGTGACGTTCACGGCTCCGCTGAAGGCGGGAAGGGCGATGGCGATCGCTCCGTTGATGATCACCACAGGGACCGCCGCCCAGGTTCCGTCCGCTCTTCTGTACAGGGCCTGGACGGTTTCTCCCTCCTGAAGGGTTCTTTCTCCCAGAATGTCGCTCAGTGCAAAGGCGGCGGAGATGGATCCGTTCTGAGAGACCGCTTCTCCGGAAGCGGTGGAAAGGCCGATGCTCATGTGGTTTACGATGTTCAGATTTCCGGCCGCATCCGTCAGAGACAGCGCCTTCTGACCGGTGAAGTTCAGGATGCGCATGTCGCCAGAGGCGATCGCGCTCACCAGGGATGCCGCCGCTTCCTGCGCCTCCTGCACAGAGGAAGGTGCGCTCCTGAGGGCCACTGCCGCCGCGTCAACGGTCTGCCCGCCTGCGGTGACGAAGGTGGTGCCGGGCAGGGTTGCGGTCTGCTGACCGGAAAGACTCACCGTCCGGCTGTCTCCTCCGATGGAAGGGTTCACCACCACCTGCCGCACGCTTCTGGTGGTGATGGCGGGGCTGGGCGCCGCCATAGCGGTCGTGCCCAGACTGAAGGTCATAACTGCTGCGAGTAAAAGTGCTGCTTTCTTTTTCATGTTTTTTCCTTTCTGTAAACAGATCAAATAAGTAACGGTATGTGTGGCTTCTTTCTATATCAACAGGCGGTTTCCCGCTCTGTTAATACCTCTCAGATCTTCTTTCGGGCATCCGGCGTTCCGGTCAGACCAGCACGCATCCGGTATTTTCCCGGGCTCTTCTCTTTCTTTCCGCCTCCGCCCAAAGGCGGGCGGGAGCCGCGGCGTCCCTGCCGCTTATGGAAACGATAAAACGGTCGGCACCGCTTTTCAGATACAGTCTGCAGAAATCCAGGATCCCTTCCTGGATCCGTTCCGCACGCCTGGCCTGTGCGTCCGTACGCGGACACAGGGCCTTTTGCTCCCAGTCCGGGCCCGTAAAGCCCCGAAAGCCCGGAAAGGGAGATGCCAGCAGCTCTTCCAGAGCCACGTTGTCGCCCGCCGCGGCGCTGTGCCGTTCCCAGAGGTCCCGGTTGTGGGCGTGGGAAAACAGATAGCTGACCAGCTTTCCGCCTGCAAGCTGTGCTTCACTCATATCCGGTTCCGCGTTATGCCGGGTGTTGGTCCCGGCCAGGAGCCCTGTGACCTCACAGTCCAGGTTCCAGACCTGATTGATCAGCACATCCAGAGCCATCGCACCGCTTCCGGCCCATCCGATGTCCACAAGCGCGGCCCGGGAAGCGCCGTCCAGGATCCTTTCGTAATAGCGTCTGCCCTCTTCCAGCTGGGCTGCATAACGGGCGAGAACCTCCTCCCAGCGCAGGTTCAAATAGTCTCTGACGGCGTGCACGTTCTTGTCCGTGAGCGTTTCCTCCCGCTTCAGGCCCGTCTCTGCGCGCGCTTCTGCCGTCCTTTTCCCCGCTTTTATCCCTTCTTTTGGCTCATCCTCCGTCCCGGTCAGGCCGGGGAGAAGGTCGGAAAGCTCCATCGCTTCCAAAATCTGCTCCAGGGTAAAGCCCTGGTTCACTTTATGAAACAGAAACCGCCGGAAATAGTCGTATTTGTTCCGGGCTGCCGTAAGCTTGACGGCAGCCAGCCTGGACCAGAGGGCATAGCGGGCCTTTTTTTCGGCTTCGTCCGGATAAAGCAGGCGGTAGACCCGGCTGAGGACATGTCCGTCCCTCGCCAGGAACAGGATTCTTTCGATCCCATGCGCTCTGACATGATCGTGGATGAACTGGCAGTAGCCCAGCACAAAAATCCCGCCGTAAACAAAGCCGCATTCATAGTCCTGGTCCCAAAGCCGCAGACCGTTGTGCAGATGAGCGTTCACCAGCCCCCGGTACAGGCTCCCGGTCACGGGGGACATTTCCCCTGCCCGGAACGGCTTTCCGGCCATATTGACGTTCGGACAGATGACGCTCTCCCAGCCCGCAAGGCGCGCCTTTTTACCGTCGGCAGCCCGATTGTCTCCCACATGGATGAAGCGTCCCGGACCGAACCGTCCGAAGGCCTTCTCATACAGCCCGCCGTTTCCCTTGCCGCAGCCCTGTTCGCAGGAGACGAGGCAGGCGTGGATGCCGGAAAAGCCGCGCGTCTTAAGCAGGCGCAGGATGGTCTGCGAAGGAAGATACATATCGGAGAGCACGATGACGGTCTTCCCTCTTTTTTTCAGATGCCGGAACACCTCCAGCATATAGGGGTTGGCAAAGCACAGTTCTTCTTCCGTTTCCTGCTCTGCGCGCATGCCTTCCTCCTTCGGGATGCCGGCCTCTTTTTCCAGCCAGTCATAGATCTCCGAAAGGGTGACCTCCCCGTGCCCTTTTTCTTTCCGGCAGCGTTCTGCGGCCCGGGCCTGCGCTTCCATGCGGATCCTGCGGAAATCCAGGCAGGACAGCTTCTGCCCCACGATGTAGAACAAATCTTCCGGGCGGCAGAAGGGACGCAGCAGCAGGGTATCGAAGACGTCAAAGGAAATGACATCGAAGGCGGAAAGCCGTTCGGCCAATCTGTCCGGCGGTTCCTGCAGGGAGAGTGCGCTCTCCGGTCCTGAAACCGGAAGGCGTCCTGCCCTCCGCCTGTCACTGTCCGTTTCCCCGGCATTTCTCCTGCCGGAAAGCCAGAGGAGATTCCACCAGATCAGACAGAGCCAGGCGGCAGGACGGCTCCGGAGAGCGGACGGAGCGCTCCGCATGTGCTGATATTTTTCCCGGATCTGCGGCACCCGGCCCACCAGTATGCCGTAAAGTCGTATTCTGAGATTCATCCTTCTTTTTCCATCCTCCGATAGGCGGCGCAGACCTCTGCCGGGTCTCCATCCTTTCTTAAGATTCCCTTTTCGATCCAGACCGCTCTGGTGCAGTTTTTGATGATGGCGTCCGTGGAATGGGACACGATCAGCACTGTGGAGCCGCTGCGGATCAGTTCCCGGATCCTCTGTTCGCTTTTTTTCCTGAAAAACATGTCTCCCACGCTGAGCACCTCATCCAGGATCAGGATCTCCGGCGCATCGCCCGCCGTGGCAATGGCAAAGCCCAGCCGGGAAATCATCCCGGAGGAAAAATTCTTGATCTTTTCCTCCATAAAGCCCGAAAGCTGCGCGAATTCCACGATCTCTTCGTAGTGCTCGTCGATGAACCTGCTGCTGTAGCCGATGATCGCCCCGTTCAGGTATACATTCTCTCTGGCGGTCAGCTCCGTGTCGAAGCCGGTTCCCAGACTGAGAAGCTGTACCTTTGCGGGATCCGTTTCCACCTGTCCCTCCGTGGGCCTGAGCACACCGGCGATCAGCTTCAGAAGCGTGCTCTTTCCGGAGCCGTTGGTGCCGATGATGCCGACGATCTCGCCTGCGCCGATCTCAAGGCTGATGTGCTGCAGGGCCTCCAGCATGCGGTATCGGTTCTGATGCTTCAGGACTGCAAGCAGATACTCCTTCAGGCTGCCCGCGTTGATCTCACTGACCCGAAAGCGCATGCTCACGTCCCTGAGCCGTATGACGGCCGCAGGGGCCTGATTCTGTGCGGTTCTGTTCCTTTTCATTGTCTTCCTTTCTGTTGAGATCCGCCTCTTATCGGAGGGCCGGTCTCAGACGGTCTGCATGATCCGTTCCCGGCAGAGCCGGAATACCAGACTGCCCGCCGCATACATCAGGACGGCCCATACGGCCATCCGCGCCCACTGCGTTGCCGTCGGCCAGGAAGCGTACAGAGTGGCGCTGCGCATGCAGGCGATATAGTTGTACACCGGGTTGGCTTCAACGAGTCTTCCGATCGTTCCGGGAAGCTGCTCGATCGGGTAAAAGATCGCCGAACAGTACATCCACAGCCCCAGGAGCACAGAATACAGATATTTGATGTCCGCAAAAAAGACATAGGCGGCGGCGAGCAGATACCCGATCCCCAGAGAAAACAGCGTGACACATCCGATCACCAAAGGTGCGGCGAGCAGAGTGGCGGCAGGCCGTATTCCGAACAGAAGGAGCATCACGAAATAGGCCGCAAAGGTATACAGGTAGTTCACCATCGCGCCGGCCACCCTGGAAATGGGAAGGATCTCCATAGGAAACCGGACTCTGGACAGCATCACCCGGTTATCCGCCATGACGGTCATCGCCGCGTTTGTCGCTCCCGTAAAGAGCTGCCAGATCGTCTGCCCGCAGAGCAGATACAGGGGGTAGTTTTCGATATTCCTACTGAACATTTTTGTAAAAATGACGGAAAGCACCACCATGTTCAGAAGCGGGTTCAGCACGCTCCACAGGATCCCCAGAAAGGATCTGGAATACTTCCGCTTCATTTCCCTTGCTACCAGCTGTCTGATCACAAAGCCGTGCTGCTTCAGCTGCGCGTATCGGTTCATTTTCCGGCCGCCTTTCTTTTCCTTTGATAATCGTACTGCATTTTCAAATAGACCGCATACCGGCCAAACAGGATTCCCGCCCTGTGCCAGGGGTACAGCCTCCCGCCGTACAGGCGGACGCTCCCTTCTGTCCATCCGCTTTCTGCCGGATTTCTTTTTCCGGAAAGAAACAGAAGCAGGCGGACCGGAAGGTGCAGCTCCAGCAGCTGACGCCGGGTGAGGCGGGCCGCCAGAGGCCGCATCCTCTCCTCCGTCACCTCATCGGAGAAAAAAGCGTTTCCATAGCAGATGCTTTCTTTCCGGGACGGGGCGGACATGAAACGGGAAAGGAGGGCTTCGGCGCGCAGAAGCTGCGCTTCCTGTTCAGGTACCTCATCCAGGCTTTTCAGGAGCGTTTCCATATAGATTTCCAGGAGTCCGAGCTGCCGTTTTGTCCAGGCCTTTCGCTTCGGATGAAGCCGGGCCAGCCGCGGAACCGGACCTTCGTTCCCTTCTTCATAGCCCTCCGTCATGCCGTGGGGAGCCGTGAAAACAGATTCCAGGAGGCAGTTGGAAAACCGGGCCTTTCGTCCCGCCCGGCTGCCCGGCCCGAAATACCAGCCGTGAAACCGTCCGGCATCCGCAGCGTCGGGCAGGCTGTAGAGACCGAAATAATATCCCTCCACCCGTCCGCCGTATCCGGCGCTTTCCAGAAGACAGGTCAGGCTTTCCTGCAGGCTTCCGGTCCAGCCGCTGTCCACCAGCGCATAAGGAACGTGATCCAGCAGTCCTTCCCGGGACAGATAAGCAAGGGTGCCGGCATAACGGCTGCGGGAATGCCTTTCCGCAAGCTCCAGGAAGGGTCCGCATCCTGCCAGCTGCGTTCTCAGGCTGAGAAGCTCCCTGCGCGTCAGGACCTTCCGGATGCTTTTTCCCGGGCGGATCAGCGAAGCGATCTTTTCCGTCTCCTCCCGTGTCAGCCCGGCCCGCCGCATCACATCGGCAAAGGTCACGTGCATGCCGCTGCGGCAGATCTGCTCCAGACTGCTTTCTCTTTTCAGATGCTGCTGCGGGACTCTCCAGGCATAACGGGAGGCATAAAGATAGCGGCATTCCGGAAAAAGCCCTTTGGCTTCGCAGAGCCCCTGTGCCATCCGGTACATCATCCAGCCGTCCCTTGCCAGAAAATAAAGCCTTTTCTTTCCCGTCTCCTGCGCCCGGCGGAGCACCCAGGTAAGAAAGGAATACAGCACCGGGCCAAGGACATACATGCTGACATCGATCTGCGCCTGCGGCGCCCAAGCCCCCATTTCCTGTGCCTGTCTCCAGGCCCTGTCCGAGATCCGCAGAAGGGCGGGCGTCCTTTGCAGCAGCCTGCGGTATTCATTCTGTCTGCCATTGCCATTCCGGTCCGTGAGATTCAATCCGGGCAGCCTCCTTTCTTGCCTGTCGTCTTTTCATGTACATCAGAACGGGAACCGGGAGAAGTCCCGCCGCCATGGGACGGAGGGCACAGAGCCGCGCATACGGCCCTGTCAGGCCGAGATCCCTGAAGCTGCGCTGCCGGATGCCCGCCTCGTTCAGGCGGAAGCGGAACGTTCTGCGTTCATAGCTCTCCCGCCCCTCCCGATAGCAGAACAGCCGTTCCTGCAGGTTATAGCCGCGAAACCCCTGTGCGTAAAGACGCATGAACAGCTCATAATCCTCGCACCGGCAGGTCTGTTCGGAAACAAGATAGCCTCCGCTCGCAAGATAGACTTCCCTGCGCACCATGACGGAGGGATGGATAAAGGGAGAAAAGGGAAGAAAATCCATCCGGCAGGGCTGCTCCGGCATATTCCGTATGCCCCATGCACCGTTGTCGTCGATCAGCCATGCGCTGCATCCCACAAAGGCGTATTCGGGATGCGCTTCCAGAAACCGGTACTGCTTTTCCAGTCTGTCCGGCATGGAAATATCGTCTGCGTCCATCCGGGCGATGTAGCTGCCCCTTGCCAGAGAGATGCAGGCGTTCAGCGCTGCCGCAAGCCCCCGGTTCCGGGAGTGGCGAAACAGGCGGATCCGTTCGTCCCGTCCCTCATATGCTTTCAGATGCCGGGCGGCTTCCCCTTCTGAGCCGTCATCACAGATGATCAGCTCCCATTCCCGCATGGTCTGCGACAGGATGGAGCGGACCGCCTCCTCCAGCTGTTCCTTTCTGTGCTGGTTGTAGACGCCCATCACAACGGTAACTTTTCTGTCGGACATTGTTGCCTCCATTCCGAAGCCTTCTCGTAGATCTGCCTCATGATGCTCTCCGTCGCCTGCCTGCTGAAGCAGAGCGCCTGTCTGCGGCTTTCCTTTTCCATGCTTCTGTGTCCCGCCGGATCGTCCCGCAGCCGCTGCACCGCTTCGGCATAGCTTTCCGGACGGTTCCTTTCACAGATGAATCCGGTAATGCCGTCCTTCATATATTCTCTCGTGCCGCGGCAGTCCGATGTGATGAGGGCAAGGCCTGAGGCCATCGCTTCCACTGCGGCCATGCCGAAGCCCTCCCGTCTGGAGGGAAACAGGAAGCAGTCCGCTGCGGGAAGGATCCGCTCCATGTCCTTTCTGTAACCCAGAAGCCGCACCCGTTCCTGCAGGCCTTCCCTCCGGATCCACGCTTCCAGGCTTTTCCTGCCGCTTCCTCTGCCGCAGATCCCATAATAAATGTTCTGGTCCTTCATCTGCGCGACCGCCCGGATCACGGCCCGGTGATTCTTATTCCGGTTCAGTTCGCCGGCCGACAGGAGAAGGAAGGAGTCCTCCGGAAATCCATATTCCGCTTTCCGCCTGCTTCTTTCTTCCTCCTGCGGAATGAACCGTTCCACATCCACGCCGACGCCCGGGATCTTCCAGACGCTTCCGCCCCGCCGCAGGCAGAAACGTTTTCCTCTTTCATGATCCTCTTCATTCACGGTGATCAGGATGTCCGTCAGTCGGGCGAGCGCCCGCTCCGCCGGATAATACAGCAGCCAGTTTTTCCAGGGAGCCTTTTTGTAAAAATGAAACCCGTGCGCCGTATAGAGGATCACCGATCCCGGCGAATACAGGCCAGCCGCCGTCCTTCCCAGCGCTCCGCCCATGGGATTGTGGCAGTGGATCAGATCAAAATGCTCCCGTTTCAGAAGACGCTTCAGCTGGCCGAATGCTCTGGCGTTCTGCAGAAGGTTCACCGGCGATTTTTCAATAGAGAGCGGGTGGGTAATGATACCGTTCTTCCGAAAGAAGTCCTTCTCATGGTCATAGACCGGCCGGTCAAAGTTTGATGCATAATGAACTTCATAGCCCTTTTCCTGCAAAAGAGAAACATGATTTTTTTCAAACTGCGGCACGAAGCCGCTGATCGTGGTGATGATCAATGCTTTCTTCATTCTTTCGTATTCACGCATCCTGTCTTTTTTCCTGAAAAAGATACCCGAGCTCACATTCCGGGAACAGCGCATTCCTGATGATAACGGCTTCGCTGTAAACCCATTCCGACGTGCCCCGCATCCTGGAGAGGATCGTTTCTTCCTCCTCTCCCAGCAGAAAGGCGAGATCCCGGGCAGTGACTCCCCTGCCCGCCATTTCATGGATCAGATTGCTGCAATCGATCTTGACCATTGCTGCCTCCATTCCGAAGCGTTCCCGTGCCGATTGCGATGTATCGTAACTGACACGTATGATATTGCATCTCAACGTATCTGTCAAGCATTCCGCACGGGCAAATTTCTTCCAGCAGCGTTTATTGTTTCCAGTCTTTCCAAAAAATTTCATACGGCGTCCGGCTGCCAGGAAATGACATTTACAGATATGAAAAAATAGGATATATTTGAAAAAACGAAAGAAAACGCCGAAGCGCGGCAGATCCGTCCGCCGCTTCGGGATGGGGACTGCATTGAGATGAAAAGAAATGAAATACTGAGATCCATCATGCTTCGCAAGGAGCTGTGCACTGCCGACCTCGCGCGGATGACCGGGATCCCCTATACCACGCTGAAATCCATTTTTGAAAGAGGCGTGGAAAAATCCGGATATGCTTCCGTCTGCTCGATCTGCACAGCGCTCGGCATCACCACGGACGAACTGGAACGGCTGGCTCGGAGGGAAAACGGCTGTGCAGAAGAGCCGGGCGCCGGAAAGCGCCCGGCCCTGCCGGAAATGGACGATCTCTCAGAGGAAGAAATACGTCAGGTAAAGCTTTTTCTGGATTATCTTCGTTTCCTGCGGACACAGAAGGGTCCGGAAAGAAACGGGGAACACGCTAACCCGCGCTCCTGACCGGAGCGCTGTTCTTTTTCCGGCAGTAGAAAAAGGCGGGGATGAGAAAGGCGTCCGCCGACAGCCAGGCCAGCGGATGAGCCAGACAGATTCCCAGAAAACCGAACAGTGGCGTCAGGACCAGGCCTGCCAGCGTCCTTGCCGCCATCTCCAGAACGCCCGCCGTCATGGCGAAGCCGGAATAGCCCATGCCCTGGATGGTGAAGCGTACCACGTTCACCAGCGTGAGCAGGCAGAAGCCTGCCGCAGCCGCCACCTGGAACTGATAGGCATAACCGATCACTTCCGTGTCCGCCGTATCCAGAAAGAGGAGGGAAAGCTGTCTTCCGAAGGCGATCACGAATACAAGAGCCGCCGCGGAATAGAGAAACCCGCAGATCGAGGCCGCCCGGATTCCCTTTCCCAGGCGGTCTATTTTGCCGGCGCCCATGTTCTGCCCGCTGTAGGGAGCCATGGTTCCTCCCAGCGATTCGATCGGGCAGGATACGAAGGCATACAGCTTCTGGGCCGCGGTAACGCCTGCTACCACAGAGGCTCCCAGACTGTTCACGGCAGCCTGGATGACCAGCGTACCGATGGCGGTGATGGAATACTGCAGCCCCATGGGGATTCCCGTCATGCACAGCTTTCCCGCGTAGTTCCGGCGGAATTTCCATTCGTCCCTGCTAAGCCGCAGGATCGGGAAACGCCGGATCATATAGATCAGGCAGACAATGCCGGAAACCGCCTGGGAAAGCACCGTGGCATAGGCCGCTCCGGCCACGCCCATGTGGAAATTGATGATGAAGGCAAGGTCCAGCACGATGTTCAGCACGGAGGACAGCGCAAGAAAGACCACCGGAGATCTGGAATCCCCCAGGGAGCGGATGATCCCCGCCAGGATGTTGTAGAGAAAGGTGAAAGGGATCCCCCAGAATATGATGATGATATAATCATAGGCATAGACATAGATCTCCTCCGGCGTCTGCATGAGTCGCAGGATCGGCGCGCACAGAAGGACCACTGCTGCGGTCAGGACCACGGAAAAAAGGAGACAGAGCCAGGCACAGTTCGCCATGAACCTTCTCAGGTCCGAAGCCTTTTTCGCCCCGAACATCTGTGCTACCGGTATGGCAAAACCGTTGCACACCCCGGTACAGAAGCCGATGACCATGAAATTCAGCGAGCTGGTGGAGCCAACGCCGGCCAGCGGGTTCACTCCCAGCAGCTTTCCCACGATCATGGTATCTACCATGCTGTAAAACTGCTGAAACAGCATGCCCAGAAACATGGGAAAGGCAAAACTTAAAATCAGCTTCAGGGGAGAACCCTGTGTCATATCCTTTGTAGCCTGTTTTTCCATCTTCTTTTTTCTCCCTATTTCAGCACGTCGGACTTCACATAGCCCACCTGCCCCTGATATTCCACCCGGGTCCAGCCGTCCGCCTGTTTCATGAGGATCTCCAGCGTCTCTCCCGGATAGCATACCGCGATCTTGTCCGAGGTTTCGCTGACGCCCTTTCGGATGTTCACCGTTTCGCTCACCGTGAAGGGACCGCTGTTCGGAACCGAAGAAGAGCTGCCTGCATCCTGATCTGATGCGCCGCTTCCTGCCGCATCAGCCTCTTTTGGCGTTTCTGCCGTTTCCTGCGTCTTGGTTTCTGCCGCTTCGTCCTCCTGTTCCTCCGTCTCCTGCGCCGTCTGTTCCTCCAGGGCCTCTCCTACCGCCACCATCATGTCGCTCTGGTAGCTTTCCACATAGGCGGCAAGCGTCTCGTCCTGAGCCAGGCGGGCTTCATATTCCTCATTGACCTGAGCATACAGCCGGGTCACATCCTCCTGGGCCGCCACCTCGGCAGCATAGGCGGCAGCCGCCTCATCCTGGCTCAGATCGTGCAGATAACAGGTCCCGTCTCCGTTTTCGCACACGTAGAGAGGCGCGATGCCGGGAAGGGTGGTATCGATCCCCTCAAATTTTACCTCGTAGCGGGCGAAGACCACATAGGAGCCTTCCTCCAGGCCGGATTTGGTAAAACAGGAAATATCCGTATAGGCTTCGATATGGGAACTGTTTTCCCGGATGCGCAGAAGCTCCGCAGTCCCGGTATAGTCGCGCAGCGCCGTCAGCGTTTCTTCATCATCCTCCTGCATGGCCGCAAAATACCGGCTGATCAGATCATTCACCTCAGGCCAGGCGTTTTCCAGAAGCGGCTCCTCTGTGTCCATGGGCTCTCCCGCCACATCCCGGACCGTTTCCATTTCCGCTTCGATATTCTGATCCGACAGCCCCTTCATCAGCGCCCAGACCACCAGGAGCATGCAGCAGACGGCAAGCGCACAGGCGGAAGCGGCAAGAGCCGTTTTCCTGTGCCGTCTGAAAAGGCGCAGGATGCGCCGGTAAACGGCAGAGAAGCTTCTGCCTCCCTTCTGCTTTCTGTTCTTCTGATGTCCGGACCCGTTTTTTCGTTCTTTCTCCATCTGTCCTCCTGAACATTTCGCGTGGTTTGCTGTTTCTCTATCTCCACCCGTCAGGGAACCCGTCTTTCTACTTCAGAACCTCCCGGTATACGCGAAGCACATTCTTTTCGCATATCTTGTCGATCTGCCGCTGCGAAAAGCCGCTCTTTTCCAGCGCATCTGCGAGAAGCGGCAGACAGGAGGCATCCGGAAGCGCTTCATTGGTCGGGATTCCGTCAAAATCGCTGCCGAGCCCCAGACAGTCCTCTCCGCCCGTATCCACGATATGCCTGGCGTGCGCGGCGATGGCGGCAAGACTTCCGCCCGTCTCCCTGCCCTCTTCCAGAAAAGAAGGACAGAAATTCAGTCCCATGACCCCGCCCTTTTCCGCCAGGGCGCGGATCATGGCGTCATCCAGGTTGCGCACATGGCTGCAGACGGCTCTTGCATTGGAATGGCTCGCCACAAAAGGCTTCTTTGCCTTGCGGGCCACATCCCAAAAGCCCGCATCCGAAAGATGGGAAACATCCACGATCATCCCCATATGCTCCATCTCCTCCAGAAACTGAAAGCCGGTTTCCGTCAGGCCGTGTTCCAGATCAGGCACGGTAAAATCCGGAGCATCCTTCGAGCCTTCTTTTGGCATCTTCACGTTCGGCCAGCCCAGCTCATTGGGAAAATTCCAGGTGAGCGTCAGCATCCGTACACCGAGGCGGAAGATGCGGTGCAGCTTCTGTATGCTGCCCTGGCAGACAGCTCCCTCTTCCACCGTCAGCAGGGCGGAAAGCTTTCCTTCCTGCCTGTTCTTCTCAAGATCCTCCCAGGAAAAAACGGGGCCGATCAGATCCCTGTTTTTTTCCAGCTCTTCATAATACAGATCCGCAAGGGCCGTAAACTCCTGAAAGGGGTCGCCGCATTCGGAAAGGGGGACAAAAAGGGCGAAATTCTGGAGCAGATAACCGCCCTTTCTCAGCTTTTCCAGATCCACATGCAGTCCGCTGCGACGCAGGCCGCTCTCCTGCCCTTCTTCACAGCCGTCCTGCGGTTTTCCGCTCCGGGCTCTGTCGCGCTTTCTCTGAAGAAGTGCGGAAATGGTATCACAGTGCATATCTGCCACAGACATATTCACAGGCTCTCCTCCTTTTCCTGCTTCGCATCCGTCGGATGCTCTTCCTCAGAGGACCAGGCGGTTCCGTCCGGTCCGACCAGGAAGGCCTTCACCCGTCTGGAAGCCATATACCGGGAACCGGCCACGATCACGATCCCGGCGATCAGCGTGAAGATCGCGATAAACTGGGACGTGGAGAGTTCCCCCACGCTTCCGCGCTCCGCATCGCCGCGGAAATATTCCAGAACGAATCTCCCGATGCTGTAAAAGATCAGATAAAAGCCCCCCACCTGGCCCTCCGCCTTCTTGTGCCTGGCAATATACAGGAGAACAAAGAAATGGAGGAAATCCAGCCCGCTGGAGATCAGCTGTGTGGGGATCAGAGAAACGCCGTTCGGCGCATAGGCCGAATGGGTAAAAGTGATCCCGAAGGGGCTGTCCGTGGGCCTGCCGTAGCAGCAGCCGGCCAGAAAGCAGCCGATGCGCCCGAAGCCCTGAGCCAGCGCCACGGAAGGAAGCGCCAGATCAAAATAAGAAAGAAAATTCAGCTTCTTATATCTGCAGAACAGATAGCCTCCCAGCACGCCGCCGATCAGGCCTCCGTACACCACCCAGCCGTTCGCGAGGGAATGCAGCAGATAGGCCGGATCCGCCAGGATCTCATCCAGCATGGTCAGACAGAACAGAAGCTTGGAGCCGAGACCTCCGAAGATCAGACACCATATCACCAGGGAAAACACCTGATCCGCATCCAGCTTCAGCCTTCTAGCCCGATATTCCGCCGTCAGATAAGCGGCGATCACGCCGATTCCGATCATCAGCCCATAGCCGTGTATGGTAACGGGGCCGATGGTTAACAGTTCATTTTTCATACGCTCGTCTCTCCTAATAACTCTCCCGCCGCCCGCACATTATACCACGCCCGCTCACGGCATTGCAATATAAATCACCGCCGCGCAGAGCATGATCTGAATGATGGCAAAGCGGAAAACGGTCTGCGTGTTGGACCATTCCCACACCTTCCTCGCCTGGTCGTGCAGTGGAGTGCGCACCCTTGTCAGGATCCGGATCTTCAGGAAGCGCAGGAGCGATACCTTGACCAGTCCCAGGCCGCCGTCCAGGATCAGAACCAGAGCGACCGGAATATACAGGAAAGGGCTTCCCGTTTTCAGAACCGCAATGCTGATGAACAGCCCCATGGCTCTGGAACCTGCATCCCCCATCATCAGCCGGCTGGGCGTGGCATTGTACCACAGATAGCCCAGGATGCAGACGGCAAACAGCAGGATCAGATAGGGAAAACCGTCCGATTCCTTACCGGAAACGAGCATGTCCACCAGAAAAACCGTCATCAGGGTGATGATCGTCAGCGTTCCCGACAGCCCGTCCACACCGTCGGAGCAATTGGTCACATTGATGGAAACCCAGACCAGGACCACCGCCAGCGCGGCAAACAAGACAGGCGGAAGCACCACCGTCTTTCCCGTCAACAGGAAGGTCACCTCGCTGGAATTGAAATTTAAAAAGGTAACTGCCGTCATCACCGCGATGATCAGATCCAGAAGCCCCTTTTTATATTCCCCCCAGGGCGTTTTGGCGCAGTCATCCAGAAAGCCTGTGAGCATGGCGGCCCCCACCAGGATCAGATCAATGACCGTCTCCCGCCCGGGCTTTGCGAACAGAAGCGCTGCGGCGATAAAGACCAGTACGAAAAGGAAGCCCGCTCCCCTGGGCTTGCCTGCCGATTTTTTTCCGTCCACCGCAAAATCCCTGCCGTGGTCCTTCGGCAGAAAATCCATGCCCTTATACATTGTCAGGCAGGTTGCGGCAAACGCCAGCAAAATCCCGAGAAACGCCACAGTCTTGCTGCCGGCTTCTCCGGCCAGATAATTGATCATTTTTTCCTCCATTCCGAAGCGTCGCTGTCCGGTTCGGAAAATGCGCTGCGGGCTCATTCTCCGAGCTTCTTCTTTTTTCCTGTTTTTTCTTTCCATGGGGCCCGTCGGCCTCATCTATTCTACCATTAACATTCCCAAAAGAAAATGACCTGATAAAAAAATATTGTTCGGACCGTTCCTACTCAGCCAGGTCTGCGCATTCCCTGCGCAGACCGTACGAAAACAGACCGGCTGGAAGCATCCGGCCTGGCGCGAAGCGCTTGGAATGGCCTTCAAAAAAGTTGCATCTGTCCATTTTCCCCTTTTCAAATATGTCAAAAAAGGCTACAATAAGGAGAGATCAGAGGAGGTATGCGCGACATGAAGATCGACATGCACTGCCATGTGAAGGAGGGCTCCATAGACAGCAGAGTGCCTGTGGAGGAATATATCAAGCTGCTGCAGGAAAAAGGCTTCGGCGGCATGGTCATCACCGATCATGATACCTACAACGGCTATCGTTACTGGAAAAAACATCTGAAGGGGAAAAAATATACGGATTTCAAGGTGTTCAAGGGCATCGAATACGATACCAGCGGAGGCGGTCATATCCTGGTCATCGTTCCGGAGACCGTCAAGCTGCGCATTCTGGAGCTGCGCGGCCTGCCGCTCAACATCCTGATCTCCATCGTTCATTCCTACGGCGGCGTTCTGGGACCGGCACATCCCTGCGGGGAAAAGTACATGAGCTTTCGCAATACGCGGGCTTACCGCCGGGATCCGAAGATCGTGGAACTGTTCGACTTCGCGGAGATCTTCAACGCCTGCGAATCGGAGGAGTCCAACGCCACCGCCTGCCGGCTCGCAGCCAAGTATCACAAGCCCGGCGTAGGCGGCAGCGATTCCCACAAAACGGACTGCGTGGGACTGGCCTACACGGAAGTGCCGGACACGGTGGAAACGGAAACAGACCTTATCAACTGCATCCGTGCCGGAGAGATCATCGGCTGCGGAGGCACGCTTTACCGCCGCACCGCCAAGGAAAAGATGGGAAAGGTCAGCACTCTTCTCGTCTATTCCTTCTGGTTTTACAACAAATTTTCCAATCTCATCCGCACGAACAAACGGAACAAAAAGCTCCGCTCCGAATATTCGGAACGGGAATCCCAGATTTGACCTTAGCGGATCAGAAGAGCGCTTCGGGCGGAAATCCGGTTCCCGCAGTCTTGTGGATCATTTTTTCCTGCCGGGGGCGAACAGGCCCTGCGGCAGCTCAAAAATGCATACGATGCCGAGCACGATCGCGGCCACTGCCTTGACGGCTGCAAACCCCGCATCGCCCGCTTCGGCAAGCTGGTCCGTCACCATATAATAGGCGGCCCAGTAGATGCCCGCTCCCGGTACCAGGGGAATGATCCCCGAGATCAGAAATACCGTGACCGGGCATTTTTCACGCACGGCAAAAAAGCGGGAAAGCAGCATCACCAGTACGGCCGCCAGAAAAGTCGCCGCAGCGGCGGACAGAGGTCCCTCCGCCAGGCTGTAAAGGAGCCATCCGGCTCCGCCGATCAGCCCGCAGTAGGGATAAAACTGCCGCAGAACGCCGAACAGAAGCGCAAAGGCTACGGTTCCTCCCGCCGCAGCCAGGGTCGTCACGGCCGCTTCTGCCAGAAAGGGCATGGCCGCGCCCTCCGAAGCCGATACTGCCAGAAAGGGATCATTTCCTCCGGTCAGTCCATGGTAGCCGGTGATCACCAAACCCACGCCCGCCGCAATGCAGACAAACACCAGGATGGCGTCCAGAAGCCGCACGGAACCGGCGATATAGTCTCCGTCCGCAATATCCCGTACCCCGTTTGTGAAGGGGATTCCCGGGACCAGGGGCATGATCGAGCCGATGATCATGTAGTTCATGTTCTCTCCCAGCCCGATCCGGCACAGAAGCAGGCACAGAACGGTAACCAGCGCTCCTCCTCCGATGTTTCCGATGATCTTGGACAGATGGGGAGTGAACAGCTTCAGCACATACAGATACAGGAGAAAGCCTGTCAGGAAAGCGCCTGCGCAGTCCGCCGGACTTCCTCCGAACATACAGCAGAAGCAGCCGCTTCCCACTGCAGAAGCAAACAGCTTCACCGGAACGGATTTTTCCGGCATCCGTTCGATCTCGTCAAGCCGCTCCTTCACCTCCTGCGGGGTAAACTGTCCTTCCACGATCTGTCTGGAAAGCTGGTTGACCGCCGTCACCCTGTCCAGCCTGGCCCCGCTCACCGGAATGTGCTGTACCTTCGCATAAAAGGGCTCATCTCCGTTTCCCGCCGTAAGGAAGATCCCGTTGCTGAGCACAAAAGCCTTTTCCGACTCCACGCCGTAATGGCTGCACATCCTCGCCACCGTCTCCTCCACCCGGAAGATCTCCGCTCCGTTTTTCAGAAGAATGCTTCCCGCCTGCATGGCACAGTCCAGCACCAGCCGCCTTTCCTGCGCGCTGTACTCTCCCTGCTGTTTTTTCATGATCTCATCCGCCCTCATCTCTTCCGGTCCGGAAGCTCCTGTCTCTTGTTTTCCCGCATCTTTCCCTCAGCGCTTTTCTTCCGCGTTCACCCAGGCGTCCAGCATGGCCTTCACCGAGCGGGACATTTCCACGCTGAAGGCACTGTTGTATTTCCTTTCACAGAAGGCGCGCACATGCTGCTCATAGCCGTCCGTCCAGCCGTCTCTCTCCCGCAGCATATCCGGCATGCGGTCGGATTTTTTCAGGTCATAGCCGTTTTCGTGGACCAGATCCTCCAGGGCGAAGCGGGGCGTCTGCCTGCGCTCCTTCTGCTGCTGCGTGGGATAGCCGCCCACCAGCATGGCGATGGGAGCCACATGATCCGGCAGGGACAAAAGCTTCCGGTGCTCCTCATAATGTTCCAGAATGTCTCCGATATAACAGGTCCCAAGGCCCAGCGCATCCGCCGCAGTCGCTGCGGTCTGCGCGGCTATGACGGCATCCTCGGCCGCCAGCATGAAATCTCCGTAGGAGGGACGGCGCACCCTGGATACCGCACCGCAGAAGGTCCGGTACCATCTCCTGTAATCCGCGCAGTAGATCAGGACAAGCGGAGCCCGCGCAATAAAGGGCTGATCGTCACAGGTGACGGAAAGCTTCCTTTTCAGCTCCTCATCCGTCACGTCGATGATCGTATACAGGGCCATGTTTCCGGCACTCGCAGCCCGAATGGAAGCGGAAAGGATCCGGCGCTTTGTCTCATCCGTCACCGGCCTGTCTTCATAAACCCGCACGGATCTGCGGTCCTGCAGCAGCCGCAGCGTCTCGTTTTTTTCTGTTCCTGTTTCCATAGCTTCCGATCATTGCCTCCATTTCCCGGCAGCCCTCATCTGGGAAGCGCCATTCCTCCGTCCGCCTGACGGAACGGACAGGACGGACGCCCCACCGGGCCGCAGCCGTATCCTTAAAAAGTGTGCGCCCTGAGTGCGAATCAACGTCTTTTTTTGTTCAATAGGAACAAGGATTTCCTAGTTGAACAAAAAAGCCGCTGCCCCTGCTTTTACATGGGCAGCGGCGGTGCTGCTGCAGATGCGCAGCTGCTTTATGCCGTTTCCAGAAGCTTCTCCACGCTGGCCAGCTTCACGCACAGAACGAACAGCTCCGTGGCCTGCACCAGCTCATGCAGAGGCGGGAAGGAAGGCGCGATACGGATATTGCTGTCATGAGGATCCTTTCCGTAAGGATAGGTCGCACCGGCACCGGTCATCACCACGCCTGCCTCTTTTGCCAGGGCAACGATCCGCTTCGCGCAGCCGTCCATGGCTTCAAAGGAAATGAAGTAGCCTCCTCTGGGCTTCAGCCAAGAGCCGATCTCCAGACCTGCGAGCTCTCTTTCCAGGATCTCCTCCACCGCCTCAAACTTCGGGCGCATGATTGCCGCATGCTTCTTCATGTGTTCCCGGATGCCCTCCAGGTTCTTAAAGAAGCGCACATGACGAAGCTGATTCAGCTTGTCGTGTCCGATGGTCTGAATGGACATCTGCTTTTTGATGTCCTTCAGGTTATTATAAGAGGCGGAAATGGCCGCCACTCCGGATCCGGGGAAGCTGATCTTGGAGGTGGAGCTGAATTTGTACACCAGATCCGGGTTTCCGGCTTTCTCGCACTCATTCAGGATCTCCAGGATGGTGTCCTGCTCATCGTCATACAGATGGTGCACATTATAGGCATTGTCCCAGTAAATGCGGAAATCCTCCGCCGCCGGCTTCAGTCTGGCAAATCTGCGCACCGTCTCGTCAGAATAAGTAATCCCCTGCGGGTTGGAATACTTGGGCACGCACCAGATTCCCTTGATGGCAGCATCCTCGCTCACCAGCTTCTCCACCATATCCATGTCCGGTCCTTCCGGCGTCATGGGAACATTGATCATTTCGATCCCGAAATACTCCGTAATGGCAAAATGTCTGTCGTATCCCGGCACCGGGCAGAGGAACTTCACCACGGGCAGCTTGCACCAGGGCGTGCTGCCGCAGACGCCGTGAGTCATGGAACGGGCCACCGTATCGTACATCACATTCAGGCTGGAGTTGCCGTAGATGATGATCTTGTCAGCCGGCACTTCAATGAGATCTGCAAGCAGCTCCTTCGCCTCCTCAATGCCGTCGATCACGCCGTAGTTCCTGCAGTCAATGCCCTCCCTGCACTTCAGATCGGAGGAGCTGTTCAGCACGTCCATCATTCCCATGGAAATATCAAGCTGCTCTGCGGACGGCTTTCCTCTGGACATATCCAGCTTCAGACCCATTCCCTGAAACTTCCTGTATTCCGTTTCCAGTTCGTTCTTCAGAGCTTCCAGCTCTTCTCTGCTTCTGTCTTTGTACGCCTTCATCTCTTTCTCCTTTTTCTGATCTGCTGCACTACCTTTCATAAAAAAGAAGCTGATCATACAATCAGCCCCTTTTCCCCGGACGATTAAGCTGGAAAAGGGACTCGAACCCTCGACCTACTGATTACGAATCAGTTGCGCTACCGACTGCGCTATTCCAGCGTAACTCGAACAAGCCATATTATACTTGCTGATTTTCCATTTTGCAAGTATTTTTTTCAGAAAATGCCGGTTTTTTATTTCTGCCGTTTCTGTTCCGGCGCCCCGCTCCGAACCCGGTCCGTCCAGGGCTGCGCATTTCCCGCGCAGACCGCGCGAAAGGTCCGGAAGATCACATCAAAAATCTGGCCCAGCCTGCAAACAGGGAAAGGATCCCCTGAAGAAGCAGCTCTGCAGGCCCGGACTTCTGAGCTGTCATGCCGTCCGGAACGAGCACTGTGTCCTGATCCAGAACGGTCAGGGCTCTGGTTTCATATCCGGCCATTTCCAGACGCATGTCATCGTTGAGCGCTTTGCTGTCAAGTATCAGCATGAGCTCCGTATCCAGGTAGGCGCTGCGCATGTCCCAGTTAAAGGAGCCGATGCCGGAGATCCTGTCATCCATGACGAAGCATTTTCCGTGGTAGGATACGCCTCCGTCATATTCCAGGATGCCGATGCCGGTTTCCAAGATCTCATCCCGGTTTTTCCGATAATCCATGGCCCCGAAGGGATTGCCGTTGTTGGCCGCAGAATTGGTCATCATGACCACCTGATCCACGTCGGCACAGACCTGGGAAAGCCGTTGGAGCATCCAGTCATTGCAGATGATGTACGGCGTATGGAAGCGCACTTCGCTTTCTGCCTGCTTCATCAGTTCCGTCATCTCGTAATAGACCACCGGCTCTTTGGCATAGCAGTGGATCGGATTGGAAAGCAGACGGATGCAGTTTACCTCTCGGGTCTTCTCCCGGTAATCGCAGGAAAGAAACCAGTCCGGATGCAGCTGCCGCAAAGATGCGTAGCGCTCCATCAGCGCTTCTCTGGCCCGGATGACACGGCCCCCGGACTGCAGGCCGGCATCATCCTTCCACAGCCGGCACAGAGGGAGCTCCCATACCTGCGAAAAATAGGCCAGCAGGTCGTTCAGGGATTCCCCCTGCCCGGGCTCTTCGCTGTATACCAGCACATCCCAGTCATAGTTTTTATAATCGCCGTAGTCGCCCAGGAAGAAGTCATAGGTGTTCCGCCCGCCCAGGATATACGCCGTACCGTCCGCGATCAGATATTTGTCATGGAGCCTTCCCATCAGCTTCCAGGGCCTGACCGGATCTACCGGGTTATAGAGAGCGAGCTGTATATTTTCATGGGAGGAAAGCGCCTGAAAATAGGGATCGGAAGGAAGCTGCAGATTCTTGAAGGCGGGAAACCCGTCCATCAGGATCTGTACCTTTACGCCCCTGTCCGCTGCGGCAAGCAGGGCGGACATCATATCCTTTCCGCTTTCGTCATTCCGGAACTCAAAGGTGGAAAGAATGATCCGTTCCCTGGCCTGAGAGATCAGGCGGATCCGCTCCGCGAGGGCCTCGACATTATCGGACAGGACCGCTGCCCTCTCATTGCCTGCCCCGTCTCCATAAAATTCCTTCTGTGCAAACCGTTGTTTGGTCTCTTCCCGGACCGCAGGCGGATGCACGAACGGAAGCACCGCACCGGCGATCAGATAGCAGAGCACGACAGCCAGCACAGCCAGAGGGATCCGCCACATTTTTTTCATCTGTACCTCCCTGCAGGAATGCCTTCTGCCCTGCCGAAAGCCGGAGCCGGGCATCCCGAAATGAAACCGCATGTTGAGAGCTCTTCCGCCGTCAGCCCAGGTCCAGATCGGTTCTCAGCCACCAGCGCAGAACATCCTGGATCTTCGCATCCCAGTATTTCCACTGATGATCCCCCGAAGAGCTTTCGCTGGTCAGCGGATAGCCAAGCTCCGTCACTTCTTTCCAGGCTCTGCGGTTTCCTTCATACAGGAAATCCTCCGTTCCGCACCAGGCATACAGTGGAGGAAGGTCTTTCCTGTCCGTCTTTTCCGCAAGCTTCCGGGCCAGAGCGAGGATGTCATTTTCACTCCCCTCCAGGTCCCTGCGGCTTCCGAAAATTCCCCGGAACAGCTCGCTGCGTCCGTCCTCTGAGTCCATCTGCCGCTGATAATCGTCCACAATATCCAGCGCGCCGGACAGAGCTGCGCCCGCGCCGAAGGTTTCCGGTGCGCCCAGCGCCAGCTTCCATGCGCCGTAGCCGCCCATGGACAGACCGGCCGCCAGGGTATCTTCTCTCCGGTCCGACATGCGGGGGAAGAATTCCCGGCAGATACGCGGCAGCTCCTGCGAAAGATAGGTCCAGTACCTGATGCCGTAGGTGGTGTCCGTATAAAAGCCGAGGTGGGTGGTAGGCATGACCACCGCGATTCCAAGCCGGCTGACATAGCGCTCGATGGAGGTCCTTCTCTGCCAGATGGTCTGATCATCACTCATGCCGTGGAGAAGATACATGGTCTTGTACTTTCCGTCCGCCGCCATTCCTTCCATGCCGATCTGTCCGGTTGTCTGTTGCGGCAGCAACACATCCATTTCCGCGCACATTCCCAGAACATCTGAGAAAAAATTCACATGAAGCAGTGCCATTTTCCGTTCTCCTTTCCGTATATAACAGCCTGAAGCGCTGTTCGGAGTCCTTCTGCGCTTCAGGCTGCCAAAATACAGGTTTTGCCTTTTTTCTAACCGCTTACCAGAGCTTCTGACCCTCACAGGGCTTTTCGGCAAACGGTCCGGGAAGGATGCCGGTTCCACGGTGGCTGCCGAAGTAATCCCGGTCAAAGGTGATCGGCGTGCCGTCCGGATTCTCGTATCTCTCCTCCGGCTCAAATGCCTTTCCGAGGACATCGCTGTTTATCATATCAACTGTAAAGCCATCCAGGAAATCGTACAGGTTCGTGGACAGGACCGGCTTTCCGTCCTGCATCCGGACCTCCACCGTCGCCTCATGCTCCGTATCGACCAGGTTGTGCGTTTCCTTTTTGCAGGCCTGTGCGCCGTTGAGATAGACGTTGCCCTTTACCCATACCGGAAGATGTCCGAAATGAGCAGGCTCCATCTTGCCCATATCCGGCGTATCGGTATCCATGTCAAACTGGCTGATCCACTCTTCCCAGGTCGGGTATTCATCCATCACATGGGTGCCGACCTCCCGGTTTTCCTCATCCACGCCGTCATTGCTGTCATGCATGACCGTAAAGGCCTCCTTCGGCCATTTCTGGACAAAGATATTGTTATAGAAACGGTCGTCTCCATGCAGGATGGTCATAAAGCCCATCACTTCCGTACGGTGCGGGATATGATAAGGCGTATAGCGCCATCCGGTGCCGCCGCCCACGCAGGTAAACGCGCCGCAGATCAGGTTATGTACCATGGCAACGCCCTGGGTTGCCATGCGCAGGGAAGCGTCTGAAAGAAGGATATTGTTGTCGATCAGCGTAGGGCCGTGTCCCACCTCCACAAAAATATCCTGGCACATCATGCCGCCCTTCAGCTGTTTTGCAAAGGAAGGACGCTGATTGTCGTGGAACAGGTTCTGCGTGATGCGCGTTCCCTGTGCCTCCCAGTCGCACCAGATTCCCATGGTGCAGTGGTGGATGTGGTTGCGGCGGTAAATCACATCAATGGCCGCGTGCATCTTGATGCCGGCGATTTCCGCTCCGCCCAGCTCCATCATGTTATTGATGTGATGGATATGGTTGTCCTCGATGACGGAGAACACACCGCCCATACGGCCGATGATGCCGCCCTGCTCGCAGTTGTGGATATTGCAGCGGCGGATGATATGGCTTCCGACCTTCTCCTTCAGCCATCCGTGGTACTGTCCCCTGCATACCGCGTCGCGTTCCATCTGGGTGGGGCTCTTCACATGCTTGCAGGTGAAATAATGGTCGTTGTCCGGATCCAGATATTTGCCCAGGCTGATTCCCGCACATTTGCTGTTGCTGATCTCACAGTCCTCGATGATCCAGCCCTTCGACCAGTGCGGACCGATCATGCCGTCCTGATAAGCGGCCGGAGGAGCCCAAGTGGTCGCAGCCTTTTCGATCCGAAAGCCGCTGACGGTGATGTAGCCGATGCCCGTTTCGGAAGGCATGAAGCATTCCCGGCGCACGTTGATCTCCACCTTTTCCGCATTGGGATCCTTTCCCTGGAAGTTGGCATAGATCACCGTCTCATCGCCGTCCTGTTCGGCGTACCACTTGTAAACGGAAGCCTCCGGCTCCCAGGAGCACTCATAAACCTCCCCTTTTATGCAGGCCTCCAGGCTCTCCGCCTCATAAAGCATCTTATCGTTCAGATACACAGCCCCGGTATGCTTGCTCTTGCCGGCAAAATACCAGTCACCATAGACATAGGTGGTATAGGGATTGTAATCGCCGAACAGGCCGTTCCCGATCCGGCAGACCCACACATTTCCCTGATAGGGCGTCCAGCTCTTTACCTCCTCTGCTCCGGTGATCACCGCGCCCAGCGGCTGTGTGCTGCGGTAGGTGATTCTCGCATCCGGCGTTCCGGCATGAACCGGATTTACATATTCCCGGTATACACCGGGAGCTACCAGCACCTCATCCCCCGGCATGGCGATGCGTGCCGCGTCGCCGATGTGCCGGAAGGGTCTTTCCTTGCTGCCGTTTCCATCTCGGAAGGCAGCTGCATCCACATAGATATTCATGTGTTTCCCCTGTCCTTTCTTTTCGTTGTTCTTTACTGCAGCTGACGCTGCAAGCTTATAGTATCTCATCTGAAAAGCGCGGTCAAGCATGAAATCATATACACCGGACATCACCGATCCTGTGACATGGGGCATCAGCATCTGCGGCCCAGCTGCCAGAAAGCGACCGCGCTGGCAGCTGCCACATTGAGGGAATCCACGCCGTGGGACATGGGAATGCGCACCGTGTAGTCACAGGCTGCAAGGGTGTCCTCCCTCAGCCCGTCGCCCTCGCTTCCCAGAACCACAGCCAGCTTCTCCTGCGCCGCAAGACGGGGATCCTCCAGAGACAGAGAATCCTCCCGAAGAGCCATCGCCACGGTACGAAATCCCATGCGGCGCAGAAGCGCGGTCCCTCCCTCCGGCCAGGCATCCGGCCCTTCTGCTGCAAAAAAGGCCCAGGGGATCTGGAAAACGGTACCCATGCTCACGCGAATGGCCCGGCGGTACAGCGGATCGCTGCAGCCATGGGTCAGCAGCACCGCGTCCATCTGAAGCGCGGCAGCGGAACGGAAAATGGCTCCCACATTGGTGGGATTCATGATCTGCTCCAGCACGGCGATCCTTCCTGCGCTCCGGCAGACCGCTTCCACGCTCCGGGGTTCAGGCCGGTACATGGCGCAGAGCATGCCGCGGGTGAGCGCAAACCCGGTCAGACGGGTCAGCACATCAAAGGACGCCGTATATACGGGAACCGGGCACGGGACAGACGGTTTTTCTTCCTGCCGTGCAGAAAACCGCTCCAAAAGCCGTTCCGCCTCCTCTGCCTGTCTCGTTTCGCACAGCACGGAAAGCGGAACACAGCCCGCCTCCAGCGCCCGTTCGATGACCTTCGGGCTCTCCGCGATAAAAATCCCTCTTCCCGGCTCGTTCAGCCTAAGAAGCTGCGTCTCCGACAGACGGGCGTACGGATCCAGCTCCGGAGCATGAAAATTTTCGATTGCAATGCGCATGCCTGCCCCCTTTGCTATCCTTTTTGTTTATCACCCGCTCCTTGGATCGGACGATTTCCCATCAGGCTTTTCCTATGGCTCTCCGATAGTCATATCCCCGGTCACTTCTGTCCGCTACGGAGAATACTTCAAAATATACCACGCCGTTTTTCCTCACTCTCAGCTCTACTGTCGCTTCTTTCTCCGTGAGACGCGCTCTGCGTGTCTCCACAAACGGCCTCGCTCCTTCCGTCAGCAGTTTTTTCTGCGCTTCCGAAAGACTGCCGGGTTCTCCCATGTCATGCCACAGCTTTAACGGATTACAGGTCACCTCATCTACGGTTTCCGTAAGGATGCAGCATTCCTCCGCGCTTTCCGGCTTTGCCTCCATGGGAAGGCGCAGCTCCAGTTCCAGCGTTTCGCCGCTTCCGTCCATCGTCCGGTTCCAGGCCACTCCCCGATAGCTTCCATCCTCACATCTTACGATCACCGCATCTCCGGAACGATGCACGCAGGTTCCCTGCAGTTTTTTAAAAAACCGGAAAGTCCAGAATGTGGGTTTGGGGATCCCTCCGTTCGCAACCAGTCCGAAACCGCCGTGGAAGGGCGTAAACGGAACGCCGAACTCCTCAAAAATGTCGCCGAAGGTCCAGTAAGAATAGGATTCGTTCACATCGCCGAGCCTGGAAAGCTGATGTGCGATATAAGCCGCATTCTGATTGGTATCATGCAGCGGGCAGTTGGGGACATAAGAGGTGTTGAATTCCGTGATATGGATCTCCAGCCCCCTGTACTGCGCGAAGCTGTCCACAATATCTCTGGTGCTCTGCAGATTCTCAAATCCCTCCTCCGGATCCCGTAGCTTCACATAGCCATAATGTCCTGCCGTTTCAGGAACTTCTGTCGTATAATGATGACGGGTCACAAAATCCAGCGGGATTCTCTGTCTGCTGCAGAATTCCAGGAAACAGCGGATCCACTTTTCATCTTCCACTCCGCAGATAGCCGGACCGCCGACCCGGAACCGGGGATCCACTTCCTTAACCGCCGCAAAGGTTTCCGAAAAAAGCAGAAAATACTCCTCCATATCTGCGTCCTTCCAGAAGCCGGGCAGGTTCGGTTCATTCCATACCTCGATCGGCCACCCGGTCACCTCATCCGCCCCGTAACGCCCGATCAGATGACGCAGTGTCGCCTGGACCAGTTCCCGCCACCCTGCATAGCTCCTGGGCGGGGTCACGTTTCCCTTCCAGTAAAAAACGGTCTGATCGCCGCTGGCCAGCTTCGCAGGCATGAAACCCAGTTCCAGAAAGGGCCGGATATTCAGCTTCAGATAACTGTCCATCACCAGATCCAGGTAGGTAAAGCAGTATTCGGCATGCCTTTGTCCGTTTTCATCCTCATATTCCTGATAGATTCCCATATCGTCCGAAAACAGCCCGTGTCCTCTGATATGAGAAAAGCCGATCTCTTTCTGTACCAGAGCGAGCTGCTCCTGGTATTCCTTCTGCAGGGCCAGTCCCATCCGTCCTGTCCCCACGCAATAATCTGCCCTGTTGTGAAAGGGGACCGATTCCCCCTGTCCGATAACATATTTCTTTCTGTTCATTTTTACCTCCATGCCGAAGCGTCGTAAAACGCAGTTTTACTGCGCTGAGGCCGCGAGCGATCGCAGCTCCTCTTCGTCTATCCCTTCCCATGATTTTTTAGAAAAGTCATCCATTCATCCTCCGGCCGCCTTTCTTCCTTTGCTTCGCTGCAGAAGGTCATCACCATAGGCGATTCTTCCGTAAAAGCATCCCAGGCAGGCATCTGTGTCCCGTCCGCATCTCTGCCGTTAGGATTTCCCTTTTTGATGAATTCCGTCCAATAATTGCACATCAGCCTGGCAAGATCATAATGGCCTCCGGTAAAAGGCCGCCAGCACTTGGCCAGCGTCTCAAAGAAAAACCACAGGTCCACGGAATGAAAGGCGCCGGGATTGTCCCATCCCGGAATATGGGGACCAAAAGAATATACATACATAGGCTGTTTTGCTCCGGAATACGCAAGGAGGTGATGCATCCTGCGGATACCGAGCTCGACCGAATGAATCTGCGCGTCCGCCCTTGTTTTTTCAAATGATTTCTCTTTTTTTCCGCCCTTTTCCCGAATGAGCCGCAGGAATTCGCCTGCCTGTTCTCCGAATTTCTCCTCCGCTTCTTTTTTCAGCCCTTCCCAATCGGATGCCCCGGGAACGGAAAGGAATTCATCCTTCGTATATCCGGTCAGGATCGGCACATCCAGGAACCTTCCTGCGGCCATATTGTTCCAATAGGTATCGGTCTGATATACGCCGTCCGGAATGGTAACCCAGAACGCACCGAAAGCGTCGTTCTTATCGCGGATCAATTCCGCAGGAAGCGCTCTCGCTTCCTCCAGCGTCCGTACGCCCAGATATTCAAAAAAGCGTTTTCCCTGTTCCAGCGCCTGCTCTCTTGTCAGCTTTAACCGTTCCTGATATGGATCCAGGAAAATGCCGCTCTCTACAATGGCTTTCTGTATATAGCCACGGTTGCCTTCACAGTTCAGCTGAGTCAGGACACTGCCTCCGCCCGCAGACTGACCGCCGATCGTGATGTTATCCGGATCGCCGCCAAAAGCTGCGATATTGCGTTTTGTCCAGAACAGACCATACTGCTGATCCAGATTACCGAAATTGGCCGGTGCGTTCGGAGCTTCTTTAAAAAGCTCCGGGTGGGCAAGAAAACCGAAAACATTCAGACGATAATTTACCGTCACCACCACGATTCCCCTTCGCGCCAGCCGTTCACCGTCAAACTCCATCTCCGCCGTATTTCCCCATTGCAGTGCGCCGCCGAAATACCATACGAAAACGGGAAGCCTGTCCTTTTCACTTTTGGCGGGCGTCCAGACATTCAGGTACAGGCAGTCTTCGCTCATGGAAATCGAGGGATCCACATTCCACTCCCTGGTATAAATATTTTCCTGATCCAGTCCCGGAATACTCTGCATGGAAATGGGCGCAAATTCCAGACAGTCCCGCACTCCTTCCCAGTCCGCCGCAGGCTGCGGCGCCTTCCAGCGCAGCTTTCCCACCGGCGGAGCGGCAAAGGGAATCCCCTTAAAGGAAATGATTCTCGGATCTGCAGCAGGCAGTCCCCGTACCAGACCATTTTCCGTCTTCACTATTTTCAGCATCAGTTTGCCCCCTTTTTTTCTTTCTCACCCGGACATACGATTACCCGCATGCTCACCTCACGCAGCTTTGGATTCAGATCCCGGTCCGACGACAGATCAAATCTCGGCCTTCCCTGAATATCAAAATGTACTCTTCGGATTCCCGGACAACGGATATTGTCATCAATGGCGGTTTCCGCATGATAAGCGATCATCAGATTCCCATCGGGATCGATAAAGAAGGAATTGTGCCCCGGGCCATATTGCCCTTCCACGCTGTAAAAGGACAATACCGGCGTCCCGCTCTTTTCCCAGCTGTCCGGATCAGTCAGATCGGAAGATTCTTTCGCAGTCATCATTCCAAGAACGTAAGTATAGCCGTTGGCAGCGCCGCCGGAATAGGTCAGATAAACCTTTCCTCCCATGGTAAAGGCATGGGGACCCTCATTATTAATCGTCCCTTCCGTATTCTCCCATCCATACAGGGGTCTGCTCAGAAGTACGGGATCACTGATCAGCTGCCAGGGCGCATTTTCATCAATCTGAGCAATGTAGAGCATGGAACCGGTATCCAGCGGCGTATTGATTCCATTTCGATAAGACCATACTACATAGGAACGCGTTCCTGCTTTCAGATAGGTCATATCCAGCGTAATCCCTTCTCCGCACAGAAAGCTTCCGTCTTTTTTCCGGATTCGCACCGGATCCTCCCAGGCTGCCGGATCCGTGATGCATCCTCCCTCTTTCAGCCGCATCAGCCAGCACTGTGGCCCCCATTTCTTTGGTCCAACGGCAAACAGAATGTACAGCCGTCCCCCGATCACATGGAATTCCGGCGCCCAAAAGGTCTGGATCAGTTCCCTTTTTTCATCGTAATCCAGAATCACATGCTGCTTTACATGCTCTCCGAACAGTTCTTCCGGCCGCTTTGCTTCACGTACATAGAAGCCGATATCGTTCCGGTTGTCATTGGTCGCAATAAAATAATATTTTCCTTCCCATGGGAAGATCACCGGATCCCCCCAGCCGCGGTCCAAGGGAAAAGGATACGCAGGGCTTTGCACCCGGCCTTTGATCAGATACTCCCCTTCTCTGCCGAAGTCCACATCGGCGCTGTCCCAGTCCACCCGCTTTTCTGCAGCGGAACCATCCGTATAGACGGCAAGAGCCTTCACCTGCTCCAGTTCTTCCGCATCAGAGACCACTACCTTTTCCGGCAGCTGAATCCCGGTGTTACAGAGCTTTCCCCAATAGAGAGCTGCCCGGTTACAGACCGCAGCATCCACCAGGAGCGTTTCCGCCCCTTCTGTTTCCTCTGCGAGCTCGCCTTCCTCCACCAGCCCACATGCCGTAAAGCGAATAAAATCCTCCGTCAGCCACAGAAGCACCTTTCCCCGGCTTTCTTCATCCTCGCTTCCATCCTCCTGCACACGTTTGGCCGTAATGGCAAAGCTGCCGTCCTTTCTTCCGGACAGGCGCGGATCTTTGATCCCCTTGGGACAGATCGTATTCTGTTCCGTTATCGTCCCTTCCGCAAACAAAATTCCATATCCCGAATTCCAGGGTTCATATGTCTTTCCGTCCCAGTTTACCGCAAAATGTACGCTGCGCGCAAGTCCATCCGGATATACGCCGGGCACCGCCCGGCGGGTATATACCGCCAGGGATACCTGCTTTCTTTCATATTCTACCATTTACTCTTTCTCCTTTCTCCAGGATCGGCCAGACAGATCAGCCGATTCTCAAAAGCAGAACGCTGCAGGCCGGGAGACGGAGACGAAGTCCCCTCTCCGTTCTCTGATAATCCTTAAAACACTCCTCTTTCACGCGTTCCGGCATATCAAAGGTGTTGTAATCCCGCATTCCGCCGCAAAGCAGCGTGGCTTCCACCTTTTCACAGGTTTTCTCTTCCAGCACAATTTCCATTTCCTGTTCCTGGGTGAGAGACAGATTGTTCAGCGTAATGGTTATCACGCCTTCCTCATCCACGGAGACGGATTCCTGCACGTTCGGAACCATCTCCTCTTCCTTCATGCCGATCTTTTCCACTCCCTCCAGAAAGCTCTCGACCAGCTGAGCGCCCTGATGATGTCTGTACATGTGGAAGACATACCAGGTGGGCGTTTTTACCATCCTCGGCCCTTCCGTCAGAATCACGGCCTGAAGCACATTGACCATCTGCGCGATGCAGGCCATCTTCACCCTGTCGCAGTGCCTGTTGAAGATATTCAGCGTGATGCCTGCCGTCAATGCATCCCGCATGGTATTCTGCTGATACAGAAA
>DWWH01000051.1 GCA_019119815.1 Candidatus Eisenbergiella intestinipullorum | reverse complement strand
GCACGATGCCTACAAGATCAACATCGTTCCGACGGACCCCTCCAACTATCGCTCTATGAGAGAAGTATACGGATTGGATCCGGCGCTGAGCGAATAATCATTAGCAGCTAACTGGCGTCCCCATCCTGGAGGCTCACTTCTTCAGGATGGCGGCTCCGCCGCATTCATTATCTGTCTGGAACGATGATTTCCCCTTTCCGGACAGGTGATTTCCAAAACACCGGACAGGCGCTTTCAGCGCACCGGTATATTCAAACGATCAATCAGATTCGTGAGAATGCTGTTCAGATAGTAGTATCTTAACAGCGAAACGGCACACAGTTTTTCATGCAGATAAACTGTTAAATCTGTGCGCCTGTTTCATGCTCCGGGCAGGAAAAATTTAGAAGCCATAGCCTCTGCACGATATACCTTTGTGGAGCAGATGGCAGCCGGAATTGTAGTACGCCTCGGAAAGTGTGGCTGCAGTTGCGGCGTTCTGAAGGGAAGGGGGGCCTTGCGGGGCAGTATAAGCGACAGAAAAATGGTGGCAGGCAGTGCAGGTATCAATGCCTGTCAGCTGTGTTATTTGCGGAACAAAGGTATATCAAAGCCCCGTCGGCCGCTGTTTACTATTGTATCAGAACTACCATGGAAGCTTTTCTCACAAGCGGTCTATCGTTTCTTCCTCCACCTTCTTTGCCCGGCGCTCGCTCAGATGGAAATGAAACGCTGCGCCGATCATCGGGTGCTCGATTCCGTCGGTATCCCATAACGGTACAGCGGATAGGTCTGCACTCTGGTAGTCAGCTTGTTCAGTGCTGTATAGGTCAGGAATTTTATCCTGAATCTGGCATTAAACGAAGGGGTGCATTCAGCAAGCTCTGAGACGGGGCTCGATCGCGTCTGGCGTAACCGTACTCCCGTCAGTATCCAGCAGCTTTAGCAGTTCCGGTATTGCTTTGATCTCGCACACCTTGTCCTTTATTGGTATTTGAGCTGCCACCAGCTCTGCTGCCGCATCGATTGCGTTAAGCACCATTGGCACTTTGGGATTCTTTACCTTCTCCATGGAGACAGGCAGCTCTTTTTCATCAATCGCAGGGTGGCTTCCTTTCGTACTGAAAATCTCCCCGATCCATTCCATGGATTCCAGTGCGAACAGTTCCTCATCCAGTCCTGAAAGGGGACTGACAGTTTTTCCTGCTGTGGGTTGATTTTTGATACCACACTTTTTTTGTATGACAAAATAACCCCGCAAAATCCCGCCCGGGGGTTGGCAGAAGAGGCGAATTGGGGTAAAGTAAAGGAAAGGAGCGCGAACACGGCCCGTGCCGAAGAACGTCGGAGAGCCGTTCTTTCATGAATGAATGCCGCCCTGCCGGCGGCGAAAGGAGAAGGTATGAAGAAAAAGAATATTCTGCTGCTGATGACGGACCAGCTCCGGGGGGACTGTATGGGGTGCGCCGGGCATCCGGATGTGAAAACCCCGTATCTGGACACGCTGGCGGCAAAGGGAGTGCGGTTTGAAAACGCCTATTCCGCCTGCCCGTCCTGCATTCCGGCGAGGGCGGCGCTGCACACGGGCATGACCCAGGAATCCCACAAACGGGTGGGGTATGCGGACGGCGTGCGCTGGGACTATCCGCACACGCTGGCGGGAGAGCTGTCGAAGGCCGGATATTATACCCAGTGTGTGGGGAAAATGCATGTGGACCCGCTCAGAAACTATCTGGGCTTTCATAATGTGGAGCTGCATGACGGCTATCTGCATTATTACCGGGATCCTTCCATCGCCTACCATGAGAACCAGAAGGTGGCGGACGACTACTTTTACTGGCTCCAGAAGGAAAAGGGGATCGGCTGTGATGTGACGGATACCGGCATGGAATGCAATTCCTGGGTGGCGAGGCCCTGGATTTATGAAGAAAAATACCACCCCACCAACTGGGTGACGGACCGCTGCCTGGATTTCCTGCGCAGGAGAGATCCGGATCTGCCGTTTTTCCTGATGGCTTCCTACCTGCGGCCCCATCCGCCGTTTGACGCGCCTCAGTGCTATTTCGACATGTATGAGAATAAGGAACTGACGCCGCCTGCGGTGGGAGACTGGTGCGATGATTCCCTTTTAAAAAAGAAGGGAAGAATTTTCGATTCCGACACAGGCCCCATCGATCCGGAACTGATCCGGCAGATGCAGGTGGGCTATTATGCCTGTGTGACCCATCTGGACCATCAGATCGGACGGCTCCTGCAGGCGCTCATCGAGAACAAGCTTTATGACGATACCCTGATCCTGTTCGTATCCGACCACGGGGAGCTTCTGGGGGATCACCATCTGTTCCGCAAGAGCCGGGCCTATCAGGGTTCCAGCCGGATTCCCTTCATCGTTTCGGGAGGGGCCTTCCATCCGGACGAGCCGGGTAGCGTGCGTACTGATCTGGTGGAGCTGAGAGATGTGATGCCCACCCTTCTGGAAGCGGCGAAAGCTCCGATCCCGGACAGTGTGGAAGGACTCAGCGTCCTGGGCCGCGCGGAAGGAAATACGCAGAGCGGGACGGGCAGACTGCGGGAATACCTGCACGGGGAGCACACCCTGGGAGAAGCCTCCAGCCACTGGATCGTGACGGAAACCGACAAATATATCTGGTATTCCCAGACCGGAAGGGAGCAGTATTTCCGCGTGGACGAGGACCCGGACGAGCTGCATGATCGGATCGGCGATCCGGCGGATGCGGCCCGCATTGAACAGCTTCGCAGCATTCTGATCCGGGAGCTTTCCGGAAGGGAAGAGGGCTATGTGCAGGACGGACGCCTGGTAATTGGCCGCGAGCCCAGAATCCTTCTTGACTGAACGTGGATTTCAAAATTGACAAGCCGATGATTAAATGGTACATTTATAGCCGGATTCCGCATTTTTACGGAATCCGGCAGATATTTTCGGGAAAAAATACGGCGTGGAGCGCTCTTGTGCGGCTCTGCGGCTGAAATCAAAAGGAAAGGTACGTGATACGATGCATTGGTCAGACAGAATCGCGCAGGAGATCATCCGGCGCAGACCGGACAAGGAGGAGTATGTGTGCGCGGCCGGGATCAGTCCCTCCGGCTCCATCCATATCGGAAACTTCAGAGATATTGCCACCAGTCTGTTTGTGGTGAAGGCCCTGAAAAGGCAGGGGAAGAAGGCAAAGCTGCTTTTTTCTTGGGATGAGTTCGACAGGCTGAGAAAGATTCCCGTCAACGTGGCGAAGGTGCCCCGTCCGGAAGGAGAGAAGCCCTGGGAGGAGTACATCGGCTGCCCCTATGTGGACGTGCCCAATCCCTTTGACGACGGCTGTGAAAGCTATGCGAAGCATTTTGAGAAGGAATTTGAAGAAGCCATGGAGCGCTTCGGCATCGAGATGGACTACCGTTATCAGGGAAGCATGAACCGTTCCGGAAAATATGCGGAGCATGTGATTCATGCCCTGAAAAAGAGAGGGGAAATCTTCGACATCCTGGACAGCTTCCGTACCCAGACCGCGCAAGAGGGAGAGCGGGAAGCCTACTATCCGGTGAGCATCTACTGCCCGCACTGCGGACGGGACACCACGAAGATCACCTCTCTGTCTGAGGACTGCACTGTGGCGGAGTATGAGTGCGCCTGCGGCCATCACGGGACCTTTGACTTTACGAAGGATTATAACTGCAAGCTGGCCTGGAAGATCGACTGGCCCATGCGCTGGATGTATGAGGGCGTGGACTTTGAGCCGGGCGGAAAGGATCACGCGAGCCCGGGCGGAAGCTATGACACCAGCCGGGTGATCGCGCAGAAGATTTTCGGCTATGAAGCGCCCGTATTCCAGGGCTATGAGTTCATCGGCATCAAGGGAGCCACGGGAAAGATGTCCGGCTCCACCGGCCTGAACCTGACGCCGGATACGCTGCTGAAGCTCTATCAGCCGGAGGTGATCCTGTGGCTGTATGCCAAATCCGAGCCCACGAAGGCGTTTGACTTCTGCTTTGACGATGGCATCCTGCGCCAGTATTTTGAATTTGACAAACAGTATAATGAATATATGGCAGGAAAGGGCGACGAATTCCTGAACGCGGTCATGGCCAACTGCCTGCGTGAGGAAGGAGAGGCGGACGGAAAGCCGGTTTATCACAAGATCGATACCGTTCCCATGAGCCTTCTGGTGCAGCTGGGCTCCGTGGTGGACTTCAACGTTCCCATGCTGGAGACCGTGTTTGAGAAGATCGGCCAGCCCTTCACCTACGAGCAGTTTAAGGACCGCCTGGACCGGGCGAAATACTGGCTGGAGCAGTGCTCCCCGGAAAATGTGAACCGTCTGCGCCCCACCCGCAACTGGGAGGTATATGAATCCCTGAGCGAAGAGGAAAAGAAGGAAATCGCCCTTCTGCACGCCTTCCTGACAAAGGGCGGCTATGATCTGGAGGGCCTGAATCAGGAGCTTTACGCCATTCCGAAGCAGGTGATCGGAAACTTGGAGGATGCGAAGGAACTGAAGAAGATTCAGGGACAGTTTTTCAAGAACGTGTATAAGCTTCTGATCGACAAGGAAAAGGGACCCAGGCTGTACCTGTTCCTGTACGCCATCGATCCGGAGAGGTATGTGCATCTTCTGGATTTCTCCACGCCCATGACCGAAGTGGAAAAGAAATATGAGGAGGAGCAGAAGGCGGAGGCCCGGAAAGCCGCGGAGCCGGAGAAAAAGCAGGTGGTCTATGGGGATCCCGATCCGGTGGAGCCGGTGCGCGAAGAGATCACCATGGAGGACTTCCAGCGGATGGACATGCGCGTATGTAAGATCCTCAAGTGCGCAGAGATCCGCAAGTCCCACAGTTGTTACAAGCTGACCCTGTTCGACGGCCTGAAGGAGCGGGTGATCGTTTCCAGCATCAAGAGCTATTATACGCCCGAGGAAATGGTGGGGAAGAAGATCATCGTGCTGGCGAACCTGAAGCCGGCCAGATTTTCCGGCGTGACCAGCGAAGGCATGCTGCTGGCCGCCACCAATAACGCCTGCGGCTGTCAGGTGATTTTCGTGGACGACATCATTCCGGAGGGAACCAGGATCTGCTGATTCCCGTGGGAACGCTGACAGCCTTGTCCCGGCGGGCTTTTGCTGTCGGGAGGGGCGGGAGTCCGCTGCCTGCGGCAAAAGCGCTGTAATGGAGGGACGGATTATGAGATACCCTGAATTTTTAAAGGAAAACGGCACCATCGGCTTTGTGGCCCCTTCCTTCGGAGCGGCCACGGAGCCCTATCACAGCGCCTTCAACAACGCGCTGAAAACCTTCCGCGCGATGGGCTATTCGGTAAAGACCGGCCCCAACTGCTACGCTTCCGACGGCGTCGGCATCAGCAGCACGCCGGAGAACTGCGGAAGGGAGATCAACGAAGCGATGACCGATGCGGACAGCGATGTGCTGATCTCCTGCGGGGGCGGCGAGCTGATGTGCGAGATTCTGGATTTCGTGGATTTCGGCCGGATCGCCCAGGCGCCTCCCAAATGGTTCATGGGCTATTCGGACAATACCAATCTGACCTTTCTGCTTCCCACCCTCTGCGATACGGCGGCCATTTACGGCCCCTGCGCGGGAACCTTCGGCATGGAGCCCTGGCACCCTTCCGTTCAGGATGCGCTGGATCTGCTTCGCGGGAAGAAGCTGACCGCGCACAGCTATGAACGTTGGGAAAGGGAAGGCTTTAAGACGGAGGAAAATCCGCTGGTGCCCTACAACACCACGGAGCCGGTGGAACTCAAGCCTTATGGGGCGGACGCCGCGGCCGGGAACGGATTTTCCGGCGGCCGGAACCGGGAAGAGATCCGTTTCCGGGGACGCCTCCTGGGCGGCTGCACCGACTGTCTGGTCAATCTGACCGGGACGAAGTATGACCGGGTCCGGGAATTTTCGGAAAAGTATGCGCAGGACGGGATCATCTGGTTCCTGGAATCCTGCGATCTGAACGTGTTTTCCATCCGCCGGGCCATGTGGCAGATGAAGCATGCGGGCTGGTTTTCCCATGTGAAGGGCTTCCTCATCGGACGGCCTCTGTGCTTCGGGCAGGAGATGATGGGCCTGGACCAGTACGCCGCCGTATGGGAGCCTCTGAAGGAATTCGGCGTTCCGGTCATCATGGATGTGGATCTGGGCCATCTGCCGCCCCAGATGCCTCTGATCTGCGGCAGTATGGCGGATGTGGCGCTTCACAGGACAAAGGAGCAGCCGGAGTGGAAGCTGGAAATCGCCATGGAGCTGGAATAAGTTCTGGAGGTACGAACGGCTTATCTGCCGGAAACGGAGAAGGAAAGCGGCAGGAAAAGGATTTTCCGGAATTGATTTTTGAAAAAGAACGCAGAGGGATTCTCCTTTGCGTTCTTTTTCCATGAGCGGACGCGATACCAGAAGACGGATGAAAGGGAGCCTGATCTTTGAGACGGAAGAAAAGGAAAAATGCCGCCCGGCGGAGTCTGGAAAGAGAGACCCTGCCGGACGGCAAAAAAATGCGGATATTAAGTTCTCTATTCATTTCATGATCGGGGTACCGAAACGGACCTTTCTGTAAACCTTCTGAATGATAACCACCGGTATGGCGATCAGAAGATAGAGAGTAGAAAGAATTCCGGCGAGTCCGCCGATGAGCGCGATCAAAAGTATTCCGACATTCACAGTAGCTGCCCCCTTTATCTGTGGATTGCTGTTTTTTTCAACGTTTTTTATTTTAGCACAGGAAAATTTGGAAGAAAATATCTGCCAAAATGCTTAGCAGAATCCTAGCACTGCTTTAACACTTTTTTAGCGGAGACAGGGAGCGGGTCTGAACTTCAGCGCGTATTTCAGCCATGGAACTGTCGTGACTTTCCGCCGAAGCTGTGTTATACTGAAAAAAGCGGCGGCTCCGGAAGGCGGGCTGCCAGAGAGTCGGAAACGGACGATAGTTCAGCAGATCCGGAAGTGGAGGGAGATATGAACGACGAAGAAGAAAAAAAACATTTTGCCGTGTTAATTGACGCGGACAATATCAGCGAGAAATATGCGGCGAGCATTTTTAACGAAATTGCGGATTATGGCTACGCATCCTACCGCAGAATCTATGGGAACTGGGCGAAGGGAAACGGCTGGAAGGAGGATACGCTTCTGGAGAATTCCATCAACCCCATCCAGCAATTCAACTATACCATCGGGAAAAATGCGACGGACATGGCCATGGTGATCGACGCCATGGACATTCTTTATTCCGGCAAGGTGGACGGCTTCTGCCTGGTGACCAGCGACAGCGATTTCACCAAGCTGGCCATGCGCCTGCGGGAAGCGCAGATGTATGTGATCGGCATGGGAGAGTCCAAGACGCCTCTCGCCCTGACCAAGGCCTGCAACAAATTCATCCGTCTGGATCTGATTGCCGGAGAGGTGGAAGAGAAGAGCGCGGAGCCTTCCAGAACCGGCGGGGGCGGACGGAAGCAGAAGGCGAGCGCGCCGGAGGAAAAGCAGGACAGCACGGTGACGCCCATCAGCGAGATCGAGGAGGCCATCATCACCTTCGTGCAGAACAATGAAAACAAGGGGAAGCCCACCTATCTGGGAGAGGTGGGAAGCAGGCTGAGCGACAAGTTCATTGAATTTGACGCCAGAAACTACGGCTATACCAAGCTGGTGACGCTTCTGCGGGACAAATGCCCGAAGCTGACCATCATTCAGGAGGGAACCTCCTACCGGATCGAGCTGAAGGAACAGACCGGGCCGGAGGCGCTGGAGAAGGAGATTCTCGCATTCTTAAAGAAAAACGGCGGAAAAGTGGACAATCTCTCTCTCGTCCTGGATCATCTGAAGAAGAAACATCCGCAGTTCAATGTCAGCGATTATGGCTATAACCGGGTGTCCAGCTTCTTACGAAGCTTCGACAAAATATCCGTTCATGGAAACGCGCTGATGCTGAAGGAAGAATGACGGGAACATCGGGCATGGACAGAGAAAGGGACATCATCACCAGAATCAATGAAAAATATCCTCATATGAGCAAAGGCCATAAGGCGGTCGCGGCCTTTATTCTGGAGCACTACGACCAGGCGGCCTTCATGACGGCAGCAAGACTGGGGCGTCAGCTTCATGTCAGCGAATCCACCGTGGTGCGCTTCGCCTCAGGCATCGGCTATTCCGGCTATCCCGAGATGCAGGCGGAGCTGGCGGCGCGGGTGACCAGCCGCCTGAACGCGGTGGAGCGGGTCGGCGTAAAATATGCCGGAAGAAGCCAGTCCGAAGTGCTGGAAAGCGTGCTGGCAGGCGACATGGAAAACATCCGGGCGACTGCGGAAAGTCTGGATGCGGCGGCCTTTGATACGGCGGTTGACATCCTGCTGGAGGCCAAAACGGTCTATGTGATCGGCGTGCGCAGCTGTGCGCCGCTGGCGGAGTTTTTGAGCTTTTACCTGAACATGGTGCGGGGAGGGATCGTTTTGCTGAACACCACCAGTCCCAGTGAGCTGTTTGAGCAGATGCTCCGCGTGGGCCGGGAAGATGTCGTCGTCGGGATCGGATTTCCCAGATATTCCATGCGCACCCTGAAAGCGCTGGAATTTGCCAACGACAGGAACGCGAAGGTGATTACCCTCACCGACAGCGTACATTCGCCCATGTGCCTGTACTCCTCCTGCAACCTTTTTGCCGCGAGCGAGATGGTTTCCATCGTGGATTCCCTGGTCGCCCCTTTAAGCGTGATCAACGCCCTGGTGGTCGCCCTGTGCCTGAAACGGCCGCAGACGGTGCGGGAGAGCCTGGAAAGCCTGGAGGGGGTCTGGAACAACTATCAGGTCTCCATGCAGGATGAGATCGACCGGATCGATGAGGATTCCCTGTTTACCCTCCCGGGGGCCGGAAACCTGCGGAGAGGCCGGGAAAATGCGCCGGAACCGGAGAAAAAAGCGGATGACCGGGGAATATCGCAGAAGGAGAGGGACGGACAGACATGAGCAGAGTGATCGTAATCGGCGGCGGAGCCGCAGGCATGATGGCGGCCATCGCGGCCGCGCAGAAGGGGCATCAGGTCCTCCTTCTTGAGAAAAATGAAAAGCTGGGAAAGAAAATCTATATCACGGGAAAAGGGCGCTGCAACCTGACGAACGCCTGCGGGCCGGAGGAACTGTTCGACAGCGTGATCAGCAATCCCAGATTCCTGTACAGCGCCATTTACGGCTTTGACAATGGGGCGGTACAGGAATTTTTTGAGAAAAGGGGCTGCCTGCTGAAGGTGGAGCGCGGAAACCGGGTTTTCCCGGCATCCGACCATTCCTCGGACATCATCCGGACGCTGGCGAAAGAGCTGGAACGCCTTGGCGTCACGGTGCGCCTGCATACGCCTGTGGAAGAGATTATGACCCGGGAAATCCGGGCGCAGGAAGGCTGCGGGAAGGACAAGCGCGCGGTGAGCGGCGTGCGCCTTCGGTCCGGAGAGGAGCTTCCTGCGGATGCGGTCATCCTGTGCAGCGGCGGCCTCTCTTATCCGGCGACCGGTTCCACAGGAGAAGGACACCGGATGGCGCAGAAGCTGGGGCATACGCTGGTGCCCTGCGAGCCCTCTCTGGTTCCCTTCACCGTCGCGGAGGACTGGTGCAAAAGCCTCCAGGGACTTGCCCTGAAAAATGTTTCCGCCGCCCTTTTTCTGGGGAAAAAGAAGGTCTATGAGGGCTTCGGCGAGATGCTTTTCACCCATTTCGGCGTGAGCGGCCCCCTGATCTTAAGCGCCAGCAGCTATTACCGCACGGGCGATGCGAAGGGCGGGAAGAAAAGAGGAAAGACGGACGGGACGGAAAAAGAGAACGCGGTCCTGAAGCTGGATCTGAAGCCTGCCCTTTCCGAAGAGCAGCTGGACAGGCGGCTTCTGAGGGACTTCGAAGAGGCGAAGAACCGTCAGTTCCGAAACGCGGTGGACGGTCTTTTCCCCGCCCGTCTGATTCCCGTGATGATCGATCTTTCCGGCATCGATCCGGAAAAGCGGGTGCACGACATCACCCGGCAGGAACGCCAGGAATTTGCTGCCCGCATCAAGAATGTGGAGCTGCATGTGACGGGGACGAGAGGCTTTTCGGAGGCCATCATCACGAGAGGCGGCGTGAACGTCCGGGAGGTGAATCCCTCCACCATGGAATCCCGGCTGGTTTCCGCCCTTTACCTGGCGGGAGAGCTTCTGGATCTGGACGCGCTCACCGGCGGCTTCAACCTGCAGATCGCCTGGTCCACCGGACATCTGGCGGGGGAGAGCGTGCGGTGAGGAAGTTCGTATGAACAAGGGACGGGCTGATGAAAATGCTCAGATGTAATCAAAGATTCCCTGTATTGCATCTGTAATATTCATCAGCTCTTTCGGCATGATGCGGCCTGTTTTCTTATGGCCGCGAACTCTCAGATCAAGCAGGGCCAGCTTCTCGCACTGGACATATCCCTGCATCCCATCCGCAGTAACCGAAATATGCAGCGGGCTTTCCGTTCCGGCTTCATAAATGGGACAGCCTATCACTTCGCCGGATTCGTTAAAAAAATTCGTGCTCACGATTAAAACAGGGTGCCTGACCCGTTCTATTTTTAAGATGTCCCCCTGCTGAACTTTCGAAGACATTACCACACCTCTCTTCCGACGGATTCGCCCCAGTCATATTCTCCGTCAAGATTCAGATTTCCTCCGTATTCCGCCGCCCGTTCCGCAAGTGTTCCGTGCCGGAGGTTTTCGTTAATGTGATGACACCGTCTGAAGCTGAAATATCCAGAAGTTCATTTATGTCGATCCCTGCATCCAGCATACATTCCCTGGGGATTCGGATTCCCTGGCTGTTTCCCCATTTTTTAACCTGTACCTGCATCTGCGATGCCTCCTTTCTGCGTATAAACTAAGTATATACTTCCCCCGGTAAATACAAGAAATACATCTGCATATTTTTACGGATATGTGGCAAAAGAACAAAAAGACTGATATACTGTTTGACAACGACTATTTATGAAGCGTCAGATGGTTGAACGGAAATGTCTCAGGCCGTGACAAGGCTGATGTTGGAAGAGGGACATGATGAAAAAAATTTTTTACGTGCTGTCTGTTATCGTCTCTTTGATTTTGTACGCCTGCGGAACAGAAAGTGGGCAGGCTGTGGTTTCCGGAGAGCTCGGAATTGATGTCTCAGCCTGTGAGGTGATTTCGGCATCGGACACGCATGGGGGATTCCATGGGGATGGAACGACTTTCATTGTGCTTGACTGTGCGGATGGAGATGTTTTGAATCAAATCAGGGAAAAATCCGGATGGAGGACATTCCCTCTGGATGATTCGGTAAAGGCTCTGGTATACGGAATAGAGAACGAAACAGAACACATTGGTCCGTATCTTACGGATCAGGAAGGAAATCCTCTGGTCCCGGAGATAGAAAACGGATATTATATGCTGATAGACAGGCAGATAACAGAAGGATGGGCAACCGGAGCGGACATCCTTCACCGGGACTCGTTCAACTTTGCCCTTGGACTGTACGATGCGGATACGGAACTTCTCTACTATTGTGAACTGGATACCTGACTGGTACCGGCGGAAAAAGGCCTTTATCCCAGTTCCATCAGTCTTCATGAGCGCATATCCAAGCGCCGCTGTGATTCCGGGCAGGACATCCGCCCCGGCGCATAACAGCAGAATTTCGCCCAGCTGTTCGGTTCCATTCTCTTTCAGAAGAAAAGAGATATCCAGAAGGAGGATGAAGCCGAGCACGCTCCACATCACGATCAGGCCGATCCTGTAGGTCTTACAGGTTTTTCTTTTCTTTAGGTACCATTTTCTTGCAATTCCGGGATCTGCCGTATAGGTTTTCAAAAATGTTATAATTACGAAAAAAGAGAGGAGGAATGGGAATGCCGACAATGATTTTTGCAGGGATGGAAACTGCGCTGCACATGATAATTCTGGCGGGAGCCTTTTTTCATCTTTTTGGAAAAGAAGAGTACAGAGGGGGAAAGAGGCTGGGAATCTGGCTGTGGTTTGCCCTTCTTTGCGCCGTTGAGGTTCTGCGGCGTCTGTTTGCGGCGGGCTCGCTGGATTCCATATGGTTTCTTGGGGTGCTGGAAGGCTGCTGGCTGTGGAGTTATGGCAGGGGAAGAGGAAGTTCGGCTCTGGCGTGGGGGATTTTTCTGCATGGTACGGAGCTTCTGCTTCATATGCCCGCACAGATTTTGGACGGTGGGCTGGAGCGGCCGTGGAATGCCTTTGGGCTTGTGACACATCTCCTCAGCGTGCGGGAAGGGGCGGTCAGCCTGGGAATTTTTGCTCTCTTTTTTCTCCTGTGCTTCTGGCAGCGGGAGAGGCTTTTCCAACTGCTGAAGGGTATGCTGGAGCTGACCGGATCGGTTTTTCTGCTGGCGGGCGTGCTGGAATACTGCCTTGCCTGGAATCTGATCAGCATGGGACGGGATCAGGATAAAGCGGCGGCGCTGTGGATGAACGGCGTGATTCTTGCCGGTCTGGCGATTGGGATGATCCTTTTGTACCTGTGGTTTTGTCGCAGGAGTGCGGACAGGAAGCCGGGCGGTCATGGGAAAGAACAGAAGGAAAACAGAGGAAAAAGAAGAATTATTTATGTGGTTCAGACGGTTTGCCTGCTGTTTCTGTTCCGTTTTGGAATGCAGCTTCAGGTGAACGGAGCGTGGATTGTTGACGAATATGAATATGGACATATCGACTGGTTTTCAGCCGCAGATAATCTTCTGATTTTTCTGTTTCCTATTCTGCTTTCCGCGGCAGACCTGTTTCTGGCTCTTCGGAAAAAAGAATGGGAGACAGGAGCTATGAGAAGCTGCTTTCTCCTCCTGAACTGGGCGGTGCTTCTGGCAGGAGCGGTATCCGCTCTGGGTATTTATCTGGCCATGCAGGCGTTCACGGCAGGATAGAAGGAGACGGGCGCAGCTGCCGGCAGCTTCCGATGCGCTTCTGCAGACTGCTTCGGGCAGGTTCCCGAAAAACAAATGGGCGGGAAAATCGGGAATTGCGCAAAAAAAGGAATTCGGATATAATCAAATAGGAAAAGAGAAAAGCGGAATTCTCATTGATTCCGCTTTTTTCGGTGAAGGAAGAAAAGAAATGGAGACTGCCATGAGCATCAATATCGCAATTGACGGCCCGGCCGGCGCGGGAAAGAGCACCGTCGCCCGCCGAGCGGCCGAAAAGCTGGGTTTTATCTATGTGGATACGGGAGCCATGTACCGGGCCATCGCCCTGTACCTGCTCCGGCAGGGTGTGAAGCCGGAGGAGAAGGAGGCGATTGCCGGACGGTGCGCGGGCGCGCAGGTGTCCATTGCCTATCAGGGCGGGGAACAGATCGTCAGCCTGAACGGGGAAAATGTGAACGGACTCATCCGTACCGATGAGGTGACGAGGATGTCCTCCGCCGCTTCCGCGGTTCCCGCGGTGCGGGCCAGACTTCTGGATCTGCAGAGAAGCCTGGCCGCGGAGCATGACGTGATTATGGACGGACGGGACATCGGGACCTGCATCCTGCCGGACGCGAATGTGAAGATTTTCCTCACGGCCAGCACGGCGGTGCGCGCGAAGAGAAGATTCGACGAGCTGCGCGCGAAGGGAGATACCTCGGAAACGCTTGAGAGCGTGGAAGAGAAGATCATCAGACGGGACGAGGACGACAGAAACCGGGAAATTTCTCCGCTCCGGGAAGCGCAGGACGCGGTGCATCTGGATACCTCGGATATGAACATCGACCAGGCGGTGGAGGCGGTGCTTTCCATCTGCCGCCGGAAAGGCTGTCTATCGTGTGACCAATAAGACCGATGGCTTGTTGTTCCCACAGCTATTTGTGCCGGGGCGTCGCAAATAGCCCTGATGGCGCCCGCCGCTACGCTCCGGAATGGAGAGGACTATGGAAGTGATTCTTGCAAAGAGCGCGGGCTTCTGCTTCGGTGTGAAGCGCGCCGTGGACCAGGTATATGAACAGATCCGGATCGCGGAAGCGGCCGTAGCCTCCGGTAAAGCCGCAGGGCCCATCTATACCTATGGGCCGATCATCCACAATGAATTCGTGGTGAACGATCTGGAGAAAAGGGGAGTCCGGGTTCTGGAAAACGAGGAAGAGCTGGATGCGCTGACGGAAGGAACGGTGATCATCCGCTCCCACGGTGTGCCGAAGCGGATCCAGGAAAAGATTGAAAAAAAAGGGCTGGAATACATCGACGCCACCTGCCCGTTCGTGAAGCGCATCCATAATATTGTGGAGAAGGAGAGCGCGGAAGGAAAAAAGATTGTCATCATCGGGAACGCCGGACACCCGGAGGTAGAAGGGATCATGGGCTGGTCGCACACGCCTGCGGCCGTGATCGAATCGGCGGAAGAGGCTCTTCATTTTTCTCCGAAAGAAGGAGAAAAACTGTGCGTTGTGTCGCAGACGACATTTAACTACAATAAATTTCAAGAATTAGTTGAAATTTTTCAAAAAAGAGGTTATGATATTAGTGTTGTGAATACTATCTGTAACGCAACTGAGGAGAGACAAACTGAGGCAAAG
>DWWH01000050.1 GCA_019119815.1 Candidatus Eisenbergiella intestinipullorum | reverse complement strand
TTCCGGTTCTGGGCATTTTTTTGTGCCTGTATGAACATACGGAAAAAATTGGATATGGAGCATTAGCTCAGCCGGTAGAGCACCTGACTTTTAATCAGGTTGTCGGGGGTTCGAATCCCCCATGCTTCAGTAGGAATTATCACATCACACTTTAAAAAGTGCTGGATGTGATTTTTTTATGCCCAAAACAACAGAATTGTTATATAATCTGATTACAGGTATATGTTGCTAATGAAATTATTGAGAATGAAAGGGTTGCAATGAAAAGAATTATCACCTATTATCTCCGGCCGTATTATGCGAGGATGGCAGTTGGATTCCTGATTAAATTTCTGGGGGCCATTATGGATCTGTTCATTCCGTGGATACTGGCGTATGTGATCGACAATGTGATACCGGTCGGAAGCCTTCGGCTGATCTTTGTATGGGGAGGTATCATGTTCGTGTGTTCAATACTGGCGGTTTCTTTCAATATCATTGCAAACCGGATGGCCTCCAGGGTGGCCAGTGATGCGACGCAGATCATACGGCATGATCTGTTTGCAAAGACCATGTATCTGTCTGCCAGGCAGACGGATGCTTTTACTAAGCCGTCGCTGATCTCCAGGCTGACGACGGATACCTATAATGTGAATCAGATGATCGGAAGAATCCAGAGGCTGGGAGTGAGAGCTCCGATCCTGCTGGTGGGAGGGGTTATTTTTACCATGTCGCTGGATCCGGCATTATCCGGAGTGCTGCTTCTGGTGATGCCAGTCCTGGCAGTGGTTATGGTGACGGTTTCCAGAAAGGGTATGCCTCTGTATAGAAAGCTTCAGAGCTGTGTGGACAGCTTTGTGTGTCTGGTGCGGGAGGATATTGCGGGAATCCGGGTGATCAAGGCTCTGTCAAAAATGGATTATGAAAAGGAGAAGTTTGATGAGATCAATACAATGGTAGTGACTTGCGAAAGAAATGCAGAGCGGACGATGGCGGTCCTGAATCCGGCAATGAACATGCTTCTGAATCTGGGGCTGGTCGGAGTGATCATCGTGGGGGCCTTCCGGGTGAATGCGGGAACCTCGGAGGTGGGAAAAATTTTGGCGTTTATGACCTATTTTACGATCATCTTAAATGCCATGATGTCTATTTCCAGAATGTTTGTCATCATCAGTAAGGCGGTGGCATCTGCAGCGAGGATCGATCAGGTGCTTGCCTGTGAGGATGATCTGGAGCTTCTGAAAGAGGAAACAGGAGGAAAGGAAGAGGGAGAAAACGGATGGAACGGGAGGAATGCAGAAAACGAAACAGGAGGGGAGGAAATCGTATTTGACCACGTCACCTTCTCCTATAATAAAAATGAGCCGAATCTGAAGGATATTTCTTTTTCTGTGAAAAAGGGGGAGATGCTGGGGATCATCGGTTCCACAGGCTCCGGCAAAACGACGCTGGCATCGCTGCTGATGCGTCTTGCGGACGTGGATGAAGGGCGAGTACTGATCGCCGGAAGGGATGTGAGGAGCTTTGAAAAGGAGGAGCTTCGCAGCAGATTCGGTGTGGTATTTCAGAACGATACGATTTTTGAAGATACGATCTATGAAAATGTGCGTATGGGGAGGCCGCTGGAAGAGGAAGCCATCAGAGCAGCGCTCGGCTGTGCACAGGCAGAGGAGTTTGTGAAGGAGAAGGCAGAGAATGAAGGGGCTATGCTGGATATTCGGGGTGCAAACCTGAGCGGCGGGCAGAAGCAGCGGATCCTGATCGCGAGGGCGCTGGCTGCCAGGCCGGAAATCCTGATCCTGGATGATTCTTCCAGTGCGCTGGATTACCGGACGGACGCCATGCTGCGCAGGCAGCTCAGGGAAAACTTCAGCGATACGACGACGATCCTGATCGCACAGCGCATCAGTTCGGTCATGCATGCGGACCATATTCTGGTGCTGGAGGACGGAGAGATGATTGGCTTCGGCACGCATCAGGAGCTGATGGAAGGCTGTGAGGTATACAGAGAGATCAGCCGCTCACAGACAGGAGATATGGGAGGCTGAGAGGAGGAAGAGATGAGAACGGCCGGAAGAAGAGACGAAGAAAGGGCAAAAAGGGGTGGAAAAAGAGGAACCCTGCTGCGGCTCGGAGATTATCTGATGCGTTATAAATGGTATCTGGCAGGAGCAATGGCATTGACCGTAGGGAGCAATCTGTTCGCGCTGATCGGGCCGATGCTTTCAGGATATGCGGTGGATGCGATCGAGCCGGGACCGGGAAAGGTCATTTTTGAGAGGGTATTCTATTATGCGGCCTGGATGGCGGGATTTTATGTGGTGTCCTCCATATTTTCTTATCTGCTTCAGGTACTGATGATCACCATAAGCCGGAAGGTGGTCTATCAGATGAGAAAGGATGTGTTTGAAAAGCTGCTGGCGCTTCCGGTGGGTTATTTTGACGTGCATCAGGGCGGAGACATCATCAGCCGGATTTCCTATGACATTGATACGGTGAACATGTCGCTTTCTGAGGATGTGGTGCAGCTTCTGACAACGGTGATCACGGTGAGCGGCGCTTTTATCATGATGCTGGTGATCTCTCCGGCACTGGTCCTGATCTTTGCCTTTACCATGCCTCTTTCCATGTGTATTACCAGGTATCTGACGGGAAAAACGAGACCGTTGTTTAGGGCCAGGTCGGCGACGCTCGGCGAGCTGAACGGATTTGCGGAGGAGATGGTTTCAGGGCAGAGGACGCTGAAGGCATACTGTCAGGAGGAAAATACGATCCGCCGGTTTGAAGAGAAGAACGAAACGGCTATGAAGGCCTATTACCGGGCGGAATATTATGGAAGCATTGTGGGGCCGATGGTCAATTTCATCAATAATCTTTCCCTTTCCCTGATCAGTGTGTTCGGAGCCATTCTGTATCTGTTCGGGAATATGAGCATGGGGAATATTTCTTCGTTTGTACTGTATTCCAGAAAATTTTCCGGGCCGATCAACGAAGCGGCCAATATCATCAGCGATCTGCAGTCTTCCATGGCAGCGGCGGAGCGGGTCTTCCGTCTTCTGGATGAAGTGGAGGAGACGGCGGACGCGCCGGATGCGAAGGAGCTGGTGCAGGCGGAAGGAGAGGTGGAGCTTACTCATGTGAGATTTGGCTATAATCCTGTTAAAACTGTGATCCATGACTTGAGTTTCCATGTAAAACCCGGTAAAATGATAGCGATTGTGGGCCCTACCGGGGCGGGCAAGACGACGCTGATCAATCTGCTCATGCGTTTTTATGATGTGAACGCAGGCTCCATCTCTGTGGACGGAGAAGAGATCAGGTGTCTGAAAAGAGACAGCCTCAGGCGTGCTTATGCGATGGTGCTGCAGGACACTTGGCTGTTTACGGGAACAATCTATGAAAATCTGGCTTATGGCAGCCTGGAAGGAGACACGCGCAGGCAGGAGGAGCAGATCCGGGCGGCGGCGAAGGAGGCCGGGATCGACGGGTTCATCAGAAGGCTTCCGAACGGTTATCGGACAGTGCTTTCCGACGAGGGAACCAACATCTCCAAGGGGCAGAAACAGCTTCTGACGATTGCGAGGGCCATGCTGCTGCCGGCGAGGATGCTGATCCTGGACGAAGCCACTTCAGATGTGGATACCAGAACGGAGATGAAGATCCAGGAAGCGATGAGAAAGCTGATGAAGGATAAGACCTGCTTTATCATTGCGCACCGGCTGTCTACGATCCGGAATGCGGATCATATCCTGGTGGTGAACGACGGAGATGTGGTCCAGCAGGGAACTCATGAAGAGCTGCTTCGTCAGGAGGGTCTGTACCGGCAGATGTATCTGGCACAGTTTGAGTGATTCTGTTTCTCTTTTTTGCAGGAACGTGATACAATGGAGGAAAAGGACTCGGAACAAAGGAAGGCTGAATGGGCGGAAGAAAAGAAAAAGAGCGGCAGGAGAAAAGAGGGGGGATCTTACGCAGGGTGCTTTTGGGCGCGGCTGCGGCGGCAGGAGTGTCAGCCCTTCTTTATCTTGCCGGCTCTTTCTTTTTTGCAGGACACTATTTCTGGAGAACAACGATAGACGGAGCGGATGTGAGCTTTCGTTCCAGAAACCAGGTGCGAGAGGAGCTTCTGAATCCGGAGATCTTTTATGAGCTTACGATCACGGGAAGAGAAGAGCTGGAAGCGGTTCTGACGCCCTCAGAGCTGGATATGAGCTACGTGTTTGACGATACGCTGGATCGCTTCAGCGCCGGTATGAGCGGATGGGCATGGCCCCAAATGTTCTTTTCTTCTTTCTCCTGCAAGTTGCCGAAGGAGGTGGCCTTTGACGAGGAAAAGCTGGAGCAGGCGCTGAAGGAGTCCCCTCTTTTTGCTCCGGGAAATATCCGCGGGCCGCAGGACGCGCGGATCAGCGGCTATGAGTCCGGAGCGGGGTACCGCATCATTCCGGAGGACCCGGGAACAACGGCTGATTTTGGCCGGGTGAAGGAAGCTGCCAAAAGAGCTCTGTATGATCTGCAGGAAAGCATTGATCTGCGGGAAGGAAATTTTTATTCCGACGCCCGGGTGAAGGCTGCGGATCTCGGCCTGCAGGAGGCGCTTAAGACGGCGAACCGGTATGCGGGAGCGAAGATCTCATATCGCTGGAACGGGGAGACGGAGACGGTAGACGGCAGCCTTATCAGCACCTGGATCACCATCGAAGGAGATCAGGTGATTCTGGACGAAGAGGCGGTCCGGGAATATGTAAACGGGCTGGCAAAAAAGCATGATACTTTTGGCAGAGAGCGGGATTTTACCGCATCGGACGGGACGGTGCACCGACTGAAGGGCTCTTACGGGTGGTGGACAGACCGGGCGGGAGAGACGGAAGCGCTGATCTGCAGCATTAAAGAAGGAGAGCAGCTGGAAAAGGAGCCACTGTATTTCTCCAGAGGATATGCAGAAGGGCCGGCCGGAAAGGACATCGGAAGTTCTTATGTGGAGATCGATCTGGGAAAGCAGCATCTCTATCTGTACATAGACGGAAAAAGGATCCTGGAAAGCGATCTGGTATCGGGAAATCTGTCAAGAGGCTACGCGACGCCGCCCGGCGTATTCGGACTGACCTATAAAGAAAGAAATGCCACGCTGACGGGAGAGACCTATTCCACTCCGGTGAAATACTGGATGCCGTTTAACGGAAATATCGGGATGCATGATGCGGACTGGCGGGAGGAATTCGGCGGAGATATTTATAAAACGAACGGTTCCCATGGCTGCATCAATCTGCCGGAGGAGATCGCGGAAATGCTCTACGGTTATGTGGAGCGTGGATTTCCGGTGGTCTGCTATGATGATTAAAACGATTGGAGTCACGGAAGGAAAGGAGGAAGAAAGATGCTGGATGAGAAGAATATGCGCCGGGCAGAGCGGATCGCAGCTCATGGCGGAGACATTCTCAGGTCTTCGCGGTTTCGCAGCACAAAGAAGAACATGCAGCACGGCAGCGTGTCCGTTTACGAGCATTCTATCTGTGTGGCGGGCTGCAGCCTTGAGATCATGGACGGCCTGAAAGGGCTGGGCATCCGTTTCCGGGAACGGGAGCTGGTGCGCGGAGCTCTTCTCCATGATTATTTTCTGTATGACTGGCATACGTACCGGCGGCCGAAGGGGCTGAAAAATCTGCATGGCTTCCGGCATCCGGAAACGGCTCTTCAGAACGCGGGAAAGGAGTACCGCCTGACGGACTGTGAGCGGGATATTATCCGAAAGCATATGTGGCCGCTCACCATCGTGCCGCCGTTATGCCGGGAGGCATGGGTAGTGACGGCTGCGGACAAATACTGTTCTCTGCTGGAAACCCTGCGCCTGAGAAAGGGGAAAAAGACAGATGGCAGCAGATGAAAGTCTTATGAAGCGTCTGGAGCGTTATGGCCGCTCCGACTTTTATCCGTTTCACATGCCGGGACATAAAAGAAATATGCCGGCAGAGGCAGGCAGGCTCCTGCAGACTGCTGCAGGAGCGGACATCACGGAGATTGACGGCTTTGATGATCTGCACTGTCCGGAAGGGGTCCTGCTGTCAGCTGAAAGGCGGGCGGCTGAGGTGTTTGGTGCGGAGGAGACCTTTTTTCTGGTAAACGGCTCAACGGCAGGTATCCTGACAGCGGTCTGTGCGGCCGTAAGGAGAGGCGGCAGAATTCTGATGGCGAGAAACTGCCACAGGTCGGTCTACCATGCGGTCTGTCTGCGGGAGCTGGCTCCGGTCTTTCTGTATCCGGAGATCCTGGAAGGCGGCGTAGCGGATGCCGTTGCACCAGAGCAGGTGGAGGAAGCGCTTGTACGGCATCCGGACGCTCAGGCAGTGGTGATCACCTCGCCTACCTATGACGGAGTGGTGTCGGACATTCAGACCATTGCGGAGATCGTGCATCGCGCAGGAGCGGTGCTGATCGTGGACAGCGCTCACGGCGCACATTTCGGGTTCGCGCCGTGCCAGCCGGAAAGCCCGGTGAGACTGGGAGCGGATCTGGTGGTGCAGAGCCTGCATAAGACGCTTCCTTCTCTGACGCAGACGGCGCTTCTGCACCGGAATACAGACAGAGTTTCTTCAGAAGCCCTCAGGCGGTTTGAACGGATGTATCAGACGAGCAGCCCTTCTTATCTGCTGATGGGAAGCATGGATGCCTGTGTGAGACTGCTGGAGGAACAGGGAGAGGAGCTGTTTTCCGATTTTGAAAGCAGGCTGGACCGTCTGTATGACAGGCTGTCCGGTCTTAAGACCCTTTGCATTCTGAGCAAAATGCTTCCAAAACAGGGGTGTATGAAAGCACTTGACCGGGGAAAACTTCTAATATCGGCGCAAAATGAAAAAATTACCGGAAATTTACTTTACAAAGAGCTTTTGAACCGTTATCATCTTCAAATGGAGATGGTTTGCGATACCTATGTGACAGCCATCCTGACCCCCTGGGATACGAAGGACGGCTTCCGGCGTCTGGCCGAGGCGCTGGAGGAGATCGACAGGGAGCTTCTGAGGCAGCAGGAAGCGCCTTCGGAAAAGCTGCGGCCGCAGGTTGCGGAGGCGGGAAACGGACCGCCTTCCGAAGTGCCTCTGAAAAAAGCGCCGGAAAAGGCGGGCGGGGCATGCGCGCCTTCTGCGCGCCGCTGGCCGGCAGTATCTGCTGCCATGCCGCTTTTTGAAGCGGAGGAAGCGCCGAAGACGGCCGGAAAGCTGTCGGAGGCCGCAGGAAAAATTTCAGGAACTTATGTGAACCTCTATCCGCCGGGAATCCCGCTGATCATCCCGGGAGAGATCATCACTGAGGAGATCATTAAGTTAATAGAAAGGTACGTTCAGCTCGGTCTGAACGTACAGGGGGTGGAAAAGCCGGACGGCGGCGGATTTTCTGCCCGGGAACTCACTATTGAATCCATTACAGGACGGAGGAGCTGAATATGAGAAAAACAAAAATGATCTGCACGATCGGACCCGCATCTCAGAGTGAGGAAAAGGTAAGGGAGATCATCCTTGCCGGAATGAACGTTGCGCGCTGCAACTTTTCCCACGGAGATCATGCCGAGCAGGGAGCAAAATTTGATACCATCCGGAAGGTCAGCAAGGAGCTGAACATGCCGGTTGCCATCCTTCTTGACACCAAGGGACCTGAGATCCGGCTGAGAGATTTTGAAGGCGGAAGAACGGAGCTGGTAGCAGGCCAGAAGTTTACCCTGACCACGAAGGAGATCATGGGAACGAATGAGATCGCTGCCATTTCCTATAAGAATCTGGTGAATGATGTGAGCGCAGGCTCCAGGATCCTGATCGATGACGGTCTGATCGAGATGGTGGTGGAAGAGGTTACGGATACGGACATCGTCTGCCGCGTAGTAAACGGAGGCCCGGTTTCCAATCACAAGGGTGTCAATGTGCCTGGAGCGGATCTGTCCATGCCTTATATCGGAGAATCCGACATGAGCGATATTCTGTTCGGCATTGAGAAGGGATTTGACATCATTGCCGCAAGCTTTGTGCGCAAGAAAGAGGATGTGCTTGAGATCCGCAAGATCCTGGAGGAGCATAATTCCCACATGATGATCATTTCCAAGATCGAGAGCCTGCAGGGCGTGCGCAACATGGATGAGATCATCGAGGTTTCCGACGGTATCATGGTGGCGAGAGGCGATCTCGGCGTGGAGGTTCCGATGGAAGAGGTTCCGATCCTGCAGAAGCAGATGATCAAGAAGGCTGTAGCAGCGGGCAAGCAGGTTGTGACCGCCACCCAGATGCTGGAGTCCATGATCCACAATCCCCGTCCGACCAGAGCGGAGGCGACGGACGTTGCGAACGCGATCTATGACGGAACCACGGCGATCATGCTTTCCGGAGAAAGCGCGAACGGAGATTATCCGGTAGAGGCTGTAAAGACCATGGCGAGGATCGCAGAAAGAACCGAGCAGGACATTGACTTCGAGGGACGCTTAAAGAAGCGCGCGGTTCCGGACGACGGAGATACCACGACGGCGATCTCCCATGCGACCTGTACGCTGGCGGCTGATCTGAAGGTAAAGGCGATCATTACGGTTACCATGTCCGGCTTTACCGCATCCATGATCTCCAGATTCAAACCCAACTGCCCGATCATCGGCTGCGCGGTGAAGCGTCTGGTATGGCGTCAGCTCAATCTGCAGTGGGGCGTACAGCCGCTTCTGATCCACGAGGAGAACACCATGGAGGACCTGTTCAACGAAGCGGTTACCGCGGCTCTGAATGCGGGCTATATCCAGCATGGGGACAAGGTCATCATCACGGCAGGCGTGCCTCTGGGCATTTCCGGCATGACCAATCAGCTGCGTGTGGTAGAGGTATAAAACGGTCTGCGGCCAAAATGACAGACGATGAAAAAGAACGGCCTTAAAGGGCCATCAAGAACGGCCCTCCGGGCGCAAAGAGCGGCCCATTGGGCCGTTCTTTGAAAAAAGGGGAAAATGAAGGAGGGGAACATGGCAAAATATGTGATGGCGCTGGATCAGGGGACGACCAGCTCACGCTGTATCCTGTTTGACCGGGCGGGGCACGTATGCTCTTCGGCTCAGAAGGAATTTACCCAGTATTATCCGAAGCCGGGCTGGGTGGAGCATGATCCGATGGAAATCTGGTCCTCACAGCTTGGCGTAGCGGTGGAGGCGATGGGGAAGATCGGCGCTGCGATCGGAGACATCGCTGCGATCGGCATCACCAACCAGAGAGAGACGACGATCTGCTTTTCCAAAAAAACGGGAAGGCCGGTCTATAATGCCATCTGCTGGCAGTGCCGCAGGACGGCGGAGGAGATCGACCGGCTGAAGGAAGACGGCTTTGACCGGCTGATCCGGGAGAGGACCGGACTGATACCGGATGCCTATTTTTCAGGGACCAAGATCAAATGGATCCTGGATCATGTGGAAGGAGCCAGGCGGATGGCGGAAGAGGGAGAGCTGCTGTTCGGCACGGTGGATACCTGGCTGATCTGGAACCTGACAAAGGGGAAGGTTTTTGTTACGGACTACACCAACGCATCCCGGACCATGCTGTTTGATATTCATAAGAAGCAGTGGGACGAAGACATCCTGGAGCGGCTGGGGATTCCCGGAAGCATGCTTCCCGAGGTGAAGCCGTCGAGCTGCATCTATGGATATACGGAAGAAACGGTGATCGGCGGAACGGTTCCCATCGCGGGCGCTGCTGGGGATCAGCAGGCCGCTCTGTTCGGTCAGTGCTGTTTTGAAGCAGGGGAGGCGAAGAACACCTACGGGACGGGCTGCTTTCTTCTGATGAACACGGGCGGGGTGCCGGTGCGGTCTGAAAACGGGCTTCTCACCACCATCGCGGCAGGGACGGAGGAAGAGCCTCAGTACGCGCTGGAAGGGAGCGTGTTCGTGGCGGGAGCTGCGATCCAGTGGCTCAGAGACGAACTGCGCATGATCAAAAACGCTCCTCAGTCGGAGGAATATGCGGCCGCAGTGGACGATACGGACGGTGTCTATGTGGTCCCGGCCTTTACCGGTCTCGGCGCACCCTACTGGAATCCCTATGCCAGGGGTATGATCGTGGGCTTGACCAGAGGAACGGCAAAAGAGCATTTCATCCGGGCAACGCTGGAGTCTCTCGCCTATCAGACACAGGATGTGCTGGAGGCCATGGAGAAGGATTCCGGGATCCATCTGAAGAACCTGCGGGTGGACGGAGGCGCCAGCGCCAATGATTTCCTCATGCAGTTCCAGGCGGACATCATGAACAGAGAGGTGCTCCGGCCGGCGTGCATCGAGACGACGGCGCTGGGAGCGGCCTATCTGGCGGGCATTGCGGTGGGCTTCTGGAAGGACAGGGAGGATGTTCGCAGAAACTGGTCCCTGGAACGCACCTTCACTCCGTCCATGCCGGAAGAAAAGCGCCGGGAAAAGCTGAAGGGCTGGAAACGGGCGGTCCGCTGTGCGGTCAGCTACGCGGATGAGGAATGCGGGAAGTAAGGAGCCGATGGGAAAGATTTTTTATATCGCAGGAAAGAGCTCTTCCGGAAAAGATACCATATACAGGAGGCTGCTTAAGGAGGGAGCGGGACAGACGCCCCTCTTTACGGCGGTCCCTTATACCACCCGGCCCATGCGGGACGGAGAAATGAACGGAAGAGAATATTTTTTTACGGATGAGGCGGAGCTGGAAAAGCTGCGCAGCCAGGGGAGGGTCATCGAGGAAAGAAAATATATGACCTGGTACGGTCCCTGGTACTACTTTACGGCAGACGACGGACAGATCGATCTGCGGGGAAAAAATTATCTGATGATCGGCACGCTGGAATCCTTCATGGCAGTGAAAAAATATTTCGGAGAAGGACGGGTGATCCCGATCTATATCGAACTGGACGACGGAGAGAGACTGCAGCGTGCGCTGAACCGGGAGCGGGCGCAGGAAACGCCGAAGTATGAGGAAATGTGCCGCAGATTTCTCGCGGATGCGGAGGATTTTTCCGAAGAAAAGATCCGCGAAGCGGGGATCGGCAGACGGTTTTACAACGGTGAGCTGGAGGAATGCCTGGCGCAGATCAGGAGCTGTATCCTGGAATTTGCGGGGGCAGAGGAAGAGGACTGACACGGGGCCGAAGGATAAAAGGGGCTGAGGCTTCGGAAGAAAGGCGGGGAACATGGCTGGTTTCAATGATATTTACGGACAGGACGCGATCAGGGAATATATGAGGAATGCGCTGGAAACCGGGCAGGTTTCCCACGCTTATATCCTTTCGGGAGAAAAGAACAGCGGCAAGGAATTCATCGCCGGGATCTTTGCCCGCGCGCTGCAGTGTGAAAGAGGAGGAACGCAGCCATGTGAGGAATGCCATTCCTGTCTGCAGGCGCTGTCCGGAAATCATCCGGACATCATCCGCGTCGTCCACGAAAAGCCGGGAAGCATCGGCGTGGAGGACATCCGCAGCCAGGTGAACAATGACATCATCATCAAGCCTTATTACGGCCCGTATAAGATCTACCTCATCAACGAAGGAGAAAAGATGACGGTGCAGGCCCAGAATGCGCTGCTGAAAACGCTGGAGGAGCCTCCGGCCTATGGGATCATCCTGATCCTGACCACGAATACGGGGGCGCTTCTTCCTACGATCCAGAGCCGGTGTGTGAAGCTGGAAATGAAGCCGGTGCGGGATGATATTGTCAGACGGTATCTGATGGAAGAGCTGAAGGTGCCGGATTATAAGGCGAATGTGTGCGTGGCCTTTGCCAGAGGGAATATCGGCAGGGCGAAGCTTCTTGCCTCCAGCGAGGATTTTGACCGGGTGAAGGAAGAAGCGGTGACGCTTTTGAAATATATCCATGAACTGGAAACGGCGGAAATCGTGGCCGCTATCAAAAAGATCAGCGAATTCAAGCTGGATGTGACGGACTATCTGGACCTGATCTCGGTCTGGTACAGAGATGTCCTTCTGTTCAAGGCGACAAATGATGCCAACCACTTGATTTTCAAAGAGGAAATCAAGTATATTAGAAAGGAAGCCGACCGGAGCAGCTACGAGGGTCTGGAAAAGATCCTGGACGCGGTGGAAAAGGCGAAGCAGCGCCTGTCGGCGAATGTTAATTTTGACCTGACCATGCAGCTGATGTGCATGACGATCCAGGAAAATTGAAGGATCGGTCAGGAAATCCGGAAAAGTGCAGAAGTGCGCAAAAGAAAGGCGCAGCCGGAGCGAAACGGACGCCCGGACGGCGGACCGGCAGAAAACGTCCGGTATGGAGGTATATAGATGAAAAGGATCGTTGGCGTGAGATTTCGGACGGCGGGGAAAATTTATTATTTTGACCCGGTCGGATTTGAGATAAAAAGAGGCGACCATGTGATCGTGGAAACCGCGCGGGGCGTGGAATACGGTACGGTCGTAGGCGGCATCCGCGAGGTGGATGACACAAAGGTGACGCAGCCCTTAAAGCCGGTGCTGCGGATCGCTACGGAGAGGGATGACGAGCAGGAGGCGGCCAACAAGATAAAGGAAAAAAAGGCATTCGGCATCTGCCAGGAGAAGATCAAAAAGCATAAGCTGGAGATGAAGCTGATTGATGCGGAATATACCTTTGACAACAACAAGGTGCTGTTTTATTTTACGGCGGACGGCAGGATCGACTTCCGGGAACTGGTCAAGGATCTGGCCGGCGTGTTTAAGACCAGGATCGAGCTGAGGCAGATCGGCGTGCGGGATGAGACCAAGATTCTGGGAGGCATCGGCATCTGCGGGCGTCAGCTGTGCTGCCACACCCATCTGTCGGAGTTCGTTCCGGTGTCCATCAAGATGGCGAAGGAACAGAATCTGTCTTTGAATCCCACCAAGATCTCCGGCGTCTGCGGGCGTCTGATGTGCTGTCTGAAGCATGAGGAGGAGACCTACGAGGATCTGAACCGCAGGCTTCCGGGTGTCGGAGATTTCGTGACTACGGATGACGGCCTGAAGGGCGAGGTGTCCGGCGTCAATGTACTGCGCCAGCTGGTGAAGGTGATTGTGACGGTGAACGACGAAAAGGAGATCCGGGAATACCGTCTGGATCAGCTGCGCTTCCGCAGAAGGCATGGAAAAAACAGGAAAAATGAGGAAAACAGGAAGAATGATGTGAGCGCCAGGGAAATAAAGGAGCTCGAGAAGCTGGAGAAGCAGGATGAAAAATCCAGACTGGAATAATCAGGAAGAGTCCCGGAGGGCTTTTCCCGACGGGCTGCTGAAGTCGGGAGAGCGGGTGGACGAGCTGCAGAGGAACGGATACCGCATCATTCAGGATCCGGGCCGCTTCTGCTTCGGCATGGACGCCGTCCTGCTTTCCGGCTTTGCCCGTGTAAGGGAGGGGGAGCGGGTGCTGGACCTGGGAACAGGAACCGGCATCATTCCCATCCTGCTGGAGGCGAAAACCCGCGCCTCTCATCTGACCGGGCTGGAGATCCAGCCGGACAGCGCCGATATGGCGCAAAGGAGCGTTCTGTTAAACGGCCTGTCGGACAGGATCGACATTGTGGAGGGAGACATCAGAGAGGCTGCTGGGATCTTTCCGGCTGCTTCTTTTGACGTTGTGACCTGCAATCCTCCCTATATTACGGGCGGACACGGGCTGACCAACCCGGAAGCGCCGATGGCGATCGCCAGGCACGAGCTGAAATGCAGCTTTGCGGATGTAGCTGCGGCCGCAGCAAAGCTTCTGGTTCCGGGAGGCGGATTTTTTCTGGTGCACCGTCCGTTCCGGCTGGCGGAGATCATGGTGACCCTGTCCGGGCTCCGGCTGGAGCCGAAACGGATGCGGCTGGTCTATCCCTTTGCGGACCGGGAGCCGAACATGGTGCTCCTGGAAGCGCGGCGGGGAGGAAGGAGCAGGCTGAGCGTGGAAAAGCCGCTGATCGTGTACCGGTCGCCCGGCGTCTATACGGATGAGATCACAGATATTTACGGATATTAGGGAAACGCTATTGAAAAGTACAGAAGCATCAGGTATTATCATAAATTAGAAAGAACCCAGGATGAAAAAAAGAGTTTATCTGGCGGCGGCAGCTGTCTGCGCCGCAGGAATCGGAATAGCGGGCGCTTATCTGACGGCCTGTTCCCATGATGTCAGTCAGACCCTCGGCAGTGTGAAAAACGAAGCCGAAGCGCCGGAAGAGAAAGGGCCGGGAAAGATCCCGGCAGCTGAAGCCGCAGGAAAGGAAAGCCCCGGCAGCAGCATTTCGGAAAATGAGGCTTCTGAAAGCGGAGCATTGCCCGGTACAGAAGAAAACGGGACCGCCGCCTTTGCCGTTTCGGAGAATACGGCTGCGGAAAGCGCGGATTCCCGTGACAAAGAGATCGCGCCGGAGGAACGGGTGAAGGTAAAGGGGATCTATGTCACCGGAGCCATGGCCGGAACTTCGGGAATGGATGACCTGATCGCCCTGGTGGACCGGACGGAGCTGAATGCCATGGTCATCGACGTGAAGAACGATGACGGCAGGGTGGTCTATGAAATGGATACGCCCATGGTCTCAGAAACCGGTTCTGCGCAGAAGCTGGTTTCCGACATGCCGGAGCTGATCCGAACCTGCAAGGAACACGGCATTTATCTGATCGCCCGCATCGTGGCCTTTAAGGATCCGTTCCTGGCGGAGAAGCGGACGGATCTGGCGCTGCACGATGAAGCCGGCAGCCTGTTCCGGGACAGTTCGGGGCTTGCCTGGGTGAATCCATACAAAAAAGAGGTCTGGGAATATCTGCTGGAGATCGCCGAGGAAGCGGCGGCGATCGGCTTTGATGAGATCCAGTTTGACTATATCCGTTTTTCCACGGACAGCGGGATGAAGCATGTGGACTTCGGACCGGAGGCGGAGGGAAAGGATAAGGAAGCGGTGATCACGGAATTCACAAAATACGCTTCCGAACGCCTGCATGAGCTCGGCGTTCCTGTTTCCGCGGATGTGTACGGCATTGTTATCGACAGCGAGCTGGACGCTTCTCTGGTGGGACAGAATTATTTTGAAATGTCGAAATATCTTGACTATATCAGCCCTATGGTCTATCCTTCTCATTATGGTCCGGGCAATCTCGGCCTCGCTGTGCCGGACGCTCAGCCCTATGAGACGATCTATCGGAGCATGAGCGCTTCCAGAGAGGTCCTTTCGGGAATCCGGACGGAGGAGGAGCGGGAAACCGTATCGGGAAATGGAGTACCGGAGAAAGAGACTTCCATATCAGGGAACGACGCTTCAAAGAACGACACTTCGGTATCGGGAAACGATGCCTCTGCCCCGGGGGCTTTCGTATCGGGAAATGAGGCGGCCGGAGCGGACCGGGAGGAGCATCCGGATCCGAAAGCTCTGGAACCCGCGGAGGAGATCCGGGCACAGGTGAGGCCATGGCTGCAGGATTTCACGGCGACCTGGGTGGATGGACATATTACCTACGGGCCGGAGGAGATCCGGGCGCAGATCCGGGCGGTCTATGATGTGGGCTATGATGAATGGATCCTCTGGAATGCAGCCAACCGGTATACGGAGGGAGGACTGCTTGAGGAAGAAGATCCGTCCGCATGATCTTTTCTCCCGGTCCCGGAGAAAAATGCTTCGGCATGGAGGTAAGAATGACGGGAACGCTATATCTGTGCGCCACGCCGATCGGGAATCTGCAGGATATGACGCCGCGGGTGGAAGAAACCCTGCGGAATGTGGATCTGATCGCGGCGGAGGATACCAGAAACAGCATCAGGCTTTTGAATCATTTTGAGATACATACACCCATGACCAGCTACCATGAGTACAACCGGGTGGAGAAGGGACATGAGCTCATCCGCCTCCTGCAGGAGGGAAAGGATATTGCTCTGATCACGGATGCGGGAACGCCCGCCATCTCAGACCCGGGAGAGGTACTGGTAAAAATGTGCCGGGAGGCCGGGATTGCCGTAACTTCCCTGCCGGGGCCTGCGGCCTGCATCACGGCGCTCACGCTGTCAGGGCTTTCCACACGGAGATTCTGTTTTGAGGGCTTCCTTCCTTTTGAAAATAAGAAGGAGCTCCGGGCCGTTCTGGAAGAGCTGAAAGAGGAAACGCGCACGATCGTTCTCTATGAGGCTCCGCATCATCTGGTCCGGACGCTGACCTGTCTGGAGGAGGCGCTGGGTGAGAGACGGATCACGCTGTGCCGGGAGCTGACAAAAAAATTTGAGACCGTGTTTCCTACAACGCTGAGAGAAGCGCTTCGCTATTACGAAACGAATCAGCCGCGGGGGGAATATGTGCTCGTGATAGAAGGAAAGAGCCGCCGGGAAAAGGAACAGGAGCAGCAGGCTGCCTGCTCGGAGATGAGTATGGAAGAGCATATGCGTCTGTACGAGGACCAGGGGCTTGACCGGAAGGAAGCCATGAAGCGGGTGGCAAAGGACAGAGGGATCAGCCGCAGAGAGGTCTACCAGTATTTTTTGGAAAGAAGAGGTTGACAAATCGGGGTATAGAGCATATACTTTGACTGTCAAACTTTCTTATAAAAACAATAAAGGAGAAATAGAAATGTTGGAGAAAGTTATTGAAATCATCAAGGAACAGCTGAACCTGGAAGGTGTGGAGATCACTGAGGATTCTTCCTTTAAGGATGATCTGGGAGCAGATTCTCTGGATCTGTTCGAGCTGGTCATGGCTGTGGAAGAGGAGTACGGCGTTGAGATCCCGGCGGAAGAGCTGGAGAAGCTGACCACGGTCGGCTCCGTTGTGGATTATCTGAAAGAGCATGGTATCGAGGGGTAATGAAAACAGCATTAACGGAACTGATTGGAATCAAATATCCGGTGATCCAGGGCGGAATGGCCTGGGTGGCAGAATATCATCTCGCGGCCGCCGTGTCTGAAGCGGGCGGCCTCGGGATCATCGGGGCGGCGAGCGCCCCGCCGGAGGTTGTGAGAGAGCAGGTGCGCAAGGCCAGAGAGCTTACCGATAAGCCGATCGGCGTGAACGTGATGCTGCTCAATCCCAACGCGGAAGAGGTTGCCAGGATCGTCGTGGAGGAAGGCGTGCAGGTTGTTACCACCGGCGCCGGAAGCCCGGCAAAATTTATGGACATGTGGAAGAAGGCAGGCGTGAAGGTCATTCCCGTCGTCGCGAGCGTCGCGATGGCAAAGATGATGGAACGTGCCGGCGCGGACGCTGTGGTGGCAGAGGGCATGGAGAGCGGAGGACATATCGGTTCTATCACGACCATGACGCTGGTGCCCCAGGTGGCGGATGCAGTGAACATTCCGGTCATTGCTGCCGGTGGGATTGCAGACGGCAGAGGTTTTGCCGCGGCCTTCATGCTGGGCGCACAGGGCGTTCAGATGGGCACCCGTTTTGTGGTGGCGAAGGAGTCCATCGTCCATGAAAACTACAAGCAGAAGGTGATCAAGGCCCGCGACATTGATTCCGAGGTGACGGGCATGAGTACGGGACATCCGGTGCGCCAGATCCGCAACAAGATGACCAGGGAATATCTGAAGCTGGAAAAGGAAGGCGCTTCCTTTGAACAGCTGGAGTATCTGACCCTTGGTTCCTTAAGAAAGGCGGTCATGGACGGTGACGTGGTAAACGGAACCGTGATGGCGGGACAGTGTGCGGGAATGGTTACGAAGGAGCAGACCTGCAGAGAGATCATCGAAGAGGTGGTCCGGGATGGCTGCGCTCTGCTGAAAACGGATTTTTCCGACTGAAATGAGCTGAATAATAAATAGAAAAAAAGCAGGCCGCTTTCGGAGCAGGCCTTCCGGCTGCGGAGCTCCTGCAGGGGGGCTCCCGGCTGCCGGCGGATCTTCGTCCGGCAGGAGGGCTGTCGGAACGCGGACATGCCTGGCGCCGGCGGTGCGCATGATGCAGGATGCATCAGGGCGCTTTTTTTTCAGCTATATAATTTGAAAATCAAAATAAATGACGGATGCCGTTTGAAAAGCAGAACGCCGCTGTCCGGCGGCAGGATCAAGGAGGAAAACATGGGAAAGACAGCGTTTATTTTTCCGGGACAGGGTTCCCAGTACGTGGGAATGGGAAAGGATTTTTATGATGCGTTTCCGGTCTGCCGGGAGGTATTTGAGACAGCGGAAAAGAGCACGGGGCTGAACCTGAAGGAGCTGTGCTTTGAAGAGAACGACAGGCTGAACATCACGGAGTACACGCAGATCGCCATGCTGACCGTGGAGGTTGCGCTGATGAAGGCGGTTGAGGAAAAAGGGATCAGACCGGATACGGCAGCCGGGCTGAGCCTGGGCGAGTATGCTGCGCTGGCGGCAGCCGGTGTGATGAAGGAAGAAGACCTGTTTTCCTGTGTGCGCAAGAGAGGCATCTATATGCAGGAGGCGGTTCCTGTGGGCGGCGCGATGACGGCGGTGCTCGGCCTTCCCAAGGAAACGGTGGAGGCGGTCTGCGATCAGACGCAGGGAGAGGTTTCCGTGGCAAACTATAACTGTCCGGGACAGCTGGTCATCACGGGAGAAAAGGAAGCGGTGGAGAGAGCTGCGGAGGGTATGAAGGAAGCGGGCGCAAAGCGCTGCGTTCCGCTGAAGGTCAGCGGCCCCTTCCATTCCCCCCTTCTGATAGGTGCAGGAGAACGTCTTTCGGAGACTCTGGAGAAAATTGAGATCCAGGACATCCGGCTTCCCTATCTGTCCAACGTGACGGCGGATTATGTGACGGATCCTTCTGCGGTCAGGGAGCTTCTGGTGAAGCAGGTTTCCTCTCCCGTTCGCTGGCAGCAGTGCGTGGAGCGTATGATCGCGGACGGCGTGGACACTTTCATTGAGATCGGGCCCGGAAAGTCCCTGAGCGGGTTTATGCGCAGGATCGATAAAAACGTGACTGTGAAGAATGTGGAGCACGTGGAGGATCTGGAGAAGCTGTAAACGAAGGCGGCCTGCGGCAGCAGACGGAGGCGGCAGGAAGTAAATGCTCCTGCCGGAGAATGATGGAGGTAAAGATGCTGGAAGGAAAAGTGGCTCTGGTTACCGGAGCAGGACGGGGAATCGGAAAACAGATCGCGCTGACGCTGGCGGCGAATGGAGCGGATATTGCCGTCAATTATAATGGAAGCCGCGAGCGGGCCGAGGAGACGGCGCAGGAGATCCGCGCCCTAGGGCGCAGAGCGCAGATCTATCAGTGTTCTGTCGCAGATTACGAAGCCTGCGGGGAGATGACGAAACAGGTGCTGGCCGATTTCGGACGGGTAGACATCCTGGTCAACAACGCGGGTATCACCAGGGACAATCTGGTGGCGGGGATGAAGGAGGCTGATTTTGACGAGGTGATCGATACCAATCTGAAGGGCACCTTCAACACGATCCGGCATCTGTACCGGAATTTCCTGAAGCTGAGAGGCGGAAGGATCATCAATCTGTCGTCAGTCTCCGGAATCCTGGGAAACGCGGGACAGGCGAACTATGCAGCCAGCAAGGCGGGTGTGATCGGCCTGACGAAGAGCGTGGCGAGAGAGCTTGCTGCGAGGAATGTGACGGTCAATGCGGTGGCGCCGGGCTATATTTCCACGGACATGACTGCGGCCATGCCGGAGGAAGCGAGAAAAGAGGTGCTGGCCCGGATTCCGTTAAAACGGGAAGGAAAGCCGGAGGACGTGGCAGATCTGGTAGCCTTTCTTGCAGGAGACAAAGCGGGCTACATCACGGGTCAGGTGATTTCCGTGGACGGCGGAATGGCGATCTGAGCGGATGGATCGAAAGGAATGGAGGAGACATGAGCAGAAGAGTCGTTGTAACAGGAATGGGAGCGATCACGCCGCTCGGGCTGAGCGTGGAAGAGTTCTGGAACGGTGTGAAGGAAGGCAGGATCGGCTTCGGCCCGATTACCAAATTTGACGCGGAGGGCTATAAGGCCAGCCTGGCTGCGGAGGTAAAGGGCTTTGATGCCAAGAATTATATGGATTTCAAGGCGGCAAAGAGAATGGAAGCCTTCTGTCAGTATGCGGTGGCAGCTGCAAGGGAAGCGCTGGAGGATTCCGGTCTGGACATGGAAAAGGAGGATCCCTGGCGCGTAGGCGTGGCTGTGGGTTCCGGCATCGGTTCCCTGCAGACCATGGAGAGGGAGCACAGTAAACTCCTGGAAAAGGGGCCGAACCGGATCAATCCGCTGATGGTGCCGCTGATGATCAGCAACATGGCTTCCGGAAACGTATCCATTCAGTTCGGCCTGAAGGGAAAAAGCATTAATGTGGTGACCGCGTGCGCTACAGGAACCAACTGCATCGGAGAGGCCATGCGCTCCATCCAGCATGCAGAGGCGGATGTGATGGTGGCCGGCGGATCGGAGAGCAGCATCACGCCGGTCGGTGTGGCAGGCTTCTGCGCGCTGACGGCGCTCAGCAGCAGCAATGATCCGGAACGCTGCTCCATTCCCTTTGATAAGGAAAGAAGCGGCTTTGTTATGGGAGAAGGCGCCGGCGTGGTGGTTCTGGAGGAGCTGGAACACGCAAAGGCACGAGGCGCAAAGATCTATGCGGAGCTGGTGGGCTATGGCTGTTCTTCTGACGCATTTCATATCACGGCTCCCGCAGACGACGGAGCAGGCGCAGCAAAAGCCATGGAGAACGCCATGAAGGATGCGGGTGTTGCTCCGGAGGAAGTGACCTATATCAACGCGCACGGGACAGGAACAAAGCTGAACGATCTGGTTGAAACGAGAGCCGTCAAGCTGGCTTTTGGGGAGCATGCGAAAAAGGTACACATCAATTCCACCAAATCCATGATCGGCCATCTGCTGGGCGCAGCGGGCGCGGTGGAATTCATTACCTGCGTCAAGGAATTGCAGGAAAACTACCTTCATGCTACAGTAGGATATAAAGTACCGGATGAGGAGTGCGACCTGGACTATTGTAAGGAGCCGGTCACGGAGGAGGTGCTCTATGCCCTGAGCAATTCCCTCGGCTTCGGAGGTCATAACGCGAGCCTTCTGGTAAAAAAATATACGGAGTAAAGCAGCAGATCGGAAGCGCCGGGGCAGATGCCGCCCGAACAGGCTGGTATCCTTCCGGTCGGCCGGAGAGCGCGGCAAAACTGCGGCTTAGGACACTTCGGAATGGAGGAAAAAATGGCACTGAATACGAAACAGATCATGGAGATCATCCCTCACAGGCAGCCCATGCTGCTGATCGATACCATTGAGGAGCTGGAGCCGGGCGTACGCGCCGTCGGGAAAAAATGCGTTACCATGAATGAGCCCTTTTTTGCCGGGCATTTTCCCCAGGAGCCGGTGATGCCTGGCGTGCTGATCCTGGAAGCGCTGGCCCAGACAGGAGCGGTTGCCATTCTGAGCCTCCCGGAAAATAAAGGAAAGCTGGTGCTGTTCGGCGGCATCGACCAGGCGCGCTTTAAGGGAAAGGTGGTTCCCGGAGATGTGCTGATGCTGGAAACGGAGATCATCAAGCGCAAGGGGCCCATCGGCGTGGGAAGCGCGAAGGCGACGGTGAACGGAAAGCTGGTGGCAAAGGCGGAGCTTACCTTTGCGGTCACAGACCCGCAGTAAGGAAGGCTTTGCAGGAAAAAGCTGCGAAAAAGAGCTTTCGCAGCCTGTCTGAAACAGAGAAAAGAAGGAAAAAGACATGGCATTCAAACCACTTCAGATCGGCCGCCTGTCGGCGCGCATTCCCGTGATCCAGGGAGGAATGGGCGTCGGCGTAAGCCTGTCCGGCCTCGCGGGAGCTGTGGCGGCAGAAGGCGGAATCGGTGTGATCTCCACGGCCCAGATCGGCTACCGGGAGCCGGAATACGAGAAAAATCCGCATGAGACGAACCTGAGGCAGATCCCTGTGCAGATCCGCAGAGCCAGAGAGCTGGCCGGCGGAGGGATCATCGGCGTCAACATCATGGTAGCAACCAGAGGCTACGAGGAATATGTGCGCCAGGCTGTTTTGGGCGGCGCGGATCTGATCATTTCCGGCGCGGGGCTTCCTGTCACGCTTCCCCAGGCGGTGCGCAGTGCGGAAGAAGAAATCGGCGCGCAGGGACGCACCATGCTAGCGCCGATCTGTTCCACCCTGAAGTCAGCAGAGGTGATCTTCCATTACTGGGAGAAGAAATATGACCGTCTTCCTGATCTAGTGGTGATCGAAGGCCCTCTGGCCGGAGGACATCTGGGCTTTGACAGGAAACAGCTGGAGGATATTGAGTCCCTGCATTATGAGGATGAGGTGAAGCGCATCCTGGAGGCGGTCCGCAAAAAGGCGGAGAATGCGAACAGAGCGATTCCGGTGGTGATGGCTGGCGGTATTTATGACAGACAGGACGCGCAGCCCTGGATGGAAATGGGCGCGGACGGCGTACAAATGGCTACCCGGTTCGTGACCACGTGGGAATGCGACGCCGCACAGGCCTATAAGGATGCCTACCTGCGCGCTGGCAAGGAAGACATCGTTCTGGTCAAAAGCCCGGTGGGAATGCCGGGCCGTGCCATCCGCAACGCTTTTCTGGAACGGGCGGAAAAAGGAAGGATCCCGCACGGAGCCTGTCACGGCTGCATCAAGACCTGCAGTCCGGCCGATACGCCCTACTGTATCACGGAAGCGCTGGTGAACGCGGTGAAGGGCGACGTGGACAACGGGCTGATTTTCTGCGGCAGCAATGCATGGCGCGCCCGGAAAATGGAGCATGTGAAGGATATTATGGCAGAGTTTGCCTGAAGCAGGGAGAATATAACGCTGCCCTTCGGGCAGCGAAAGGAGAGGAAATGACGAGCAGGATAACGGGAACAGGGAGCTGTCTGGCGGACGTATGTGTGACGAACGACTGGCTTTCCGGGATTATGGATACATCGGATGAGTGGATCCGGACCAGGACCGGAATCAGAGAAAGGCATCTGGTAAAGGAAGAGACGACGACGGACATGGCATATGAGGCTGCGGTGAAGGCGCTTTCGCAGGCGGGACTTGACGCGCAGGAGCTGGAGCTGATCGTGGTGGGAACCGTGACGGCGGATCATGTGACTCCTTCCGCAGCCTGTGAGCTGCAGGCCAGGCTGGGAGCGGACCGGGCGATGGCATTCGACATCAACGCGGCCTGTTCCGGCTTTCTGTTTGCCATGGAGACGGCGGACGCCTTTCTGCGGACCGGAAGGTTTCAGAACGCGCTGGTGATCGGTGCGGAGAGCCTGTCCCGGATCATGGACTGGAGCGACAGGAGCACCTGCGTGCTGTTCGGAGACGGTGCGGGGGCCGCGCTGCTGCAGCCGTCGGAAAGAGGGATCCTGGGCTACGATCAGGGCTGTGACGGAAAGAAGGGAAGCGCGCTTCTGTGCGTGAACCGGAGAAACCACAATCCGCTGACGGAACAGGAGCAGATCGTGGATTATGTACATATGGACGGGCAGGAGGTATACCGGTTCGCGGTGACGACGGTCCCCGCGTCGATTCAGAAGGCGCTGACGGACGCGGGCGTACAGGCGGAGGAGGTGAAGTACTTCGTGCTGCATCAGGCGAATCTGCGGATCATCCAGTCAGTGGCAAAGCGCCTGCATGTGCCGGAAGAGAAATTTCCGATCGGGCTGGATCACTGCGGCAATATGTCGGCGGCCAGCGTTCCGGTCCTGCTGGATGAGATCAACCGGAAGGGAATGCTGCAGCGGGGAGACAAGATCGTCCTTTCCGGTTTCGGCGGAGGCCTGTCCTGGGGTTCTATAGTGATGGAGTGGTAGGAGGCATCCAGAACGGTGCGGCGGCAGGCGTCTGCCGCGGGAATCAGATCAGAACAGAAAAAAATCCTTTGAGATTCGGTGAAAACGGCTGTTACAGGCCGTTTTTTTCATTCAATAGGAAATTTCATTTCCTATTGAATGAAAAATCCGGATTGAGGCCGGAGTTCATTAGAATTGATTCACATATTAAAGAAAATTTAATAAGACTGTGTAAAAATGGTAAAACGGAGGGAAGTCCGGTGAAAATAGACAAAAACAGCCTTGAGAATTTGTGTAAAACGATAAAAATTAATTCATAATTAAAAAAAGTTTAATTAAGGCTTGATTTTATAATATAACCTGTGTATATTGTTTGTAACAGGTAAGAGTGACGTAAAAAGACGCGGAAGCGGCAGAAAAAATGTACAAAATAGTAACAAGTAGGGGAGAAAAGGAGGAATAGAAGTGAATTCCAAAAAAAGAAGCAAATATGCTTATCTGTATCTCGCACCATTTTTTATAGTTTTTTTAATATTTAATTTATTCCCAATCTTATATTCCTTTGTGCTGAGCTTCTGCGATATGGATGTGCTGTCAGGAAATCTTACTTTTGTGGGATGGGATAATTATCAGAGGATGATCGAATCCGGATACTTTTTTCAGTCCATCGGCAACACGCTCCTGATCTGGATCATGTCCATCATCCCGCAGCTTACCATCGCATTCCTGCTGGCGCTGATCCTGAGCAACAAATGGTTCCGGGGAAGGTTCATTCTGAGAAATATTTATTACTTCCCGAATCTGGTCACTCCGGTAACGATCGGCCTGCTGTTCGGCGCGATGTTCTCCTATCCGGGCGGAGCGATCAACAACATCATTTCCGCTCTCGGCTTGGAGGCGGTGGACTTCCAGAATAATCAGATGCTGGCCCGGATGGTAATCGCCATCGCCATCTGCTGGAAAAACTTCGGTTTCAACATTATCTACTTTACGGCGGGTATCAATTCCATTTCCGAAGAGGTCCTTGAGGCTGCGGAGGTGGATGGAGCGTCAAGCTGGCAGAAGATCACAAAGATCACGATCCCGCTGATGCGGCCGATCCTGATCTATGTGCTGGTAACCTCCGTGATCGGCGGTCTGCAGATGTTCGATGAATCCAAGCTGGTATTCACGAACGTACCCGGCGATGCGACCACCACGATGGTCAAGTACATGTATGATTCCGCATTTGTGCGCTTCCAGTTCGGCTACTCCGCGGCGGTATCTTATGGAATCTTTGTGATCATCGCATTCTTCAGCATTATTTCTCTTCTGGTCACCAGAGACCGGGGAGATGATTACGGCAAGACCAAAAAGGCCCGGAAAGGAAGGAAATGACATGAAAGATAAAGCCTTGATGAGATCGAAAATGAAGCGCTTCATTGCCCGTTTCATCGTCTATGTGTTTGCGTTCGGCGTTGCAGTTACCGCATTTTATCCGTTTTTTGTCATGATCATCTCTTCCACTCATGACAGTTACGACATCGTGGCGAGAGCAAATGTGCTTCCGGGAACTCATTTTGCGGAAAACTATGCCAGACTGACCCAGAACATTGAGCTGTACCGCGGCATCGCGAACAGCCTGTTCCTGGCGGTTGTGGTCACGGCCGTTCAGTGCTACTTCACGGTGCTGGCTGCCTACGGCTTCTCCAAGTTTGAGTTTAAGGGAAAAAATTTCCTGTTCAGCGTGGTCATGGTGGCGATGATGCTTCCCGGCCAGCTGGGGATCATCGGCTTCTACAAGGAGATCCAGGCGATGAACCTGCTGAACAGCTATATCCCGCTGATCATTCCGACGATCGCCAACTGTTTTGCGGTTTTCTTCTATAAACAGTTCATGGACGGAGCGATCCCGAACGAGCTTCTGGAGGCGGCGGTCATGGACGGCTGCGGTGAATTGAAGATGTACCATCGTATCGTCCTTCCGCTCATGGTTCCCGCGCTGGTGACACAGGGAGTCATGACCTTCATCGGAAGCTGGAACAGCTACCTGAATCCGCTGATCATCCTGAACGATAAGGAGAAGTTCACGCTTCCCCTGATGATCGCAACGGTGCGTGATTCCACGCACGCCGATTACGGCGCTCAGTACGTGGGCATGCTGGTTTCGGTCATCCCGATGGTTATCGTGTTCTGCTTCGCATCCAGGATCATCATGGAGAAGATCTCCATCGGAGCCGCGGTAAAGGGCTGATGCCGGAAGCGCTTCCCGGCAGGTATGAAAGAAAAGGCGGCTGCGGGCTGCCGGAACGGGGAGCGGCTTAAGACAGATATTCATCAGCAACGCTGATAAATATATGCAGGAAACTGCAGGATTCAATCTTAAAGGAGGATAAGACATGAAAAAGAAACTGGTTTCCATTCTTTTGAGTGCAGCTATGGTTGCGGCGATGCTCACCGGCTGCGGCTCAGGAAGCACGACAGAAAGCGCGCCTGCGGAAAGCGCGCCCGCAGAGAGCACGGCTGCTGAGACGACGGCGGAAACGACCGCTGAGACCGTTGCGGAAACAGCGACGGAGGCAGGAACCGAAGAGGCTGCCGCAGATCCGGCGAGCGTTACCGGAGAATTCACCTACTGGACCTATACGGACAGCGCAAACAACCTGGTGACGGAGTTCAACAAGATTTATCCCAACGTGAAGATCGATCTTCAGGTCTTCGGCGGAGATGAGTACAAGACCAAGATCCTGACCGCTCTGCAGAGCGGAACCGATGTTCCGGATGTGTTCGACCTGGAAGAGAACTATATGTATGAGTTCCTGGACAGCGATCTGATCGCAGACCTTTCCTACATTAACGTGGAGGATCTGGTAGCGGATTATTATGAGTTCCAGAAGGCTCAGATGAAGGATTCCAAAGGCAACTACAAGGCCATGATCTTCCAGTCCTCTCCTGTTGCCATCTGGTATCTGAGAGACGCCTGTGAGGAGTGGCTGGGCACCAGCGATCCGGACGAGATCGCGGCCATGTTCCCTGACTGGGAAAGCATCATCACCAAGGGCGAAGAGATCTACGAAGCGTCCGGCGGAACGGTTCATCTGTGGCCCAACATCGCTGAGATGGTAAAGGTGGAAGCCTTCTCCTTTGAGCCCCTGGTACGTGACGGCGTTCTGAACATCAGCGACGACTGGATGAACCTGATCGAGAGCATGAGGACCATGTATGCCAGCAGCGCGAACGCAGAACTCGGCTCCTGGAGCTCCGAGTGGGCGGCTGCCTGGAACGAAGGAACTCTGCTGTTCCGTATCATGCCCTCCTGGGATTACTTCACCGACTGGGATGCCAATGCGGGCAATGTGGGCGTAGCGGTACCGTTCAAGGCTTCTTATGAAGGCGCGACCGGAACCTGCGTATACAACAACTCCGAGAACAAGGAAGCGGCCGGCGTGTTCTTAACCTATCTGGCTTCCAGCGAGTTCCAGACCGTGAACATGGAATCCTACAATCAGGTTCCCGCGAGCAAGACTGTGACCGATACTCTGGCAGAGGGCTTTACCTCCGCAGATTTCGGCGGACAGAACATCCTTGCCACCTACAGCCAGATCTGCGACAAGATCGAAGGGATCACGCCTGACAAGTATACGCGTGCTTCTCAAAACCTGTTCCAAAATGCGGCAACAAATGGTATAAAAGAAGGTAAGGACAATGACGCGATCATCGAAGACTTCAAGTCTGAGCTGCATGACCAGTATCCTGAAATTGTGATGGAATAAGACGAGCGGATTGTCCCGGAAGCTTTGCCGGAAAGCCTGTGCTTTCCGGCGGGGCTTTTCAAAATCGAAAAAAAGCGAGGGACAAAAGAAATGGAGGAACAGAATAAGCAGGTTCAACTGAAAAATTTTAACAGACGCAGCGTCCTGGGCTATATCAGGAAAAACGGAGCGGCGACCAAAGCCGGGCTGTCTGCGGCGACAGGGCTGACCTTCATGGCGATCAAGAAGATCCTGGAGGAGCTGGAGGAGCTGGGGCTGATCCGGTGCGACGCGATGGAAAAGGGAACGGTGGGCAGGCATGCTCTGACCTACGTGATCAATGAGAGCTATAAGTACACCATCGGGGTACATATCAATAAATTTGCCACAAGAGTCGCGCTGATGGATCTGCGCGGGCATATTCTGTGTATTGAACGCTGCAGCATGGAACGGATCTTTCAGAACCAGAGCGTGTTTGTGGAAACGATCGTGGCAGCGGTGGAAAAGGTAACTGCAAAGGCAGGAATAAAAAAAGAAGATATTCTTGGCATCGGTGTGGGTGCGCCGGGGCCGATCGACATGGAAAACGGAGTCATCCTGACGCCGCCGAACATGCCGTTTTTAAATTATCTCCCTCTCAGAGAGGTAATGGAAGAAAGAACCGGGTGCAGGGTCTATCTGTACAAGGACACCAATGCGATCGCCTTCGGCGAGTATTGGGACGGAGAAGGAAAACAGGCGTCCGATCTGATTTACATTGACGTGGATATGGGAATCGGAAGCGGACTTATCATAGATGGAAAGATCAAGGTGGGAGCGAACAGCATCGCGGGAGAATTCGGACACATCACGATCGACGTGAACGGACCGCGGTGCAACTGCGGGAACAGAGGCTGCCTGGAGGCGATGAGCTCCGGGATCGCAGTGCTCAGAGAGCTGGAGAAGCAGCTGGAAGAAGAGGAGAGCCATCCGCTTTATCCGAAGAGAAAAGAGCTGGTGATCGAGGATGTGTTTGAAATGGTGGAAAGGAACGACCTTCTGACCATTTCCATCCTGAATCAGTCCGCCCACTATATGGGGATCGCGGTCAGCAATCTGATCAATATCCTGGATCCCCAGATGATCATACTGGGAGGGATCCTGATCCAGAACTACCCGAGATATTTTCAGATCGTGCAGACAGTGGCGAATGCAAAAAAGGTAAAGGGAGCCAGAGAAAACGGGATGCGCGTATCCGCTCTGGGAGAAAATGCCGGCGTGATCGGTGCCGGAGAGATCGTGGCAGATGATTTTTTTAACCGGAAGGTAAATGAAGTATTCCCCCGAAACGGCGGGATGCAGGAATAGACACAGGAGAGTGGACAGGATGGAATGGAAGCTGGAGCAGGAAAAAGCGGAGCTTTTGCTGGACGGAAAGAAGCTTTTTGAGGCGGAGGCGGTGCCGCAAGAAGGCGTGAAGTTTTCCTTCTGCGCTCATGCGCACGGGAGCGCGGCTGCGATCGGAATCCGGGCCGTGATGGAAAGAAAGCAGCCGTTGTTTGGAGAGCAGCCTTATTTTGACAGAAAGGGCGGCGTGCGGTTTACGCTGAAAGGAATGAGAGCGGAAGGGCTGCTTGCCGTCTATCAGCATAAGAACTGGTGGATCAGGCCCGCGTTTCCGGAAAAATGGGAGGAGATCCCGGCGCGCACGCAGCTGCTCGTCTGGAAGGAAGGGGAGAGCTATACGGCACTGATGGCGGTATGCGGTCCTCAGTGCCGGACGGATATGCAGGGAGACGGGGACGGGATCTGTGTGACCGCGGCTTCCGGCCAGGACGGCTGCGATATGCTGGAGGGACTGAGCCTGTCGGTTTCCTGCGGGCCGGATCCTTATCGCTGCTGCGAGGAAGCGGCGGAATATGCGCTGAAGCTTCTGGGCCATCCGGAGATGAGCAGAAAGGCGCGCAGCTATCCGGAGATCTTTGAATATTTCGGCTGGTGCAGCTGGGATGCCTTTTATCACAGGGTAAATGAGAAGGGACTCCTGGAAAAGATGCAGGAGCTGAAGGAAAAGCAGATCCCGGTCAGATGGGTGCTGATCGACGATGGATGGCTGGATGCGGATTATGAGAAGCAGGTGTTAAAGGGGCTGGATGCGGACCGGGAAAAATTTCCGGACGGCCTGGCGGCCTGCGTGGAGAAGCTGAAGGACGGATATGGGATCGACCATGTGGGCGTCTGGCATGCGGTCATGGGTTACTGGAACGGACTGGAGAAGGGAAGCGAAGCGGCAAAAGCCCTGCAAAAGGGGAGCAGACAGCTAACGGACGGCAGGATCGTGCCGGCGGCAGAAGAGGGAGCGGCCTTTCGCTTCTATGATGCCTGGCATTCCTACCTGAAGGAGCGCTGCGGCATTGATTTCATCAAGGTAGACGGACAGAGCGCCATTTCTCTTTTCTATGCCGGAACGGAGAGCTACGGAAAGGCCTCGGAGGCGATCCAGAAGGGGCTCGGAGCTTCCGCGGCGCTCCATTTCCACAATAATCTGATCAGCTGTATGGGAATGGCTGCTGAGGATATGTGGCATCGTCCCGCCTGTGCTGTTTCCAGAAGCAGCGACGATTTTGTGCCGGACGTGCCGCATGGCTTCCGGGAGCATGCTCTGCAGAACTGCTACAATACTCTTCTTCAGGGACAGTTCTACTGGGGAGATTGGGATATGTTCTGGAGCAGCCATGAGGAGAACCGGCAGAATTCCATGCTGCGCGCCGTGAGCGGCGGTCCCGTTTATGTGAGCGACGCGGTGGGAAAAACCGATGGAAGCTATATCCGCCCGCTGATCCTTTCGGACGGAAGGCTGCTGCGCTGCGACGGACTGGGAATGCCCACGCTGGACTGCCTGTTTGAGAATGCGGTGAACGCGCAGTGGCCGCTGAAGATCTTCAATACCAGCAAAGCGGCTTATGTGGTCGCAGCGCTGAACATAAACGGAGAAGACAGGCCCTGTCAGGGCAGTCTGTCTGTCGCCGACATCCCGGGACTGCAGGGAAAACGGTGGCTGGCCTGGGCCTGGAAGGAGGAAAGGCTGTACCGGCTGAATGAGGAAGAGGAGGCTGAGTTCGCGCTTCCGGCCAATGACGGAGAGTTGTTTACGGTGCTTCCGGAAACGGAGGACATCCAGCTGTTCGGCCTTCTGGACAAATATGTGGGAACGGCCTGTGTGGAGCTGATACAGAAGGAAGAGGGAAGGCTGACCGCCCTGCTGAAGGAGGGCGGAAGGATCGGTTTCTGGTGCGAGGGAAGCATCAGCCGTGTCCTGTGCCGGGGAAAGGAAGCAGCCGTGCAGAAGAGGGGAGGCCTCTGGACGGTGGAATGTGCCGGGGCAGAGCCGGCGCTTCTGGAGATCTGCTTTCAGAAATAGCGCGGAAACCGGCTGGGCCTTTGCATGACATAAAGAATGGAGACGGGCGGCTGACATACGTCGTTCTCCGGAAGGGCGGCCGGCATGCGGGCGCTGCCCGGACCGGAGGCTGACGGATGAAAAATTGGCCGCCTTTTTTAAAGGGACATCAATCGTTAAAGAGACATCGATGAGGATGGGAACAGACATGGGACAGATCAGTTTAAACGGACAGGACTGGAAGATCAAGGAATTCATCGGCCTCGACTGGGTATGGAGGGATTCGGTGAAGCCGGATACAAAGGATGTAAGATGGTGGTATCCGGCAAGCGTACCGGGAACGGTGCTGCATGACATGTGGAAGGCGGGAAAGGTGCCGGATCCTTATTTTGAGCTGAATTCCAAATCCTGCGAATGGGTGCCGGAACGGACCTGGGTGTACCGGAAAGAGTTTGAGGCTGCAGAAGATCTGAAGGGAAAGCGGATCCGTCTCTGCTTTGACGGCATTGACTACGAGGCGGAGATCTTTCTGAACGGGGAATCCCTGGGACGCCATAAGGGTATGTTCCTTCCCTGGAAGGCAGATGTGGGAGAGAAGCTTCTGTACGGAAAGAAGAACCTGCTCGCCGTGGTGCTGGAGAGCGCCCCCCGGGAACAGCCCCAGGTGGGAAGGACCAGCCTGGTGAGGACAAACAAGAGCAGGATGACCTACTGGTGGGATTTCTGCCCCCGCATGATCCATCAGGGAATCTGGCAGAGCGTATATCTGGACGTGACGGAGGATGCCCTGCTGGAGGACGTATATGTATACGCTGATGTCCATCCTGAGGAAAAATATGCACAGGTCTGCCTGGAAGTCAGAACAGAGGGAAGGGACGGCACGATCCGGGGAAGCTTCGGAGGCTGTGCTTTTGAAGGAAGGGTCCTGGACGGAAGCTGCCGGATCCGCATTCGCGTGGACGATCCCCGTCTGTGGTGGACGAACGGGGCAGGAGAGCAATACGAATATCCGGTCCGTGTGGAGTTGTACGGACAGAACGGTCTCAGTGACAGCCGGTCCTTCCGCTACGGACTCAGGGACATCCGCTTTGAGGCAAACGACGGACTGGCGGATGAAACGGACGAACGGGGAAAGCTGACGCTTTGTCTGAACGGAAAACGGATGTACATCAAGGGTTATAACTGGGTGCCCGCGGATGTCATGTACGGCTGCGTAGGAGAGGAAAGGCTGCGCCATCTGATCGGACTCGCCAGACGTGCCGGTGTGAACATGTTCCGCGTCTGGGGAGGAGGACTGATCGAGACGGACGCCTTTTACCGGATCTGTGCGGAAAACGGGATCCTGATCTGGCAGGAGTTCATTCAGTCCAGCTCCGGGATCGAAAACAAAACGCCGGAGGACGAAGAATTCTGCCGTCAGATGGAGCGGGAGGCGGAGCAGATCATCCGGCAGAAGCGCAGCCATACGGCTCTGGCAGTCTGGTGCGGCGGAAATGAGCTGCAGGATGAAAACGGCATGCCCCTGGACGGAAGCGACAAGATGCTTCACCTTCTGGAGAAGCAGGTGCGCAGGCTGGACGAAAAGCGCAAGTGGCTTCCCACCTCTCCCTCGGGCGGATATTTTATGAACAGCATGGAAAACATCGAGAAGCATCCGGACGAGCTGTTCGACGTTCACGGCCCCTGGGAACATCAGGGCCTGGAAAACCACTGCAGGCTCTATAACAGCGGTACCTCTCTGATGGCGTCCGAATTCGGCGTGGAGGGGATGGCCAATCATGACGCGCTGCAGCGCTGCGTGAAGGAGGAGCATTTCCTGCCGGCGAGCAAGGACAATGAAATCTATTTTCACCGCGGCGCCTGGTGGAACAACGAGCCGCTGGTCCAGGAAACCTTCGGAAAGAAGCCGGACACGGCGGAAAAGATCCGCAGAGCCAGTCAGTTCATGCAGTATGAAGGGCTGAAATATGCGGTGGAATGCAACCTGCGGCGGGCAATGCACAACAGCGCGTCCTTCCCCTGGCAGTTCAATGAGCCCTATCCGAATCTGTTCTGCACCAGCGTGGTGGACTATTACGGACAGCCGAAGCCCGCATACTACGGGATGAAAAAGGCTTATGCGGCGGAAACGGTAACGGCCCGCTTCGACTCTCCCTGCGTGTATGGAAAGGAAGACTTTCATGCGCAGATCTACGCCTCCGGGGAGCAGATGACGCAAAAGACCCGGATCCTGGCAGAGCTGTGGGACATGTACGGACAGAAGGCGGCTTCTGCCGTATGGCCGGCAGGAACGGGAGCATCGGAGAATGAGCCGGACAGGGAAGGCGGATGTGCGGTCCCCGTTCCGGTGGGAGAGCTGAAGGCGGAGCTTCGTCAGATCCGGACACCTCTGTTTCTTCTCAGGCTGAGGATGCTGGAGGAAGAGAGAGTCCTTGCGGAAAACGAATATCTGTTTACGAAGGACAGGGATTTGGGAAGCGTGTTTGATATGGAACAGCCCAAGCTTACGGTGAGCCGGAAAGAGAGAACGGTCCGGATCACGAACAGGGGAGCGCAGACGGCTCTGTTCGTTTGTCTGACCCGGACGCCGGAGGACGGACGGCTGTATCCGGACGCAAACTGCCTCTGCCTGCTTCCCGGAGAAAGCCGGAACATTCATACGGAAGGAAGCGGCGGCGTTCTGGCGCTGGAGGGACTGAACGTTCCTTACCGGAGACTGGAAGAGAGTCAGGTATGAAAAAAGAAAAGGAATCAAAGCCGTTCTGGTGCGGCAGACTGAGAGGGAATTATGCAGATTGTAATTGGAATTGACATAGGCGGAACGAAATGTGCGGTTTCCTTTGCCAGATATGGAAAAGATCAGATCGAATTTCTGGACAAGGTCAAGGTGAAGACCAAAACGGATGATTTTGACGGAGCCATGCAGGAGTTTATCACCATCATCCGGCACAAGCTGAAAGAACAGCCCTCCTGGAAGCTCTGCTCCATCGGCATTTCCTGCGGCGGCCCTCTGGATGCGGAGAAGGGACTGATCCTCGCACCGCCCAACCTTCCGCAGTGGGATCATGTGGACGTGTTCACGCCTCTGAGGCAGGCATTCGGTGTCCCGGTCATGATCCAGAACGATGCGGATGCCTGCGCGCTGGCGGAATGGAATTTCGGAGCGGGAAAAGGCTGCAGGAACATGATCTTTCTCACCTTCGGCACAGGTATGGGAGCGGGACTGATCCTGAACGGAGAGCTCTATACGGGAACCAACAATCTGGCCGGAGAGGTGGGGCACATCCGTCTGGCGGAGGATGGTCCCTGCGGGTATGGGAAAAAGGGTTCCTTTGAAGGCTTCTGCAGCGGCGGAGGCATTGCCAAGCTCGGAAGAATGAAGGCGAAGGAGGCCATGGAAGCCGGAAAAGCTCCTTTGTTCTGCAGGAGCGAAGAGGAGCTGGATGGCATATCGGCCAAGAGCATCGCGGAGGCGCTGGAGCAGGGCGATCCTCTCGCCGCAGAGATCTTTGATATTGTGGGAGAATATCTGGGAAGAGGTCTGGCCGTGCTCATCGACATCCTGAACCCGGAACGGATCGTGATCGGAAGCATCTACGCCAGGCAGAAGGCTGTTCTGGACAAAAACATGAAAAAGATGATTGAGAAGGAAGCGCTCGGCGTTTCCGGGAAAACCTGCAGGATCGTGCCCGCCCTTCTGGGAGAGCGGATCGGCGATTACGCGGCGGTGTCCGTCGGGATGAAGGCATATGAGGAGCTGTATATCCAGAAGGCTGTGGTGTGACGGCAGCTTTTCACAGGAGAAAGCAGCGAAGGAGAGGGGGAGGAAGGCCCGGGGAAGAAGATCCGCAGGCAAAGCCCCTGAATACGGTGAAAGGATTGGGAAACTGTGCCGGACGGTACCTTTTCCGATCGGCATAAAACGCTTCGGCAAGGAGGAAAGATTGAAAAATAAGCCTGATGACTTATTTTTCAATCGGCAGTTTTGCGCCGAAGCACAAAACTGCTGTGATCGCAGAGGAGAAATCACATGCGTGATTTCTCCTCGCGGCCTCAGCGTAGAACGCTTCGGCAAGGAGGAAACAATGAAATTACTGAACGGTATCTGGCAGGTGGGCGGGCCGAGCCTGACTCATTTTTTTGACGCAACGGTCTACCTGGTGAAGGGAAAGGACGAATACATCCTGATCGACTGCGGAACGCCGGAGGGCTATGAGCAGATCAAGGAGAACATCCGCAAAGCAGGCGTCGATCCGGCTCGGATTACAAAGATCTTCGGCACGCATGGCCATTATGACCATGTGGGGGCCGCGTATCTGTGGAAGGAGGAATTCGGGACCAGACTGTATCTGCATGAGCTGGACCGGGAACAGGTGGAAAAGGGAGATGCCGAAAAGACCTCCGCGAGCCTTCTGTATGGGAAGGATTTTACGCCCTGCGCGGTGGATGGCCTTCTGCAGGAGGGGGACCGCTATGAGGCGGACGGCCTTCTTCTGGAGGTCCTGTACACGCCCGGACATACCATGGGATCGGTGAGCTTTGACGTGACGGCGGACGGCTACCGGCTTCTGATCGCGGGGGATGCGGTCTGGGGAGGCTTCAGCGAAAAGATCGGCTCCGACGAGGCGGCGTGGAGGCAGACGCTTCAGAAGATCACGGCGCGCCACTACGATTTCTATACCTTCGGACACGTGAATCCTCAGCTCATCGCGGATGCGGACGCCAGACTGAGGGAAGCGCAGATGGCCTTTGCCAACTACTATAATCCCTGGTTTAAGACCTTTTATGAAACCTATCGCTATTGACGGCCGCGGCTTTCGGACCACAGGCGGCAGAAAGGAAAGGGAGCGCTGCAAAGGGCTGTCCGGACGGCAGAATGCGGACGCTCCGGAATGGAGAAGAATATGAAAAACAAGGTGATGCTGATCACATATGCCGACAGCTTCGGAAAAAACCTGAAGGAGCTGAAGGGAGTGCTGGACCGGTACTTTAAACGGGAGGTAAACGCGGTGCACGTGCTGCCCTTTTATCCCTCCTCCGGAGACCGGGGCTTTGCGCCCATCGATTACCGGAAGGTGGCGGAGGAGTTCGGAGACTGGGAGGACATCCGGGCGCTGGCCGGAGAATATGAGCTGATGTTTGACTTTATGATCAATCATCTGTCCAGAAGATCGCCGGAATTTAAGGATTTTATCGAGAAACACGACGCTTCGGAATATGCGGACATGTTCCTGCGTTTCCGGAAATTCTGGCCCGGCGGCGAGCCCACCCAGGAGCAGGTGGACATGCTGAACAAGAGAAAGCCCTGCGCGCCCTGCGAGGAGATCGCCTTTGCGGACGGAACGACGGAAAAGATCTGGTGCACCTTTGACGACGAGCAGATGGATCTGAACCTGGAATCTGAGGTGACCTGGAAATATATTGAAAACACCCTGCGCTTTCTGATCAGTCAGGGAGCTGCCATGATCCGTCTGGATGCCTTCGCTTTTGCTACGAAAAAGGTGAATACCTCCTGCTTCTTCCTGGAGCCGGAAATCTGGGAGATGATGGGAAGGGTGCAGAAGATCCTGGACGAGAAGCAGATTCCCATGCTTCCGGAAATCCACGATCACTACACGGTTCAGCTGAAGATTGCCGAGCACGGTTATACGGTCTACGATTTCGTGCTTCCCGTGATGGTGCTGCACACCCTGTATACCGGAAGCGGAAAGCGGCTGAAGCACTGGCTGGAGATCTGCCCCAGAAAGCAGCAGACCACGCTGGACACCCACGACGGGCTGGGAACGGTGGACGTGGTGGACCTGCTTTCCGAAGAGGAGCTGAACGCGGTCATTGAGCAGACGGAAAAATACGGAGCCAATTTCAAGTGGGACTACAGCGGAAGCTCCACCGGGAAAAAGGTGGTCTACCAGATCAACTGCTCCTACTATTCCGCGGTGGGAGAGGACGACGACAGCTATCTGCTCTCCAGAGCGATTCAGTTCTTCACGCCCGGCGTGCCCCAGGTGTACTACATGGGACTTCTGGCCGGAGAGAACGATTATGAGCTGATGGAGCGCACGCACTATGACAGGAACATCAGCAGACACAACTATACGGTGGAGGAGATCGACCGTCTGGTGAAGAAGCCGGTGGTTCAGAGGCTCTGCCATCTGATGCAGTTCAGAAATGAATATCCGGTCTTCGACGGAGAAATGAAGGTTTATGATACGGAGGATTCCATCCTGAAGGTGGAGTGGAAAGACGGCGCTCTCTGCGCCTGCCTGAACGCGAACCTGAAGAAGAGGACCTTTGAAATTACCTATGCGGAAACGGACGGAAGTATCTGCAGGTTTGATCCGGAAAGGGATTTCGTATGGAGCGGACAGGAACAGTAATCATTGCGGAAACAGAATATCTGGTGGCCGGAGAGGGCATGGCTGCCCTGCAGGAGGCGAAACGGCTTGCCGGAGAGGGAAAGCGCGTGCTTCTTGCTTCGGCGGCCTCCTGTCTGGCGGAAGACGTCTGCGGCACGAACCGTTACAGAAGCCCTCAGATCGGGGAAGCGCTTTTGGGAGAGGATTTTACGCCGGATGGTTATCAGCTTTCTCTGGAGGAAACCTGCGAAAAGCTGGGGATAACGCTGCTCTACTGCGTCCGCTATGTGAATAAGCAGGCCGTGAACGGGAGAACGCTGGTCCGGTTTGCGGCCAAGGGCGGACTGTTCGGGATCCTCTGCGGGGAATTTGCCGATCTGCGGGAACGTTCGGAGGACAGCTCCTATATCGCGCTGATTACGGAACAGGGAAAGCCCGGCTTCGGGCTGTTGGAGGTGTCCGACGCAGCGGAGGAGAGTGCGGATCAGGACGGAGCGGACGCCGCAGCGGCGACGGCGCAGCGTCTGTATGCCTGCCGCCGGAAGCTGATCCGGGCTTTCCTGGAAAAGAGAAAGGAAAATCCGGATCTGTATCTGGGCCGTTTTGCGCGCCGGGGCTTCGGCAAAAAGGCGGTGCGGAAGGAAAATGGAGAGGAGACGGGCACAAAAGAAGCGCTGCACGTGTTCCCGAAGGGACAGAACCGGTTCGGACGGTACGGATTTCTGGAGCTGACGGAGGAAAAGGCGGCCGTATCCGCCGGACAGGAGAGCTGCGATCTGCTGGTGGCCGGAGGCGGGACCGCCGGTGTGATGGCTGCCATCCATGCGGCCAGGGGCGGTCTGCGGACAGTGCTGATTGAGCCCAATTACGATCTGGGAGGAACCCAGACGGCAGGCGGTGTGAGTACCTACTGGTTCGGACACCGTTTTTCGGATGTGAGGGAGATAGACGGACTGGTGGACGGGCTCTGTACGCGCTGCGGGGTGCGAAAGCGCCAGGGAATCTGGAGCGACCGGGATGATTTTCACGGAGGGATCAGAAGCTTTATCTATCTGAAATGCTGTCTGGAGGCCGGCGTGAAGGTGGTCTTCGGACAGGTCGCCTACGACGCGTTCCGCGGGGAATGCCCGGAGGATGGCAGGATCGGGGTGGTGACGGCCGGAGATGCGGGAAACCGGGTCTATTTCGCAGAGGCGGTCATTGACGCTACGGGAGACGGGGATCTGGCGGTGGCGCTGGGTGCGGCGGGCTGTTACGGCAGCAGACAGGACCTGATCACCTACTGGGCCTCCCTGGCGCAGTATACCTCTCCGGACGCCTATCGGAACAACTTTTCCTCCATGCTGTTTGCGGAGGATCCGTTTGATTATACCCGGTTCATCCGGCTCGGCCGGAAGCGCGGGGAGAAGAAGTTCGATCACGGAAGCTATGTGAGCATGCGGGAGAGCCGCCATATCCGGGGCATGGCCGAGGTCAGCCTGAAGGATCTGATCACCTACCGGACCTGGGAGGATGCTCTTTATACCTGCTATTCCAACTACGATCCCAAGGGAAAGCTGGACGCGGATATGGTGTACTGCGGCGTGCTGCCTCCTCAGGTGAGCATCCAGATCCCGCTGTCCGCCCTGCTTCCCGTCGATGAAAAGGGACGGCGCATCGAAGGACTGTATGTGGCGGGAAAGGCGGTCAGCGCCACGCATAACGTGTTCCCGAGCATCCGGATGCAGCCGGATCTGATGCATCAGGGAGCCGTGCTGGGCGGACTGCTGGCAAAGGCCCTGTCGGAGGGCACGGTGCCGGAGCGGATGGACGCGGGGAAACGGCGGGAATTTCTGCTGTCCTATTCGGACGATCCGCTCACCCTGCCGGAAAACAGGCTGACGGCCCGGGAATGCGCGGAAAGGATTACTGTCAAAAGCCGCAGCCAGTGGGTGGACGTGCCCTTTGAATGGGAAGAGACGGGCAGCTTCGAGACGCTGGGTCTGATGGCCGCAGAGCCGGAAGAGGTGTGCCCGGTGCTGCGCAGTCGGCTGGAACGGGAAACGGATGGAGAAACGAGGGAAATGCTGATCGGTTATGCCCTCTGGCACGGCATGGACGACTGGACACCGGAGCTGTGCAGTGCGCTCTGCCGGAAGATACGCGCTGCGGACGGCCTTCCGGAAAGAGCAGGCTCTACCATGTGCGCCCAGCTCCTTCCGGATCACGGCGTGATGCCGGAGCTGGTCTATCAGCTCAACCAGCTCGGCTGGAGCGGGAAGGACTGTGTGCTCGAACCGTTTGCCCTGGTGCTTGACCGGCTGGAAAACGGAGAGCGGGATTACCGGACGATCCAGAAGGGGATCTATCATTATATCGAAGCCTTCGCCTACGCGGCGGTACACAATCCGCAGAAGGGCTTCGCCCCCATGCTGAAGCGGCTTCTGCGGTTTCCGGAGCTGGAGCGGTCGCTGACGGAAGAAGACAGCGTGGATCTCATGACGGAACGATACCAGATCCTGGTCTTCATCCTGAACCGGGCGCTGGTCCTGCTGGGAGAAGAAGAGGGACGTGACGGGCTTCGGAGGCTTATGGACCTGAACAATATGGCGATCAGCGGAAGCGCCCGCATGACGCTGGAACGGCTGAAGACGGAAGAAAGAACGGGCTTTCCCACGGAGGGAGTCCGAAAAAAGGTATGGTGAAGATGGAAAAGAAAGAGCTTTATATGATCGGAAATTCCCACATAGATCCGGTATGGTTCTGGGACTGGGAGGAAGGAATGCAGGAGGTCAAGGCGACCTATGCCTCGGCGCTGGAGCGGATGAAGGAGTTCGACGATTTTAAGTTCACCTCCACCTCCACCGCATTTTTTGAATGGATTGAAAAGCTGCTCCCGGACATGTTTGAAGAGATCAAAAAACGGGTGGCGGAGGGACGCTGGGAGATCACGGGAGGATGGTTTATCGAGCCGGACTGTATTCTTCCCTGCGGAGAGGCCTTTGTCAGGCAGGGCCTGTATTCCCAGAGATATTTGAAGGAAAAATTCGGGAAGATCTGCAGGATCGGCTCCAACGTGGACAGCTTCGGGCACAACCACGTTCTGCCCCAGATCCTGAAAAAGAGCGGGATGGATTCCTATGTGTTTATGAGGCCCAGGCTGAATACGCCGGTCTTTCAGTGGGAGAGTGACGACGGCAGCCGGGTGAACGCCATCAGCCTGCCGGCGGAATACACCTCCTGGTTCCACGATCCTACGGTGAAAAACATCCAGGATACGCTGGACAGGACAGAAGGGTACGACAAAATGGTCTGCTGCTATGGTGTGGGAAATCATGGCGGAGGCCCCACGATCGAAAACATCAGAAGCATTCAGTCGCTTCGGGACCACTGGGAGGGCGTGAGCCTTCGCTTTTCCGACTATACGGAGTTTCTGAAGGATCTGGATACGGACAGCCTTCCGGTGATCAAGGGCGCTTTTGAAAAGGTGAACGAGGGCTGCTATTCCAACGACTCTCTTTTTAAGAAGACCAACCGCCTGGCGGAGCAGAGGCTTCTGGATGCGGACCGGCTGATGAGCATGTCCCGCATCTTTACCGGAGCCTTTCCGGAGGAGACCGGAGCGATGGAAAACCTGTGGAAGGGCGTTTTTTTCAACGAGTTCCACGACACCATGGGAGGGACCACCATCCGGTCCGCCAGAGATGAGGCGGTGATGCAGCTTTCCGGGGTCTGCGCCAGGGCCGGCGAGATCAAGGCTGTGGCCATCCAGAACGTGGTGAACCAGATCGACACCAGAGGCGAGGGCTTCCCTCTGTTCCTCTTCCATACGGGAAGCCAGCCTTATGAGGGCAACGTGGAGGTGGAGCTGGAGTGGTTCTGTCAGAGTCCGTTGAAGCTTCTGAACCCGCAGGGAGAGGAGATCCCCTATCAGAGGATCCATACGGATGCCAAGGTCCGTCACACCACGCTGGGAGGGCGCAGGAGATTTGTATTCCATGCGTCCATTCCGGCCTGCGGCTTCGCCCGGTACCGGGTGCTGAAGGAGGAGCCTTCCCTGGCGATGACGCCGCACATGGAGATTGAAAATCCGGATCCGTACCATCTGGAAAACCCGTATATTCTGGCGCAGTTCGATCCGAAGACCGGCATGCTTTCCTCCCTGGTTGATAAGGAGACCGGGTATGACGCGCTGAAGGGGGCCACTTCCTTCAGGCTTTATCTGGACGAGAGGGATGCCTGGGGCGGTCTGCAGGGAAGACGCTATGAGGACAGGAACATATCCTTCCGCCTGGATTCCATTGAGAAGGTGGAAAGCGGCGGGCTGCGGGAAACCGTCCGGGTGCGTCTTTCCTTCGAGGACACCAGGGTGGAACAGCTTTACAGCCTGGGCGCACAGGAAAAGGAGCTGCAGGTGGAGAACCGGCTGCGCTTCAACCATACCTGGAGCCTTCTGAAGCTTGCTTTCCCCGTGGGAGAGGAAGCGAATCTCACCAGGGCGGAAACGGCCTACGGCGTATGGAACCGGGAAATCCGGGATACGAGCGAATACTACATGCAGCGCTTCCTGGATGCTTCCGATGCGAAGGGAGCCGGCCTTGCCGTGGCGAACGACGGGAAATACGCCTTTAATATGACGGACGGAAGGCTGCAGATCACCGTGGCAAGAAGCGCCATCTATGCGCAGGGAAACAGCCCGGACTGGTACAACGAAAAGGAAAGCTATCAGTACATGGACATCGGAACGCAGACCTTCCGGCTGACGCTGAAGCCCCACGGGTCCGCTCTTGCGAACCGGGAGCTGTACCGGATGGCGGAAAAGACGAACGGCGCTTATGAATACCTGGCGGACAGCGCCCACCCGGGAAGGATTCCCGGCGCGGACGCAGCGGTATTCAGCCTGGCATCGGTGAAGGATAAGGGCGTGGCGGTGACGGATGTGAAAAAGGCGGAGGATGGGGATGATTTCATCATCCGACTTCTCGAAACGGAAGGGAAGGATACCCGGACGGTTCTTTCCTTCTGCGGGAAAGAGTATCCGATTTCGATCGGCCATCACGAGATTGCGACCTGGCGGCTGTCTCAGGACGGAAGCCGGCTGGAGCAGGTAAATCTGCTGGAGTGGTAAACAGGAGGAAAGCATGGAAAAGGATAAGACATTATATATGATCGGCAACGCGCATATCGATCCGGTCTGGCTGTGGCAGTGGCAGGAGGGATATCAGGAGGTGAAGGCGACCTTCCGTTCCGTCCTGGACCGGATGAAGGAGTATGACGATTTCATTTTCACGGGAAGCTCGGCCGTATATTATAAGTGGATCGAGGAGAGCGAGCCCGAGATGTTTGAAGAGATCAGACAGCGGGTCAAGGAAGGACGCTGGGTGCTGGTGGGCGGCTGGTGGATCCAGCCCGACTGCAACGCGCCCGGAGGAGAGTCCTTCGCGCGTCAGGCTCTGTATGGGCAGCGGTATTTTCTGGAAAAATTCGGAACAACGGCGAAGACGGGCTATAACGTGGACAGCTTCGGGCATAACGGCATGCTGCCTCAGCTTCTGAGAAAGGGAGGCATGGAGAATTACGTGTTCATGCGTCCCGGCAGGCATGAAAAGGGGCTTGAGGCGGAAACCTTCCGGTGGCAGTCGGAGGACGGCTCTTATGTGACGGCTTCCCGGATCCCCTTTGAATACTGCACCTGGCCGGATGAGATCCGCAGCCATGTGCTCCGCTGCGCAGGCGAGATCAAGGAAGAAGACGGCAGCCTCATGTGCTTCTACGGCGTGGGAAACCATGGCGGCGGCCCCACCAAAAAGAACCTGGACAGCATCCATGAGATGAATCAGGAGGAGGGCATGCCCACCCTGATCCTTGCCAGCCCGGACCGGTTCTTTGAGGATGTGAAGAAGAGCGGAAAAAGGCTTCCTGTGGTGAGCGGCGAGCTTCTCCACCATTCCAGCGGCTGCTACAGCGTCAACTCGGAGGTGAAGCGGCTGAACCGGATGGCGGAGAACCGTCTGGAGGCGGCGGAGAAGCTGTCCGTAGCAGCGTCCGTGATGTCGAACGGACATTGCCCGACGGAACAATACAGGCAGGCCTGGCAGAACGTGCTGTTCAATCAGTTCCACGACATCATGGCGGGCACCAGCCTGCAGGCCGCCTACGACGATGCGAGGGAGAGCTACGGAGCGGCCCTGCATACGGCGGCGGAGGGGCTGAACGCGGCAGTGCAGGCCCTGTCCTGGCACATCGACATCCCCATGGAGGAGGGCATGAAGCCCCTGGTGGTATTCAATCCCAACGCCTTCGCAAGGAAATGCGAGGTGGAGATGGAGAGCGCGGCGCTGAAGGAGGGCATGGTGCTTCTGGACGAGGAGGACAACGAGGTTCCCTTCCAGCTGGTACAGTCCATGGCTTCCTGCAACGGAAGAGTGCGCATCTGCTTTATCGCCGATCTGCCTTCTCTCGGCTGGAGAACCTACCGTCTGGCGATCAGAAACAGCCAGCAGGTATTCCCGCCGGTCACTTCCGATGAAAACAGCGCGCAGAACCGCTGGCTGAAGCTTGAGATCGATCCGGAAACGGGCTATATCCGTTCCCTGCAGAAAAAGAACGACGGAACGGAATACTTTTCCGCGCCTGCCGCTGTTCCGGTGGTGATCGAGGATAAGAGCGACACCTGGTCCCACGGCGTGCGCATTTTTGACAAGGAGATCGGAAGGTTCCATGCCGTCAGCGTGAAGCGGATCGCCTGCGGGCCGGTGAAGGCGGTGCTGCGCGTGGTCAGCGAATACGGCGGTTCCCGCATCGTTCAGGATTATTCCGTCTATCAGGAGCTGGATTATGTGACCGTGAAGACGACGGTGGACTGGCATGAAAAATGGTCCCTGCTCAAGCTGCAGTTCCCGATGAATATGAATTACCTGCGCTGCAGCTATGAGATCCCCTACGGCGTGGCGGTCAGAGAACCGGACGGGGAGGAATATCCCGTACAGAGCTTTTTCGATCTGGAAGGAGCGAATCCGGGCATGACCACGGCGATCAACGGCCTCTCCATTCTGAACGACGGAAAGTTCAGCGCCAGCACTGCGGGAAAGACGGCGGCCCTTACCGTTCTGCGAAGCCCCATCTATGCCCATCACGAGCCTTATGTGCCGGATGAGAAGCTGGAATACGTCTATATGGATCAGGGCGTGCAGACCTTTACCTGGGCCCTGTATCCCCATGACGGAAGCTGGGAGAATGCAGAGACGGTGAAGAACGCCATCCTGCTGAATCAGAAGCCCGTCGCCCTGTTTGAGACTTACCACAAAGGTCAGCTGAAACAGAAGGATTCCTTCCTGAGCGTTTCTGCGGACAACGTGATCCTCACCGTGGCAAAGCTGGCGGAGGACGGAAGCGGGGATTTGATCCTGCGCCTTTACGAGACGGCCGGACGGCATACGCAGACGCAGGTGGAGCTTTCCGGACTGGGACGCAGCCTGTCCCTTTCCTTTGCGCCCTTTGAGATCAAGACCGTCCGTGTTCCCGGGGACGCAGGACAGCCCGCGAGGGAGACGGATTTCCTGGAGTTTTAGGACGGATGACAGGAAACCGGCAAAGCTTTGCCGGTTCCCGGAATGGAGACTGACATGAAAAAACTTGCAATTCTTCATACGACGCCTGTGACGGTCCCTTCCATGAAAAAGCTGGTGGAAGAGAGAACGGATCAGGTGGAGGTTATCAATCTGCTGGATGACAGCATGCTGCCCGAGATCAACCGGGCGGGAAAAATGACGGATGCGGTCAGAGAACGGATCGTCCTGATGGTCCGGGCGGCCGAAAAGGCGGGAGCGGACGCTTTCCTGTCCGCCTGCTCTTCCATCGGAGGAGCGGTGGAAGAAGCAGCAGAGCAGACCGATCTTGCGGTCTACCGCATCGACGGGCCCATGGCATGCCTGGCGGCAAAGTATGAACGGATCGGTGTGGCCGCGACGCTGCAGTCCACCATCGGACCCACCTCGGAGCTGATCGAACGGATGGCGAAGAAGGCGGGGAGGAGCCCGCAGCTGGAATGCGTGGTCATCGAAGGAGCGGGAGCGCTCCTGAACGCAGGCCGCACGCAGGAGTACGACCGGATGGTCCGTGAAGCGCTCCAGAAGCTGGCGCAGGAAAACGAGATCGTGGTGCTGGCTCAGGCGTCCATGGCGAGAGCGGTGGCCGGCCTTTCAGAGGAAGAAAGGAAGAAATACCTGACCAGCCCAGAAAGCGGTGTGGAGGCAGTCCTTTCCGAGGTGTGCGGATGGAAGAAAACAGAAAAACCACAGAAGCACTGAGCGCCCGGAAGGGCGCCCTGGCCATCGGCCTTGACATGGGAACCACCCACATCAAGGCCTGCCTGACGGATGCGGACGGGAACGTCCTGGCCGTGAGCGAAACCGACAATGAACAGCATGCTACGGAAAAGTACGGGAAATGCTTTCTGCCGGAGGAGCTGTTTGAAAAGGCGGTCCGCTGCATCCGACAGGTGGCACGGGAGGAGGTCTGTGCCATCGGCATCACCAGTATGGCGGAGGCGGGCGTCTTCCTGGACGCGTCGGACCGGCCGCTTCTTCCGGTGATCCCCTGGAGCGGAGGCAGGGGAGCATGCCTGCTGCCGCCCCGGCTTCTGGGAGAGGCGCTGTACCGGAAAACAGGGCTGATCTGGCATCCCAAATATACGGTGAACCGGATCCTGACCCTGCGGAAGGAGGAACCGGAGCTGTATGAGAGGATCCGCCTGTTCCTTTCCGTTTCCGATTATATCCTCTACCGGCTCACCGGGACGGCGGCCACGGATGAATCTCTGGCCTGCCGGACGGGAATGTATGACATAGAGAGCCGGGAATACTGGAGGGAAATGACGGAATATGCCGGGATGACGGGAAAGCTCCCCCGGGTGCAGAAGGAAGGCGAGCCCTGGCCGGTTCTTTCCGAAGAAGGGGCCAGGAAGCTGGGCCTTTCCGGAAAGATCAGCGTCCGGGTCTGCGGACATGACCACCTGTGCGCCGCATGGGGAGAGGGCCTTGAGGAAGGAGCAGCGCTCAATTCCATGGGGACCTCGGAGGTCTATACGGGATGGCTGGACGATCTGCGGCTGAACCGGGATTTTTATGAACGGGGCATCCAGCAGGGAAGATTCGGCGGGCGCTGCTACTGGATGTGCAACCTGCCTTCCTCCGGGGCGAGCGTGGAATGGTTCCGGGGCCTTCTTTCCTTTACCGGGGAAGAGAAAATATCCTACGAAAGGCTCCTTTCGGAAAAAGGAAAGCGTCCCTCCCCCGTCCTGTACTTTCCCTTCATCAACGGAGTGGGGACCCACAGGAACCCGGAGCTTTCCCGGATGGGCGGCTTCCTGGGGATCGGCCCGGAAACCGGGAGAGGGGAGCTGCTGCAGGCCATCTATGAAGGGATCGCCATGGAATCCAGATGGATCCTGGACCGCCTGGAAGAGGCGGGGATCCGGACAGAAACGATCCGCACAGTCGGAGGCGGGACAAAGAACCGTCAGCTGATGCAGGCGAAGGCGGACATCACGGGAAGGAGCTGGCTGATCAGCAGCCTTACCCAGGCAACCGCCGCAGGGGCGGCCATGCTGGCCGCAGGCTTTCCGGCGCAGGAAAAGCGGAAAGGCACGCCGGTGTCCGCAGACGGCAGTCTGCGGGAGGCATACGAAGAAAAATACCGGACATACCGGCAGCAAATTGCAGAATGGAGGTAGATTGGAGCCTGTGACAGAAGCACATGCTCCAATCCGGATTTGATAAAATGCGGTCTGAGGCCGCAGGAAAAGAGGAAATATGAAAACAGTTCCGATTGTAGAAATGCTGAAAAAGGCGGAAGAGGGAGGATATGGCGTGGGCTCCTTCTCCGCGAGAAACACCTATCTGATCGACGCGGTGCTGCAGGCGGCTCAGAATACCTGCTCTCCCGTCATCGTTCAGATCTCCGCCAATGAGTTCAACTGGTTTTCCGTGACCGCAAAGGAATTCGCGGACCGGTTCTACGCGGTAGCGGACCGCTATGATGTGGAGGCTGTGCTGCATCTGGATCATACGAAGGAGATTTCCATCATCAAGGACGCGATCGCGGCAGGCTTCCAATCCGTGATGATCGACGCGTCCCAGAAGGAATTTGAGGAAAATATCCGCATCACCAGAGAAGTGGTGGAATACGCCCATGAAAGAGGCGTTGCGGTGGAAGCGGAGCTGGGAAAGATCGGCGCTACCGACAAGATTGAAACAGACAACGACGAGAGCCTGTATACGGATCCGGACGAGGCGGAGGAATTCGTGGCAAGGACCGGCGTGGATACCCTTGCCGTGTCCATTGGGACCGCGCACGGGGTCTATCCGGTGAAGAATCCCAAGATCGACTTTGACCGCCTGCAGGCGATCCGGAAGAAGGTGAGCCTTCCTCTGGTCCTGCACGGAGGCTCCGGCCTTCCTGCGGAGACGGTGAAAAAGGCGATCACCATTCCGGGCGGCGGCGTGAGCAAGATCAACATCGCAACGGATCTGGAGCAGGCCTTCCTGGGTTCTCTGGGCTGCGAAAGAAAGACCAACGCAGAGATCTGGAAGCTGGATCCGGACGCGCTTGCAAAGGCGGCGGATGCGGTGCGCCTGGTGGTGGAAGATAAGATCACGAATTTTGTATGCAGCGCGCAGCGCGGACTGAAAAAATAAGAAGGAGCGGACAGATGCGAAAAAGAGTGGGCGTGGTCGCGGATGACGTGACCGGAGCAAATGACATTGGCATCATGTTTGTAAAGGGCGGATACCGCAGTGCGGTTTTCCCGCTGGAGCTGATCGAAAGCTGCGATCTGAAAAAAGAGGCGGAAGGGCTGGACGTGATCATCATCGACACGGACAGCCGGTTCGATACGCCGGAAACGGCGAAGCGGAAGGTGAGGCGGGCCACGGAGCTTCTGACCTCCCTCCCCTGCGATATGTACCACAACAAGACCTGTTCCGTGTTCCGGGGAAACATCGGGGCGGAATTTGACGAGATGCAGGATGTGCTCGGCGTCTCCTGTTCCATGGTGGTGCTGGGATTTCCGGCAAACGGCAGGACCACGGTGGACGGCATTCACTATGTATATGGAGAGAAGCTGGAAAATTCCCAGTTCCGTCACGATCCCATCCATCCGATGACCACCTCCTCGCTGGAGGAGATTCTTCATAAGCAGTCGGACCGGAGCGTGGGCCTGATCACCTGGCGCGATCTGGATCAGGGGCTTTCCCATGTGAAGGAAAAGAAGGAACAGCTGAAAAAGGAATGCGCCTATGTGATCTTCGATATTCGCAGCCAGGAGGATCTGAAGCTGGTGGCGAGAGCGGTGGCGGATGAGATCAATGTCTGCGGAAGCTCTGCCATCGGAGAAGAGCTTCCGGCGGCCTACCGGGAAATGGACTGCCCGGTGCTTTCGGTCTGCGGAAGTCTGACGAAGCAGAGCCGCTCCCAGGTGGAATATCTGAAGAAAAAGGGATATCCGGTCTTTGAGCTTCACACGGACGTGATCTTTTCCGAGGAGGAAAGGACGGCGGCCATTAGAGAGCTGTCCGGGCAGCTTCTGCGGGCGCTTTCACAGACGGGCGGCGGTCTGCTGCACACCTCCAACCGGGAGGATGCGGTGGCGCGCACCAAGCAGACGGGCTATCGGCTCGGCATGTCGGACGAGGAGGTGGGAAAGCGCATTTCCCACACCATCTGCCGGATCGTGGCGGACGTCCTTCAGGAGAGCGGCTGCAGAAGGCTGGTGGTGGCCGGAGGCGATACCTCCGCCGCCGTTACCAGACAGCTTGAGATCTGCCGGATGGAGATCGGAAAAGAGATCGAGGCCGGCGTTCCGGTGATGAAGGGAAAGACCTCTCTGGGAGAGCTGGACCTGGTGCTGAAATCCGGAAGCTTCGGCAGCGAAGCCTTCCTGGAAAAGGCCATTGAAGCAGTGAGAGGACAGGAAGAGCAATAAGGAGGCAGATATGGATCATCTGAAACGGCTGCTGGAACGTTATCCGGCGCTTGAGAAGCTGGAGAGCGAGATCTCCGGCGCATACAGGCTGATGAAGGAAAGCTATGAAAAGGGCGGAAAGCTTCTGATCTGCGGAAACGGCGGAAGCGCGGCGGATTCCGACCATATCGTGGGAGAGCTGATGAAGGGCTTCTACAAGGAGCGCAGGCTTCCCGCAGAAGAGATGGAAAAATACGGCGAGCTGGGAGCGCATCTGCAGGGAGCCCTTCCCGCCATCGCTCTGACCCAGCATTGTGCCCTGTCCACCGCATTCCTGAACGACGTGGACCCGAAGATGGTGTTCGCTCAGCAGGTATACGGCTACGGACAGCCGGGAGACGTCTTTCTGGGACTGAGCACATCCGGCAATTCGGAGAATGTGGTCTTTGCGGCGCGCGTTGCGGCAGCAAAGGGCATGAAGGTGATCACCATGACGGGCAGGGATGGCGGACGGCTGAAGGAGCTGAGCGACGTCTGCCTGATCGTTCCCGCTCAGGTCACGGCGGACATCCAGGAATACCATCTGCCCATCTACCATGCGCTGTGCGCGATGCTGGAGGAGCATTTTTTCTGATACCTTTTTGAAAAGAGAAAACAGGGGATTGCGGCACCGGAGCTCATGCTCCGGTGCGCAGACGGGAGCGGAATATGGAGAAAAGAACAGAGCTGTGCAGAATCGCAAAAATGCTGTATGAGAGAGGCCTGGTCAGCGGAACGGATGGAAACATCAGCATGCGGACGGAGAAAAATACCGTTCTGATCACGCCCTCCGGGGTGAACAAGGGACTGCTGGAGCCGGAGCAGCTTCTGGAGCTTTTTATGGACGGCACGGTGGCGGCTGGAAGCGGAAAGCCTTCCAGGGAGTCGGGAATGCATCTGGGCATTTATCAGACCCGGCCGGAGATCGATACGATCATCCATACCCATCCGGCGGCGGCCACCGCCTTTGCCGTGTGCGGAAAGGTGCTTCCCGATCGCTGTCTGATCGAGGTGCAGACGGTGATCGGAAGGATTGGCCTGGCGGGCTATGCGCCTGCGGGCTCGGAAAAGCTGGCGGAGGAAGTGAAGCGGGAGGCGGCGGATGCGGACGTGATCTTTCTTCAGAACCACGGCGTCATCACCTGCGGGACCAGCCCCATGGCGGCTTTTAACAGGATGGATGCGGTGGAAAACGCGGCGAAGACCATCCTGATGGCGAAGATCATCGGCGAGATCAAATATTTTTAAGGCAGAAGGAAAGGCAGGAGCTGACTGGTGAAGGAAAAGTACAGAGACGAGACGTTGAGCTTCAAAGAACGGGCGGAGGATATGGTTTCCCGGATGACGGTGGAGGAATGCGCCTCCCAGATGCTGTTCGGGGCGGCCAGGATCGAGCGGCTGGGCATCCAGTATTTTAACTGGTGGAACGAGGCGCTGCACGGCGCGGCCCGTTCCGGAATGGCCACCGTATTTCCACAGGCCATCGGCCTGGCGGCCACCTTTGACGATGAGCTGGTGGAGCGGGTGGCGGATGTGGCAGCCACGGAAGGGAGAGCCAAATACAATACCTTCCGGAAGTACGAGGATTACGGCATTTACAAGGGAATTACCTTCTGGTCCCCGAATGTGAATATCTTCCGGGATCCCAGATGGGGCAGGGGGCAGGAAACCTACGGGGAGGATCCGTATCTGACCGGAAAGCTGGGCGTCGCGTTCGTGCACGGCCTGCAGGGGGATGATGAGAGGTATCTGAAAACCGCGGCCTGCGCCAAGCATTTTGCAGTCCACAGCGGACCGGAGGGAAAGCGCCACTGCTTCGATGCGAAGGCCACGCCTCAGGACATGGAAGAAACCTATCTTCCCGCCTTCCACAAGCTGGTGGAAGCAGGGGTAGAGGGCGTGATGGGCGCCTACAACAGGACGAACGGCGAGCCCTGCTGCGGCAGCAAGACCCTGATGGTGGACCTGCTCCGTAACAAATGGGGATTTGACGGCTATTTCACCTCGGACTGCTGGGCGATCGCGGATTTTCATCTGCACCATCATGTGACGGATACGCCCACGGAATCGGTGGCGCTCGCCCTGAAAAACGGCTGTGACTTAAACTGCGGCAATACCTACGCCTACCTGCTGCAGGCGCTGCAGGAGGGAAAGATCACGGAGGAGGAGATCCGCCGTTCCTGCGTGCGCCTGATGACCACCAGAATGAAGCTGGGCATGTTTGACGAGCACAAGCCCTTTGATGAGATTGATTATACGGTGATCGACTGTGAGGCCCACCGGGCGCTGAACCTGGAGGCGGCGAGGAAATCCCTGGTGCTCCTGAAAAACGACGGTCTCCTGCCGCTGAAGAAGGACGGCCTGAAAAACGTGGCCGTGATCGGACCCAACGCGGATTCCGTGACGCCGCTGAACGGAAACTATCACGGAACGGCGAACGAATACCATACAGTGCTGCGCGGGATCCGCGACGCTCTTCCGGGCGTGCGCGTCAATTATTCCAAGGGCTGCCATCTGTATGAGGATAAGCTGGAGGATCCGGGCTATTCCGGAGACTGCCTGGCCGAGGTGAAGGCACAGACGGACCTGGCGGATGTGGTGATCCTGGTCGTAGGCATGGACGAGACCATCGAGGGAGAGGAGATCAGCGGCAAGGAGGGCTTTACCGGAGACAAGCAGGACCTTCTTCTTCCGAAATGTCAGAGAGAGCTGATCCGTACGGTCTGCGCAAGAAACACGCCGGTGATCCTGGTCAACATGACAGGAAGCGCCATCGACTTTGAAGAGGGATGTCAGGCGAATGCCATCATCCAGGCCTGGTATCCGGGCGCGGTGGGAGGAAAGGCGGTCAGCGACCTGATCTTCGGAGAATATTCGCCCTCCGGAAAGCTGCCTGTCACCTTCTATAAGAACACCAACCACCTGCCTGACTTTGAAGATTACAGCATGGACGGGCGGACCTATAAATTCTTCCGGGAGGAGCCCCTCTATCCCTTCGGCTATGGCCTGGGCTATACCACCTTCGCCTTTGATCATCTGCGGACGGACCGGAAGAAATTCCAGGGCGGGGAAGACGTGACCGTGACCGTGCATGTGAAGAATACGGGAAGCATGGCAGGGGACGAGATCGTACAGTTCTATGTCAGAGACGAGGAGGCTTCCGTGCGCGTTCCGATCCACAAGCTCTGCGGCATGAAGCGTGTTTCCCTTCGCCCGGGAGAGGAGACGGAGGTGACTGTGGTGATCGATCCGGAGCAGTTTGCGGTGATCGATGAAAACGGCAGCCGTTTCTACGAGCCGGGTGCCTTCACCGTTTTCGCGGCGGGCTGCCAGCCGGATGCTCTCAGCGAAAGGCTCACGGGCCAGAAGGCGGCGCATACGCAGATCGAGATGATCTGACGGCCGCCTGCCGGGCCTACCGGCACGAAGCTGCCTGTTATGCATAAAACTGCATAAGCAGGCAGCTTTTTTCCATTCTTTTTGTGAAAAATACCGCTTGTCTTTTGAAGAAACTGTGATAATATAATTATCATATCTTGTATAATTATGCAAAAGCGCTTTGCGCGCAAGGAGGAGATTATGAAAAAGATAATGGCGATGGCGCTTGCCGTATGCATGACCCTTTCTCTGGCGGCATGCGGAAGCAGCGCACAGACGGAGACGGCGGAAAGTACGGCGGCAGAGAGTACCGCAGCGGAAAGCACGGCGGAGACCGCGCAGGCAGCAGAGAGTACGGCCGCTGCAGAGGAGAGCACGCAGGCCGCAGAGGAGAGCACGGATGCAGCGGAAACGGCTGCTGCGGATGGAGCGGTGGCAGGGATCGATGATCTTCCCGGAAAATCCATCGGCGTGCAGCTTGGCACCACCGGCGATATTTATGCGTCCGACTATGAGGAGCAGGGCTCCACGGTAGAGCGCTTCAACACCGGAAACGATGCCATCCAGGCGCTGCTTCAGGGCAAGATCGACTGCGTGATCATCGACGAGCAGCCGGCAAAGGCGTTCGTGGCAAATACCACCGGACTGAAGATCCTGGACGAGCCCTTCGCAGAGGAGTCTTATGCCATGTGTGTGGCAAAGGGAAATGAGGAGCTGGTTACGGCCATCAACGGTGCACTGGCACAGTTAAAAGAGGACGGCACGCTGGACAATATCGTAAAGAACTATATCGGAGACGACACCAAAGGGCAGTTCCCCTATGAGTCCCCGGCAGATGTGGACCGTTCCAAGGGCACGCTGGTCATGGCTACCAACGCTTACTTTGAGCCCTATGAGTACTATGACGGCGATAAGATCGTCGGGATCGATGCGGATATGGCGCAGGCGGTCTGCGACGTTCTGGGATATGAACTGGTGATCGAGGATATGGAGTTTGACGCCATCATCAACGCCATCCAGTCCGGTAAGGCGGACATCGGAGCGGCCGGCATCACGGTGACGGAGGACCGTCAGCAGAGCGTGGATTTCACCGATACCTACGCCACCTCCAAGCAGGTCATCATCGTAAAAGAGTAAGACCGGAAACGGTGCGGATGACAGATCCCGGACCGGATCCGGGGATCGGGCAGAAGGGAGGCTCCGAAGCGCGGCTTTGGAGCCTTTTTAAACGAAAGAGAGGGCGGAATGCAGAATTTCAAGGATCAGTTTTATCTCAATTTTATCAAGGATGACAGGTGGCAGTATCTGACGGATGGCCTGAAGACCACGCTGTTAATCACCTTTTTCGCGGTGATCCTGGGTCTGGTGCTGGGCTTCCTTGCGGCGATCGTACGTTCCACGGCCGTACGGGGCGGCGTCAGGAAGCCTCCGCGCATGAAGGAAAAGGGACTCTGGCTGTGGAAGGCGGCGGGCTATTATCTGTTTCGGCTGGTGGATCTGATCTGTCAGATCTATCTGACGGTGATCCGGGGAACGCCCACCATGATCCAGCTTCTGATCATGTACTACGTCATCTTCGGAAGCGTCAATATCGACAAGCGGATCGTGGCGATCCTTGCCTTCGGCATCAACTCCGGCGCTTATGTGGCGGAAATCGTCCGCTCCGGCATCATGGCCATCGACATCGGCCAGTTTGAGGCGGGAAGGAGCCTGGGCTTCAGCTATCCCGCGACCATGTGGCATATCGTTCTTCCGCAGGCCTTTAAGAACGTGCTTCCCGCGCTGGGAAATGAGATCATCGTTCTTTTGAAGGAGACCTCCATCAGCGGCTACATCGCGCTGACGGACCTGACGCACGGCGGAAACGTCATCCGCAGCCAGACCTATTCGGCATTCATGCCGCTGATCGCGGTGGCTCTGATCTACCTGGCGATCGTATCCCTGCTTGCGGCAGGCGTATCCAGACTGGAAAGGAGGCTTCGCACCAGTGAGCGCTGACGGACAGATTCTTGTGAACACCAAAAGGACGGAGGAGGCGGGACGCCCTCTGTTCGAGATCAGAAATCTCTGCAAGTCCTTCGGGGAGACGGAGGTTTTGAAAAATATCAGCACGACCATTTCTCAGGGCGAGGTGGTGGTGATCGTGGGGCCCTCCGGCTCCGGAAAATCCACCTTCCTGCGCTCCCTGAACCTGCTGGAGGAACCCACTGCGGGGCAGATCCTTTTTGAAGGAAACGACATCACCGATCCCGGAAAGAATATCAATAAATACCGCCAGCACATCGGGATGGTATTCCAGCACTTCAATCTGTTTCCCAACAAGACCATCCTGCAGAACCTGACCCTGGCACCGATGAAGCTTCTGAAGACGGGCAGGCAGGAAGCGGAGAAGGAAGCCATGCAGCTTCTGAAGCTGGTCGGTCTTGCGGAAAAGGCAAAGGCCTATCCCTCTCAGCTTTCCGGCGGGCAGAAGCAGAGGATCGCCATCGTCCGTTCCCTCTGCATGCATCCGGATGTGATGCTGTTTGACGAGCCTACCAGCGCGCTGGACCCGGAAATGGTGGGCGAGGTTCTGGGCGTGATGACGGAGCTGGCGAAAGACGGTATGACCATGGTGATCGTCACCCATGAGATGGGCTTTGCCAGAGAGGTGGGAAGCCGCGTGCTGTTCATGGACGACGGACAGATCAAGGAAGAAAATACGCCGAAGGAATTCTTTGAAAATCCGAAGAACCCCAGACTGCGGGAATTCCTCTCAAAGATCCTGTAACAGAGAAAGGGACCGGGAAAAAGACCGATGACAGAGAGAGAAAAATCATACGCGCAGCTTTTGTACCAGCCCGCGGATCCGGAGCTGGCGGGCAATCCGTGCCGGGTGATCCGGACGCTGGAGCAGGAAGCCTCCAGCAGTGATCAGACGGCAGTGAACGCATCCGCGCGCGGAGAGGGAGAAGATGGGGAAATAAGCTAGACAGCTTATTTTCCCATCGGCAGTTTTGTGCTTCGGTATGGAGGTAAAGATGAATGCGATTACCATGACGCTTCAGGCGGATCATCTGATTCTGGAAGCGCTGAAGGAGGATATTTCCAGCGAGGACGTGAGTACCAATGCGGTCATGAAGGAGGCTGTGCCGGGGGAGGTGGACCTGATCTGCAAGCAGGACGGCGTGATCGCCGGACTGGAGGTATTTGCCAGGGTGTTCCAGCTTCTGGATCAATCGGTGGAATGCGAATTTTACTGCAAAGACGGGGACGAGGTGGCGAAGGGACAGCTCATGGGAAAGGTGAAGGGGGACATCCGCAGCCTGCTGTCCGGAGAGCGGGTGGCTCTGAACTTTCTGCAGAGGATGAGCGGCATTGCGACCTATACCCGTTCTGTGGCGAAGCTCCTTGCGGGAACAAAGACGAAGCTTCTGGATACGAGAAAAACCACGCCCAACATGCGCATTTTTGAGAAATACGCCGTGCGGGTGGGCGGCGGTTACAATCACCGTTACAATCTGTCCGACGGCGTTCTGCTGAAGGACAACCATATCGGCGCTGCGGGAAGCGTGAAGAAGGCCGTCCGGATGGCGCGGGAATATGCGCCCTTTGTCCGCCGGATCGAGGTGGAGGTGGAGAACCTGGATATGGTGCGGGAGGCGCTGGAGGCCGGAGCGGACATCATCATGCTGGATAACATGTCTGCGGAGGAGATGAAGAAGGCGGTGGAGCTGATCGGCGGCCGGGCGGAAACGGAATGCTCCGGCAATGTGACGAAGGAAAACATCGCCCGTCTGACCGAAATCGGTGTGGACTATATTTCCAGCGGGGCCCTGACCCATTCCGCGCCGATCCTGGATATTTCCATGAAAAATCTGCATGCGGTGAGCGGGGAGTGAAGAACCGGGGAAGGGTTACTGTTCGCTGGCCTGTCAGTGAACGGTAACGGGGAAGGAAAGGATCGAAGCGCCGGTTATGAGTTCATACTGGATTTCCATCCCGCTTCCTGTTACAATAACCATGCAGGGTTCAATCCGGCCCGGCACCATAACGGTGTAAAAACAGACGAAAGAAAGGGGGTTATCATCTATGAAAAAAGAAGTTCTGGACTATGTGGTTAAGGAAACGCATGCGCTGATGGAGGCTTTCAGCTGCAGCAAAGAGGCGAAGGATGCGGCGCAGGCCTGGCTGGACGCGGTGGGAACGGAAAACGAAGCGGAGCAGACGAAGAAATATATCTCCGAGCTGGAAGAGGATATTGTTACCGTGGACGATCTGATCAGCCTTGCGGAGTCGGAGATGGGAGCGAAGATCTTCGGCGCGGAGAAGGCGAAGGAGGTTGCGGCCCACGGAAAGGAAATCAAGGCTGCCGGAGCGGCATACTGCGATTGTCCTGCCTGTGCGGCAGTGGAGAAAATCCTGGCGAAGAAGGATGAGATGCTGGCCTGAAAAATGCCGCATCAGGGAGGATTCGGATCCGGTCCGATCGTCCGGTCCGGATCCGCAGCCGGATGGATCAGGGATGCAGGGAAAGGCATTTGGATAAGGAGGCAGGCATGCGTATCATGCTGACGGGAGCGGGCGGTTTTCTGGGAAGCCGCCTGCTCGCATATTACAGAGAAAAATATGAGGTCTGGGCGCCCTCTCATAAAGAGCTGGATTTCAGCCGGGAGGAGAGCGTGAAGAAAGCGGTGCAGGATTTCGGACCCGGGGTGCTTCTGCACTGCGGGGCCATTTCCGATGTGGGCGCCTGTGAACGGGATCCGGAGCTGTCCCTGCGGGTGAACGTGGAAGGAACCCGGTACCTGGCCCGGGCCTGCAAAATGGCGGGAGCGCGCATGGTCATGTGCAGTTCGGATCAGGTGTATTTCCGGAAGATGGAGGAAGGGGAGAGCAGAGAGGAATTTCTGCGCCCCCACCGGGAGACGGAAATCTGCCGGCCGCTCCCGGTATATGGGAAGCATAAGCTGATGGCGGAGGAGGCCTGTCTGGCGGAACAGCCGGACAGCGTGATTCTCCGGCTGACCTGGATGTACGGGAAGCTGACGGAAGCGGAGCGGCAGAGAGGAAAGGGAAATCTGGCCGCTGTGCTTCAGAGCATGCTTCAGGAAAAAAGGAAACAGACCTTTCTTACCACAGACTACCGCGGCGTGACGGACGTGGAAGAGGTGGTGCGCCGGATGGAGGACGCGTGGGCGTTCCCGGCCGGAAGATATAATTTCGGAAGCCCTTCCTCGGGCAGCATGTATGAAACGGTCCGGGCTGTGCTGGAGGAGTTCGGCATGGGCGGTCTGGCGGAGCCGCAGGAAGGAAAGGGCGGGCTGCGCAACCTCGCCATGTGGCCGGAAAAGACGGCACAGGCGGAAAGCGCGGAATCCGAAAGGACGGCGTTCCCGGATTCCGCGGAGGGACTGCGGAGATTTCTGGCTGCCGAAGGGTGAGGCCGGAGAATACATAAAATCAATAGGGAAACAGAAAAAAGGATGTCTGCAGAAGGAAGCGGAGGAAATGCGGCTTTCTGCGGACATTCTTTTTCGGGAGTTGAAACCGGCCAGAGGCCGGCTTTTTTTGTAAATAAAGAAAATTTACAGAGGTTTAGCATTTTCATAAAAAGCTTAAATGAAATTTACATTCTTTGACTGCAGTTTACAGAAATTTACCTGAGTGTGATAGATGCACAAAAAAGCTGATGCTAAAATGGCAGCGTTGGTAAAAAGATTGCGGTTTTTGTCTCCTTCCTGTGGATTGGAGGAAGGAAAGAAAGGATGCAGTGTGAATAAGATCAGTCTGGAACACGTTGACAAATGCTATGACAGGGGCGTTCAGGTCATTGAGGATCTGAACCTGGATATCAGAGAAGGGAGTTTTACCATACTGCTCGGGCCGTCCGGCTGCGGAAAGTCCACCACCCTGCGGATGATCGCAGGGCTGGAGGAAGTGAGCGGCGGAACGCTGAGCATTAACGGAGAGGATATGAAGGATGTTCCTCCGGGGGAAAGGGATATCGCCATGGTTTTTCAGAATTATGCGATCTATCCCACGATGACGGTGAGAGGAAACATCGAATTCGGTCTGAAAAACGCCGGAGTTCCGAAAGCGGAGAGAAACAGAAGGATTCAGGAGATCGGGGAGATTACGGGGCTGAACGGATATATGAAACGGAAGCCCAACGCGCTTTCCGGCGGACAGCGTCAAAGAGTAGCGCTGGCGAGGGCGCTGGTGAAGAATCCTCAGGTATTTCTCATGGACGAGCCGCTTTCCAATCTGGACGCGAGACTGCGGGCACAGCTTCGTACGGAGCTGATCGAGCTGCACCAGAAGCTGGGAACCACGTTTGTGTATGTGACTCATGACCAGGCGGAGGCCATGTCCATGGGAAGCCATATCGTACTGATGCATGAGGGAAAAATCATGCAGCAGGGAAGTCCGGAGGAAATCTACAGGGATCCGGAAAATGTGTTTACGGCAAAGTTCATCGGAACCCCGCCGATGAATGTGCTGGAGACGGGCTGCTGCCCCGCTTCCTGGAAATTCCCGGAGCAGGCGGTATGGGCGGGCTTCCGGCCGGAGCATGTGGAATTCGGCGAAACGCCGGACAGCATTATGCTGGAGGGAAATGTGCTCACCCGCGAGATGCTGGGGGCGGAAATCCTTTATAAGCTGGATACGCCGCAGGGCTGCATTCAGGCGAGGGATTATCATACGGACGCTCATCATCAGGGGCATATCAGAGTCTGGGTTCCCAGAAACAGCATCTGCTTTTTTGACAAAAAGGAAGAACGGCTCCGGGCATAAGCGGCTGGAATGAAACGGCCGTCCGAAGCAGAAATGCCGCCCGCGGCGGCAGAAAAGAGGTATGGAATGAATGCAGCTGGAAATCTGGTAAAAACGCCGGACATAAGAGCGGGAGCCCTTTCCTGGAAAAAGAACGCGGCTTTGGGAAAAAGAAAAACGGGAAGCCTTTTCCGCCGCAGGTGCCTGCCCTATCTGATGATCCTTCCGGCGATGGTTATTTTTACGGTCTTTGTGATTTATCCGGTCTTTTACATGCTGTATGTCAGCTTTTTTGACTGGAACATGATTGCGGACATGAAGTTCATCGGCCTGGAAAATTATGTGGACATGTTTACGGACCGGGACTTCTGGAAGGTGCTTGGGAATACCTTCCGTTTCATGCTGATGCTGGTGCCGACATCCATCGTTCTCAGCCTGGCGATCGCCCTGTATCTGAAAAAGAATACCAGAATCAACAGGATTCTGCAGAACGTGATGTTCCTGCCGAATATCGTTTCTCTGGTTTCCATTTCCTTTATCTGGATGTGGATGATGGATGAGGATCGGGGACTGTTCAATTTTGTGCTGAGCCTGTTCGGCGCAGATCCGGTAAACTGGCTGGGTGATCCGAAGGTGGCCATGCTGTCGCTGGTAATTGTAAACGTATGGAAAAGCCTGGGATATTATGTGCTGATCTTCGTTGCGGCGCTGCAGGGGATTCCCGGTTATCTGTATGAAGCGGCGGCGCTGGATCGGGCGAAGCCTGCGGCAGTCTTTTTCAAAATTACGCTTCCCATGCTTTCACCAACGCTGTTTTTCCTGGTGCTGACGGGGATCATCGGCTCCTTCAAGACCTTTGAGTGCGTTTCCCTTATGACGGCCGGCGGACCTGCGGATTCCACCAATACGCTGGTTTATGAACTGTATCAGCAGGGATTCGTTTATTACAATACGGGATATGCGTCCGCGATGGGAGTGGTTCTGATGCTGATCGTGGGCCTCATGACGCTGATCTATTTCGCGGTGCTGCAGAAAAAGGTGCACTATCAATAAATCCGTCCGCGCCGGAAGGCGCGCAGACACGACGGGAAAATGGAGGCAGAAATGAAACAGGCAGTTAAAAAAACGGGGAGATGGTTCCTGAACGCGGTTCTGTTCCTGATCTTTTTCATCCCCTTCTACTGGATGGCGCTGACGTCGATCAAGACCCTTGGGCAGACGCTGCAGTCGCCGCCGGTTTTCTGGGTGTCCAACCCGCAGTTTATCAATTTTGTTACGGCCTTTGAATCCATTGAATTTTTACATTATTTTAAAAACAGCGTGATCGTCACCCTGGGAGTGCTGGTGCTGCAGCTGGTGACGGTGGTTCCGGCCGCGTACGCTTTTGCAAGATATGATTTCAGGGGAAAGGGCGTGCTTTTCGGAACGGTTCTCGCCACTACCATGATACCGGCGCAGCTGGTATTTCTTCCGGTCTTTCTGATCCTGAGCAGGCTGGGGCTGATCAACACCTACTGGTCGCTGATCCTTCCGCAGGCAGCCAGCGCCTTCGGTATTTTTATGCTGCGTCAGAACTTCATGCAGATCCCGAAGGAGCTGATCGAAGCGGCGCGCATGGACAGGGCGAGAGAGCTGAAAATCATGTTCCGGATCATGCTTCCCATGTCCCGCAGCACGGTCGCTACGCTGGCCCTTCTGACCTTTATCGGTACCTGGAACGATTATTTCTGGGCGAAGGTGCTGACGACCAGCGATGCGGTCCGTACGCTTCCCGTGGGAATTACGGCGCTCCGGGATGTGGACGGAGGGGTTGCGAATCATATCGTCATGGCGGGCAACCTGATCATGCTGGTTCCCATTCTGCTGGCCTTTGTCCTGGCGCAGAAGCAGATTCTGAAGGCATTTGCCTATACGGGCGTAAAATGAGTCAGATCAGGCCCGGAATGGCTGAGCAGTTAACAGTGAAAGAAAAAAGAAAGCGCGAAACGCGCGGACAGGAGAGAAGATGAAAAGACAGATCCATAAAATGATGGCATTACTGGCGGCTGCGGCCATGTCTGTTTCCGCAATCGGCTGCGGCGCGACGGGCACACAGGGTTCCTCTCAGGCCGCTTCTTCCGGAACGGCTTCGCAGGAGAGTACGGCGCAGGAGAGCGCCTCCGCGGATGGAAGCTCCCCCATTGAACTGACCTTCTGGTATGCCAATTCCGACACGGTGGAAACCTATATCAATGAGGCGACGGAACGGTTCAACAGCACGGTGGGAGCGGAAAAGGGCATCCATGTGACGGCGGAATATCAGGGTGAATATACGGACCTGCACCAGAAGCTGCAGGCGGCTTATATTGCAGGAACGGCTCCCCAGCTGACCGTTCTGGAAATCGGTTCAGTCGGTCTGTTCGCGGAGGGCGGAATGATTCAGAGCCTGGATGACAGGATCGAGGCGGACGGCATGGATATGAGCGATTTTCATGACGGACTGCTGTACAACTGCTACATCGACGATTCCTGCTATGCCCTTCCGTTCCTTCGTTCCACTTCCATCCTTTATATGAACACCTCCCTTCTGGAGGAAGCCGGAGTGAATCCGGAGGAGATTGAGACCTGGGACGATGTGGCCGAGGCGAGTGAAAAGGTGAACGAGGCCACCGGAAAATACGGAATTTCCATGCCGGTCAATTACTGGTTCCATGAAGCGTTCATGCTGACCTGGGGCGGGTTTACCGTAAATGAGGATGAAACGCAGTGCACGGTGGACAATGAGGTGGACAGAACCGTCATCAATTATTTCAAGGATCTGCGCGACAGAGGGCTTGCGCATCTGTACCCTTATGCGGAGGCGGATAAGATGAGCGCCGATCTGATGAACCAGGATGCGGCATTCTTCTTCCAGTCCACGGGCGGGCTGAGCCAGATGCTTTCTGTGGCGGATGAGCTGGGATTTGGCCTGCAGACCGCTTTCATTCCCAAGGGAACCCAGTTCGGCGTGACTACGGGCGGATGCAACATCGCCATGCTGAGCGGCCTTTCCGAGGAGGAGCAGAACGCGGCCTGGGAGTACATCAAATTCATGACCTCCGTTGATGAGACGGTGGAAGCCAGCATCGTAACCGGATACCTTGCCACCAGAAAGAGCGCGGTAGAGGATGAAAAGATGGTGGAATGGTACGAACAGTATCCGCAGTACAAGGTGGCCCTGGATCAGCTTGCGATTTCTTCCGGCCGACCCAATAACCCCGGATACGTGGAATTCCAGGAGGAGCTGACGGACGCGATGGCGGAAATCATGGTAAACGACGCGGACGTGGATACCACGCTGGCAGAGCTGGAGGCGAAGGGAAATGAACTGCTCAATGAATAACATAAGGATTATGGCGCACAGGGGGGCATCTTTCCATGCCCCCGAGAACACCAGGGCCGCCTTTCTGAAGGCGTATGAGCTGAAGGCGGATGGAATTGAAACGGACCTGCAGCTGACAGCCGACGGGGAAATCGTAATTCATCATAATTACTATATCGACGATACCTCAAACGGCAGAGGCGCGATTGCTCTGATGAAAACCCAGGAGCTGAAGCAGTATGACTTCGGGCTGCACAGGGGAGAGGAGTTTGCGGGAGAGCGGATTCTGACGCTTTCAGAGCTTCTTCCCATCCTGAAGGACATGGAAATCATCAACCTGGAACTGAAAGCCCCTCTGGACAGGCGGGAATATTTTGTGGAAAAGACGCTGGAGACTGTGAGAAAAAGCAAAATGGAGGACCGAATCATCTACTCCTCCTTCGATGCCGGACTGCTGGGGGAGCTGAAGAAAAGAGACGGCTCCTGCAGAGTGGGGCTTCTGACCTTTCAGGAAAAAATGCAGGGACTTCTGAGAGAATTTTCTGCGGTGTTTGCAGCAAAATATCCGGTTTCGGACTGGAGAGCGGTACTGGAGAAGGCAGGAGAGAGGCATACGCTCATTGAGCTGGTGGACAGCCTGCCCTACAGGCCGGATTATCTGCATCCCGATTATCACAGTGTGCTGGAAAATCCGGAACTGGTGCAGAAGATGCATGAGAGGGGAATCGGTGTGAATCCTTATACCTGCGACAGGCCGGAGGAAATGCGCGCGCTGGCCGAAGCGGGCTGCGACGGCATCATCACCAACCGGCCCGATCTGGCCGCACAGGCAGTCTGAAACAGGCAATGGAAAAAGAAACCGGCGGCCCGGGAGCATGGATTCCCGGGCCGCCGCAGGCTGAATGGAGGAGAAGAAATATGGCTTTTCTGACAGTGGACTGTTTTTCGGAAGTGCTTCATATGAGCGTGAATCTCAATGTCATCCTTCCGCAGAACATCAATATCATAAATCCGGTGAACGGCGGACATTTTACGCCGCCTTATCCTGTGCTGTACCTGCTTCACGGCTATAACGGCGACCATACGGTATGGGCCAGAAGAACCAGCGTGGAGCGGTATGCCAGCGATAAGGGCATCATCGTGATCATGCCGGCGGCGCATTTGAGCTTTTATTCGGATATGGAGATTGGTTTCCGCTACTGGACCTATATTTCAGAAGAGCTTCCCGGGATATGCAGGGATCTTTTCCCGAATATGACGGATGATCCGGAAAAGACGTTTGCCGCAGGGCTGTCCATGGGCGGATATGGAGCGCTGAAGCTGGCGCTGGCCTTCCCGGAGCGGTTCCGGGCGGCAGCTTCCCTTTCCGGCGCGGTGGATGTGGCCGCGCTGGCGGACCGGATCCGGAAAGAGGCAAAAGGCGGACCGGATGCGTTCAGACCGGTTTATGGAAACAGGCAGGTCAGAGGGAGCGGAGACGATCTGTTCTGTCTGGCAGAGCGGGCGGCAGAGAAGGGCGGGCGCCTGCCGCAGCTTTATCAGTGGTGCGGCAGACAGGATTTTCTCTATCAGGATAATCTCCGGCTCAGGGACTTCCTGCGGGAAATGGGCTATGATCTGACCTGGGAGGAAGCGGATGGGGACCATCAGTGGAAATACTGGGATGCCGGAATCGAGCGGGTGCTGGAATGGATTCAGGGGATCCTGGAAAAGGACAGGAAGGGCTGAAAGGCCTTTTTCCTGTCCTTTTTCAGTGTGCCGGATGGGCACATGTCCTCTGAAAGCCTCCGGTCCGGAAGGGAAACGGTCAGGAGAAAAAACGGTTTTTTGCCCTTCCCGCCGTAGAAACGTCCGGGGAGGATGTGGTACAATAGACAGGAAGGTGCGAAAAAAGAACAGAAAATTTCAGAACATTCAGAAAATTTTGAAAAGGAGAAAAAGAGAAATGGAAAAGGAACTGGAGCTTTTTTTGCAGGAAAGATTTGGAAAGACCATCCGGGACGCGTCCAGTGAGGAAATCTATACGGCGCTTCTGGGCATCACCAAAAAGAGAATGGAAGGCATGAAAAGAAATGAGGGAAGCCGGAAGCTGTACTATATTTCCGCGGAGTTTCTCATCGGCAAGCTGCTTTCCAACAACCTGATCAATCTGGGGCTGTTTGAGGAAACCAGAGAAGTGCTGAAAAAATACGGAAAGGACATCACCGAGATCGAGGAGATCGAGCCGGAGCCCTCTCTGGGAAACGGCGGTCTGGGACGGCTTGCGGCCTGCTTCCTGGATTCCATCGCCACGCTGGGACTGCCGGGAGACGGCGTGGGACTGAACTACCACGAAGGACTGTTCCTGCAGAAATTTAAGGATAACAAGCAGGATGAGGAGAAGAATCCCTGGATCACGCCGGAAAGCTGGCTGACGCGGACGGAGCGCCATTTTGAGGTGCCCTTTAAGGACTTCACCGTGACTTCCACCATGTACGACATCGACGTGCCCGGCTACGGTCAGAACGGCTGCAACCGCCTGCATCTGTTCGATCTGGACAGCGTGGATGAGAGCATCATCGGAAACGGGATCGATTTTGACAAGAACGACATCAGAAGAAATCTGACCCTCTTCCTGTATCCCGACGACAGCGACGAGGCCGGACAGCTTCTGCGGATCTATCAGCAGTATTTCATGGTGAGCAACGCAGCTCAGCTCATCCTCGCGGAAGCGGAGGAGAGAGGGGTGAACCTGTACCACCTGCATGAGCATGTGTGCATCCAGATCAATGACACCCATCCCACCATGGTGATTCCGGAGCTGATCCGTCTGCTGGAGGCGAGAGGCTTCAACGCGGATACGGCGGTGGATGTGGTGAGAAAGACCTGTGCCTACACCAATCACACCATTCTGGCAGAGGCGCTGGAGAAATGGCCTGTTTCCTATCTGGAAAAGGTGGTTCCCCATCTGCTTCCCATCATCCGCGACCTGGACGCCAGAGTGAGAAGGGATTTCCATGACGAGCGGGTCTATATCATCGATAAGGAAAACCGGGTGCATATGGCCCATATCGACATCCATTACGGCTATGCGGTAAACGGCGTGGCGGCACTTCATACGGAGATCCTGAAGGAGTCCGAGCTGAAGCCCTTCTACGATATTTATCCGCAGAAGTTCAACAACAAGACCAACGGCATCACCTTCCGCAGATGGCTGGTGCACTGCAACCACAGGCTCTCCGATTATCTGGGAAGCCTGATCGGCACGGATTTTGTCAAGGACGCTTCTCAGCTGGAAAAGCTGATGGCCTATCAGGAGGATGAAACGGTCCTGAACCGTCTGGTACAGATCAAGAAAGAAGCCAAGGAAGACCTGAAAAAGTATCTGAAACAGACCCAGGATGTGGACATCGATGAAAATTCCATTTTCGATATTCAGATCAAGCGCCTCCATGAGTATAAGAGACAGCAGATGAACGCGCTGTACGCCATTTACAAGTATAAAGAGATCAAAAAGGGCAATCTGCCGAAGCGTCCCATCACCATGATCTTCGGCGCGAAGGCGGCGCCGGCCTACATCATCGCCAAGGACATCATCCATCTGCTTCTGTGCCTGCAGCAGCTCATCGACAATGATCCGCAGGTGAGCCCTTACCTGAAGCTGGTAATGGTAGAAAACTATAACGTGACAAAGGCGGAGAAGCTGATCCCTGCCGCGGATCTTTCCGAGCAGATTTCCCTGGCTTCCAAGGAGGCTTCCGGAACGGGCAACATGAAGATGATGCTCAACGGTGCGGTGACGCTGGGAACGCTGGACGGCGCGAACGTGGAGATCCACGATCTGGTGGGAGACGACAACATTTACCTGTTCGGCGCGAAATCCGAAGAGGTCATTCGTCTGTATGATACCGCCGGATACCATTCCGGAGAGATTTATGACAGCGATCCGGAAATTCAGGGGCTGGTGGACTTCATCGTCAGCAAAGAGCTGATCCGCATCGGCGATCCCGTCAATCTGGGAAGGCTGTATAAGGAAATCGTGGGCAAGGACTGGTTCATGACCCTGCTGGATGTGAAGGATTACATCCGGACTAAGGAACGGATGCTTTCCGACTATGAGGATCAGAAGGCATGGACGAAGAAGATGCTTGTCAACATCGCAAAGGCAGGCTACTTCTCCTCCGACCGTACCATCGGGGAATACAACAGAGACATCTGGCATCTGTAAAAAAATAAGGAGATTTCAATGAGAGAATCAGGAATTTTGATGCCGGTTTCCTCCCTTCCTTCCCGGACAGGAGTGGGGGAGCTGGGCGCGTCAGCATATCATTTCATTGACCTGCTCCGGGAAAACGGAGTGAAAATCTGGCAGATCCTGCCGTTAAATCCGGTGGGTTACGGCAATTCTCCCTATCAGCCCTATTCCTCCTGCGCGGGAGACGAGCTGTACATCAGCCTGGACGCGCTGCAGGAGGAGGGGCTGCTTTCCGGGCCCATACCCTCTTTCCGGGAGCAGGCGGACCGGGTGGATTACGAGGCTGTCCGCGCCTTTAAGGAGCCGTATCTGAAGGCAGCTTATGATGCTTTTGTCAAAAAGGGCGGAAAGGAGGAAGCGGCTTATCAGAGCTTTCTTTCTCAGGAATGGGTAGCCGATTATGCCGTATTCCGCGCTCTGAAAAAAAAGAACGGCGGAAGATGCTGGAATGAATGGGAGACCACAGACAGGGACTGGCCTCAGACGCGAGGCGCCCTGGCTGCGGAAATCGAAGAGGAAGCGCAGTACCAGATGTTCCTGCAGTACCTGTTCTACACTCAGTGGATGAAGGTGAAGCAGGCCGCGAATGACGCGGGAATCCGCATCATGGGAGACGTGCCCTTCTATGTGGGCGTGGACTCCGTGGATGTGTGGGGCGGCAGGGACAACTTCCTTCTGGATACGGACGGAAGGCCGATCTTCATCGCCGGAGTGCCGCCGGATTATTTCAGCGCCACCGGACAGCGGTGGGGCAACCCGATCTATGACTGGGACTATCTGAAACAGAACGGCTATCAGTTCTGGGTGGACCGGATCGGCTACAGCAGCCGGCTGTTCGACATCATCCGCATCGACCACTTCCGGGCCTTCGATACTTTCTGGAAAATCCCGGCCGCCTGCCCCACGGCGGTGGAGGGGGAATGGATCGAAGCGCCGGGCTATGAGGTGATCGATACCCTGCTGGAGAAGCTGCCCGGTGTCTGTCTGGTGGCGGAGGATCTGGGTGATCTGCGGCCTGAAGTGCTCACGCTGAAGGAGCACTATGGCCTGAAGGGGATGAAGGTGCTGGTTTTTTCCATCAATACGGACGGAAAATATGCCTTTGATTCCTTCCCGGAGACGGAAAATCTGATCTGCTATACCGGAACCCATGACAATTCCCCTCTGATGGAGTGGTACGGGGACTTAAGCTGCGCGGCGAAAAGAAAGGTGCGTGCCTTCCTGAAGAGAAGCGGCATCAAAACGGGCAGCGTGCATGACAGGCTTCTGACCTATGCCCTGACGGGAAAGGCGGATATTGCCATCGTGCCCATGGCGGACATCCTGGGCCTGGGCAGAAACGGGCACATCAATACGCCGGGAACGGTGGGTTCCCCCAACTGGGAATGGCGTATGCCGGATTTTGACGGGGCGGAAAAAATGCTTTCCCGTTACCGGAGGCTGTTGACAGACCGGCGGAAGCCGGCGGAGCCGGTTTCCCGGAAGGGATAAGGAAGCGGTCCGGATATTTTGCCGCGAAGCGGTCCGCAAACATTCCGGCCAGCTTCTCTGCCTTTCCAGCCGCTTTTTTAAAGCTCATTGATCGTTTCCGTCACCGCCATCCTCCGGATCCGTTTCGCCGGGGCGTAAACGGCCAGGGCGGCAGAGGCGAGGACATAGAGGACAATTCCCGCAAGCCGCCGGACAGGCAGCGTCCAGACCGCATAGGGAAAATGGGAGGTGATGAGAAACCCATACAGCAGCCTGCTGAAGAAAAGCCCTGCCGCGCAGCCGGCCGCGCATCCCCAGAAGGCGTAGGTAAAGGCTTCGGCGGCGATCATTCTGGTGATCTGCCTGCCGTCCATGCCTGCCGCCCGCATATGGCCGTACTGTCGGATCCTTGCGGATACGCTCATGGAAATGCTGTTGATGATATTCAGCATGGTGACCAGGGCGATGATCGCAAGAAATCCATACACACAGGCGACAAATGCCAGATAGGTGCCGGAGGTGCTCTGTTCCCGTTTATCGCTGAAGGTCAGGCCGTCTCCCGCCGCAGCGCGGATCGCGGCCACCTCTTCGTCCGTCGCATCTGTCCGCAGCTGAACCATGAGAAGAGAGTAGTCCGTAATGCCGGTCAGGCGGGCGAAGGTTTCGCCGGAGGTGATGAGGGTGAGCTGTCCGTCGGTGAGGCCGTCGCTGCTGAAGGGATCGTATTTCAGCAGTCCCGCGATGGTGAGGGTTTCCCCGCCGATGCGGAGGGTATCGCCGATTTCCCATGCGGCATTTTTGTCCCATGTGGCCAGAATATAGCCGCTGTTTCCATACACTTTGGAAAGATCGCTGCCGTGCCGGAGCATGCCGTCCTTTTGCAGGCATTTCAGGTCAAAGTCGTCAAAGGAGACCAGATCGACGGCAGCGGCATTTTCGCTGTCCGAATTCCCGGAATCTGTGCTTCCGGAGTCTGTGCTTCCGGAAAGCTCTGCCGGTACGTCAAAGCAGCTCCGGCGGCCGTAGACCCGTTTGACGCCGCTCATCCCGCGGATCGTTTCCGCAAGACGGGCGCTGATGGAATTGGAGCCGCCGGCGTCAGCAATGTCGATGTCGGAGGCAGCGGCGGACTGGGGCATCAGGCAGTCGACAAAATCCACCAGAACGGAGAAGCTCAGAAACAGGATGATGCTGAGGGCGAAGGAGCCGGTCAGCAGGATCAGATTTTTCCTGGCTGAAACGGCATGATGTACGCCCAGAGAGATTTCGATCCGGAACACATGGGAGCCGACGGAATGACGGACGGCCCTTCCATTTTCCGGGCCTGCCAGGACAGCGGCGGCGGGCGGCACCTTCGCGGCCCGTCTGGCCGGAGCGCCTGCGGCGATCAGGACGGTTACGACACCCACCAGAATGCCGCCTGCGATTCCGATTCCGCTGACGCCGAAAAGGGGGATGTAGGAAAATTCTTCTCCCACAAGAAAACGAAGGGCTGCGCACAGAGTCCAGGAACAGAGGATTCCCAGGATGAGACCGACGGGAACCGCCGTTTTGCACCAGTTCAGGGCTTCCAGCCTCACGAAACGGATGATCTGCTGCCGGCTCATCCCGATGCAGCGCATCATTCCAAAAAACTGAGTCCTCTGTGCCACGCTGCTGTTGATGCTTCCGGAAATCATCAGGACGCCGGCGGCCAGAATCAGAAGGAACAGGACCGCGGCGGTCAGCAGAAGCGTCTGTCCCATGGAGCTGTTAAACAATTCCGGAAGGGACAGGCCGCCATGCTTCCGGAACAGCCTTGCCTGTTCCATTCTTGCGCCCATCTCGGCCATGCTGAAGATGGCGGTTACCAGGAATACGGCAAAAATAATGCACAGCAGGGTCATCCGGTTCTGACGCCGGTGGACTCTGGCTGAAATGGGGATCAGGCTGAGATAGCTTTTCATTCGCGGCACCTCCCGAAATCTGTCAGAACACCGTCGGAAACCTGCAGGATCCGGTCTGCGGTCTGGGCGATGCTGCGGCTGTGGGTGATCATGAGGATGGTCTGTTCATAACGTCTGGAGGCTTCCTTTAAAAGGGAGACGACCTCGCTGGTATTCTGTGTATCCAGGTTTCCGGTGGGCTCATCGGCCAGGATCAGCGCGGGACGCGTGATCAGCGCCCGTCCGATCGCCACCCGCTGCTGCTGGCCGCCGGAGAGCTGTCCGGGCAGATGGCGGCGGCGTTCCTTCAGGTTCAGGACGCTCAGAAGCTCCTCCAGATACTTCTTGTCCGGCTTCCGGTAATCCAGAAGAAGGGGGAAAATGATATTCTGTTCCACCGTAAGCTCCGGAATCAGGTTAAAGCTCTGGAAAATAAAGCCGATGTTTCTGCGGCGGAAAACCGTCAGGCTGCGCTCCTTCATGGAAAAAATGTCCCTGCCGTCGATCCAGACCCTGCCGGAGGTGGGCGTATCCAGCCCGCCGATCAGGTTCAGCAGGGTACTTTTTCCGGAGCCGGATTCTCCCACCACAGCGACGTATTCCCCTTTGGGAACACGAAAGGATGCGTCCTTCAGGGCACAGACGGCGGCTTCGCCGCTCCCGTAGGTTTTGGACAGGTTTTTTACTTCAAGCAAATCCATAGATCTGATACCTCTTTTCCTGGTTGATGGAAAAAGCATAGCATGCGCACCCTACTCTGAGATGACAGAAAGCCTACAATTTTGCAGGAATCAGAAAATTCAGGGTAAAGACGGTTCCGGCCCCCGGTTCGCTGTCCACCTCGACGGTTCCGTTATGAGCCTCCACGACCGCCTTTGCCAGCGGAAGTCCCAGTCCGATTCCCTGCGCGTCAGCGCCGCCGCCGGAACCGGATTCGGGGGAAGCTTCTGCGGGATGGCGGCTTCGATAGAACCGTTTGAAAATATGCGGCAGGTCCTCCGGATGGATGCCGCTGCCGTCATCGCGCACGATGATCTGAACGATGGAAGCGAAGGCACGCCATTCTATCCGGATGGTACAGCCCTTCCGGGTATGGTCGAACGCGTTTTTTACAAGATTGCTGACCGCTTCCATCAGCCAGGTGCGGTCACAGAAGAGGGTGATGGTATCGTCCCCGGCCAGAGACAGCGTTTTTCCCTCCTGTTCCGCCCGCCAGGAAAAATGCTTTTCCACGCTGGACATCATATCGGAGACGTTTTCCTCCGCCTTTTCAAACAGGATGGTTCCCGCGTCCAGCCTGGTGATTTTCAGAAGGTTCTGCACAAGATTTTCGATCCGGTCAAGCTCCTGTTCGGAAAGATTCGCAAACTCCTGAAGCTCCGGCGCGTCCGCCGTCTCCTCCTGCAGGATTCCGTTATAAACGTTCAGGGCGGCGAGAGGCGTTTTCAGTTGGTGGGAAATGTTGGAGATGGTGTCCTTCAGGAAAAGCTTCGCCCGTTTTTCATTTTCCGCATGGGCGTTCAGGATGGCGGCCAGAGAATTGACCTCCTGAAAGAGCCGGTACAGTCCGCCCTCCTCGTCGCAGGAGAGCCGGGCATCCGTATCTCCCGAAAGAAAATCCCGGATCTGTGCGGCGGCTTCGTCCAGAATCCTGTCCTGTTCCCGGAAATACCGGTACAGGAGGGCAAAGGCGGAAAGCCCTGCTCCCGTGAAGGAGAGCAGCACATACAGAGCCGAATGTTCCGGCTGCAGGAGCGTGCAGACGACGGAAATCAGGGTAAAAAACAGGAAGGCGAGCAGGAGACGGATGAAAAGACGTTTGATTTTCCGATTGGTCAGGATTTTCATGAGGACACCTCAATTCATGTGCGGGGCTACCAGACTGGCTGTTATTGTCTGTCAACTGATTGTTATTATAATTCCTCTGTCCTTCCGGGACAAGAACAGAGAATTCCTTCCAATCTGTTTGCCATCGCACAGCTGGATGAAGTGTCTGCAGAGAAACTTTTGAGAAATGATGAGAATTGGGAAAAACGGCATGCGCTCTAAGAAAAAAGGTGCTCCGGAAGGAAAGCATGCGGCCGGAGAGGAACATCAGCCTGATACTGCCACAGTGTACGGTCAGTAAAGCACACTGTGGCAGAACAGAAGAAAAGCAGGATTTTATGCAGCTGATGATTCAGGACAGATCCCTTACCCCCAGCCAGTGCGCAATGTTGGCGCAGGGTTCGATCCGGCCTTCGATCAAGGGCTTCTTGGAAGTCAGCAGGATGGTTACTCCCGGCCCATGGCCCATACGATAGGTATCTCCATGAATGATGACGCCGATGGAAACAGCCCCTTCTTTGTGAGCTCTTCCGAACGTGTTGTCCTGATCTTCCAACAGAACAATATCTCCAAATCGGAGGGTTTCCAGGCCTACTTTTTGGAACAGATTGCGGTCGGATGTCATGATGTCATAATCCCCTCTGACCGTAGGAGTGTAGCCTTTGCCGGAACCCATCATACAGGAAGGGATTTTGTGGGTGACAGGAACGATCAGCTTCCCGTCCTTTTCCTCAATTCCCATTTTGTTGAGAAGCAAAGGATCCAGATTGCGCGGCAGAATATCGGGATAATCCGTCAGCGTCATGCCGTATCCCCATGTCTTAACCAGGAACTTGTCATCGCAGGTCAGCTTTTCCATGGTATCCGGATCAAAATACAGCATCAGATGCTCGGGACCGCCATGCTTGCCGGTAACGTACCCGGTGGCTCCTTTGGCATCTCCGGTCACCACTTTAACCGTGTTGCCGATGCAGGAGTATGTACTGTATGCGCCGTTTAAAGCGACCCCGCCGTGATTTTTGCTGGTCACCCCGGGCTCCAGATGTTCGCCGCGGATACCGATACATCTGTCCCCTATGTTAAAATTGTAGGTAATGCCGCCCATGGTAACGGTATCCTGACCGACACGGAAATTATCCGCATTGAATTCGCCGCCATTTGGGGTGGCGCAGGGATCCACTTCACCCTCTACCCCGATCATGGGAAGGACATCCTGATTTGTACGAATCATAATATTTGCCTCCTTCTATTTTATTCCCAGATAATTTTTCAGATTGGCATCGTCGGAAAGCACAGGATTCAGAATGCCGGACTTGGAAGACAGAATGGTCAGAAGCCCGGGGCCGTCTCCAAGAGCAATGCTGTCGCTGGTGACAATAACGCCGATGGTTACCGCACCTTCCAGAACAGTTCTTCCGCTGGTAGTATCCAGGTCCGTTACGGCAACAATATCGCCAAAGCGCAGGGAAGACAGTCCAAACTGTTTGTCACAGTCTCCGTGGTCTGTCATGATTTCCGCACAGCTGGCAATGACGCTTCCTCCGATCCCGGGGCCGACCAGATAGCCCGGAATGATTTTGGCCACAGGAACCGTATAGCGATCCCCGTTTTCTGAGATTCCAAGCTTTTCAAATAGCTGGGGAGAAAGGTTGTGGATGGCAAGATCCTCTTGTGCATCTGTCAGCTGCAGACCGACGCCGCAGGTTTTGATGTAAAAGCGTTCATCCCCGTGCATCTGTTTCAGAATATCCCGGTCAAAGTCAACAGTGACGCCAAAACCGGATACCTTGCCGGTTACATAGCCCTTTTGACCCGCCAGAGGACCGCCTGCAATGGTCACTTCATTGCCAAGGCAGCAGTAAATGTTGTAAGCCATGCTTTCGGGAGAAGCACCAGGTCCGGATTCCGGGCCGGAAACCCCTGCACACCTGGTGCTGACGCCAGGCTGGATTTTTTCTCCTGTAACATTCATACAATTATCGCCCAGACGGAAATTGTATGTGATTCCGCCGGTACCCACCCGGTAATGTCCCTGGCCAAAGGGATCCATGACCATCATGCCAAATTCCATCAATCCGATCGGTCTGACTTCACCTATGATGGATTTTACCGGCAGAGTATCCTTGTTTGTTTTCATAAGCTGCACCTCATTTCTTAAAAATTAAATGGTAAAGGCAGGAGCCCAGCTGCCATCAATAAATACATCTTCCCATGTGCCGTCCGCCAGCTGTCCTTTGATATTCATATCGTCTGAACCTACCATGAAATCCACATGGAGTGCGGAATGATTGATCCCTTTTGATTCTTTTTCTTCCGGAGTCATTGTGCCGGCACCGCCAAGCCCCAGTCCCAGGGCGATGTGACAGGAGGCATTTTCATCATACAGCGTTGTATAGAAAGTGATATTCAGCTTACTGATAGGAGAGTTCTTATCGATCAGCGCCATTTCACCGAAATACCGGGAGCCGCTGTCCGTTTCAAGAATGCTTTTTAACACATCTTCGCCTTCTTCGGCGGAATATTCAATTACTTTTCCGTCCTTTACCGTAAGCTTGAAATTGTTGATGATCCGTCCCCGAAAATTAAGCGGCTTAGTGGAGGAAACATAGCCGTTTGCCTTATATTTATTAGGACAGGTAAAGACCTCTTCTGTGGGGACATTCGGAATGCAGTATATATCCGGATCGTCCGTGTCATTGCACCCGCCGCACCAGAATTGATCCTCGATGGGGCTGAGATAAAGATCCGTCCGGGAACTTTTATAATGAAAAGTAATATACTTCTTCTTATTAAGAAGCTCCCGGCGCTTTCTGGTATTGGAGACGAAATTGTCCCAGGCGGCAAGCGGATCAGGTTCGTTGACACGGACACATTGGAATACTGCTTCCCACAGCTTCTCCATACCTTCTTCAGGCGACAGGTCAGGAAACACGGCCTTTGCCCAGGGAATGGTCGGAACGCAGATGATCGTGGAACCGGCTCCTGTTTCGCGTGACTTTTCACTGTAACGCAGTCTGCTTTCCCGATCACCAACCGCTTTTCTCTGAAGATTGGCAGTGGGAACATCACGGAATACTTCCAGATCAGGAGATTCTATCCGGACGAAAGCGGCTCCGCGGCTGGCATAATAATCAATGGTTGCATAATCCAGCTCTGTCAGCCGGCCAATGTCCGGAGCATCAGGACGTGACAGCTTGATCCGATCCAGCTGATTGCTCTTCCAATTTACAGCCACATCACCGGCGCCTGCCTGATAGGCTTCTTCGGCCAGAGCACATACGAATTCTTCTGTGCCCAACAGAGCTTCTACATATAATATCTGCCCCTTTTTCAGCTGCAACGCTTTTTTTACGACGACTTCAGCGTACTGATGTAACTTTACTTTATCCATATCATCCCTTCTTTCCGAATAACATGATCTTTCCAAATAGAAAAGTGGTGCGCAGCAACGTCTTTTTTATTCAAGTAGGAAATGAAATTCCCTGTTAAATAAAAAAAGATGCTGCCAGAATTCGTCCTGTACCGGCAACATCTTCGTTACGTAGTAACCATATCATAAATTAGTCGCGTTGTAAATTATAAATTTTTTTTAAATTAATTTTGCGAAATATATTGACAAAATAATTTTTTGGTGTAAAAATGCACTTATTATTTAAACGCGACTAATAAATCCGGCAGAAACCGAGTGACACAAGAAAAAAGAGGAGAGAGACTATGAAAAAATGGAAATCATTCATGGCTGCGGTATTGGTTGGTGTTATGGTCCTTTCGTTGGGAGGCTGCGGTCAAAAAGAATCGTCGGGAAGTTCCGGAAGTGCGGAAGCCGGGACGGCGGAATCGGACTCGTCCGGCGGGTCCGTGGGAACGGATCAGACACAGGATGGCAAATCCATGACGGTTGTGGAAACGACGGCGCTCACATCCATTGATCCGCTGGATGCGGGTTCGGAAAACATTGCAAATGCGGTAGCCAATGTTTATGCAGGACTCTATACGCTGGATGAAAACGGAAACGCAGTGCTGGATCTGGCGGAGAGCGTGGAAAAAAGCGATGATCTCCTGACATGGACCTTTACGCTGAAGGATGCCAAATGGAGCAATGGGGATCCGGTTACTGCCTATGATTATGAATATGCGTGGAAAAGGATTGTAAATCCGGATAATTATGATGGAACAAGCGTATCCTCTTATCCGACCAATGCCGGCATCAAAAATGCAAAGGCAATAGCGGATGGCGAACTGCCTGATACGGAGCTGGGATGCCATGCGGAGGATGATAAGACATTCGTGGTCGAATTCGATTCTGTTGTGCCTTATGCGGAAGAAGTCCTGGCGCTTCCCACCTTTTATCCGGTACAGCAGAAATTTGTGGAAGAATGCGGCGACATGTTTGGCCTGGGAAAGGAATATATTCTCTGTAACGGGCCTTTCCTCGTAGAGGACTATGAACTGGGGAATACATACTGGTCTTTTACCCGAAATCCTGACTTCGTGGGATACCAGAGCGGGAACAGCAATCTGCAGACGCTGGAGTACCAGTTGATCCAGGATTCTCAGCAGGCAATGCTGGCATACACAAGCGGCGATGTGGATATGGCGGGCATTACCGGAGAGCAGGTGGATTTGTACAAAAATGAAGCCGGATTTACTCAGATTCCGGATTCCAGAACCACTTATCTCGCGATCAACTGTGAGACGGTCACCAACCAGAATCTCAGGCTGGCGCTGGCACACTGCATTGATAAGGAAGCCCTGTGTGATTCCGTTTTAAAGGACGGTTCCAGTCCGGCATATACGATTGTACCTTCGGGACTGAGTGTAGATGAGAACGGTAAGGATTTTACGGAGGGCAGCGGAAAGTATCAGGAAACGGATAAAGAACTGGCCGCACAGTATTGGGAGACTGCCAAGAAGGAGATGGGCATTGACAGCTACAATATGGAGTTCCTGATCACAAGCGATGAATCAGCCTATACGGTGGGCGCCTATATCCAGGATCAGGTTCAGTCAACATTGGACGGCGTAACCGTAGAACTCAAGACCGTTCCGTTCAAATCCAAGATGGAATATGTCAATTCAGGTGATTTTGATTTCTGTGTTGTTTCCTGGGGCGGTGATTATCCTGATCCGCTGACATTCCTGAACTGTTATATTACCGGTTATCCCATCAATGTAAGCAAGTGGTCCAATCCGGATTATGATGCGATCATCGAGGATGTGCTCGCCGGAGTCTATGATACCAGCGTGACGGAGCGTTTTAATGCTCTGCATGAAGCGGAAAAGATATTTATGGAAGATGCAAGTGTGGTTGTGCTGTATCAGGGAATGAACTGTATGATGATCAATCCTAAGATTTCCGGGATTGAATTTCATGGGATAGGAGTAAGTGAAGTATTCCGTAATGTTGTAATTGCCGATTGATAACGGCAGCCTGAAAAAAATATATATGTGAAAGCAGCATGAATGGGCATGCAAAATCCCGTTCATGCTGTTTTTTTATTCAACAGGAAATTGTTTTTCCTATTGAATAAAAAAAGACGTTGATGCGCACTCGGCGCGCAGCGCACACTTTTTTAGAGAGGAAGAATGGATATGTGGAAGTATATTGCAAAGCGCATAGGAATGGCGATTGTGACTTTGTTTGTGATTCTGTTCGTTTTATACTGCCTGCTGGAATTCATGCCGGGCTCTCCGTTTAACGAGCTGGAGCTGTCGGAGACACAAATGGCGCAGCTATATCATAAATACGGATTGGATAAGCCTTTTCTGCAGCGCTTCCTGATTTATGTGGGAAATATGCTGAGGGGAGATTTCGGTGTATCTTACAATATCCAACAGGATTATCCGGTAGCAAAACTGGTGGCCAACAAATTTATGGTTTCCGCCAGGATGGGACTGCTCGCTGTGGCTATTGGAACGGTGATCGGTATTGTTTTGGGAATGGTTGCTGCGGTAAAGAAAAATACCTGGATCGATTCCTTCACGACTTTTATCTCGGTAATCGGCGTCAGCCTGCCGGGATATGTATTCGCTCTGGGGCTGTCCTACTTTATTGGCTTTAAACTGAAATTGCTGCCGCTGATCTATTCGGACAGAAATGCAGTGCTGTCCTCCATCATGCCGGTTATTGCATTGGCAATGCAGCCGGTTGCCAGCATTTCGCGATATACCAGGACAGAGATGCTGGACGTTCTGGATTCGGATTATATGCTGCTGGCGAGAAGCAAAGGCCTCAGTACGGCCAGCATTTTTATCAAGCATGCTCTGAAAAACGGTCTGACCCCGATTATTACCGTAGTAGGGCCGATGATCGTTGGAATGATGTCCGGATCGGTCGTGGTGGAACAGATCTTTTCCGTACCCGGTATGGGCAGTCTGATGGTGACTGCAATACAGTCCAACGATTATAATGTGGTCCTCGCACTGGCGTTCTTATACAGCGCAATGTTTATTGTCAGCATGCTGGTTGTAGATATTCTGTACGGAGTTATCGACCCGAGAATACGTGTAGCAAAGGGGAAGAGCCATGAGTAAAAGAAAAAAGGGAACAGTGGAAATAACAGAAGAAACAAAAGTGACCGAAATGCCTGAAAATCCGGAGGATATTGTCCTTCTTCCGGATGACATGGAACTGGTCGGAGATCATCAGAATATACAGATTGATAAAAACTATGTCAATGTATCGTTCTGGAAGGATGCGCTGAAACGGTTTCGGGCGAACCGGCTCGCAGTGGTAGCGCTGATCGCCATTCTTGTGATCGTGGCGCTTGCCGTTATTGGGCCGAACATGAATGATCATACTTATGCGTCCATGATCACGGATCATGCGAATCTTCCGCCCAGAATACCGGGACTGGAAAAACTGGGAATTTTCAATGGTGTGGAAAGAGGAACCAATGTTTATGAGGAAAAGGGCCTTGGGGATGTATATTACTGGTTTGGCACGGATACGCTGGGCCGTGACCTCTGGACCCGTACCTGGACAGGAACGAGAGTATCTCTGATCATTGCTTTGTTCGCCGCTCTGGGAGATCTGATCATCGGCGTATCCTATGGTATGATTTCCGGATTTGTCGGAGGAAAAGCGGATATCGTCATGCAGAGGATCATTGAAATTCTGAATGGGATTCCCAATCTGGTCATCATGACACTGATGGTCATGATACTGAGCCCCGGTCTTGTAACGATCATCATAGCTCTGCTCATCACCGGATGGATCGGTATGAGCCGTATGGTCAGAGGACAGGCAATGAAGCTCAAAGAAGAGGAATATATTCTGGCGTCCAGAACACTGGGAACGCCGACCCGCAAGATTATCGTAAAAGATATTCTGCCCAATATTTTCGGACAGATCATCGTCATGACAATGTTCTCCATACCGGGAGCGATCTTTGCGGAATCTTTTCTGGCATTCGTCGGCCTGGGACTGCCGCAGCCCAGGCCATCACTGGGAATCCTGATCAGTGAGGGCTACAAGACGCTGACGATCCATCCTCACATGCTTGTCATCCCCGTGCTGGTGCTGGCAATCCTGATGCTCAGCTTCAACCTTCTGGCGGATGGACTGAGAGATGCGGTGGATCCCAAGATGAAAGATAAATAATAAGGAGGCGTATTATGAGCGAAAGAGAATGTGTGCTTAAAGTGAGGAATCTGTCCGTCTCCTTCCATACCATATCCGGTTCTGTCAATGCGGTCCGGGGAGTGGACCTGGATCTGTATAAAGGAGAAACAGTAGCTATCGTGGGAGAATCCGGGTCCGGGAAGTCTGTTACCGTAAAAGCGATCATGGGAATCATGAGCAGCAATCAGGTGATAAACAGCGGCAGCATTGAGTTTCATTATAAACGGGGAGAGGAACCGGTTGAGGTGGATCTTTTGACGCTGACGCCGAAAAAAATGAGGAATCATATCTGCGGCAAACGGATTGCGATGGTATTTCAGGATCCCATGACATCCCTGAATCCTACGCTGACCATTGGTACACAGCTGACGGAAGGAATGATCCATCATTATCATAAGACGAAAAAAGAAGCTCATGACAGAGCGATTGAGCTGCTGAAGCTGGTGGGGATCAACAATGCGGAAGAGTTTATGAAGAGCTACCCGCATCAGCTTTCCGGAGGAATGAGGCAGAGGGTTGTAATTGCAATCGCACTGTCCTGCGATCCGGAGCTGCTGATCTGTGACGAACCTACGACGGCTCTGGATGTAACGATCCAGGCAAAAATACTGGAGCTGATACAGAACCTTCAGAAAAAGCTTGGAATCTCCGTTATTTATATTACCCATGATCTGGGAGTTGTTGCCAAGGTGGCGGATTATGTAAATGTTATGTATGCCGGCAAGATCGTGGAAAGCGGAACGGTGGACGATATTTTTTATGATCCAAGACATCCCTATACATGGGGACTGCTTTCTTCCATGCCGGATGTGGATACGACGGAAAAAAGGCTGTATACCATTCCCGGCACGCCTCCCAACCTGATCAACGAGATCAGGGGAGATGCATTTGCGCCCAGAAACAGGTATGCCTTAAAGATTGATTTCCGAAAGGAGCCTCCGGTATTTAAGATCAATGATCATCACAGGGTGAGGAGCTGGCTGGCGCATCCGGCCGCGCCCAAGGTGGAGATACCGGAATCGCTGAAGGAAAGAATCGGTAAAATGCTGAAGGAGGCGAACTGATATGACAGAAAGAAAAGCGCCTTTGCTGGAGGTAAAACATTTAAAGCAATATTTCCCCTTGAACAGAAAATTCAGCGTAAAAGCGGTTGACGACATCAGCTTCCACATTAATTATGGGGAGACATACGGCCTGGTGGGAGAGTCCGGTTCCGGGAAGTCCACAACGGGAAGATCCGTCATTCGCCTTTATAATCCGACTGCCGGGGAAATCGTTTTTGCAGGCAGCGATATTGGAGGAAAGCTGACGCAGAAAGAAAAACAGCATTTGAAGACCAGGATGCAGATGATCTTTCAGGATCCGATGGCCTGTCTGAATCCAAGAGAAAAGGTCATGGATATCATTGCGGAGGGGCTGGATGTGCACCATCTGTATAAGACCAGAGAGGAGCGTCAGGAAAAGGTCTATAAGATCATGGAACGTGTGGGACTGTCACGGGAACACGCCAACAGATACCCCCACCAGTTTTCGGGAGGTCAGAGGCAGCGTATCGGTATTGCCAGAGCGTTGGTCATGGAACCGGATCTGATCATAGCGGATGAAGCTATCAGTGCCCTGGATGTCTCTATTCAGGCTCAGGTTGTCAATATGATGAAAGACATTCAGGATGAGACGGGTACGGCATACCTCTTTATTGCCCATGACCTGTCCATGGTAAAGTATATCTCGGACAGGATCGGAGTTCTGCATATGGGCCATCTGGTAGAAGAAGGGACTACGGAAGAGATCTTTAACGATCCCATTCATCCTTATACGAAATCACTGCTGTCGGCTATCCCCCATCCCAATCCCAGGGTGGAGAAGAAGAGGGTGTCCATCAGCTATGATTATAAAACCAGCGGTATCGATTATAATCTCGGAACCCCCTATCATATGTCGCAGACGCATATGGTTCTGGGCTCAGGAGAAGAGATCAGGAAATGGTCCGGCAGGATCCCGATGGATTATTGATGGAGAGAGGAGAAAAATTATGAAAAAGAAAAAATGGACCGCACTGCTCCTGGCGGCGGCGCTGAGCCTTACCGTTCTGGAAGGCTGCGGAAATCAGGCTCAGTCGGAGAGCGGAACTGTGGTGACCATCTGTAAACAGGCAGGGCTTACGGACATGGATCCCCAGATTACAGGAATGACCAATAATATGGAAATGGTGGCTGCCACGGTGGAGGGACTGTACAAAATGACTGCAGATGGAACGGCCGAGCCGGCCATGGCAGAGAAGGCTGAAGTCAGCGATGATGGCCTGACATGGACCTTTACCATTCGAAGCGATGCAAAATGGACGAACGGTGATCCGGTAACGGCATACGATTTTGAATATGGCTTTAAGAGATTCTGCGATCCGGATCAGGCCGGCGGAGACAGCAGCAGCGATCTGATGGTTACATTGGGCGTGCAGAATGCGGCCGAGATATATGCAGGTGAATTGCCCTATACGGAACTGGGCGTGGAAGCAACGGATGAACATACCTTTGTCATCCATTTGACACATGAAGTGCCATATTTTACAGAATTTCTTACCTATTCCAGGTTTACGCCGATGAATCAGAAATTCCGCGAGGAAAAGGGAGCTGATTTCTGCATGGGATCGGAAAACTGCATTGCCAACGGTCCTTTCTACCTGGACGACTGGGAGGTGGAGGGGAAGACCTGGAGCCTGAAAAAGAATCCGGATTATTATGATGCGGATCATATCAAAGTGGATGAGATCCGCTTTCAGGTGATTGAAGACATGCAGCAGGCGGAACTGGCTTATGAAAGTGGAGATGTGGATTTTACCGCCATCTCCGGTGAGCAGGTGGAGCTCTGGTCAGATAAGGAGGATTTCCACCAGGCAATCGGCGGCGTGATAAGCTTTATTTTCCCTAATATGGAAAATGAATATCTGGCAAATGAAAATATCAGAAAGGCACTGGCCTATTCTATTGATAAAGAAACGCTCTGTGACTCCGTGCTGAAAGACGGTTCCATACCGGCTTATTATATGGCGGCCAGGGGACTTTCCTTCAATGAGGACGGAGAGGATTTCAGAGATTATGCGGGGACAGAGTATCAGAAGTATGATCCTGAAAAGGCGCTGGAATATTGGAATAAGGGCCTGGACGAACTGGGAGTTGATTCAATAGAGCTGACCTTTACGACCAGCGATGCGGATACCGAGTCTGCCGTTGCCGTATTTTTCCAGGATCGCTGGCAGACCAACCTGCCCGGACTGACGATCAATATCCGTTCCGTACCCAGCAAACAGCGTTATGAAGAGCTGTTCGCGGGAGATTATGATCTGACCTGTGTGGGATGGGAATCCAATTATCCGGATCCCCTGAACCATCTGGAGCTGTTTAAGATAGGCGGTTCCTGCAATCTGAATGGCTATATGGGTGAAGAATATACGGACATCATTGACAGGGCGACCTCCGGAGATCTGTTAAAGGATCCGGTGAAAAGATGGGATGAACTGGCACGGGCGGAAAAAATTCTGCTGGAGGATGACTGCGCAATTTATCCTACCTATCAGAACGGCATAAGCTATCTGCTCAAGAGCAATGTAAAAGGATTGGAACATCATCTTTGGGGTGCCGAGTATACTTATTCCGATTTATACATGGAAGAATAAAGAATTTCAAAAGAAGGAGGGCCATGCAGCCCTCTTTCTTTATGCGCACTCGCGCGTAAGGTAGATGTTGCCTGACGGCAACCGCGCTCGGCGCGAGTGGATCGCACTGCGGCGGAAAGGAAGATGTCGCTTACGCGACCCGCCGCAGGCAATCTTCGCTTGCTGGGAGAATCCCGCAAGCGGGATTTTTTTATAAAGATCAGGAGAAGGAGGAAACAGGAATGGACAGAACAGAACGTGTAAGAGCAGTCATGGAGGAAAAGGGAATTCGGCAGATGATCATCTGTAATCCGGCAGATGTGTTGTATTTGTCGGGACAGCATACCAACAGTACGGAACATTTTATGGGAATTCTGTTCAGTGCGGATGGGAAATGCCGGCTTTTCACCAATCCGTTATTCGCAATTATAGGGCAACTGCCGGAAGGTATGGAAACGGTTTCCGTATCCCGGGGAGAAAAAGATACAGATGTCATGAAGTCTTTTCTGAAACCAGGGGAAACCATTATGGTTGATCCCATGCTGCAGGCATCATTTTTGCTTCCACTGATGAAGGACATGCCCGAAACGGCCTTTGTGCCGGATGACTGTTGCATGAGTACGGTACATGCCGTTAAGGACCCGGAAGAAATCCGCAGGATGCAGATATCCTCTCAGATCAATGACAAAGTCATGGGCCGTCTGAGGAGCATGCTGAAGGAGGGCATTACGGAGAAAGAAATCTATGACCGCCTGGAGGAAACATATCGGGAATGCGGAGCGGATCAGATGGCTTTTGCAGGCGTGTGTTTCGGTGAAAATGCCGCCCAGCCGCATCATATCAGGCCTGAGGACAGAAAGCTGAAAAAAGGGGATTGTGTTCTGTTTGATATTGGAGGGAAATATGACGGATACTGTTCGGATATGACCAGGACCTTTTTCTTTGGAGAAGTATCCGAAAAACAGAAGAAGATATATGAGCTGGTACTGGCGGCAAACCGGGCGGCGGAAGCGGCAGTTAGGCCGGGAGTCCGATTCTGCGACATTGACCGTGCAGCAAGGGAAGTGATCGAGCAGGGAGGATATGGACCTTATTTCGTGCATACAACCGGACATGGGATCGGGATGGAGGTGCATGAAGCAGGGGGAAGAGTAGCAGCGGATAATGAAACACACGTGCAGGCAGGCAACATTTTTTCTGTGGAGCCTGGGATCTATCTGGAAGGGGAATTCGGTGTCAGAATAGAAGATCTGGTCCTTGTCACAGAGGATGGGTGCAGAATTTTAAATTCATTTCCCAAAGAGCTTGAAGTAATACCTGCGGATATGGCTGCGAAGCAGTAATGGTAAAAGGACAGATCGTTCTTTTTCGCAGCTATAGATTACAGAGAAATAGAAAAGAAGCCCTCAGACGAAAAGGCGAGGGCTTCTTTCCTGTGCGGCTGTCGGCGCCTGCTTCGGGTATTTCAATCCGGAAGCAGGATGATTTATTCATCGGCACCCTGCATCGCATCATAGCCTGTTTCACCGGTTCGGATCTTTACCGCGTTCTCAACATCGTAAATAAAGATCTTACCATCGCCGATATGCCCGGTATAGAGAACCTGCCGGGCAGTGTTGATCAGATCAACGACAGGAATCTTTGCAACGACTACTTCTACGCAGATCTTGGGAAGCAGCTGAATATCCATTTCAACACCGCGGTACATTTCTGTTTCCGTCTGCCCTTTTTGCGTACCGCATCCGAATACCTGTGTGACGGTCATGCCGGTAATTCCAAGCTTTGTCAGGGCATGCTTGAGAGCTTCAAAGCGCTCCTGCTTCATAATGATCTCCACTTTGGTCAGCTTCTTATCGGAAGAATCGATCTCAGTGAAAGCGGAAACAGGAACTGCCTCCTCCAGAGGCACGGAACCGGTAACGGGAACGGGAGAAACTCCGTCGTTCAGCATGCTCAAAAAGTCGGTCTGCTGGTTGAACAGCCCATGTTCGGCCGCATCCAGGCCGACGGCTTCCTCTTTGGGAGAAATACGCAGTCCAATGGTTTCCTTGAGAAGGATAAAGGCCAGGGACGAAACGATGCCGGACCATGCGACCACAGCCAGCACACCCAGGCATTGAATACCCAGAAGATGCAGTCCGCCGCCGTAAAGAAGCCCTCCATTCTGGGAAAAGAATCCCAGAAGGATTGTTCCGAAAGCACCGCAGACGGCATGAACCGCTATAGCGCCTACCGGATCGTCCACCTTCAGTTTTCCGTCGATCAGCTCCAGGACAGGCACAAGCAGCAGACCGGACAGAATGCCGATCACCACCGCGCCCAGCGGCTCCACATATGCGCAGCCGGCGCTGATTGCTACCAGACCTGCCAGAGAACCGTTTAAAGTCATGGAAATATCAGATTTACCATAACGGATCTTGGTCATGATCATAACGGTGCAGGTGGAAAAGGCAGCCGCCAGAGTGGTATTCACGATGATGTCAGCCGCCAGAGAGATAGATTCATTTCCCATCGACCCGGCAGAACAGCCCGTAAGGCCCAGCCATCCAAACCAGAGAGTGAAGACACCCAAAGCGGACAGGGTCAGATTGCGCCCGGGTATGGCCTGAGATTTTCCATTGCTGCCATATTTCCCGATACGGGGACCAACAATAATGGCGCCTGCCAGCGCGGCAGTGCCGCCCAGCACATGAATGGCGGCAGAACCGGCAAAGTCCAGGAATCCAAGCCGGGACAGCCATCCGCCGCCCCAGATCCAATGTCCCGCTATGGGATAAATGATAAGAGAAAGGACGGCAGAGAAGATGCAGGACGGAATAAACCGGGTTCGTTCCGCCATAGCTCCGGAAATGATCGTTCCGGCTGTGGCGCAGAGCATGGTCTGAAAGATGAAAAAGGCGGAAAGAGGTATGCCCGCAGGCAGAACGGCCGAATAATCCCTGCTGACGGCAAAATCAAACCAGCCGATAAAGCCGCTGCCTGTTCCAAACAGGAGACCAAAGCCTGCCAGCCAGAAAAAACAGGTGCACAGGCCAACATTCAGCAGATTTTTTATGGTGATATTGCCGGAATTTTTGGCCCGGATCATTCCGCTTGCCACCATTGAAAAACCGGCCTGCATGAAAAAGACAAGGATTGCTCCGAGAAGCATCCATAAAGTATTGATGGCGGAAAATTCTGTACTCATAAAACCACTCCTCTCCTCTTTTGAGATCAGTTGATGACGCCGGTGGGATGACCTTCCAGATAATTCCGGAGATTCTGGGCAGCCACATCAATATCTCTGAGCCGTGCTTCCATGGGAAACCAGGCAATATGCGACGTGATCCTGGTATTGGGACAATCCATAAGCGGAATGTGCCGATGAAGCGTATCAAAGCTGGTGGCATCCAGACCTGCGGCATAAACCTTCCCGCTGTTCAGCGCTTCTGCCAGATCCTCTTCCACGATCAGCCCTCCCCGGGCATCATTGATAATGATGACGCCGTCTTTCATTTTGCTGATCGTATTTTTGTTAATGATTCCTTTGGAAGAAGGATTTTCAGAGCAGTTGAGAGAGATCACATCAGAGCGGGCCAGCAGTTCATCCAGTGAAACCTGTTCGATCAGTTCATATCCGGGACCTTCTTTTTTGGTCCTGCTGGTGCCGATCACCTTCATCCCGAAACCGGAAGCCATTTTTGCCACCCAGAGTCCTACATGTCCGATGCCGATGATGCCCATCGTTTTGCCGTACAGCTCGATCTGCCGGGAAATCCGGTCTGTTACGGCAGAGCAGTAATCAGTCACAGTAGAAAAATCCATATTTTTGATCAGATCGGCGTTGTAGGAAATGTTATGACAAAGATCCATCAGCAGCGCCATGGAAAATTGAGCGATAGTCTGAGCTCCGTAAAGCGTGGCGGTAAGTGTAACACCGTACTTTTTCATGAGTTCCCGGTCAAAGGAGCCATAGCCCATGGATAAAGTAGCAATATATTTCAGTCTGGGATGGCTGGAAAGGAATTCTTCATTGAGAAAAGGGCCGATGCTGAGACCTATGCAGACATCGGCATCTCCGATCAGATCAAGCTGCTCCTCCAGACTGCGTCCAAAGACGTTGTAGAGCCGGTAGCTTGTAATTTCCGGTATCTGGGATAAATGGTCTTCCCACATTTTTCGGGTTACATCATTTAAACTGTCCCGCCATGCAGGATGTCCTGTGATAATGCAAGCTTCCATAATAAATTCCTCCGAGAGATGTGTGAATCGAGTGGATGGGTTCAATCATATGATTATCCTGATTATAAAGTCATCTTCGAAGAAATGTCAATAATAATTATACGCGTATAATTAAAAAGATAAAGGAAGAAAACAAAAAGAGCAAAAATCATAGTTATTTTCTGAGAAGAGTTGACAGAAGGAAATGAAAATGATATTATCCGTGTATAAATTATGGCGAAGAAGTCAGTGCAGCTTATGCGTATGCTGCGCTGTTTTTTTATTCCTGGATTGGAATGATCACGGGAGTGAAATTATCCACGATATTCAGGTAGTATTTTTGAAGATAGGCATAGCATTTCTCCGCCATATCGGGATCATCGGTCAAGTGATATGCATTGATCTGCTGATTCATGTAATAAAGAATGTATTGCTTATGATCGATCTTTTTGCCTTCTTCCGTAGCGGCATAGGCCAGCAGGCTGGGCTTCATGGCTGAAAAGGCTACGCTGTGCAGCTTGTAAGTGGCATCATCGCGGTGGCTGATGCCGTCAATGGAAAGGATTCTGCTCTGGAACAGATGCTGAATCTTGGATTCCCTGAAGATCTCGACCAGAAAACGCAGATAATTGGGACTGTTAAAGCACAATACGAATTCGATGGCACTGTCGATAAGAATACGCTGATTGATGGGCTGCTCTTTGGAGGTTACCTGGGAACAGAAAACTTCGCGTATTTCCGAATAAATTTCCAGAGCGATATTACCTTTGGAAGCAAAATGGTATTTGATAAGCCCCAGATTAACGCCGGATTCCTTGGCGATCTGCCGGGTTGTGGTTGCCTCATAGCCCTGATCATAAAAAAGATTTTTAGCCACCTTTAAAAGAGTATTGTGAGTAGCAATTCCTTTATTGTACTGTGCCATATTTTACGTTCCCCTTTCTGCCGGGTCACAGTCTGCCGCACTGTGATTCTTGCTGCGGATTATTATAGACTAGAGCACCCGATTTCGTCAACTGAGATAAGCCTGATAAACAGGGCGCATCAAGGAGGAAAAAATAAAAATGAGTGAATCAATCAACAAAAAACAGGTTATGCATCTGGATGCAAACGAGAATCAGTACGGGCCATCTCCCAAAGCCGTCGAAGCAATGAAAGAAGCTGTCAGTCAGGCCAACGGCTACCCTTCTCCTATGGGAAACGAACTTCTGGAAAGGCTGGCACAGTATCATGGCCTGCAGCCTGAAAATATCGTTTTGGGAAACGGTTCGAGTACAATCCTGGAAAAAATAGGAGCGGCCTTTATCCGGCCGGGAGACGAAATCATTACCTGCCTGCCGACGTTCATGATCTATATTATGATCATTGAGAACTGCGAAGGAAAACCAATGATCTGTAACCTAACAGAAGATAAGAAATTTGATCTGAAATCCATGCGGAAAGCCATTACGGATCATACAAAGATGATATGGATCTGCAATCCTAATAACCCCACGGGTACGGCAGTTGACAGCGATGAGCTGGAGGCATGGATCAGGGCTCTGCCGGATCGGATCATGACTGTTGTGGACGAGGCATACATTGACTATGCGGATGAAGAAAAGTGCCGTTCCATGCAGTCTTTGATCCTGGAAAAGAATGTGATCGTCACCAGAACGTTTTCCAAAATCTACGGGCTGGCGGGCGTCCGGGTCGGATATGCCCTGGCAAAAAAAGAAATCTGTGAAAAGCTCCGCTCCCAGATCATGATATTCAACGTGAATAAAGTGGGACTCGCAGGGGCCTGCAGCGCCCTGGAGGATCGGGAATATTATGAATTTTGCAGGCAAAAGCATAGGGCGGACAGAAAATATCTGACAAAGGAGCTGACCAGGCTGGGATTCAGGGTCTATGAATCACAGGCAAGCTTTTTGTACATGGATCCGCCCGCCGGAACGGATGTGGAAGCGGTCGATGCGGCCTTGAAGGAACGGGGCATATTTACGAATATGAAGCCCGGCAATATACGGATTTCTTTAGGGACAGAACAGCAGAACAGGTTTCTGATACAGAGTCTGGAGGAAATATTACAATAAAACAGCTGCCAGTGCAGCGGACAGGAGAGAAAAATGATAAAGGATTTGGTAAGACCGGAAATGTCACAGATCATGCCTTATGTGGCAGGAAGAACAGTGGAACAGGCACAGAAGGACAATGGAGGAATCCCCATGATCAAGCTGGGTTCCAATGAAAATCAGCTGGGACCGTCTCCTAAGGCAGTACAGGCTATGATCGACATCGTATCCGGAACGAATACTTACCCCGATCCTCAGGCCGGGGATTTGAGGGAAAAGCTGGCGGAGTACTACGGCATTAAGCCGGATCATGTGGTCTGCGCCAATGGTTCGAGCACGATCCTGGAAGCGATCTGTAAGGTGTTCGTATGCCCGCAAGATGAAGTGATCTACTGCCAGCCCACTTTCCAGATATACGGGATGTTTGCCAGACAGCAGGGCGGCGTTCCGGTTGTGCTTCCTCTGGACAAGGATCTGAAGTTCGATCTGCCGGCGATGAAGGCTGCGGTTACAGATAAAACCAAGCTGGTCATGATCTGCAATCCCAATAATCCCACCGCCTCCTATTTGGGAAAAGAAGAACTGGAAACCTTCATCCGTGAGCTTCCGGAGCATGTGATCTGTGTCATTGACGAGGCATATCTGGAATTTGCCACTGCGGAAGACTGTGTGTCCATGCTGCCTCTGATCGACAGATACAATGTGATCGTCGTTCGCACTTTTTCAAAGATATGGGGACTCGCAGGAGCGAGAGTCGGCTACAGTATGGCAAGCGCCGAGATTTCAGCCTATCTTTCCAATGCAATCTGTGCATTTAATGTGAACAAGATCGTAATTGCAGCAGCCAAAGCGTCTCTGGAGGATAAAGAATTTCTGAAGGCATCCTGGGAAAATAACCGGGAAGGCAAAAAGTACCTGACCGAAGAATTGACAAAATTCGGCTGGAAGGTGTGGCCTTCTCAGTCCAGCTTCCTGTATGTGACGGAAACCGGGATGGATCCTAAGGAAATTGCTGCAGGAATGGAAAAGAGAGGCATTATCATCCGTGGAAATCTGGGTTATCTGCGGATATCGATCGGAACAATGGAGCAGAGCCGGAAAATGGTAGCGGCATTTCAGGATCTGCTGGGGAAATAACAGGGAGAACAGGCTATGAAAATGAGCGCGCAGCAGAAGACGGAAATGATGGGGACGGAGAAAGTATGGAAAGTGCTGCTGGTTATGGCCGGGCCGGGCATATTGGCCCAGCTGTCCCATACGCTCTACAATCTGGTTGACCGGTTTTTTATGGGACAGTATGTGGGAAATACAGCGCTGGGAGCTGTTTCTCTGACTTCTCCGCTGATCAATATCATGGCGGGGCTGTCGCTTCTTATTACAATAGGCGGTGCCGCACTTTTGTCGATGCGTCTTGGAAGAGGAGAATTGGACAGCGCCAGAGTGCTGTTTTCCAATCTGATGGTACAGGCAGTGGTGACTTCTTTTGCGCTGGCGCTGATCTACTTCCTCTTTGCCCCGCAGATCATCCGGCTGTGCGGTGCGCCAAAGACCTCCACGTTATATGAGGGAGCCGTGCTCTATCTGAGGATCACTTCCTTCGGGCTTATGTTTCAGCTTCTGAACGCGGTACAGGCATCGGTTATCCGGGCGGAAGGAAATGTGCAGTATTCCCTGATCGTTTCCCTGATCGGCGGCTTGATCAACGTGGGGCTCGATGCCCTTCTGGTAGTAGGCTTCCACATGGGTGTGGCAGGTGCGGCGTATGCAACGGTGGCGAGCCAGCTTGTATCCGCGCTGGTAAGTACGTTTTATTTTTTCGGAGGCAGGAGCAGGATGCGCTGGACCGGCTTCGGAAGCATAAATCCGAAACTGCTTGCAGAGGTTGTAAGAGCGGGCATGGCACCTGCCATTTTGCAGATGCTCAGTTTCTTTACCGGAATTCTGTTAAACAATTCTCTGCGAAAATATGGGGATCTATCACCTGTCGGAGGGGATATGGCGATCTCCGTGATGAGCGTCATACAGACATCGGAATCCATTTTCACAGGAGTGGTCATGGGAATCAATCAGGCTGCTTCTCCCATTACCAGCTATAATTTCGGAGCGGAAAAATATGACAGGGTAAAACAGACCACGATTCTTGCGGTGCTGTCTGCAACCGTATTTTCCTTTGCCTCCTGGGCGCTCATGATGTTTGCGCCTCAAATCTTATTTGCCGTATTCTGCAGCGATACTTCCATCGCTGCGTACGGCGTGCATGCCATGAGGCTGAACCGCATGCTTGCCATGTGTATGGGAGTACAGAGCCTGTGCGCCATGTTTTTTTCCAGCATCGGCCGTCCGGCGACCGCAACATTCATGTCCGTGCTGAAACAGGGAGCTTTCCTGATTCCCGGCCTGCTGATTCTTCCGAGGATCCTGGGGCTTGACGGAGTGCTTCTGTCTACGGCTGTGTCGGATTTCTTTTCTACGATCTTTATTTTATGTCTGTATGTGTCAGGGCTGCGAAAGCTTGGGACGCCGGAATATCAGACCGCCAAATGGACAGGAATTTAATTTTGTTACCCGCATTCAGGGGAAAAGGGCCCCTGTCACCTTGAAAAGCCCGTACCTTTGCATCGGAACGAAAAAGGATTCAGAGATAATGGATCTCCAGTGACCCGAAGGAATTTTCCCGGCAGGCAGTCCTCCAGCGGATCCTGTCCGCTGCTGTTGATAGTTCTGATTATATCGAAACTGCGGCCCGGGTCAACCGCCCGAAAGCAAGAGGTGGAAAACAGAAAATAAGAGGTCGTGCAGAGAAGGGTATTGTACGGAGGCATCCGGGAAAATGACCGGACTGGTGGGAGGGGACGGAGAGCTTTGGACAGACAGGAACGGAAGCCGGTCCAAGGGGAACGCATGACAGGTATGATGCGTTCCCCTCTCTTCTTTCCGGTCCTAAATCTCCTCTCTCACCTGAAAAACATAGAATTTCAGATAATAGGACTCGTCCGCCGCCCAGAGAATGGGGTGGTCGCAGCACTGGGTGCCGAAATAGACCTGACGGAGGCGTTTATGAGCGCCGTGCGCGGCTTCCCGGATCATCCTGGAAAAAAGCTCCGGATCCATGAAGTGGGAGCAGGAGCAGGTGGCGAGAAAGCCGCCGTCCTTTACCAGCTTCAGGCCGCGCAGATTGATCTCCCGGTAGCCCTTTACCGCATTTTTGATGGAGCTGCGGGATTTGGTGAAGGCGGGAGGATCCAGGATGACCACATCATAACGTTCTCCTTCGGATTCTAGGCGGGGAAGCAGGTCGAAAACGTCCGCACAGGTGAAATGCACCCGGTCCTGAAGGCCGTTTAAGCGGGCGTTTTCCTCCGCCATGTCGATCCCGGTCCGGGAAGCATCCACGCCGAGTACATCCGCGGCTCCGGCTTTTCCGGCGTTCAGGGCAAAGGAGCCGGTATGGGTGAAGCAGTCCAGCACCCGCTTCCCGGCGCAGAGGCGGTGGATGGCGGCGCGGTTGTTTTTCTGGTCCAGGAAAAAGCCGGTCTTCTGGCCGTCCTGCACGTCCACCAGATATTTCACACCGTTTTCCTCGATCTGAACGCGGGTATCGAAGGGCTCGGAAAGAAAGCCCTTGAAGCGTTCCATGCCTTCCTGAAGGCGCACCTTGGCGTCGCTTCTTTCATAGATACCGCGCACCGAAATGCCGTCCTCAGAAAGAACCCGGCACAGGATGTCCAGGATCAGGGGCTTGAAGCGGTCGATGCCCAGCGCCAGGGATTCCACCACCAGCACGTCGGAGAATTTGTCCACCACCAGGCCGGGGAACCAGTCTGCTTCCCCGAAGATGATACGGCAGCTTCCGGTGTCCACGGTCTGCTTCCGGTACTCCCAGGCGTCCCGCACCCGTTTTTCCCAGAAAGCGTCGTCGATCAGGGTATCCTTTCTTCGGGCGAGCAGACGTACGGTGATCCGGGACCGCCGGTTGATAAAGCCCGTACCCAGGAAAAAACCGTCGAAGTCCAGCACATGGACCAGCTCTCCGTCCGCGGCGGTTCCGCCGATGGAGGCGATCTCGTTGTCGTAGACCCACATGCCGCCCGCCTTCAGCGTGCGCCCGGTTCCTTTTCTCAGTGTGACGGTTCCTTTTATTTCATAAGATATGTTCTGCATGATTACCTCCGGCCCGGGCCTGCTTCAGGCCCTTCCCTTTCTTTTGTCGATTCTGCTTGTAAGTGTATCACATTTTCATTATAATTTACAGTGTACAGAACACCGCAAAAATACAGGGAAAAGAATGGGGGTAATGGAGCGTATGATCCTGGAAAAATACTATGAAGATCCGGAGCTTCTGCACATCGGCTGTGAGGAGACGAGAAGCTGGTATGTGCCGCTGGATGCGCAGGAAAAGGAGACGGGGAGGCTTCTGTCCAGTGTGGACTGGAGGTTCGGATATTTTTCGTGCATTGAGGATGTTCCGGAGTTTTACAAGAAGGATTTTGACGAGGAAAGCTTTGGACGGCTGGAGGTCCCCTCCTGCTGGCAGATGGCGGGCTTCGATCAGAAGCAGTACACCAACACCCGCTATCCCTTCCCCTGCGATCCGCCTTATGTGCCGGACAATAATCCATGCGGGGCATATATCAAGGATTTTGATCTGGACAAAAATGAGACAAAGAGGGAACAGTTCCTTTATTTTGAGGGAGTGGATTCCTGCTTCTATGTGTGGGTAAACGGTAAATTCGTCGGCTACAGCCAGGTATCTCACAGCCCCAGTGAGTTCAATATCACGGGAAAGACGAAGACGGGAAGGAACCGCCTGGCCGTTCTGGTTTTGAAATGGTGCGACGGAAGCTATCTGGAGGATCAGGATAAATTCCGCATGTCCGGTATTTTCCGGGATGTGTATCTGCTGCTGCGTCCGAAGGAGCGGATTCGGGACTTCAGGGTGACCACGCCTGTGGATTTTGAAAAAAATGCGGCTCAGGTACTGGTGGAGCTGGAGACGGAGGGCGGACCGGAGACAGTCTGCCGCCTGTATGATGGACAGACGCTGCTGGGAGAAAGCGCGCCGGACGGGGACGGAAGGGCTTCCTTTGAGGTGGAGCATCCGACCCTGTGGAACGCGGAGGAGCCTTATCTGTATACGCTGAAGATCAGCACGCCGGAGGAGGTCATCTGCCAGAAGGTGGGGATCCGCACCATCGCCGTCAGAAACGGTGTGGTCCTGATCAATGAGAAGCCGGTGAAATTCAAGGGCGTCAACCGGCACGACAGCAGCCCCTTTACCGGAGCGGTGGTATCGAAGACGGATGCCATGTTTGATCTGCGCATCATGAAGGAGGCCAATATCAACGCCATCCGCACCAGCCATTATCCCAATGCGCCCTGGTTCCCGGAGCTGTGCAGCGAGTACGGCTTCTACCTGATCGCGGAGGCGGATCTGGAATCCCACGGCGTAGCGGATCAGTACGGAGGCGGTACGGAGAAAACCTTCAGCCAGCTCGCGGAAGATCCTGCCTACAGAGAGGCGGTGATAGACCGCAGCCGCCGCAATGTGATCCGTGACAAGAATCAGTGCTGCATCATTTTCTGGTCTCTGGGAAATGAGTCCGGCATGGGGACCAATATCGAGGAGGCAGGCCGCTGGGTGAAGCGGTACGATCCCACCCGCCTGGTGCATTATGAAAGCTGTCACTTCCAGCCGGAGGGGCACGTGAAGGATGAGTCCATGCTGGATGTGGAGAGCCATATGTACGCATCCACACAGCAGATCGATGAATATTTTGCCGCTCCCGGAGAGAAGAAGCCTTTTATCCAGTGCGAGTTCGTGCACGCCATGGGAAACGGCCCCGGAGACATCGAGGATTACATGCGGCAGATCTACAAATATGACGGCTTCTGCGGCGGCTTTGTGTGGGAATGGTGCGATCATGCTACCTATGAAGGCAAGGCGGCGGACGGCAGGGAGATGTACCACTATGGCGGAGATGCGGGCGAGTACCCTCACGACGGCAATTTCTGCATGGATGGTCTGGTCTTTCCGGACCGCAGGCCCCACGAAGGGCTGTATGAGTGGAAAAACTGCATCCGTCCGGTTCGCGCGCAGCTGATCGACCGGAAAAAGGGGATCGTTCGCCTGTACAACATGCTGGACTTCCGGAACCTGGAGGGCTATGTGCGGCTTCAGTACGAGGTGAAAAAGGGCGGCGAGCTTTTGACGGAGGGATCTCTGGACGTATTGGATATAGAACCCCACGGCTTTACCGATTATCAGATCGACCTGCCCGGCGCGAGGGAGGAGGACTGCTATCTGACGCTGACCTACTATCAGGCGGCAAAGGATAAGCTGACTCAGATCGGCCATGTGATGGGCTTTGACCAGATCGCCCTTTCCGAGTATCGGGAGAAGGAGCTGGCCTTTGAAAAGCTTCCTGCAACCGAAGGGGGAAGCGTAACGATCACGGAGACTCCCTATGTGTTCTGCGTGGAAGGAGAAAATTTCCGTTACGAGTTCGGCAAAAAGGAAGGAAATTTCCTCCGGATGGAAAAGAACGGGGAAGCCTGCATTACCGCTCCTGTGGAATGGAACGTCTGGCGCGCGCCTACGGACAACGACAGGAACATCGTTGTGGAATGGCGGAAGGCGGGGTATGACAGAAGTACGGTAAAGGTTTACCGTGCGGAGGCAAGGGTGCGCCAGAACGTGGCCTCCATCACCTGCGAGTTTTCCATCGCCGCGCCCGTGATCCAGCCCTTCCTGCGGCTGCACGCGGTCTGGAGCATCAATGCGGCGGGACAGGTGAAGCTGGTCCTGGATGGGAAGCGCGATCCCGTGTTCCCGTTCCTGCCCAGGTTCGGACTGAAGTTCTGCCTGCCTGTGACGGGGCAGGAGGAAAAGGGCCAGGAGAGCGGAACGGCAGGAGCGATGCCGGTATCTTACTTCGGCTACGGGCCTCATGAGAGCTACATCGACAAACACAGGGCCAGCCGTATGGATCTGTTCCATACCACAGTGGGCGCGCTTCATCAGGATTATATCCGTCCGCAGGAAAACGGAAGCCATTATAACTGCCATTTTGTACAGGCAGGGAGGCTTCGCGCGGAAGGAAAGCGGCCTTTCTCTTTCAATGCTTCCGAGTATACCCCGGAGGAACTGACGGAAAAGAAGCACAATTATGAACTGGAAAAAGCCGGATGCGCGGTGGTCTGCATCGACTACAAGATGAGCGGCGTGGGATCCAATTCCTGCGGCCCGGCGCTTCTTGAGCAGTATCGGCTGGACGAGGAGGAATTCCGCTGGGAGATGCTGTATTCCTTTGTGGAGGAAAACGGCTGACCCTTTTTCAGACGGCGGACAGCCAGGCCGTCCGCTGCGGAGCATCGCGGAAACCGGACAGGGAAAGCCTCTTTCCCTGCCCGGGCAAAGGAGGCGTCAGAATGACTGCTGGCTGGATGAACGAGCTGATCTGGATCGGAAGGATCGCAGCGGCGACCCTTTGCGGTGTCTGTATCGGTTATGAACGGGAAAATAATCTGAAAACGGCGGGCATACGGACCCATTCTATCGTGGCCCTGACCTCCTGTCTGATGATGCTGGTGAGCAAATACGGGTTTATGGATGTGCTGGGAAACCATGTGAATCTGGATCCGTCCCGGATCGCGGCGGGGATCGTGACCGCCATAGGTTTTCTGGGAGCAGGCGTGATCTTCACCAGAAAGCTGACCGTGAGCGGCCTGACCACTTCGGCGGGCCTGTGGGCCACCGTTGGCATCGGCGTGGCGATGGGAAGCGGCATGTATCTCATCGCTGTGTTTTCCACAGTCCTGGTTTTGGGGCTGCAGTTCCTTTTTCACCGCAGCGGCCGTCTGGTCCGCAACGCTTCCGTGGAAAAACTGATCCTGCACATCCGGCAGGGAGCGGATGTGCGCGCCATCCTTTCGGAATGCGTGGATCTGTCGGGGGTGAGAGTGCAGAGCTTCAGCGCCGTTAAGCTTGCGGACGGGATCCTGGAGGTCAAGCTGATCCTGATGCTCCCTGAGGTGTATGAAATGGAACGGGTCCTGGCTGTGCTGGATAAGGCGGATGAGATCCTCTCGGTGGAGGTTACGGCTGAGGGGTAGGAGCTTGCCTGGTGCTTTCCCTTAGGATAAGACGTGTGGGAAAGGAGGCGGGGGGCGGGAGCGTGCGGTCTTCTATCATGCTCTGCAGCATCCGGACGGCGGCCTCTGCGATGGCGGGCCGCTGGATTTCCATGGTGGTGACGGTCGGCGTACAGAGCCGGCTCAGGGTGGAATTGTCGAAGCCGATCACCTGGATGTCTTCCGGCACCCGGTATCCCAGGCTCTGAGCCTTCTGCATGGCGATGCAGGCCAGCTCATCATTGCGCCCCAGGATGGCGTCAACGGGCCTTCTGTTCAGCCAGGCTTCTACCTGAAGAGCGATCTCTTCCTGGTCCCGGCAGCCCGTGATCACGTTCTCCTGCGGGGTATCTGAGAGCCCCAGCCGCTGCAGCTCCTCCGTGAAAGCGCGGTATCTCAGGTCATTTTTTGTACTGAAATGTCCATTGCTGCTGAAGCGGTCGATATAGATGATGTTTCTGCAGCCTGTTTCATACAGGTATCTGATACTCTGGAGGGTTCCCTCATACAGTCCGCTGTCGATTCTGGCCGCGCCCTGTATTCCATGATAATCCCGGTTGACAAGAAGGACGACGGGAATGCCGGCGCCGATGAGCTGACGGATATATTCCTCGGGAAAGCTGATGGAGCTGATGATGACGCCGTCATAGCAGCGGCTGATGATGTCGCTGACAAACTGCGGGGTATTCCGGTTCCCGCACAGGGAAATGATATAGCCCAGATCATAGGCTTTTTTTTCCAGCTCTCCCAGAAGCAGGCTGAAATGCTCCGTGATGCTCTGGTCGGTGATAAACAGGATATGGTTCAGCCTTTTTCCTTTCAGGGCCCGGGCAATGGGGTTCGGACGGTAGCCCAGTCTGCTGACCGCTTCTAAAACACGCTTCTTTTTTTCCTTATCCACATATCGGTTGTTGTTGATGACGTAAGAAACGATAGTCTCGCTGACGCCCGCTTCCCGTGCGACATCCTTTCTGGTCACCCGTGTGCGTTTCTGGTCCATGTGTTTCTCCTTCTGCCTGTATGCCTTCTGTTCGTCGGAACGCTGTCTTTCTGTGCCGGCCGAAGAAGGGCCGGCGCGGTCGGTCCGAACAATGACAGTTTCATTATACCGGGCAGCGGATTTCAAGTCAAACCGGGCTGAAATCGGACCGGGTTGAAGGCAGCAGGGTTGCAGTCAACTGGGTTGCAGTCAACTGGGTTGACAGGAGAAGAAGAAGGGCATACAATGAAGTATATACACACGTGTTTATAAAATAATGGAGGAACGTATGAGCAAAACAAATCAGCGCAATGTTATCATCGTGTATGCGGATGATCTGGGATTCGGAGATCTGAGCTGCTATGGAAGCCATCAGATCCCAACCCCGAATCTGGATCGTCTGTGCGGGGAGGGGCTGCGGTTTACCAACGCCTATTCGACCTCTGCGGTATGCACGCCATCCCGGTACAGCATTCTGACTGGGCGCTATCCCTTCCGCAACGACCGTGCCCATATCCTGCCGGGAGATGCAGGGTGCATCCTGTCGCCCGACCTGGATACGCTGCCGAAACTGTTTCGGAAGGCCGGGTATCATACGGGGATCGTGGGGAAATGGCATCTCGGCCTGGGAGACGGAAGCTGTCCGATCGACTGGAACCGGGAGATCAATCTGACTCCGTTGGACCTGGGCTTTGATGAGTCTTTCATTTTCCCGGCGACGGCCGACCGTGTGCCCTGCGTCTATGTGGAGGGGCGGAAGGTGGCAAACCTGGATGCAGAGGATCCCATCGAGGTTTCTTATGAAGAAGAATGTCCGTTTGACGATATTCCCACTTATCACAGGAATCCGGAACTTCTGGAAATGCGGTCTTCTCACGGTCACGACATGAGCATCGTGGGAGGCATCGGAAGGATCGGCTATATGCGCGGCGGGAAGAAGGCGGTCTGGAAGGATGAGGAGCTTGCGGAAACCTTTTTAAGCCGGGCCCTGCGCTTTATCCGGGACAGCAGAGAGAGGCAGCAGCCGTTTTTCCTGTATTATGCGCTGCATCAGCCTCATGTGCCGCGCGTACCTTCGCCGCGCTTCAGAGGAGCGACTGCGCTGGGACCCCGCGGCGATGTGATCGCTGAGCTCGACTGGTGCGTCGGACAGGTTCTGGAGGAGCTGGAGCGTCTGGAGCTTTTGGGCAATACGATGATCCTGTTTTCCAGCGACAACGGGCCGGTGCTGGACGACGGATATGAGGACAGAGCCTATGAGCTGAACGGGACGCACCGGGCGGCAGGTCCGCTCCGGGGCGGAAAATACAGCAAATTTGACGGCGGGACAAGGATCCCGTTCATCGTGAGCAGTCCCGATCTGGCCCACAGGGGCGTATCGCAGGCGCTGATCAGCCAGGCGGACCTGTATGCCTCCTTCGCCCATATGCTGGGGCTTGAGGAGGGGCAGTCAAGCGCGGTGGACAGCCAGGATATGTATGCGGCTCTGATTGGAGAAGATCCCGTGGGAAGGGACGAGCTGATGGTGGAAGATGTGACCTGCGGCAAGATGCTGCGACGGGGAAACTGGGCCTACCTTTCTCCCAGTGAAGGAGCTCCGTTTATGGCAGATGTGAGGATCGAAACCGGTCTTTCCATGGATCCTCAGCTCTATAACATGGATTATGACATCGGACAGCAGACGAATGTGGCCTGGGATTATGAAGATGTGGTGAAGGAGATGGAAGAGCGGATCCGGAAGATCCTGAGCAGCGAGGGGTAAGAGGACAAAAGGGGTAAGAGGACAAAGAAGAAGGGAAACAGAGAAAACGTCCGGCGTGCGGTCACGGTGTCCGCGCGTCGGACGTTTTTTCCGGTACGTCTGGCAGCGCACGTTCCTTCGCATGAGGGGCAGGCGGCCGCATCCCGGGGAGTGCTCCCTTTTCGGCTTTCGAATATCCGGCTTTCGAATATCGCCACCCAGAATATCGAACTGAAATAAAAATTTATCGTAAATCAATAAAAATATATTGACTTTCGATGTTGACCGTGGTATTTTAACGGCAGAGGATGAAAAAGAAGAAGGGAGAGAGATCGAATCCATGAAAGAAAATATCCTGGTCAGATGGACCAAGCTGCTTCTGGACATCATGTTTTACGCCGGACTTGCGGTGATCGTGACGCTGCCGGTTTCGATCCGGCTTTATGGCAGGATCAATGGTTATTTCGCTCAGTATTATGTGCAGCTCGTCGTGCTGTTTGCCTTATCCGGGATTCTGGCGGAGCTGATCCTGTATGAGCTGAGGCGCATGTTCCGGACAGTATTGGCAAACGACTGTTTTGTGGAGGCAAACGTGAAGAGCCTGAACCGGATGGGAACGTACAGCTTTCTGATCGCGCTGGTAACGGCGGGCCGGCTGTTTCTGTACCTGACCCCGGCGGTCATGATCATCATCCTGGTCTTTGTGATCGCGGGGCTGTTCAGCAAGGTGCTCAGCCAGGTATTTGACCGGGCTGTGGCCTACAAGCTGGAAAATGACCTGACTATTTAGAACGGCGCTGCAGGGCTGCGGAAGGATTCCGGCAGGAGACCTGCGGGCATCCGGGAAAACGGCGCCGGATGACAGGAAACTGCATGATAGAAAGAGGAAGCTATGTCGATAAGGATCAATCTGGATGTGATGATGGCCAAAAGGAAAAAGGGGCTGACAGAGCTTGCCGGAGAGGTGGACATTACCCTGGCAAATCTGTCGATCCTCAAGAACAATAAAGCGAAGGCGGTGCGGCTTTCCACGCTGAATGCGATCTGCAGAGCGCTGGACTGCCAGCCCGGGGACATCCTGCAGTATGTGGAGGATGAGGAGGATGAGAAGTAGCCTCCGGAAAGGAAGGTGTGCATGATGGAAGAAAAAATGGAAAGGACTGCGGAACCGGAGCTGACAGCCGTACAGAAGGATCATATGCAGGCGGAAGCGCACAGAAGTGCTGTCATGCGGAAGGGATATGCTTTTTTCGGAGGCGTGAGCGCTCTGTATGCCCTCTTTTACGCCTTCTGTCTGTACCGGAATGCGTCGGGGATCACCTGGCCTTTTTTCGCGGCAGGAACCCTTGGTTATTTTTACTTATGTACCAGAAAGTCAGGGGTTCCATGGAAAAAAGACAGCATTTTCTATCTGGTCAGCATCCTGCTTCTGGGCGTCAGCATTTTTCTGACAGACAATATCGTTATTCTGAACATCACAAAGGCGGGTATTTTTCTGCTGGCGGTCAGCATGATGCTGCATCAGTATCTGAATGACGCGGGATGGAATCTGTACAAATATCTGCTCTCTCTGGGACAGGCGCTTTTGGAGACGGTCGCGTCCCTGGCATATCCGGTCAGCGACGGGAACGCCTGGCTGAAGGAGCGGGAAAAGGAAGGAAAAAATGCGAAGAGCCGGTATGTACTGCTGGGACTTCTGATCCTGTGCCCGCTGCTGGCGGTCATCCTGGCGCTCCTGGCCAGTGCGGATCTGGTGTTCCGGGAGCTTTTCCTCCATCTGTTCGATCATGTGGAGCCTGTTGATATTTTTATGGTCTGTTTTATGATCGTGACCATGTTCTTTGCCTCCTACAGCTTCTTCGCCATGCTGAACCGGAGCGTGATCCGGGAAGAATGCACAGAAAGAAAGGATAGGGAGCCGGTGCTCGCGATCACCGTCACGTCCGTGCTGGCCGCCGTTTATCTGCTCTTCTGCGGTATTCAGATCGTCTATCTGTTTCTGAAACAGTCGGGACTTCCGGACGGTCAGTCCTATGCCTCCTACGCCAGACAGGGATTTTTTCAGCTTCTTGCGGTCTGCGTGATCAATCTGGCGATCGTGCTGATCTGCCTGTCCTGCTTTCGGGAAAGCCGCGTGCTGAAGGGAATCCTCATCGTGATTTCCCTGTGCACCTACTGCATGGTGGCATCCAGCGCCTATCGGATGACGCTGTATGTCGGCGCTTACCGTCTGACCTTTCTGCGCGTGCTGGTCTTCTGGGCGCTGGCGGTGATCGCGGTGCTGCTGGCAGGGATCCTGTGCAGCATTGTGCGGCCGCATTTTCCGCTGCTCCGGTTTATGATGACGGCAGTGACCGTGCTGTATATCCTTCTGGCTTTTGCCAGGCCGGATTACTGGATCGCCCGTTACAATATGGCTCAGGTGAACCGGGAAGCGGCGCTTTCGGAGGAACAGCGGGAGGAGGACTACGGAGACTTTCGCTACCTGTCGGAGCTTTCCGCAGATGCGGTCCCGGTGCTTGCCTCCGAAGACAATTATGAGTTCCTCTGCGGCCGGACGGATCTTATGAAGCGCTATTTTGACCGGATGGAGGAACGGAGCCGGGAAAACGGACTCAGGACCTTCAATCTCTCCCGGTATCTGGCGGGAAAGACGCTGGAAAAGGTGAGGCAGTAATTGACAGAGGATTTCCTCCTGCTGTATTCTGAAAAGGACACAGGAAATCTGCAAATGGAGGGAATCGGAAATGAAAAAGAGAGCGATGCTGCTTGTCGTACTGGCAGTGGTCCTGCTGATGGCAGGCTGCAGCGGGTTCGATGCGACCAAATATGTGCGCGGCGCGCTGAACAACATCTATCTGGGCGATCCTGCGGAATACATGGAGCTGGTGGATGTGACGGAAGAGGAAGCGGCGGAGGAATACGAGCAGGGGATCGAGGTCGAGGCGGACTTCTTCCTGCAGTATTATGGGATCGGTGAGGTTTCTGATGAGGTCTACCGGCAGATCGTGGAGATGTATAAGGAAATCTACAAACAGTCGAAGTTTGAGGTACAGGAGGCGGTGAAGAACGGCGACGACTACAATGTGGAGGTGCTCATCAGTCCCATTGATGTGATCGTAAACAGCGAAGATGACATCAGTACGGCAGTGGATGAATTCGTCACTTCGGCTGATCCGGCGGATTATCCGGATGATCTGTCGCTCAACGATGCGCTGGCGCGTCTTGTGATCGGCGTGATCGATCAGAACATGCCGGATCTGGGGTGGCTGGAACAGAAATCTGTTATCGTGAAGGTGGAAAAGGACGATGCCGGATATTACGGCTTAAGTGACGATGCGGTCTCCCAGCTGGATCAGGATATGATCGCCTACTAAATGGCAGCATCAGGTCAGGTATCTGGCCGGAAACAGAGAGCGGCCCCGGCACGGGCAGATGCCGGAGGGCCGCTTTCTGGCTGAAAAAGAAGGCGGTCTTTCTGATGCAGGAGATACGGCAAAGAACCGGGTGCGGCAGGAAAGAAACCTCCCTGCCGCATAAAAAAACGCCGTAAGGCGGACGGTAACCCGGGAACAGCAGAACACACAGGACAGATACCGCCGGCGGCGGTAAGGCGGAGGTAGAAATGGATGCGGAAAAAAGTCTGAAGGATCCGGAACGGCGCAAAGAAGAGGAGCACCTTGCGAAGACGCTTGCGGTGGTGCGTGCGAACGTGGAGACGTACCGTGCGGAGGTGTCCAGGATGCAGGGAGACATTGACGAGATGCTGGAACATTTTCACGATAACGATGTGGAAGTGCTCACCATCCTGAACAACACCATCACCCTTCATGACCATATGAAGCGGGCGCTGGAACGAAATGAGCGGGCGCTTAGGAAGCCCTACTTCGGCAGGATCATTTTTCAGGATTATGCCCTGAAGAAACAGGAGACACTGTATATCGGAAAGGGCGGCATTTCCAGGGACACCACACATTGGGTGGTGGTGGACTGGCGGGCGCCTGTCGCCAATGCCTATTATGAAAACGGGCTGGGAAAATGCAGCTATCCGGTGCCGGGCGGAGGACGGGTAAAGATCGACCTGAAGGGAAAACGGACGTATGAGATCGAGGAAGGCAGGCTTCTGGATTTCTACGATTCCGAGGTGGTGACCAATGATGATCTATTGACGAAATATCTGGCAAAGAACAAGCAGGCTGTTCTGGGAGAGATCATTGCCACCATTCAGAAGGAGCAGAACGACATCATCCGCCGCTCGCCCTATCACAACATGATCGTGCAGGGCGTGGCGGGTTCGGGAAAGACCACGGTGGCCATGCACCGCATTTCCTATATCCTCTATAACTATCCGGAACGGTTCAGGCCGGAAGATTTCTACATCGTGGGAAGCAACCGGATCCTGCTGGAATATATCACCGGCGTGCTTCCTGACCTGGATGTGTACGGCGTGCGGCAGATGACCATGGAGCAGCTTTTTGTACGCCTCCTTTATGAGGACTGGGACGGAGAAAAATACAGGATCCGGCCGGCAGACCAGGCGGACAGCTCCGGCTGTGAGAGAGGGACGGATCGATGGTTCAAAGCGCTGGAGGCTTACTGCAGCGCGCTGGAATGGGAGAGTATTCCCAGAGGGAGCATCTATCTGGACCCGCGTCAGTTCGTGGAGGGTTTTCAGGACGGAGAGGCAGGCGTATTTGACAGAAGGGACGGAAGGCCGCCTGCGCCGGGAGAAGCCATAGAACTGATGAGCCGGGACGCAGTGGAGCGCTATATCCTTCAGAACCCCTCCATTTCCATCCAGAGCAAGATCAATATGCTGAACGAAAGGCTGGAAAACAAGATCAAAGAGGAATTTCTGGGAAAAGGCGTCAAATATACGGAAAAAGAGCGGAAGGCTATCCTGAAGGCCTACCGGGGACGGTATGGGAAAAAGGTGTGGAAGCGTTCCATCTATGACCTGTACCGGGACTTCCTGGAGAGGCAGAAAGAAAAGGGCGCGAAGATACAGATCCCGGATCGGGAATTCGATGTTTATGACCTGGCGGCGCTGGCGTATCTGTACCGGAGGGTCAAGGAGACGGAGGTCATCAGCGAGGCTCATCACATCGTCATCGACGAAGCCCAGGATTTCGGTATGTTCGCATACCGTGTGCTGGATTCCTGTATACGGGAATGTACTTATACCATCATGGGTGATGTATCGCAGAACATTCATTTCGGCTATGGCCTGAACGACTGGGAAGAGCTGAAGGAGCTGTTCCTTTCCGGTGAGCGCTCATATTTCGGCATTTTGAAAAAGAGCTACCGCAATACGGTGGAAATCTCCGAATTTGCTGCCCGCATTCTGGAGCACGGGAGCTTTCCTCCTTACGCTGCAGAGCCCATCATCCGCCATGGCGATCCGGTGCGCCTGGAAAAGGCTGCGGACAGAACGGAGCTGATTCGAAAATGTGCTCAGACCTGTCAGAACTGGCAGAAAAAAGGGTATGGGACCATCGCTGTGATCTGCCGGAGCCGGGAGGATGCTTCCCGGACTGCCGGCGAGCTGAAGAGCCTGCTGCCTTCCGCTCAGAGCGATCTGGAAAAGGCGGTCTTCGGAAGCGGAATCATGGTGCTTCCCGTGGAGTTTACCAAGGGACTGGAGTTCGATGCGGTGCTGATCCTGGATCCGGACAGGAAGTCCTATCCTTCAGATGACGGAAACGCCCGTCTTCTTTACGTGGCGGCCACCCGTGCCCTGCATGAGCTCTGCGTGCTGCATACGGGTGACCTGACCGGGCTCATCGCGGATCCTGTCCCGAAGAAAAAGCCTGTGCGGGAAGCGGAATACGGAAAGAACGGACCGGAGACAGCCCGGAACAAAAAACGGGCTGCAGAACAGGAGGGAGCCGGAAATCCGGCAGGAAGGAAGCGGATCTCGATCGTGAGAAATTCCCCTCCGGAAATGGATGAGAGCAGGACGGCAAAGGCTTCTGCTGCGCGCCTGGCGGTTTCCTCCCATTCGGCTTCTGCTGCACGCCCGGCGGTTTCCTCCCATTCGACCTCTGCTGCACGCCCGGCAGTTCCGGCCCGTTCGGCTTCTGCGGGCCGTCCGTCCGCTGCACTGCCGAAGGGGGGATCCTCCGGCCCATCCGGCAGAAAGCCTTATGAGACTTATGCACAGATGCGGGAAAGGAAGGCGGCTGAGGCGGAGGCGGAAAGACCGCGGGCAGGTGCGGAAAGAAACGCGGCGGGACAGGCCGGACCTGCGTTTGGCGATATGCCCTCCACGGACCGTCTCCGTCCGGCCGGACGGCCCAGAACGGATCTGTCGGTGCGCTGGAGCGCCATGAATGCGGACGGACTGTATCTGCAGAGCCGCTATGGCGTTCTGCGCCTCTGCCCCGTCGGAAGCGCCATTGTGCGCGTCACCTTTGCAAAGGGAACCCGGATGCCTCAGGGCGTCTGTCCGGGCATTGCTGTAAGCCGGATGGAGAAAAACTGGAAGCTGAGAGATACGAGAACGGCGGTGGAATTTTCCGGACCGGAGCTGTGCATACAGGCAGATAAGACCACAGGGGCCGTCCGGTATCTGGCGGGGGACAAAACGCTGCTTCTGGCAGAGAGAAGCAGGGACTGCAGGCTGGTAGAGGACGGCGGAGCGCTGGTGCGATCCTGGCTGTATCTGGACCGGCCGAAAAACGAGAAGCTGTACGCTCCCGGCGTACACGGAGAGAAGGGAATTTCCCTGAACGGTTCTGCCAGATATATCTCCCACGGAGGAACGGAGTTTCCGATGCTCCTTTCGGAAAACGGCTATGGACTTCTGATCGCATCGAAAAAGCCCGTGATCAGCTGCGACATCCCTCTGTACGGGGCATGCCTGTGTGCGGAGGGAGAACCGGTTCTGGATTTTTACTTCATTGCGGGAAAACAGCAGATTACGGTGATGAACGCCTGCGCATATCTGTGCGGGCTGCTTTGAAGAAAAATGCCGCTTCCCGGTGCATATTTTCCGCCTCTTCCGGGACACAATAAGAGAGGAGAAAGAGGAAAGACTGGCGTTACTGCTCAGATCCCGGATTGGAGGTAAGAACATGAATGAATCGGATACGATAAAACTGCTTCGGGAATGCGATGCCGGAGCGAAAATGGCGGTATCGTCCATTGACGAGGTGATGGAAAAGGTTTCCGGACCCGGAATGAAGCAGGTGCTGCAGGAGAGCAGGGAGCACCACGAAAAGCTGGAGAATGAAATTCACTCCCTGCTGAAGAATTACGGTTCTCCGGAAAAGGAGCCTGCGGCCATGGCAAAAGGCATGTCCTGGATCAAAACGAACGTGAAAATGAGCATGGACGACAGCGACGCCACGGTGGCCGATCTGATCACGGACGGCTGCAATATGGGAACCAAATCCCTGAACCGGTATCTGAACCAGTACCGGGGCGCGGACCACGCGTCCAGAGAGATCTGCGGACGGCTGATTTCCATCGAAGAAAAGCTGTGTCAGAAGATGAAGTCCTATCTGTAATGCCTGCAAAGGGCAGGAGAGCCGTAAACAGGGAAGGGAGACCGGAACGTGGAAAAATCCGGCTTCCCTTCCCTGTTTCTTTTTTGCCTGAAAAAAGAACCGTTTTTCAGATTTCCGGCGCTTCCGTAAAGCAGTGCATGTGCAGCGGCCCCAGAACCTTAAAGCCCTCTCCCAGAGCAAAATCCTTTCCCTCCGCCAGCTTCTGGCCCTGCATGGAAAAATATATCCGGTACAGGCCCAGAAGCTCTTCGCTCAGCTGGGTGCGGTGTTCTGCCATGGCGGCGAATTTCGTCTCAAAGGTCTGCGTCACGTCGATCACCGTGTTCGGCTTCTGCGTGAAGTAGAAGGCGATGGCTCCCGTCTGCCAGGGAGCGGTCTGCGTGCCGCGGGGGTAGCGGGACAGGGAGGAAGAAATAAAAGCCTGAGCCGCCGCCCGCCCGGTGACGATGTGATCATTGTGGGCTTCATACTGCGCCCAGGGATCCGGACAGAAGATCACGTCCGGCTGCAGGGTGCGAATGGTTTCCGCAATCCTTCCGGCGAGAGAAGGAATATCGGAGAGGGAGCCGTCCGGAAGATCATAGAAAAGAAAATCGGAAGCCCCGATCACCCTGCCGGCTGCCATGGTTTCCTCCCGGCGCAGAGCGGCGATTTCCGGAAAATCCAGCGTCCCGGTGGAATCGCCCAGATCTCCGTTTGTGATGGTTAGATAGGTGACGAGGCAGCCCCCGGCAGCCAGAGCGGCAGCGGTTCCGCCCATGCCGATTTCAATATCGTCGGGATGGGGCTGGATGCACAGAGCCTTTCTGGCGGTCCGGATTTCAGGCGGCATAAAATAAGCGGATATGTCCATATCAGTTTCCTTTCTCCGCCTGACGGCGGTTTTCCAGTTTTTCGCGGATCTCATCGATCTGCGCGGGTTTCAGGCGGTACAGAAGCAGAGGCAGGACCGCCAGGAAAAAGCAGAGCGCGGGTACCACGTAGACCATGGCTCCGAAGCCGGTGACCACAGCGGCGGTGGGCTCCATATTTTCCTCATAATGCATGGCGGTCATTGCCAGGCCGAGCAGCCCCTTGGAAATGGTGGAGCTCAGCTTGTTTAAAAAGGTGTTCATGGAAAAAACGATGCCTTCTCCGCGAAAGCCCAGTTTATATTCCGCATAGTCGATGGCGTCCATCAGCATGGATGTGCTGCAGATGGTGGTCATTCCGGTGAAGGCGAAGCTGATGCCCAGCAGGATCAGCCCGACAACGGGACCGCCGCCCACGGCAAAGGGAAGGAAGCTGGAAACGCCTCCGGCGATGCAGGCGGTGATGAAGATCTTCTTTTTATCGAAACGTTGGATCAGCTTCGGGGAAACTGCCATTCCCGTGATCATGCCCAGAACCAGGCTCAGGCCGATGTAGGTCACATAGCCGGAATCTCCCCACACATAGACGGCAAAATACATCTGGGAGACCTGCCGGAGATTGTTCACCATATCAACGATCAGAAGCGCGGCCATCAGGGCCAGCAGAGGCGCGTTATCCAGAATGGTATGGATGTTGCGGGAAAAGGGGATGTCCTTCGGGGGCGGCTCGATCCGCTCCCGGAGCACAAAGCCGCTCAGCAGCATGAGCGCCGCTCCGGCGATGGCCACCACCGCAGCCGCCGCGGTATAGGCCGCAGCGCTTCTTTCCCCGCCGAAAGCGTTCAGAAGGGAGACGCTTCCCACGGAAATGATGACGGTGCCGATGGTGCCGCCGATTTTTCCCAGGGTGACCATGCGGTTTTTCTCGTCCGGATCCGGAGAGGATACGGAGGAAATGGCCCAGATGGGAACGTCATAGATCGTATAGGTGACATCCCAGAGCACATAACAGACCGCGGCGACGGCAATGGTCCCCGCCAGGGAGCCGCCGAAGCGCACAAAGCAGAAAATGGTGGACAGGGCGATGAAAACGGGGCCGGCCAGCAGATAGGGCCGGAATTTGCCGATGCGGGTTCGGGTCCGGTCGGCGATCATCCCCATGATCACATCGTTTACGGCGTCCCACAGGCTGGCCGCCACCATGATGACGGTCACGCTTTCCGGCGGGATGCGCAGCAGATCGGTGAAAAAGAACATGATGTACATGGTCACAAAGCTGTAGATCATGTTCTGCCCCAGCAGGCTTCCCGTGTAGGTCAGTTTTTCACGGCTGGATATTTTTTGCATGAGAAAGGCTCCTTTGCTTATTCTTGTTTCCCATTTTACCCTGTGGAAGAAAGAAAAACAAGCGCAAAACGGTGTACGGAGCGGAAGCTTCTGTAGAAATCGTCTGAGATATGGTACAATGTTACTACTCAGCCAGGTCTGCGCATTCCCTGCGCAGACCGTACGAAAACAGACCGGCTGGAAGCATCCGGCCAGGCGCGAAGCGCCTGGAATGGCCGGATGCCGTTACAGCTCTGCGAAGGCTGAGCTGTAACGGTACAATTTCTACAAAAGCAGAGCGCTCTTGACAGGGCGCGGCGGCGTCCGGAAACGCCGTTTTTCTGGCAGGAGGTATTTTTATGCATGGCTTTACACCCGAACAGTTCCTTTCCTTTCTTGGCCGCGTGGAAAAATTAAAATCGATTCCCCGCCACTGCGTCACTTCGGACGGCGTGACGGAGAACGTGGCCGCTCACAGCTGGCGCACGGCGCTCATGGCATACCTGTTAAAGGACGAGCTTACGGATGTGGATATTGACAAGGTCATCCGCATGTGCCTGATCCACGATCTGGGCGAAGCGGTGACGGGAGACATTCCCACCTTTGAAAAGACACAGGCGCACGAACAGACGGAGAAGGAGGCCCTGGACGGCCTGCTTAGGGAGCTCCCGAAAACGCTGTACCGGGAGCTTTCCGCTCTCCTTTCGGAAATGGAGGCGCTTCAGACCCGCGAAGCGAAGGTGTATAAGGCGCTGGATAAGCTGGAGGCGGTGATCCAGCACAACGAGAGCGACATTTCCACCTGGCTGCCGCTGGAATATGAGCTCCAGAAAACCTACGCCGCGAAAAATGTGGCCGGTTTTCCCTTCTTGGAAAGGCTGCAGGAGGAGGCGGTGAAGGTTACGGAGGAGAAGATTCGGGAGAAAGAGCGGAAGGGATAATCTCCGGGATCTTGGCTTGATGAAATTCTGTTTTGTGAGTACACTGATCTTAGTATCTTTCATGGGTAGAGAAGAGAAAGGAACGCAAAGAATATGGTATTGCCATCGGATTTACTGGCACTCATCGAACAGGGAGAGAGCCATTTTGTGGAATTTAAGAAATCTACTACGGATATTACGAAGGATGTTTATGAAAGTGTTTGTGCCTTTTCCAACCGGGATGGAGGCCATATTTTTCTTGGTGTGAAGGATGACGGGAAAATTCTTGGAATCCAGCCGGATCATATTGACCGGATGAAAAAGGATTTTGTTACAGCCATTAATAATGAAAACAAAATGTATCCTCCGTTGTATTTAAGGCCAGTTGAATATGAATATGAGGGAAGGCTTATCCTTTATATCAGAGTTCCAATTTCTCAAAGTGTTTGCCGATGTAACGGAAGAATTTTTGATAGGAATCATGAAGCTGATATTGATATTACAAACCATACAGATGAAGTGTTTCGCCTGTATGCCCGCAAAAACAGTTCCTATTTTGTGAACAGGGTTACGCGGTTTAATATCAATTCGCTTCGATCTGATTTAATGGAGCGGGCGAGAGATATGGCTCGTATGCGGTCCGGGAGCCATCCATGGTGTTCCATGGGAGACGAGGAAATGCTTCGCAGCGCCGGACTGATTCTGACGGATGAGCAGACGCAGCAGGAGGGGATTACGCTTGCCGCCATTCTGCTATTCGGAAAGGACAATACGATCATGTCCGTGCTCCCGCAGCATAAAACGGATGCCATATTCCGGGTGTTTAATGTTGACCGTTATGATGACCGGGATGTCATTATAACGAATCTTCTGGAAAGCTACGATCGTCTGATCGCCTTTGGAGAAAAGCATCTGAATGATCTGTTTACAATGGATGGTATGATCAGTGTAAGTGCAAGAGATAAAATTCTGCGTGAGATCATATCGAATCTTCTGGTTCACAGAGATTTCTCAAGTGGATATGTCGCAAAATTTGTGATTGAAAAGGCACAGATTTATACGGAAAACGCAAATCTTTCACATGGACATGGCGTACTTGAACTTGCCTCTTTTGAACCATTTCAGAAGAATCCGCCGATTTCGAAGATTTTTCGGGAAATCGGACTGGCCGATGAGCTTGGTTCCGGAATGAGAAACACATACAAATATACCAGATTATATTCAGCAAGCGACCCGGAGTTTGTGGAAGGCGATATATTCCGGACAATTGTTCCGCTGAAGGAGGCAGCGACGGCAACAGTAGGGCCTGTTTCGTCTGTAACGGGAAAAGAAGATCCTATTAAAATTAGTACCGAAGCTGGTGCCGAAGTTAGTACCGAAGCTGGTACCGAAGTTAGTACCGAAGCTGGTGAGAAGATTAAGCTGAGGGCTGAACGTCTGCAGTCTCTCCTGGAATTTTGCTCGGTTCCCCGTACAAGAGCAGAGATGCAAAAATTTTGTAATATAAAAAGCGAAAAATATTTCAGGGAGAAAATACTTCAGCCCATGCTGGCAGCCGGATTTATTGAAAAAACCATCCCTGACAAACCCAGGAGCCCGAAACAAAAATACGTGCGAAGATAATACGGCGGTAAGCCTTCAGAAAGAAGGAGAAGAACACAAATGACAAAAAAAGAGAAACGGGATCACATTCTCGCCCGTCTTGACGAGCTGTACGGAACGAAGAAGGAAGGCTTTTACCACAACGCGGACTGGCAGCTTCTGGTGGCGATCATGCTGAGCGCCCAGAGCACGGATAAGCAGGTGGACGAGGCGCTGCCGGGGCTGTTCGGAAGATTCCATACGGCGCAGGAGGTGGCGGAGGCGGATATCGAGGAGATTGAAAGCTATATCCGTTCTGTCGGCCTGTATAAAAATAAGGCGAAAAACATGAAAAAATGCTGTGAGCAGATCTGGAAGGAGTACGGCGGAAAGGTGCCGGATACGCTGGACGAGGTGCTGAAGCTGGCGGGCGTGGGAAGAAAGACGGGAACGCTTTTTCTGGCGGACGCCTACGGGACGCCGGGCGTGACGGTGGACACCCATGTGTTCCGCATTTCCCACCGGCTGGGCTGGGCGAAGGGAAAAAATCCGGTGGAAACGGAGGCGGAGCTGATGAAGGTGCTTCCGGTGGATCACTGGAACCGGATCAATTTTCAGCTCATTTACCTGGGCCGTTCCATCTGCACCGCCCGGCGGGCCAGGTGCGAGGAATGTCCGCTGGCGGAGTGGTGTGAAAAGAAGCTGTAAAGGAAAATAAAATGGGGAAAAACAGGCAGGGGCTGCAGCGCGTGTCCGGAAAGGAACAGCGCGGCAGCCGCCTGCCTGTTTGCTGCCGTCTGCCGCGGCCAGGCTGCAGTCCGGGACAGGCCGGTTTTGCCTCGCCTGCTGGCTTGCGCCCGTTTATTCTCTGCCTGCCGCCGGTTCCCTGCCTCCCGTCGCCTCTTTTCCGTCGTCGGTCTGCGCTGCCGTCAGCTCGGAGAGAATCTCCCGCACGCCGTCGCCCATCCGGATGAGGGAAGCGGGCGCGGGGCTGTCGATGCCGTGCACCAGGCCGTTGCGGAAATTGCGCAGGTTCTGGAGCTTTTCCAGGCTGTCCTTTTTCAGCAGCTTCATGCGCTTGATGCTGTTGAGATTGAAGGTGCCGCGGGCCTTGGGATTGCTCTGGCGGGTCAGCTTCATGAGAACGGTCTCCAGGCTGATCCAGGGCTTCAGGAAATATTCTTCCGCCTCCAGCTGTCCCGGAGCGGTTCTGCGCAGGCTGCCGTCGGATTTTTCCGAAGCGGCGCGAAGCTCCCGGTAAAGCTCATAGCGCTTTTCGCTGCCGCAGATGATCTGGTCGATGAGCTGCTGGGAGATGGTGCGTCTGTCGTCCACCAGCCTGGTGGATTTCAGGATCGGCTCCAGCTCTTTCGCGCTGTCCAGCTTCAGACGGTTCATCAGGCGCAGAAGCTGTTCCACATTGCCCATTTTTGGCTCGATGTCAAAGCGTTTGTAACGGGTGCTCAGGTAATCATACAGGTAGGCGGCCAGATCGTACTGGCTGCCGAAGGCCGCGTTTTTGCTCTGCAGGCGGGCGTTGCCGGCGGCCTGCAGCCGTTCCAGGGCGATTTCTCCGGCCAGAACCAGGCCGTTGAGCTCATCCAGAATGGCCAGCTCCTCATCGGAGAGGGTGCCCTGCATGGGCTTGTAGACCAGATCGTGCTCCACCTCGGACCAGGCGTGCATCAGCACGGAGGCCACCTGGATCTCCAGACGCACGGAGGCGTACTTGAGCTGCTTTTTTTCCAGAAGCTCCTCCTTCATGGAGGCCCGGTAATGGGTGGCCCAGTAGCCGGAAAAGCGTTTGTTATAGGAAGGCTGCCTGGACTGGCCGGGAAATTTCTTGGTTTCCAGCACGGTAAACAGGTTGTTGATCACCTGGTCGGCCTTGGCCCGGTCGCCCGGGAAGTAGAGGGAGACGCGCACGCCGGACAGGTCGGCGATGTCCGAATAGATTTCGTTCATGCTCCGGTAGGGCTGCTCCCTCTTTTCATTGCGCTGGGCCACCTTGTTTTTCAGCCGGACCGGGCTTTTGGCCCGCGAGGTGACGATGGCGCGGATACCGGAGGAATGCAGGGCGTCCCGTAGCAGATCCTCCGCCACATGTCCGGCCGTTTCGTAAAAGCTGATTTTCTTTTTATAATTTTCGATAAACTGACTGATCAGATCCATCCGGTTTTCACCCCTTTCTTCTTCCGGATTGAAAAGCGGTCCGGGACCGGCGCTTCAGAAGAGAAGCGGGCCTAAAACACCCGCGTCGTCCATTTCGTGCAGTCCCAGACGGTATCCACAATATCCTGATAAAATTCCGGTTCATGGCAGACCATCAGGATGCTGCCCTTATAGGCGGACAGGGCCCGCTTCAGCTCCGCCTTGGCGTCCGCATCCAGATGATTGGTGGGCTCATCCAGCAGAAGCACGTTAGTGGGCCGGTTGATCAGCTTACAGAGCCGTACCTTCGCCTGCTCCCCGCCGCTCAAGACCCGCACCAGGCTTTCGATGTGTTTGGTGGTCAGGCCGCATTTTGCCAGGGCGGAGCGCACCTCGTACTGGGTGTAGGAAGGAAATTCCTCCCAGATGGCCTGAATGCAGGTGGTGGTCTCATCCGCCTCCATTTCCTGCTCAAAATAGCCGACGCTCAGATAATCCCCCTGTTCCACGCTGCCGGAGAGCGGAGGGATCAGGCCCAGGATGCTCTTTAATAGGGTGGTTTTTCCGATGCCGTTGGCGCCCACCATGGCGATCTTCTGGCCCCGTTCCATGGAAAGGTTCAGGGGAGAGGACAGGGGCTCTTCATAGCCGATGACCAGCTCCTTTGTGGTGAAAATAAAGCGTCCCGGCGCCCGGTCCTCCTTAAAGTGGAATTCCGGCTTCGGTTTTTCGGCGGCCAGCTCGATCACGTCCATCTTATCCAGCTTTTTCTGGCGGGACATGGCCATGTTCCGGGTGGAGACGCGGGCCTTGTTGCGGGCGACAAAGTCCTTCAGGTCCGCGATCTCCTTCTGCTGTCTGTTGTAGGCGGCCTCCAGCTGGGCCTTTTTCGCGGCATAGACCTCCGTGAACCTGTCATAGTTTCCCACATAGCGGGTCAGCGTCCGGTTATCCATGTGCCAGATCAGATTGACTACGCTGTTGAGAAACGGGATGTCATGGGAGATCAGGATGAAGGCGTTTTCATACTCCAGAAGGTAGCGCTTCAGCCATTCGATGTGCGCCTCATCCAGATAGTTGGTGGGCTCATCCAGAAGCAGAATGTCCGGCTTTTCCAGAAGGAGCTTTCCCAGAAGGACCCTGGTGCGCTGGCCGCCGGAAAGCCGGGAGACGTCCTGATCCAGGCCCACGTCCGCAAGGCCCAGAGCCCGGCCCACTTCCTCCACCTTGCTGTCGATGAGGTAGAAATCATGCGCGGTCAGAAGCTCCTGGATGGTGCCGAGCTCCTCCATATACTGTTCCAGTTCCGTATCGGAAGCATCCCCCATCTTTTCACAGATTTCGTTCATCCGCGCTTCCAGGTCGAACAGGAAGGAAAAGGCGGACGCCAGGGTTTCCCGGATGGTGGTTCCCTTTTCCAGCACGGTGTGCTGGTCCAGATAGCCCGCCCGCACGTTTTTGGCCCATTCGATCTTCCCTTCGTCGGGAATCAGCTTGCCGGTGATGATGTTCATGAAGGTGGATTTGCCTTCCCCGTTGGCTCCCACCAGGCCGATATGTTCTCCCTTCAGAAGGCGGAAGGACACGTCCTCAAAAATGGCCCGATCGCCGAAGCCGTGGGTCAGATGCTCTACGTTCAGTATACTCATATGAAAAAACTCCTGTATATAATGTAGATTTTGGTGGATTTGTTTCCGGATCCGTCTGCCCCCCGGAAAAAGGCGCGTTTCAGGCAAGTATAGCACAGGAAAAGGATTTTTACCAGAGGCTTGCGGGAACCGGAAGGATGGGAGATAATCGGATATGATAAAAGCGGCGCGATGCCGGAGGAGGGGACGCGAATGAAACTTTCTTTTTCAACGCTGGGATGCCCGGAGTGGAGCCTGGAACATATTGTGAAAAATGCTCGTGAGATGGGCTACGACGCCGTGGAGCTGCGCGGCGTGAAAGATCAGCTGCGCACGGAGCGGCTGGACTGTATGAAGCCGGAAAAGCGGGCCGAAACCGGAAGGCTTCTGAAACAATACGGGATCAGCCTGTGCGGTGTGGGAACGTCGGTGCAGTTTCATGAAAAAGAGAAGCTGGAGGATGCCATGCAGGAGGGGCGGAGCGCCATCAGGCTGTGCACTGAGATGGAGATTCCATTTATCCGTGTATTCGGAAACGAGCTTCCGGGAAACAATTTTCCGGGAAATGGCCTTTCCGGAAAGGGTTATCCGGAAGAAGATGAAAGGGAAGCGGTGATGCGCAGGGTGGAAGAAGGGATTGGGGAGCTGTGCGCCTATGCCTCAGCCCTCCGGCCCGGCAGGCCCGTCCAGGTGCTGCTGGAGGTCCATGGGGATTTCAATTCCCTGCCCGTTCTGAGCCGCCTGTGCAGGACGTTTGCAGAGGAACCGGCCTTTGGCCTGATCTGGGATGTATATCACAGCTGGCTCTGGCATGGAGACAATTTTCTTCCCTTTTACGAGGCCCTGCGGCCTTTCATCCGTCATGTACATATCAAGGACTGCGTGATGGAACAGGAAAGGCCGAAACTGTGCCTGCCCGGAGAGGGCGTGCTGCCGCTGAAGGCGGTCATTGGACGGCTTCGGCGGGACGACTATGACGGCTTCTATTCCTTTGAATGGGAAAAACGCTGGCATCCGGAGCTCCCGGAGCCGGAGCGCGCGCTGCCGCTGTACGTGGACTTCATGCGCGCGCTGGAGCGGGAGGGATGATCTTTGGAAAACGCCTCCCGGAGGCGGGAGCTTTGCGCGGCAAAGAAAAGCCGCGCCTCCGGCTGCCGGGATGGGGGATCAGGCTTCTGCCTGAAATTTTTTCCATTTCCGGAAAAAGGCAAAGCAGATCGCCGCGCCTCCGAGGGCGATAACCACCCATACGCCGATGACGGCGATCCAGCCGAGCAGATCGGAAAGCATGCCGAACAGCCAGGCGGAGAGCGAACTTCCCACATAGGTGGAGGCATTCAGGATGCCGGAAACCGTCGCCACCTTGCCGAAACGGGAAAAATGGGCGGGCAGACGGCTGATGAGAAACAGGTTGATGCCGTACATGCAGCCTGCGGTCAGGGTCATCAGGATCACGCTGGGGACAGGGCCGTGCCGGTACAGAAGCACCAGCAGGGCGGAGCAGGCGGCCGCCAGGGCAAAAAGCATGGCGGAGGCCAGAAATTCGTTCCGGATGCGTTCCAGCATGGCGGAAGCCAGGTAGATGCTCAGAATGCTGAACACGGGAAGTACGGTTGCTGTCAGAATGGAAACCGCGTTACTCAGGCCGAAGGTTTCCGATATGGATACGGGCATCCAGGTGGTGATTCCGTCCCGCAGGATGCCGTGCAGCACGATGGCAAGCATGGCTGGCAGGAGGGCTGCGCGGAGAAGAAGGGTGGTCAGGGGCACGGAGGGCTGGCCGGAGGACTTCTCATGACCGGTTTTGACCGTATTTTTTCCGTCCGCCTGCAGCCGGCCGATTCCGATAAACCAGGCAAAGGCGGAGAGCGCTCCGGCAAGAGCGGGAAACAGGAACGCCGCCCTCCAGCTTGCGAACCGGATGCACAGAGGCACGAATACATAGACGAACACTGTGCCCACGGAGGAAGCCATGGAAACCTGCACACAGCATTTCTGATACTGTTTGGCATCCAGCGTTTCTGCCATGATCCGCACGAGAGGCGGCCAGAGCATGGACTGGAACAGGCCGTTCAGACACCAGACCGGGATGATGAGCCGGATGTCGGGAAACAGAGCCACCAGAAGATTGCAGACACAGGCGGAGGCAAGGCCTGCGGCGATCATTTTTCTCGGAGAAAAGCGGTCCCCGAGGAAGCCGCAGAGCAGCTGGCCGATACCGTATGTGAGAAAGCTTCCGGTAACGGGCAGGCTTACGATGCTTTTCGCCAGACCCAGAGAGTCCTGAATCTCCGCAAGACAGGCGGCATAGTTCATGCGTGTCAGATAACTGATAAAATAGACCAGACAGCAGAGAAAACAGAAAACGTTTTTCTGCCGTCCGGAGGTAAGTACACCGCTCATAAAAATCTCCATTCCGGAGCGCGGCGACGGGAGGAAGAGAAATCATAAATGCGGTTTCCCTTCTGCCCTCACACGATTCTCCCCTTCAAACCGCCGTCGGCATCAGCTGATTGAAAAAATTAATTTATGATATGGAGGGAAGCCTTTTTCCAGGCCTCCCGGATGTCCATGGAAAGCTCCCTGTCGGTCAGGTAGAGAAAACGGGGGGACAGATCGCAGACCTTCAGCGCCGCGCAGGTTTCAAATTTGGAGCTGTCCGCCAGGACGATCACCTGATCTGCGCTCCCGATCAGGGCCCTCTGCACCTCCACCAGTCCGCATACATGCTCGCTGATGCCGAAATTCAAAGAAAGCGCTGACGGAGCCAGAAAAAAGGAGGAAACATGCAGCTGCCGGATCGTATCCAGCGCCAGATGGCCGTAAAAGGCCTTCTCCACCGGCAGGTAGAAGCCTCCCGTGAGGATCACCTGAAAACCGGGCTTTCCGGAAAGAATCTCAAAGATCGTCAGGGAAGCAGTCACAACGGTGAGCTCCTGAAAGGAATCCCGCAAAAGGTAAGCCAGTTCGGCTGTGGTGGAACCGGAATCCAGAGCGATCCGTTCTCCTTCCCGGATGCGGGCAAGCGCGGTGCGGGCGATCTGCCTTTTCTCAGGCTGATGTTCCGTGCTCCGTTCGGACAGGCCGGTATAGCTCTGCATCCGGTTCATGCTGAGCGCGCCGCCGTGTACCCGTTTCAGCGCGCCCTGCATTTCCAGATATTCCAGATCCCTCCGGATGGTCTCCAGAGATACCTGGAAAAGTCCGGTCAACTCCGTGACCGTGACGGAGGGACGGCGGTTTAACAGCTCCAGAATTTTATTTCTTCTTTCATTTGCAAACATATCCAATTAACTCCAATAAAACACATATAAACACAACTATATGCACATAATATAACAGGGCATCCGCTTTCTGTCAAGAAGAAAACAGGCTGTCATTCCGCCTGCAAAAACAGCTTCGGCCTGATTCAAATCCGTTGACAGGGAACGATGGGCCACGGTATCATGATCCTGTCCCGGCTGAGCTCTTTTCCCGGCATTTCTGCCGTATATACGCAGAGCACAGAGACCGGAGACAACAGAGCAGGGCCGGACCGTTTTGGCCCGGAGGCCCGGATCAGGGAATGAAGGAGAAGGAAAAGAGAATGCTGCCCGGCGGCAGCGGAAAGGGGCGGAAATGTACGAGATCGGAATTGATATGGGAGGAACACATACGGCTGTCGGACTGGTGGAGGGCCTTGCGCTGAAAGACCGGGTGGAGTTCGCTACGGACACGGAGCAGGGAGCGGAGAAATATCTGGAAGAGCTTTCTGCGAATATTTCCGCCCTGCTTGAGAAAAACGGTCTGAGACAGGAAGAGATCGGAAGTATCGGCATGGGCGTGCCGGGAAGCTTCAACGCACAGACGGGGATGATCGAGTATGCCAACAATCTGAGCATTTCGGACGTTCCCATCCGCGATATGCTGGAAGCGAAGCTGAGAAAAAAGGTGCTGATCGACAATGACGCAAATCTGGCGGCCTGGGGAGAGTATCTGCTGAGTGAAAGCAGCGCCCCTTCTTTTATCATGGTGACGCTGGGAACGGGAATCGGCTGCGGCATCGTGCTGGACGGAAGGCTTTACCGGGGGGTGAATTTCGCCGAGGGAGAGATCGGACACATGACGATCCGTTATGACGGGATCGACTGCAACTGCGGCAGAAAGGGCTGCTTTGAAGCCTATGCTTCCGCATCGGCGCTGGTGAGGCGGGCGGCTCAGGCGGCGCAGGAACATCCGGACAGCAGGCTGAACGCTCTGACGGGAGGAGACGCCGTGCGGATGAACGGCAGGATCTTTTTTCAGGCGGTCCGGGAAAAGGATGAGACGGCCATGGCGGTCTGCGGGGAATATGCACAGCTTCTGGCGGAGGGGCTGACCAATCTCATCAATCTTCTGCAGCCTGCGGAGCTGGTGATCGGAGGAGGCATCAGCGGAGCGGCGGAGCTGTTTCTGCCTCAGGTGCAGGAGCGCATTGCACGGATGGTATATTCCAGGGCATCAAAGGTCCAGACGCTTCTGCGTCCGGCCCGTTATGGGAACGATGCGGGTATCGTGGGAGCGGCAAGGCTGGGAGATCTGTGAAAAAAGAATGGGAGTTATTACTCAGCCAGATCTGCGCATTCCCTGCGCAGACCGTACGAAAACAGACCGGCTGGAAGCATCCGGCCTGGCGCGAAGCGCTTGGAATGGCCGGATGCCGTTACAGATCTGCCGAAGGCTGAGCTGTAAC
>DWWH01000049.1 GCA_019119815.1 Candidatus Eisenbergiella intestinipullorum | reverse complement strand
AGACGGAAATAGACAGAATCGACGATGAGATCACGGTTGCGCAGAACGCGAAGGAGGAGGCCGATGAAAACCTGCAGAAATTTGAAGAGGTGATCGGAGACGGATACCTGTATACCACGAGCGCAGGCACGGTGATGATGGTGAATGTACGTGAAGAGGCGGCGCTGACGGGAGGAAGCATGGTGCTGGCCTACAGCAGTCCGGATACGGTTACCGTTACGGCTTCTGTGGATCAGGCGGATATCGCCTCCCTGGAAATCGGCGGAGAAGCAGTGGCTGCAGTATCAGATTATGGAAACTATGACGGCAGGGTGAGCTCGATCAATCCGGTTTCTTCCTCCTCCAGCCGTTCCAGCGTGACCTATTCCGTCGTGGTGGAACTGACGGGAGATGTGAGCGGCCTGTCACAGAATCTTTCCGCCACCGTATACTTCGGCGTTTCCACTGCGGATCTTCAGCCGCAGGAAGGGGAAGCGGAAACAGAACCCATGGAAACGGAAGAGTCTGTAACGGCGGAGGGAGAGTGAAAACGATGAAAAAAATGAAGAAAAAAACGTCCCTTAAGCTGACCGCTGCTGCCGCCGCTTTCCTCGCCCTTCTGGCAGTGTGTATTTATACGGTATTCATCCGCCCGGCCCTCATGAACAGGGAAACAGTTATTTATATGGAGACCCGGGTGCAGTCCGGAGATCTGGTTCAGGGGATTATGGAGAACGGAAGCGTGGAGATGGCTGCAAGCTCCATTACCTATGATCTGGATATCAGCTACGACGAGGAGGATGATGACGATGAAGAAGATGATGATGAGGAAACCAGCCGTTATCTTGAAATAGAAGAGGTTTATGTCGTTCAGGGGCAGCGGATGGAGGAAGGAGACGCCCTGCTTTGTTTTACTCAGGACAGCATAGACGGTGTCAGAAGAAATCTGGAAAACAGCGTATCCGAGGCGAGGGTAAAGCTGGCGGAGGCGAACAGCGAATATAACACGCAGGCGCAGACCGCGAAAAGCACCTACAACAGCTCGATCGCGGAGTCGGATACGGCGCAGCGCTCCTATGACGCTTCCATGAACGGCCTGCTGCAGCAGATCAACCTTCTGTATGCGGATATTCAGGTGCTGCAGGCGCAGATTGATGACTGGAATGAAAAGCTGGCGGACGAAGATACTCTGGAAGAATATGACGATCTGAAATACGAAATGGAGAAGGCAAAAGAGCTGCTGGACGAAACGGATGGTTCCTCAGTAGCGGCCTATGTGGCCAATTACGAGGACTATCAGACTGCCCTGGCTTCCTTTGAAGAGATGGATGAGCTGCTTCAGAGCTACCGGGACGGAATCGAAGAAAATATGCAGGAGATTCTGGATCATAACGAGAAGATCCTGGAAGCCCAGGCGGCGCTGGAGCAGGAGGAAATGCTTGCCAGACAGGAATATGACAGCGCCGTCCTGGATGGAAGCCTTGCGGGCGATGTATATGGCTATACGCTGGAATCCCTGCAGGATTCCGTGGACGAGGCGCAGCAGACGCTTACGGACGCGCAGGAGCTTCTTGCGGAGTTTGAGGCCTTTGTAGGAGAGGACGGCGTGATCTATGCGGACGGAAGCGGACTGATCACACAGATCGACTGTGAGGCAGGCGACCGCCTGACCACGGCCGGGACCATGCTTACCTATGTTACGGAGGATTCTTATTCCATTACGATCGACGTTTCCGAGGAGGATATTTCCCATATTTCTGTGGGGGACAGTGTGACCATAGAGATGAACGCCTATCCGGATGAGACCTGGGAGGGCACGGTAAGCGCTGTCACCACATCGGCGGACAGCGAGTATTCCGCGACGGTCAATTATCCGGTTACCATCCATGTGGAGGGGGACATCTCCAGACTGTACGGCGGGATGACGGCGGATATCACCTTTGTCACGGACAGTGTGGAAGATGTGCTTTATGTGACTTCCAGCGCCATTGTTTCCGGAGAGGACGGAAGCACATCCGTTTATGTGGAGGATGCGGAGGGAAACAAGATCCTGCAGCCTGTCACCATCGGATTTTCCAACGGGACGCAGACACAGATCGTGGAAGGACTTTCAGAAGGAGATACGGTTTATATTGCCAGTACGGTAAGTGCCGGCATGGATGAGGAAAGCCTGAGGGAATCCGGAGTCGGTCCTGACGCAGACAGTCCGGACACAGACGCGCAGGAAAGCACTCCCGGGCCCGGCGCGGACAGCTCTGAAGGAGGTAGAAGATGAAAAGAAAACCGCGATTCGGAAAAAGAGCAGCTCAGAGCGAAAGGGAGAACGCGCTGCAGACGCCTCCCGACAGAAAATACCGCAGAAGAATGGCAGTCCTTTTTGCCACCGGAGGAGCCGCGATCCTTCTTGTCGGTACGGCGGCCGGTTATCTGATGGTACAGAACGAAGAAGAGGAAACGGTATACCGGGAGGATGTGGTCCAGTACGGAGAACTCACCGTGGGACTGCAGGAAAACGGCAGCGTGGAGGTCGGGACCACGGAGCAGACCTTTGAACTGGATATGAGCGCCTATACGGAAGGCGAAAACAGCAGCTTTTCCTGGGAACAGGGAGGAGACATCTTTCAGGGCATGGGAGGACAGATGGATACCTCGGCGTCCTCCGGCTCCAGGAGCCTGACGGTGGAGGAGGTCCTGGTCACAGAGGGACAGGAGGTAGCGGAGGGCGATCCTCTTTACCGGATCGGGCAGGACAGCATTGACTCGATCCGAAAGGAGCTGACAGAGGATGTGGACGATGCCCTGGTCACGCTGGAACAGACGCAGCCCCAGCTTTCCATGACGCGGCTGGAAGCACAGCAGGAATATGAAACGGATACGGCATATGGAGAAGCGCTCGCGCAGGCAGAATATGACAGCACAGTTCAGAAGCTGGAAGAGGCTGTTTCCACGATCGAGGAGCAGATTGCAGAAGCCAATGAGGAGCTTCTGGAGCTGAACGGACAGCTTACAGAATACCAGACGGATCTGGCCACGGAGCAGAAGATCCTGGAGAACGCGGAATACGTGGTGGAAACCACGGACATCATCACGGACGCCTACGGCTGGATCACGGCGGAAAATGCCAGGGAGGATGCGGAGGATGTGATCGGGACTCTGGAGGATGAGATCGAGACCGTAACGGATTCTATCGAGGAAACCAATGCCGAGATTGAGGATCTGACCGACAGTCTGACCGGTGCCAGGAAGGATCTGGAACAGGGACGGATCGATGCGCAGGCACAGCTTTCCCTGCGGACGCTCAGCAGACAGAACGCTTCCGAACGTTATGATGTAAGCGTCGGCATGGGAGAATTTGAAGCGCAGGCGGCGCAGGAGGATTATGATGACGCGGTGGAAAAGCTGGATGCGTTTGACGCCGTGCTGGGAGAGCAGACCATCACTTCAGATTACAACGGCGTCATTACGGAAATTTCACTGGCAAAGGGAGATACGGTAGATACGGGAACCACGCTGGTGGTCCTGAGCGATTATGATGAGGTGACAGTGACCGTATCTCTGGATGAGGCAGACCTGGAAAATGTCGGAGAGGGCGACGCCGTGAACGTGAGCATCGACGCCTGGCCGGACGAAGAATTTGCGGGAACCGTGGAGGAGATCGGGGATGCTCAGTATGACAGCTCCACCGGTACGACCTATGCGGATGTGACCGTAAAGCTTTCCGGCGATACCGCAAAGCTGTATGACGGGATGACGGCGGAGCTCACCTTCATCACAAAGGAAACGGAGAAGGCGCTTTATGTGTCCAACCGTGCCGTTTACCGGGAAAATGGAAAATCCTATGTACGGATGAAGGATGAGAACGGAAACGTGAAGGCCGTGGAAGTGACCACGGGATTTTCCGACGGAAGCAATGTGGAGATCGTGGAAGGACTTTCAGAAGGAGACACGGTTCTGATTGAAAGCGGGGTGAGCACATCATGAGGCTGACGGAAATCCTCCGGCTGGTATGGCTGAATCTGGCTTCCAATAAATTTAAGGTTGTTCTTACCTCTACAGGGATCATTGTGGGCGCTGCCACGATTATGCTCGTCATCGCCATCGGAACGGGCGGCAGGCAGGAGGTGGCGGAGCAGTTTAAGAACCTGAATGCCGGGGCTGTCGACATTACCTATGAATATCAGGGAAATGATTTTGGGGGAGGCGGGATGCCGGGCGGTCCTGACGGTGCAGGAGGCCCCGGCGGCGCAGGCGGACCCGGCAGCTCCGGAGGCCCCGGCGGCGCAGCCATGCCCGGCGGGATGCCTTCCTTCGGCGGAGGCGGGATGCCCTCCTTCGGAGACATGTTCGGCGGTATGTTCGGAGGAGGGCAGGAAGCCGTAAATACAGAATGGATCACACTGTCCACGGATGATCTGGAGGATATTCTGGCCTTTGTACCTGGACTGGAGGCAGGCTGCCTGAGTTTTACCACCACCTCCTCCGTGGACGGCGGAGAGCTGGAGGAAAGCGCTTCCTATACCATTGCCGGCGTTCAGAGCAATTATGCAAAGCTCAGCAACCTGGAGCTCGTACTGGGAGAATTTTTAAGCGGGGATGATGATACCTATAAGGAAAAGGTCTGCGTTCTGGGGTATGATGCCGCCAGAGAAATCTTCGGAAGCGTTTACGATGCCTATAACGGAACGGTATACATTGACAACCGTCCCTATCAGGTGATCGGCATTCTGAGTGAGATGGGAACGGTCTCTTCGGGCATCAGCCCGGACACCGCCATTTTCATTCCTTATGAAACGGGGCTGAAATACCTGGCGGGAAGCAATGTCAGCCCTACCCTGACAGTGATCGCACAGGATGTCAATGAGGTGAATACCGTGATTGCCAACGTGGAAACGGTTCTTGCGGAAAGCTATCCCAACGCGGAATTCACCATATCGGACGCGGGCAGCAGAATGGAGGCGGCATCGGCCTCCAACGATACCCTGACCATGCTTCTCATCTGCATGGCGGTGATCGTATTCATCGTAGGCGGTCTCGGCATCATGAACGTCCTGTTCGTTTCCGTAAAGGAACGTACCAATGAGATCGGCATCCTGAAAGCGATCGGCTGTTCCCGAAAAGATATTCTGGTGGAGTTTCTGATGGAGGCGAGCTGCACCAGCATGATCGGGGCGATCCTCGGTGTCATGCTGGCACTTGCCCTCACCCCTGCTCTGGAATACTTTGGCGTTACGGTTGCCCTTTCGGTTTCCGGCGGCGTGCTTTCTCTGGTGTTCGGCGTCCTGACCGGCACAATCTTCGGTTTTTATCCCGCCTGGCAGGCCTCCCGTCTGATCCCGGTGGAAGCACTGAACCATGAATAAGCGAAAGGAGAGGAAAACGAAGATGGAACAGAGCACTCATACCTCCCATGAGCTTCTGTTAAAGAAGAAAAAAAGGCGGCGCAGAAAAAGGCTCCTGATCGTTCTGGCCGTACTGATCTGCTTTCTGGCGGCAGGAGGCGGCGCCCTTCTGTTCCGGCAGCGTTCCCTGCGCGCTTCACAGGAAACAGTCCGGATCGAAGCGGGAGAAGGGGAGACGATCACCTATGCCAGGATCGATACCATTGTGGGAAATGAAATCGAAGTATCTCTGTTAAAAGAGGCTTCGGATGGTTCCGAAAAGGAGGAGCAGGAGGAAGCCGGAACACAGACACCGGACATGGAGACTCCGGAAGGAAACGGGCCGGCTTCAGAACTGTCAGGGGAGGATATGCCTGACGGCTCAGGGACTGCCCCGGAGGGCGGTATGCCGGACGGTTCGGGCTTCGCGCCGGGAGGCGATATGCCGGACGGTTCAGGCTTCATGCCGGATGATTCCGGTTTTGCGCCGGGAGGCGGTATGTCGGATGAAGCCGGCTTCCCGCCTGAGGGCAATCAGACGGACCGGGCCTCATATGTGGAGACCGGAGAGATGAGAGAATGGCAGATCCCGGTAGGGACGGATGTGATTACCACCCTGGGAGTTGACACCACCTTTTCCAGACTGTCGGCGGGGGATGTGATCGCCGTGCTGACAGAAGCGGACACGGACAACATCCTGAAGATATGGATTGTGCAGTGATCGGAAGGAGGCAAGTATGGAAATCAACCGGGAACTGATCATCGATATGAACAACATCAATAAAGGATATATGCTGGGAGAGGAAAAGGTGCCCGTTTTGAAGGATGTCTGCTTCCAGGTGCGCAAAGGGGAATTCGTCGCCATTCTGGGGCCCTCCGGCTCCGGAAAGACCACCCTGATGAACATCATCGGCTGTATGGACCTGGCGGATGACGGGGAATATTATCTGGACGGAAACCCCATCCACGAGATGGAAGAAAAGGAGCTGAATGACGTCAGAAACCGGGAAATCGGATTCATCTTTCAGAATTACCAGCTCATCCCCACCTACAACATTCTGCAGAACATCATCATGCCGCTGGTGGTGCGTGGCATGAGCTCCAGGGAAGCCGAAGAGCGGTGCATGGACACCATCCGGCTTCTGGGGATCGACCACCGGCTTTCCCATAAGCCGGCGGAACTGTCCGGCGGTCAGAAGCAGAGGGCTTCCATCGCCAGGGCGCTGGTGGGAAATCCCGCCCTGCTTTTGGCCGACGAGCCCACCGGAGCGCTGGACAGCAGCAGCGGGAAGGAGGTCCTGAAGCTGTTTGAAAAGCTGAACAACATGGGGAATACCATCGTGATGATCACCCATGACCTGAATGTGGCCAGAGCGGCGGGCAGGATTGTGCACATCATCGACGGACGGCTGAGCGAGGACTGACGGGAGGTTACTGCTCAGCCAGGTCTGCGCATTCCCTGCGCAGACTGTACGAAAGCAGGCCGGCTGGAAGCATCCGGACTGGCGCGAAGCGCTTGGAATGGCCGGATGCCGTTAGCTCTGCCGAAGGCTGAGGCTGTAACGACGGGAGGAAATTTTACAGGGAAAATGATTAACAAAACGCCCCGCGTATGGTAAGATAAGAACGAATATGAAAAAACGTCTGTAGACAGCGATCCGAAATATGGGCGGGGAGCGTACATGCGCTTCGGAATGGAGGAAAAAATGGGACAGGAAAAGTATGTTGCCTACGTTTCTACCTATACGATAGGGGACCAGAGAGAATACGGCATTACCGTTTTCGACGTGGATATGGAGAAGGGGAGATTTCTGGAAAAGGAGAGGATCAAAATCACCAATTCCTCTTATGTGACGATTTCCCATAATAAAAAGTATCTGTATTCCATCACGGACTTCGGTGTGGAATCCTTCGCCATCGGAGAGGACGGAAGTCTGAAGACCATTAACCTTGGCTCCATCAACGGCATGCGCGGCTGCTATGTTTCCACGGATTATGAAGATAAGTATCTGTTCGTCGCCGGCTACCATGATGGCAAGCTTACGGTCCTGCGGATCAATGAGGACGGAAGCGTGGGGGAGATCACGGAGGAGATCTATTTTAAGGGGCTCGGTATCGTGGCGGAACGGAATTTCCGTCCCCATATCAGCTGTGCCAAGATGACGAGGGACAACCATTATCTCTGCGTGGCGGATCTGGGGATGGATCATACCAACGTGTACCGTCTGGATCATGTGTCCGGAAAGCTCAGTCTGGTGGACGTGATCCGCAGTGACCTGGAAAGCGGGCCCAGACATCTGAAATTCAGCAAAGACGGCAAGTATCTCTACATCGTCCATGAGCTGGAAAACTGCATTGACGTTTATTCCTACCGGGAGGAGAAGAACAACCCGTTCTTTGAGAAGATCCAGAGCGTCAGCACGCTGAACAACTATCACGCGGGCGGTTCTACCGCGAGCGCACTGAATCTGTCCGAGGATTTCAATTATCTGTGCAGCTCCAATGCGGGAGACAACAGCGCTGCGGTTTACCGGATCGACCAGAAAACCGGGCTCCTGACCAGGCTGCTGTGCCTGCCGGTGAGCGGAGAATATCCCAAGGATGTGGCCCTGTTCCCGGATAACCGCCATCTGGTATCGCTGAACCAGGATTCGGGAACGCTGACCTTTTTCAATGTGGACCTGGAAAAAGGCCTGCTGGTCATGAACGGTCCGGCGCTGAAGGTGGCTCAGCCCAACTGCGTGATCTTCCATAAGATCACAGGATGATAAAAAAAGAAGGAACAAACGGAGGAAAAGAACATGGAAAAATGGATCAGGGTGGCGCATCAGCCCTGCATTCCGCTGGGAAAGGACGGAAGGCTGGCAACGGCGAGCAAAGAACATATCGCCCTCTCCCTTGAGGCGGCGGAGGAAGGCATGGTACTTCTGAAAAATGAAGGAGACGTGCTTCCGCTTCCGGCAGGAACGAAGCTTGCCGTTTTCGGAAAGGGACAGATTGATTATGTCCGGGGCGGGGGCGGCAGCGGAGAGGTAACCACCTCCTACACCCGCAATATTTACGAAGGCCTGAAGCGGAAGGAAGCGGAGGGAAAGGTGCAGGTGTTCGACGCCCTTTCTGCCTTTTATGAAGAAAATGTGAGACAGCAGTATGCAAACGGCGCACAGGTAGGAAAGACTGTGGAGCCGGAGATCCCGGAAGAACTGCTTTCTGCGGCGCGCCGCTTTACGGACACGGCCGTGATGGTCATCAACCGTTTTTCGGAAGAGGGATGGGACAGAAAAGGGATTCCGGGAGATGGAGACTTTTATCTCTCCCCTCAGGAACAGGCCATGACGGATGCGGTGAAGGCCGCTTTCCCCAGAGTGATCGTCGTTTTGGATGTGGGCGGGATGGTGGATTCCGCCTGGTTTAAGGATGAGCCGTCCATCCAGTCTGTTCTTCTGGCCTGGCAGGCGGGCATTGAGGGAGGTCTTGCTGTGGCGGACATCCTATGCGGAGACGCCAATCCTTCCGGAAAGCTGGCAGACACCTTCGCAGGCTCTTTTGACGACTATCCGTCTTCCGCTCATTTCAACGATTCTGAGGACTATGTGGAATATACGGAAGATATTTATGTAGGCTACCGTTATTTCGAGACGATTCCCGGTGCGGCAAAACGGGTGAATTATCCCTTCGGCTTTGGCCTTTCCTATACCCGGTTTGAGATCGGTCAGGTGAAGGGGGAGGAGCAGGACGGCTCGATCCGCATCCGCGCCTGTGTGACCAACGTGGGAGAGCGTGCCGGAAAAGAGGTCGTTCAGGTTTATGTTCAGGCACCTCAGGGAAAGCTGGGAAAGCCCGCGAGGGTGCTGGTTGCTTTCGCCAAAACCCGCCTGCTCGCGCCGGGAGAGAGCCAGATGATGTTCCTTTCCTTCGCGGCGGATTCCCTTGCCAGCTATGATGATTTGGGAAAAGTGGCGAAATCCGCTTATGTCTGCGAAGCGGGAGAGTACCGGTTCCATCTGGGCAGTTCGGTGCGGAATACGGTGGAGGTTCCCTTCGTCCACAGAGAGGAGACGGACCGGATCACTCTGCAGCTTACAGAACGGGTGGCTCCGGTGGCCCTGCCGAAGCGGATGCTGGCGGACGGGAGCTATGAGGCCCTGCCCGTGACATCGGACGGCAAAAAGGACATGAACCCTTATTTTGTGGAATGCCTGCAGCCCCATAAAGGGAACTGGAGGGACGAACTTGCTCTTTCTTCCGGAAAGCAGGAGGCGAAGGATGGACAGGCAGATATGCCGGAAGCCGGCGCGGGCGAAAGAAAATATCAGCTCATCGATGTGGTGAACGGGGAATGCACCATGGATGATTTCCTGGCGCAGCTGACCAACGGACAGCTCATCGACCTGCTCTGCGGCCAGCCGAACACCGGCGTGGCGAATACCTTCGGCATGGGAAATCTTCCGGAATACGGCGTGCCCAACCTGATGACCGCGGACGGCCCTGCGGGCGTGCGGATCCAGCCGGAGATGGGCGTGTGCACCACCGCCTGGCCCTGCGCCACCCTGCTTGCCTGCACCTGGAACCCGCAGCTGGTGGAGCGGGTGGGAGCTGCCGGCGCTCTGGAAATGAAGGAAAATAATCTGGGCGTATGGCTGACACCCGCCATGAATATTCACAGAAGCCCTCTGTGCGGCCGGAATTTTGAATACTATTCCGAGGATCCCCTCATTGCCGGAAAGATGGCTGCGGCGATGGTGCGCGGCATCCAGTCCCGCCATATCGGAGCGAGCGTGAAGCATTTCTGCTGCAACAATAAGGAAACGAACCGTAAGGAGAGCGATTCCAGAGTATCGGAGCGGGCGCTTCGTGAGATCTACCTGAAGGGATTTGAAATCGCCGTGAAGGAGGCCCAGCCCTGGACCCTGATGACCAGCTACAATCTGGTGAACGGCCGTTACCCTTCGGAACGGGAAGACTTGATCGAAGGCATCCTGCGCGGAGAGTGGGGCTTTCAGGGCATGATCACCACGGACTGGTGGAATAAGGCTTACCAGTACAAAGAGATCAAGGCCGGAAACGATCTGAAGATGGGAGCCGGCGAGCCCGATCTGGTTCTGGAGGCCCTCCGGGAAGGCAAGGTAACCAGAGAAGAGATCGCGGCCTGTGCGAAACGGGTGCTGGAAACCATCATGAAATTTGACTGAAGCAAACCGATAAAGTGTTGAAAGTCCCCTCTGCCAGAGGCGCCGCCGCCGGAAGCATTTTCTGCGGCACGCCCCGGCAGAGGGGACTTTTGTCTCAGCGGAAGCCTGGGGGATTCGCTGGGGAGCAATGTTCTGGGACAGGTCGCAGAACGGTTTTCTCTCCGTCAGTGCATGCTCCTGTTTGCGGCCGTCTATGTTCTGATGGCCGCTCTGGCGGCCCTGCCCGCCGCCCGGAAAAGAAGAACGGCGTAGCGGGCCGGTGCGTCAGCGTTCGTCGGTATTCGCCGTCTGTTTCCGGTAGAAATCCTGAATCCGGTCCAGCCTGGCGGTCATGTTGGAGAGCAGCGCATCAGCCAGTACCAGAGCGGTCATGGATTCCACGACCACCACGGCGCGGGGGACGATGACGGGATCATGGCGCCCCTTGATGCGGATGGTGATGTTCTCGCCGTCCCGGTTTACCGTCTGCTGATCCGAGAAGATGGAAGCCGTGGGCTTGATATGGGCGCGGAGCAGGATACGGCTGCCGTCGCTGATGCCGCCGAGAATGCCGCCTGCGTGGTTGGTTTCCTTGGTCACTCTGCCGTCACGCATGCGGAAGGGATCGTTGTTTTCGGAGCCGCGCGCGAGGGAAACGGCGGTGCCGTCTCCGATTTCCACCGCCTTTACCGCGCCGATGGACATGATGGCTCCGGCAAGGGAGGCATCCAGCTTGTCAAACACGGGATCGCCGAGCCCCGCGGGAACGCCGTCGGCAAAGCATTCCACCACGCCGCCGGAGGAATCGAACTGCTTCATGCATTCCGTCAGATATTCCTGAGCCCGTCCGGCGGCCTCCGCATCCGGCATGCAGAGAGGGTTTTGGGAGATTTCCTCCGCGCAGAAGCGTTCACAGGAGACGGGACCGATGCTTCTGGTATAGGCGCAGACCTGAATGCCGAGCTGCTTTAAAAAGAGGGAGGCGATGGCGCCTGCCGCCACCCGCCCTGCCGTTTCCCGGCCGGAGGAGCGGCCGCCGCCCCGGTAATCCCGGAAACCATATTTCATGTCATAGGTATAATCGGCATGTCCCGGCCTGTAATAGGAAGCGATCTCATTGTAATCGGAGGAACGCTGGGAGGTGTTTGGAATGAGAAGGCTGACGGGCGTTCCGGTGGTTTTTCCCTCAAACACGCCGGACAGAATCTGTACCTCGTCCGCCTCTTTGCGCGGTGTGGAAAACCGGCTGCCGCCGGGCTTCCTGCGGTCCAGAAAGGCCTGGATATCCGCTTCGCAAAGAGGAAGCCCCGCAGGCACGCCATCCACGACGACGCCCAGGGCCTTTCCATGGGATTCTCCCCAGGTGGTGATTCTGAACTGTTTTCCAAATGTATTTCCGGCCATGATTTTTCCTCCTGTGGAATTTCAAAACTGTGCCCTTTTCCTGTCCGCCCGGGCCGGGCGGATAAGCTGCCCGGAAAACGGCGCAAAATCTCGTTGTTACAGTTCACTCCGCGCCATTCGCAAAGCCGCGCTACGCGCTCTCCGCTGCTACGCAGCTACCTTTGCTCATAGATTGGCGCTCCCTTCGTCCGCTCAGAACCAGTTATCTGTTCGTGCAAGCACGACATCTTCCTGGTTCTGACGGACGAGTGAACTGTAACATGCCATCTATTATACCGCCGATCAAAGGGGCGGGCAAGCTTGAATGAACGGGAAGGATATGGTATGATAATACAGTTACTGTCTTTGCAAATGATGCGGGCGGACCCGAAGTCCACGGCCCGTTTCGGTGAAAGGGGAAAATACGGAGCATGTATCGTCTGATCAGACAGGAAGGAAGAGCGAAAAGGGGAGAACTGGTGACCGTGCACGGCACGATCCAGACTCCGGTTTTCATGAATGTGGGAACTGCCGCGGCGATCAAGGGAGCGGTATCCACGGAGGATCTGGAGCAGATCAAAACGCAGGTGGAGCTGTCCAATACCTATCATCTCCATGTGAGGCCGGGGGATGAGGTGATTAAAAAGCTGGGCGGCCTGCACCGGTTCATGTCCTGGAACCGGCCGATTCTGACGGATTCCGGCGGATTTCAGGTGTTTTCCCTGGCTACACTGAGAAAAATAAAGGAAGAAGGCGTATACTTCCATTCCCATGTGGACGGAAGAAAGATTTTCATGGGTCCGGAAGAGAGCATGCGCATTCAGTCCAATCTGGCTTCCACCATTGCCATGGCCTTTGACGAATGCGCGCCGGCGAAGGCGGAAAGGGATTATGTGGAAAATTCCGTGGCAAGGACCACCAGATGGCTGGCAAGGTGCAAGGCGGAGATGGAGCGTCTGAACGGCCTGGAGGATACCATCAATAAAAGCCAGCTTCTGTTCGGCATCAATCAGGGAGCCGTCTATACGGACATCCGGATCGAGCACGCAAAACGGATCGCGGAAATGGAGCTGGACGGTTATGCCATCGGCGGGCTGGCTGTCGGGGAAACCCATGAGGAAATGTACCATGTTCTGGACGAAACGGTTCCGTATCTTCCGGCGGATAAGCCCACCTATCTGATGGGCGTGGGCACCCCGGCCAATATCCTGGAGGGCGTGGAACGGGGCGTGGACTTCTTTGACTGCGTATATCCCACGAGAAACGGCCGGCACGGACATCTGTATACCAATCATGGAAAGATCAATCTGTTTAACGCGAAGTATGAGCTGGATACGCGTCCTATTGAAGAGGGCTGCGGCTGTCCCGCCTGCCGCCGCTATTCCAGGGCCTATATCCGCCACCTGCTGAAAGCGAAGGAGATGCTGGGCATGCGCCTGTGCGTGCTGCATAACCTCTGGTTTTACAACACCATGATGGAGGAGATCAGGGACGCGCTGGACGCGGGACGCTTCGCGGCATATAAAAAGGAAAAGCTGGAACGCATGAGCGCTGCAGGGGCAGAGGAAAACGCGTAGCCGGGCAGGGTCCGGGCCGGAAGGGTTACTATTTACAGCCACCCCATCCACATTCGCACCCGTCGCCTCTTTGAGGCTCCAGTCCCGCGCCTTGCGGCGCTAAGGCTGCTCATGTGGATGGGTGACTGCTTCGCAGTCCAGATTCAGAATGGACAACACGGGCTTATGTGCAAGCACGACGCGCGTTTTGTCCATTCTGAATCGGCTGTGAATAGTAACCCGGAAAGCGTCAAAAAGGCGGAATAGGGCTTGCGTGATTGGCATTTTTTGTGTATGATTGTAGAGATAACGCAGCGGCTTGTCCGCGGCAGGAGAATGAGAACTTAGGAGGATTGAACGGAAAATGGGTATTTTGGCGAGTGAAACAACGGCTGCAGCAGGCACGGGCGGAATGATCGGTATGATTCTGGTCTATGTGGTCATCTTCGGCGCGTTCTTTTATTTTGTGCTGTATCGTCCGCAGAAGAAGGAGCAGAAGAAGATGAACGCCATGCTTTCTTCCCTGGAAATCGGGGACAGCGTGCTAACCAACAGCGGTTTTTACGGCGTGGTCATTGATATTACCGATGATACGGTCATCGTAGAATTTGGAAACAACAGAAACTGTCGTATTCCCATGCAGAAGTCTGCCATCGCGCAGGTGGAGAAGCCGGACGAGGAATAAGGGCAGATATTCGCTGTGGATATAGCACAGGCATGATCCATCACCACAGGTTATTTCAGCCATATCGAAAGGATATGGCTGATTTTGTTTTCCGGGTCTCTTTTCTGTTGAAATTCGATATTGAATGGGCTATGATAAAAGAGATCATCACAGGAATGAATCATGAATGCAGTAGAAATATCCCCGTAAGGCGGCGGGGAGGAATGCCGGGCATCGGATGCGGAAGCGTCCAGCGTCCGGCTTTCCCGTATTCGGACGTAATTTTCCTGAGAAAAATGACAGGGCCGCCCGGCGGCAGAAAAGGAGCGGAATATGAAACTGAAAATCGGATGTATTTCCGGCGACGGAATCGGGCCGGAGATTGTAAGGGAAGCGAAGAAGGTGCTGGAGAAAACGGCCGGAAAATATGGACATGAGATTTCCTGGACGGAAATCCTTCTGGGCGGCGCTTCCATCGACGTACACGGCGTTCCGCTGACGCCGGAGGTCGTGCAGGCGGCAAAAGAGAGCGATGCAGTGCTGATGGGCTCCATCGGAGGGGACGCGAACACCTCTCCCTGGTATCAGCTTCCGCCGGACCGCCGTCCGGAGGCCGGGCTGCTTGCCATCCGCAGGGAACTGGGACTGTTTGCAAATCTGCGCCCTGCGGTGCTCTATGAGGAGCTTGCGGATGCCTGCCCTCTGAAAAAGGAAACCAGCGAAGCGGGTTTCGACCTTCTGATCATGAGGGAGCTGACCGGCGGGCTTTATTTCGGAGAACGCAGGACCACGGTGGAAAACGGCCTGCGCACGGCGGTAGATACGCTGGTCTATAATGAGAACGAGATCCGCAGGATTGCCGTGAAAGCCTTTGACATCGCGCGTAAACGCCGGGGAAAGGTGACCAGCGTGGACAAGGCGAACGTGCTGGATTCCTCCCGCCTGTGGAGGGCCGTGGTGAACGAGGTGGCCGCGGATTATCCGGACGTGGAGCTTTCCCACATGCTGGTTGACAACTGCGCCATGCAGCTGGTGAAGGATCCGGCTCAGTTTGATGTGATCCTGACTGAGAACATGTTCGGGGACATCCTTTCCGATGAGGCGAGCATGGTGACCGGCTCCATCGGCATGCTGTCAAGCGCCAGCCTGAACGACACGAAGTTCGGCCTGTATGAACCCAGCCACGGCAGCGCGCCGGACATCGCAGGAAAGAATATCGCCAATCCCATCGCCACCATCTTAAGCGCGGCCATGATGCTGCGTTACAGCTTTGACCTGGATAAAGAGGCGGACGACATGGAACAGGCGGTGAAGCAGGTGCTGAAGGAAGGCTTCCGGACGGCGGACATCATGCCGGAAGGGGCAGCCGCCTCCTGCCGGAAATGCTCCTGCAGCGAGATGGGTGACCGGATAGCGGAGAGAATCTGATAATCTGATAAAAAGAAATTCCGGAACGAAAAGAGCCGGAGGAAGGCTTCGGGAGAATCCGGCTTTTTCGGACGGCGAAGAGACTGACAGAAAGGAAAGATGAGCCATGAGAAGCGATTCAGTGAAAACAGGAGTACAGCAGGCTCCGCACAGAAGCCTGTTCAATGCCCTCGGAATTACCGAGGAAGAGAGGAAAAGGCCCCTTATCGGAATAGTGAGTTCCTACAATGAGATCGTGCCGGGCCACATGAATCTGGACAAGATCGTGGAGGCCGTTAAGATGGGTGTGGCCATGGCGGGAGGAACGCCCTTCGTTTTCCCGGCCATCGCGGTCTGCGACGGCATTGCCATGGGACACATCGGCATGAAATATTCTCTGGTGACCAGAGACCTGATCTGCGACAGCACGGAATGTATGGCCATGGCCCATGGCTTCGACGGCCTGGTGATGGTCCCCAACTGCGATAAAAACGTGCCGGGACTTCTGATGGCTGCGGCCAGGGTGAACATTCCCACCATTTTCGTTTCCGGCGGTCCCATGCTGGCCGGCCATGTCTGCGGCCACAAAACCAGCCTTTCCTCCATGTTTGAGGCGGTGGGAAGCGTGGCGGCGGGCACCATGTCCATGGAGGAGCTGAACGAGTATGAGGAAAAGGCCTGTCCTACCTGCGGTTCCTGCTCCGGCATGTACACGGCCAATTCCATGAACTGCCTGACCGAGGCGCTGGGCATGGGACTGAAGGGAAACGGCACCATCCCGGCGGTCTATTCCGAAAGGATCCGCCTGGCAAAGCATGCGGGCATGCAGATCATGCAGCTGGTGGAAAAGAACATCCGTCCCAGAGATATCATGACGAAGGAAGCTTTCCTGAACGCTCTTACCATGGATATGGCGCTGGGCTGCTCCACCAATTCCATGCTTCATCTGCCGGCCATTGCCCATGAGGCGGGCGTGGAGCTGAACATGGAGATCGCCAACGAGCTGTCCGCGAGGACGCCCAACCTCTGCCATCTGGCTCCGGCCGGCCCTACCTACATTGAAGATTTGAATGAGGCGGGCGGCGTGTACGCGGTGATGAACGAGCTGAACAAAAAAGGCCTTCTCTACACCGACCTGATCACAGTGACGGGAAAAACGGTGGCGGAGAACATCAAAGGCTGTGTGAATAAGAATCCGGAGGTCATCCGTCCCATCGACAATCCCTATTCCGAGACGGGCGGCATCGCGGTGCTGAAGGGAAATCTGGCTCCGGAGACCGCTGTGGTCAAGCGCTCTGCCGTGGCGCCGGAAATGATGGTGCACGAAGGCCCGGCCAGGGTATTTGACTGCGAAGAGGATGCCATTGCCGCGATCAAGGGCGGAAAGATCGTACCCGGAGACGTGGTGGTAATCCGTTATGAGGGACCGAAAGGCGGCCCCGGCATGAGGGAAATGCTCAATCCCACCTCCGCCATCGTGGGAATGGGACTGGGTTCCACGGTCGCCCTGATCACGGACGGACGCTTCAGCGGAGCGTCCAGAGGAGCCTCTATCGGCCATGTATGTCCGGAGGCGGCTCAGGGAGGCCCCATCGCCCTGGTGGAAGAGGGCGACATCATCAGCATCAACATTCCGGAAAACCGGCTGGATGTGAAGGTATCCGAGGAAGAGATGCAGAAGAGAAAAGAAAAATGGCAGCCCAGACAGCCCCGCGTGACCACCGGATATCTGGCGAGATATGAAAAGATGGTGACCAGCGCGAACCGGGGAGCGGTTCTGGAGATCAAATAGAAAGGCGTTGATGTACATGCAGCTTACAGGAGCTGAAATCATTGTGGAATGTCTGAAGGAGCAGGGGGTGGATACCGTATTCGGCTATCCCGGAGGCACGATCCTGAACGTGTACGACGCGCTCTATCAGCATCAGAATGAGATTTTTCATGTGCTGACCTCCCATGAACAGGGGGCGGCACATGCGGCGGACGGCTACGCGAGGGCGACCGGAAAGGTGGGCGTGTGCATGGCTACCAGCGGTCCCGGAGCCACTAACCTGGTCACCGGGATCGCCACCGCCTACATGGATTCCATCCCCGTCGTCGCCATCACGGCCAACGTGAACCTTCCTTCCCTGGGAAAGGATTCCTTTCAGGAGGTGGACATCGCGGGCGTGACCATGCCCATCACCAAACACGGCTATATCGTGAAGGATATCCGGATCCTTGCGGACACCATCCGGAAGGCGTTCCGGATCGCCACCTCCGACCGCCCGGGACCGGTGCTCGTGGACGTGACCAAGGATGTGACGGCGGCAGTATGGGAGTATACGCCTGTGAAGCCGGAGCCGCCGAAGCAGACGGACCGGTATACGGAAGAGCAGCTGGAGGAGGCGCTGAAGCTCCTTGCCGAAGCAAAACGGCCGTTCCTGTTCGTGGGCGGCGGCGCGGTTCTGTCCGGCGCATCCGAGCAGGTGCGCGCCTTCGCAGGACTGCTGGATGCCCCGGTCTGTGATTCCCTGATGGGAAAAGGAGCTTTTGACGGCACGGATCCCCGCTATACCGGCATGATCGGCATGCACGGCACCAAAACCTCCAATCTGGGAGTGAGCGACTGCGATCTGCTGGTGGCGCTGGGGGCCCGGTTTTCCGATCGTGTGGTCAGCAACGTAAGGACCTTTGCTTCCAGAGCCAAAATCCTTCATATCGACATTGACGCGGCGGAGATCAACAAGAACGTACACGCGGACGCTTCTCTGGTGGGAGATCTGAAAAGCGTGCTGACGGCTCTGACGGAAAGGCTGCCGCAGCAGTCACATCCGAAATGGATGGCGCATATCATGGAGCTGAAGGAAAAACATCCTCTGACCTATGACGACAGTACGCTGAGCTGTCCTTACGTCATTCAGGAATTGGAGAGGCTGACTCAGGGAAAGGCCATCATCACCACGGATGTGGGACAGCATCAGATGTGGACCGCCCAGTATTACCACTTTACGCAGCCGCGGACCTTCCTGTCCTCCGGCGGACTCGGCACCATGGGCTATGGCCTGGGCGCCTGCATCGGAGCGAAGATGGGAAGGCCGGATAAAATCTGTGTGAACATTGGCGGAGACGGCTGTTTCCGCATGAACATGAACGAGCTGGCGACGGCCAGCCGGTACCGGATTCCGATCATCCAGATCGTGATCAACAACCATGTGCTGGGCATGGTGCGCCAGTGGCAGACCCTGTTCTACGGACACCGGTATTCCCAGACCGTGCTGGAGGATCAGGTGGATTTCTGCAGGGTGGCAGAAGGACTGGGCTGCCGGGCCATCCGTGTGACGAAAAAGGAGGAGGTCGCGCCTGCCATCGAAGCGGCCATCGCGGATGGCGGCCCTGTCGTGATCGAATGCGTGATTCCGGAGGATGACAAGGTATTCCCGATGGTCTCCCCGGGAGGCTCCATCAGCGAAGCCTTTGACGCGGCAGATCTTGCAGAACGCGGAGAAGAAGCCTGACGTTACTTGTCACATGGTGACCAGTAAACGTATGCCCGCAGACAGAGGAGGAGGGAGCGTAAGCTTCCTCCTTTTGATAAAGCAGGTCAACAAATTGCTCTGTTCTTTTAATGAAGTAGTTGACTAAAGCGGTAAAAGTGATTAAAATAGGCTTCATAACTTTGAAAAATCGCAGTGATCCGGCTGTGAGGCGGCGGAAGGCGCAGGAAATTCCCGCGGCCGGAGGAGGAGGTTAAAAGTGGCTAGAGTATACAATTTTTCAGCAGGTCCCGCGGTCCTGCCGGAGGAGGTTTTAAGGGAAGCGGCGGCTGAAATGCTGGATTACAGAGGTTGCGGCATGTCTGTCATGGAGATGAGCCATCGTTCCAAAACCTTCCAGACGATTCTGGACGAGGCGGAAGCGGACCTGAGGGATCTGATCGGGATTCCGGACAATTACAGGGTGCTTTTCCTGCAGGGCGGCGCGAGCCAGCAGTTTGCGATGATTCCCATGAATCTGATGAAAAACCGGGTGGCGGATTATATCGTGACCGGCCAGTGGGCGAAAAAAGCCTGGCAGGAGGCCTCAAAATACGGAACGGCCAACAAAATCGCTTCCTCCGAGGATCAGACCTTTTCCTACATACCGGACTGCTCCGATCTTCCCATCTCAGAGAATGCGGACTATGTCTATATCTGTGAAAACAATACCATTTACGGAACCAAATTTAAGACGCTTCCCAATACGAAGGGAAAGCCGCTGGTAGCGGACGTATCCTCCTGCTTCCTTTCTGAACCCGTAGACATCACGAAATACGCGCTGATGTACGGCGGCGTACAGAAGAACATCGGCCCTGCGGGCGTGGTGATCGTCATCATCAGAGAGGACCTCATCACGGAGGATGTGCTTCCGGGCACGCCCACCATGCTGCAGTACAAGATCCATGCGGACGCCGGCTCCTTATACAATACGCCCCCCGCATACGGAATCTATATCTGCGGCAAGGTATTCAAATGGCTGAAGAAGCTTGGAGGGCTGGAGGCGATTCAGAAAATCAATCAGGAAAAAGCTGCCATTCTGTATGATTTTCTGGACGAAAGCAGGCTGTTTAAGGGGACCGTGCGCAGACAGGACCGCTCCCTGATGAATGTTCCTTTTGTTACGGGAAGCGACGAGCTGGATGCGAAATTCGTAAAGGAAGCAAAGGAACACGGGCTGGAAAATCTGAAGGGCCACAGGAGCGTGGGAGGCATGCGCGCAAGCATCTACAACGCCATGCCCTTGGAAGGCGTGCGCAGCCTGGTGGAGTTTATGAAAAAATTTGAAATGGAGAATTAAGGTCATGTTTCATTATTACTGCCTCAATCCCATCTCGAAGGTGGGTCTGGAAGGCTTTACGGAAGAGTATCAGAATACACAGAAAATGGAGGAGGCGGACGGCATTCTCGTCCGCAGCGCTTCCATGCACGAGATGGAGCTGCCGGAGAATCTGCTCGCGGTAGCCAGGGCCGGCGCGGGCGTGAACAATATCCCGCTGGAAAAATGCGCGCAGAAGGGAATCGTGGTGTTCAACACGCCCGGGGCGAATGCCAACGGGGTAAAGGAGATTGTCATCGCGGGAATGCTGCTTGCCGCCCGCGACATCGTGGAGGGCATCAACTGGGTGCGGGAAAACAGCGGCGACGCGAATGTGGGCAAGGCGGCGGAGAAGATCAAAAAGAATTTTGCCGGAACCGAGATACAGGGCAAAAAGCTGGGCATCATCGGGCTCGGTGCCATCGGCGTGAAGGTGGCGAATACGGCGAAGCATCTGGGAATGGAGGTTTACGGCTACGACCCTTACGTATCCGTGGACGCGGCCTGGAACCTGAGCCGGGATGTCAGGCATGTGATCGACGTGAATGAGATTTATGAAAAATGTGATTATATCACCATCCACGTGCCTCTCATGGACAGCACGAAGGGAATGATCGATAAGGAAGCGATCGCGAAGATGAAGGACGGCGTGATCCTTCTGAACTTTGCCCGCGACCTTCTGGTGGACGAGGAAGCAGTGATCGCCGCCATCGAAAGCGGAAAGGTGCGCAGATACGTGTCTGACTTCGCCAACTCCGTGACCGCGGGAAAGAAGGGCTGCATTGTGATTCCCCATCTGGGAGCTTCCACGGAGGAATCGGAGGACAATTGCGCGGCGATGGCCGTGAAGGAGCTGATGGATTATCTGGAAAACGGAAACATCAGAAACAGCGTCAACTATCCTGCCTGCGACATGGGCGTCTGCACACAGGCGGGTCGCATCAGCATCTTCCATAAAAATGTGGCCAACATGATCACCCGTTTCGCTGCGGTGTTCGGCGAAAAGGGAATCAATATCTCCGACATGATCAACAAGTCCAAAGGAGAGGTCGCCTACACCATGTTCGACGTGGAGGCACCGGCGTCGGGGGAGATCATCGGCATGCTGCGCGCCATTCCGGGCGTGTTCCGCGTGCGCGTGGTGAAATAGAGGAAAAGGAAGATATTTTCCGGAATTATGGCGAAAGGCACATCTCAGCCGGTGTGCCTTTTTTGCTTGTATCCAAAAGCGGAATCGGGTATACTGTAAATTGAAATGAGAAAGAACACAATGCCGAAAGAGGGCAGGCGGAGCGGCGCTTCGGCAGGGAGGTGAACATGGCAGAGGTAAGACCTTTTCGGGCCTGGCGGCCCGCGCAGGGACTGGCGGAGCGGATCGCGGCGCTTCCTTATGACGTGGTGAGCGGGAAGGAGGCCAGAGAGGAAACGAGGCGGGAGCCTTACTCTTTTCTGGCAGTGGACAGACCGGAGACACAGTTCGGGGAGGAGGAGAACGTCTCGCCAGAGCAGTGCTATATGCAGGCGGGATCGCTCCTGCGGCAATGGATGGAGGAGGGCAGTCTTCAGCAGGAGGCGGAGCCCTGTTATTATATCTATGAGCTGGAGCGGCTGGGACGTGTCCAGACCGGGATCGCTGCCTGCGTAGCTGTGGACGACTATTGGAACGGCACGATCCGCAGGCATGAAAATACGCGGAAGGAAAAGGAGGAGGACAGGACCCGGCATGTGAGGGCCTGCGAAGCCCAGACGGGACCGGTCTTTCTGGCCTACCGCAGCAGGGCGGACATCCGTGCTGTGACACAGCGGTGTCAAAAGAAGCCCTGTCTGTATGATTTTGTCTCCTCCGACGGGATCAGCCACCGGATCTGGAGGATCTGGGAAAAAGAGGACATCCGGGCGCTGCAGGAAGCATTCGGAGGGGTGGAGCGGCTGTACATAGCGGACGGACATCATCGCTGCGCTTCCGCAGCGCGGGTGGCGCAGGAGTGCAGAAAGGACCATCCGGGATATACGGGGGAGGAACCCTTTAATTTCATCCTTTCCGTGCTGTTTCCGGACGATCAGCTCACCATCCTGGAATACAACCGGGTGGTCCGGGATTTAAACGGTCTGACGCCATCGGAATTTCTCAGCCGGGTGTCGGAGCATTTTGACATCAGCCCTGCAGACGGACCGTATCGGCCGGAGGAAAAGGGGCTGTTCGGTCTGTATCTGGAGAAGCGGTGGTATCGGCTGAAGGAGAAGAAGACACAGGAGAGGAAACAGGAGGAGGGTTTAAAAGCATCGGAAGAGGAACACAGGCAAGACCGGACAGATCCGGTGCGGCTGCTGGATGTGGATATCCTTCAGCGTCTGATCCTGGAACCGATCCTGGGGATCACGGATCCGCGGACGGATGAGCGCATTGATTTCGTGGGCGGCATCCGGGGGCTTGAAGAGCTGGAAAAGCGGTGCGGGACGGACTGTGCTGCGGCATTTTCTCTCTATCCCACCTCCATCGGAGAGCTGTTTGGCGTGGCGGATGCGGGGCTTCTGATGCCCCCCAAGTCCACCTGGTTTGAGCCGAAGCTGAGAAGCGGGCTGTTCATTCACAGCCTGAAAAAATAGAAAAAAAGAGGGAAGGAATGGAACCGATATGAAGGACAAACTGTATAAGCTGATGAACTGGCCGGAGATCGAGGCGATCATCTATTCGGAGGAGGATAATCCGCACCGGCTGCTGGGACCGCATACGGCAGGGAATGCCACGGTGATCCAGGCGTTCTGGCCGGGAGCGCAGAAGGTGGAGCTTCTGCTTTCCGATATGGAGAAGGAAGTGGAGATGGAACTGGCGGATGAAGCAGGCTATTTTGCGGCGCTGATCCCGGGAAAGGAGATCCCGGACTATCAGTACCGGATCACCTGGCCGGACGGCACCGTAAAGCTGGAGGGGGATCCCTATCGTTTTGGCCCGGTCATCAGCAAAAAGGATACGGACCGTTTCGCAGCGGGGATCCATTACGAAGCCTATCGGATGCTGGGCGCGCATGTGTGCACCATCGACGGCACGAAGGGTGTTCATTTCGCGGTCTGGGCGCCCAACGCCCTGCGGGTGAGCGTAGTGGGCGATTTCAATCACTGGGACGGCCGCATCCATCAGATGAGGCGTCTTTGGGATTCCGGCATTTTTGAGCTGTTCATTCCGGGAGAGCTGGAGGGACAGAACTATAAATATGAACTGAAAACGAAAGGCGGCCTCACCTATCTGAAAGCGGATCCTTATGCCTTCAGTCAGCAGCTGCGTCCGGATACGGCTTCCGTGATCAGGGATATTTCCGGCTTCGCCTGGGAGGATGAGGAGTGGCTGAAGAAAAGGGAAAAAACGGACTACAGCACGGCGCCGGTCAGCGTCTATGAACTGTATCTGGGCTCCTTCCGACGTCCGGAGGATGACAGACCTTACTGCAATTACCGGGAACTGGCCCCCGCCATCATTTCCTATGTGAAGGAGATGGGATATACCCATATTGAGCTGATGCCAATCATGGAGCATCCGTTTGACGGTTCCTGGGGGTATCAGGTCATCGGCTACTATGCTCCGACGGCCAGATACGGAACCCCGGAGGATTTCATGTATTTCATGAACGAAATGCACAAGGCGGGGATCGGCGTGATCCTGGATTGGGTGCCCGCTCATTTCCCCAGAGATACCTACGGCCTTTCTGCCTTTGACGGCACCTGCCTGTATGAGCATCTGGATCCCAGAAAGGGGGCCCATCCCCATTGGGGAACGCTGATCTACAATTACGGCAGGCCGCAGGTCTCCAATTACCTGATCGCCAACGCACTGTTCTGGATCGAGCAGTACCATGCGGACGGCATCCGCATGGATGCGGTAGCCTCCATGCTCTATCTGGACTACGGAAAGCAGGATGGCGAATGGGTGGCCAACATCTACGGCGGAAATGAAAATCTGGAAGCTGTGGAATTCTTAAAGCATGTCAACAGCATGATCCATAAGAGAGGCCGCGGCGCGCTGTCCATCGCGGAGGAATCCACCGCCTGGCCGCTGGTCACGGGAAGCCTGGATGAGGGCGGACTGGGCTTCGACATGAAATGGAATATGGGATGGATGAATGATTTCCTGAATTATATCAGGCAGGATCCTTACTTCCGCTCCGGCTGCCACAACATGCTCACCTTCAGCATGGTCTACGCCTACAGCGAACGGTTCATGCTGGTGCTTTCCCATGATGAGGTGGTGCACGGAAAAGCCTCCATGCTGGGTAAGATGCCCGGAAACAGGCAGGAGCAGTTCGCCAATCTGAAGGCCAGCTACGGATATATGATGTGCCATCCCGGAAAGAAGCTGCTTTTCATGGGACAGGACATCGGAGAATATGACGAGTGGAATGAAAACCGGGAAGTGGAGTGGTACCTTACGAAGGAAGCGGACCATAAGGGTCTGCAGGAATTTGTCAAGGCTCTGAATCATCTGTATGCCTCCGCTCCGGCCCTTTCCGTAAAGGATACCAGCTGGGACGGCTTTGAATGGATCGACTGCATCAGCGCCAACGACTGTACGCTGTCCTTTGTGCGCAAAGGACAGAAGGATACGGACATGCTTCTGGTTGTGGTAAATTTTGCCAACGTGGAAAGAAAGAGCTTCCAGGTGGGCGTGCCTCTGAATGGAAAATACAAGGAGATCCTCAACTCCGACGCCAGAGAATACGGCGGAGAGGGAAGAACGAATCCCAGGGTGAAAGCAGCGCTGGAGGAAGAATGGGACGGCAGGGAGTATTCCATCAGGATGACCCAGGCTCCCTTAAGCGTCAGCATTTTCTCCTATCAGCCCTATACGAAGGAAGAATTGAAGGAGATCGCCAGAAAGAAGGCGGAAAAGGCCCGGAAGGAGAAGGAAGCTGCCAGAAAGAAAAAGAACGCAAGGAAGGCTTCCTCCGGCCGCGGATCCAGGACTCTGAAGGAAGAGCTGGCGGAAAAGGTGTTTGCCGCTGATGCACAGATCTCCGAAAGGGGAGAGGTGGAAAAGCCCATCAGGGTGGTAAAAGCCGGGAAAAAGGCGGAAACGCCTGCAGGAACAGCGAAGACGGGGGAAAAGAAAGAATCAGCGGACATGCGGAAGACCGCGGAGACGGAAAAGCCGTCGGGAAAAGCGGCGCAGCAGAAAACAAAGGACAGCGGGAAAGGAACGAAATAAATGGGATTTGCTGGAATAACGGCATTGACGGGTGCGGCGGCATGGATGGAGGCGGCGAAAACGGCTGTCCTACCGGGCCTGCCGGCCCTGCTCTCCTCGGAAACGGATGTTTCCGAGGAGCTTGCGATCGGGGAACAGCTTCTGCGGGCTGCGCCGGAATCTCTCATGGATCTTCTGACGAGAGTGGTGCTGTGTGTCGTTACCTTTCTGATCGGCATGAAGGTGATCGGACTGATCCGGAAGCTGATCGGAAGAGCGATGATCCGGACCGGAGCCGCCGGACAGGCCGGGAAATTCGTGGATTCCTGTGTGAGGGTGGTCCTCTATGCGATCCTGTTCTTTCAGATCGCCATGCACCTGGGCATCAATGCGGCGACCATTGCTACGGTTCTCGGTTCCGCCACGGTGACGGTGGGCCTGGCTTTTCAGGGCAGCCTGAAAAACTGCATCGGCGGCATCATGATCATGGTGCTTCATCCGTTCCGGGTGGGTGATTATATCATAGAATCCGCTTATGACAGTGAAGGAACGGTTCTGGAGATCACGGTTTTTTATACCAAGCTGGCTACGATCGACAACCGGACAATCATTCTTCCCAACGGTCCGCTGGCGGACACAGGGATCACCAACGTGACCAGGGAAGAAAACCGCCGTGTGGAACTGAAGGTGGGGATCTCCTATGAAGCCGACATCCGGAAGGCAAAGCAGGTCCTGCAGGGACTGCTTGAAAAGGAGGATCGGATCCGGATGGAACTGGGCTACAATATCTTCGTGGACGACCTGGCTTCCAGCTCGGTCATCCTCGGCCTGCGTTTCTGGACGAAGACCGAGGATTACTGGCCGGTGCGTTGGGATATGCTGGAAAACATCAAATATGCGTTTGAGGAGAACGGGATCGGCATTCCCTACCCTCAGATGGATGTGCATCTGGCAGAAAGTAGGAGTATCTGATAGCTATAGGATGAAAATCCTGTAAAAAGGGACCTTGCTGCAAAATGACGGCGGGGTCCTTTATAGTCAGAAATTATGATAGAATAATCAGATTTTTACTATTAAGAAGTAGGAATACTTTGATAATATTTAATTTGTAAAAAGGACAAAGACTGTAAGGGGAGGGATACTTACGGAGAATCGGAAGATAGTATTAAGAATGGCAGAAGCGCGTCATAAGGGTGTAGCTTTGTTTGAAGATGCGCCATGTTATCCAGTGGAACCATTGGTTCGTCTGTTTCACCTTGGGCGTGATTTTGAAAATCAGATCAGTGAAAATGTGATGGAAAGAATGCTGAAAGAATATGAAAATATTCTGAATAGCATACAGCCGATAGCAGATGCTCCGGAACGAATATACCTGTGGCCGAAGGGAACGATGCCGGTATGTACCGATTACAAGGAAAATCCGGAGTTTAAATATAATCATGATCCGGATTTTCAACCTTATTTTTATGAAATGCTGGTTCCGGAAAGCGTCTTGCCTAAAGGTGCCGTAGTGGTATGTCCCGGTGGAGATCATGGGGATGCTTCGTTTCATGAAGCTTTTCAGTCCTGCCATGATTTGAACAGATTGGGGTATCAGTGTTTTTTGCTTTTAAATCGTACACATGCGTGTCCCTGGAGCAAGCAGGAATGCGGTGCTGATACGGCACGGGCAATCCGCATGGTACGCGCAAATGCAGAAAAATACCGGATTCGGCCGGACAGGGTAGCTTTTGCAGGATTTTCCAATGGAGGTGTGACAGGCGAAGCATGTATCCGATATTATTCAGGGAAACAGACAGTAAAAGATCATTTTCCGGGATATGAGCCGGATGAACTGGACTCTTATAAAGGTGCTCCGGATGCCTTCCTCTGCATCTATGGACCAAGATGGGCTACAGAAAAATTTGATTATACAGGAGTGGAATATCCTCCCGTCTTTTTTGCTGTAGGCCGCGAGGACAGTGCGATGGCAAATTTGAATCATACTTATCCGGATCTTGTGGCTCATGGAGTGAAGGTGGAGGTTCATACCTTTGCAGGTGTTCCGCATGGAAAAGCCGGAATAAAGCTGGTTGGAGAAAAGGGATATGATAACTTTGAACTCTGGCTGCCTCTTGCGGATGCCTTTATGCAGGATGTGTATAAAAAGAACGAAAAAGGGAATGATTTATTATTCTGAACATACAGGGTAGAATTGCCGGACAAGACCATCGGAATCTTTTCGATGGTCTTTGTTGTAAAATGGATGAAAAGGAGAAGAAAGACCGGGTGGACAGGAAGAAAAGGTTGTCTCTGAAAAATTGTATTTTTATTTACTGGCTGGTATTATTGGGGATATTTATGACATTGATGGTACTATATGGAGGTATTCTGCTGAAGAACAGCAGAAATGAAATTTTGGATAACGCGGATACCATCGCAGAGCATTATGGAATGCAGATAGACAAAGATATATTCAGCATGATGGAAGCGGTAAATGCTATTTATGTGAATAATCTTTATTATATGAAAATCAGGACACGGAATCTGGACGATTATGAATGGATTGGAGCTGCATATTATCTGGAACGGAGTCTGGGAGAAAAGGCGGACTCTCTGGATTACATGGGAGGGATGTTTTTTTATGATGAGAAAAGAAATTCCATGAGGAGTGTTTACAGTGATTTTGAATTTTCAGGTATAAAGACTGAACTGGACAGAGAAGTGAAAAAAGTCCTCGAAGGAACTGCAGATATTCAGAAAAAATATTCTTTTACTATCTATGAGGGAGAATGTTATCTTATTTATTTCTTTAAAACAGGAGATCAGTATCTGGGATTTGTAATAAATCTTGACCGGTATTTTGAAGTAGACGAAAATCTTGGTATTTTTTATGTATTTCAGAGAAATGTGATAGCGGAATGTGGAAAAACATATACAACAGAAAAAGAAGTGGAAAAGGCCCTGAATAGTGACAGAGTCTATATCGGACATCGTGGAGATATTCTGATCCCTGTAGAATTAGAGAATCTGGACCTGGAATTGGTTTTTTCTTTTGGAACATTGAAATTATCAGATATATGGAAAAAACCTGATCTATGGATGTTTGTAATTTTGACTCCCGTAATCTCATTTGTATTTTTTATTATAATTTATTACAAAATCAGAAGTATTATTTTACATCCTATTGAACATATAACATTCAGAATTAATGAGATGAAGGAGCACGAAAAAGAAAGCGGTCAGACAAAAAAGACAGAATCAGTACAAATTGAAGAATTTGTACTGATCAACAAAAGGATTGATGAAGTACTGGAACAGATGATCCGGCTCCAAAAAGACAAATTTGAAGAAGAGCAAAGAGTAAGAGAAGTACAGATGCAGTACTATCAGCTTCAGATCAATCCTCATTTTTTCCTGAATTGTATGAATACGATCAGTTTATTGCTGAATAATCATTCCCTTGATGCTGCAAATGATATGATACGATCATTTTCTTCGTATTTTCGCTATATATTCAGAGATCAGAAGAAGCCTGTAACAGTGGAAAAGGAAATTAGGGAGATCCGTGCATATTGCAATATATACAGTCTTAAAGGAGGATTTCCTATCCTTCTTCAGACGGACGTTAAAGAAGAGGCTGCAAAGTGTCAGATCCCGATTCTCTGTATACAGACTTTTGTGGAAAATTCAGTTAAGTACGCAGCGAAAGCAGGAGGAATTCTGAAAATAAAGATTCAGGCCGGAATCATTTCGGATGAGGCGGGAGGACGGAGACTTTCCATCTGCATATCAGATAATGGAAGCGGCTATCCGGATGAGATGCTGGAAGAATTGAATCGGCCGGTCATGGATTTTCAATTCAGGTCTTATCATGTTGGAATTGATAATCTGAAATATCGGATTTATCTGATGTATCAGGAAACGGCCAAATGGTATTTTTATAATTCGCCATATGGCGGAGCTATTTCTGAAATTACATTACCGGAGGTAAAAACAGAAAATGAATCTTTTGATTATTGATGATGAACCATTGATTTTAAATACGGTATATGACCAGCTACAGAAAGAAGAGTTAAATATAGAAAAAATTGACAGAGCAGGAAGTGCGTTGGAAGCAAGAAATGTGCTGGAAAAGACTTATTATCACATATTTTTGTGCGATATAGTAATGCCTGGAGAAGATGGAATAACATTTGCAAAATGGGTCTTGAGAAAATATCCCAAATGCAAATTCATTTTTTTGACGGCACATGCAGATTTTGAATATATGAAAGAAGCAATTTCCATGCAGAGCTTTGACTATATCCTGCAGCCGGCGGCAAAAAGCGAACTGATTCATGTGATAAAACGAGCCATGATGCAGATCTCCATTGAAAGAAAAAATCAGGAATTAATGGACACAGGTTCCTTTTTCTTCGACAGAGAACGAGAGATTCTGGATGGGAATGCCATGCGATATCTGACAGGACTTACCAAAGATGATTCTTTTTTCAGAAGATTATTAAAAAGAGAAGGCGGGATTTTTTCAGAGTTTTATCTTCCCTTTTTAGTACAGATATTAAACAGAGATTCATCATGGAAAGAGGAAGAAAGATCTCTGCTGAGAAGCATTTACCAAAATATTATTGATGAAATCATGCAGCCGCTTCAGACAGGGAATATCATTATTTTAAGAAATGACAGCGTGGGTAATTTTATCACAATCGTTATGTTTGGCCAAAACAGCATTTGCGACAGAGAAAAATTTGAAGAACAGCTGGAAAATATGCGCGTTTTCTTTCAAAAGCTGATCAGGCTGGAAATTGCTATCTATTATGGAGACTTTTGCAAATATGAGGAGCTTTCCGACATGTGTCGGCAGCTTCTTTCTGAACAGAACGCTAATGTAAGACAGGTGAGCAAAATATATCAGGTAGGGCAGATCAGCGGATTAAAAGGTAATAATGAAGGACTGGATGGAAAGATAGCATCTTGGAGGACACTTTTGAATCAGAATCGTTTAATGGATTTCAAATACAGTCTCATTCACTATCTGAATTATTATTCCAACGCGGATGAAGTGAATAAAAATGTGTTGATGAGACTGCATCAGGGAGTCAGTGAGATGCTGATCAGCTGTATGGCTGCTAAATTCGCTTCAACGGAACGCCCGGTTCGGATGAACGGTGTGGGCAGTTCGGTTGAAGCGGTGTGAAATTTAGGTACTTTTTCAGCGGGCCCGTCAGGGGGTGACCGGGTTCAGATTTCTCATGTT
>DWWH01000048.1 GCA_019119815.1 Candidatus Eisenbergiella intestinipullorum | reverse complement strand
AGCCTGAGCGCGATACGTCCGGGCTGTCTGATACCTTCTGTTTACATATTAAAGGGAGAGGGGGTAAAAGTCAAGCATCAAACATGACAAAAAAAGCGGAGATTACTATGAAAAGTGTAGCATTACATAATTTGGGCTGTAAAGTGAATGCGTACGAACTGGAGGCAATCGGACAAAAGTTACAAGAAAAAGGATACCGGATTGTACCATTCGATGATATAGCGGATATTTATATCGTAAATACGTGTACCGTGACCAATATCGCCGACAGAAAGAGCCGTCAGATGCTGCATCGGGCGAAAAAAAGGAACCCGGACGCGGTGGTGGTGGCGGTCGGCTGTTATGTGCAGACGGGAAAGGAAGAGGCGCTGCTGGACGGAAGCATCGACCTGGCGGTGGGAAATAACCGGAAGAAGGAGCTTCCGGAGCTCCTGGAGGAGTTCCTCCGCAGGAGGGATGCCGGAAGGGATCAGATGCAGAAGGAGAATGCTGCGCAGGGCCGCAAACGGGAAGACGAAGGACCGGTCGGCACTGCCGGGGAAAAAAGCAGGGAGCAGTCCGCAACGGAGAAGACGCTGGATCATAAAAGCGTGGTGGACATCGGGCGGGAGCAGGAGTATGAGGAAATGCTGCCGGAGAACGAAACGGGAGCCATGCATCCGGCGGAGCATACACGGGCTTACATCAAGATTCAGGACGGCTGCAATCAGTTCTGCTCCTACTGTATCATTCCCTATGCCAGGGGAAGGGTGCGGAGCCGCAGGCCGGAAGCTGTGCTGAAGGAGGTCCGCCGGCTTGCTGCCGGGGGCTGCAGGGAGGTGGTGCTTACGGGCATCCATATCAGTTCCTATGGGATGGATTTCATTCAGAAGACGGATGGCGACTATCTGGCAGGCGGGAGCGATCTGAGAAGGACAGCGCAGGAACGGCAGTATCTGCTGAATCTGGTTCGGGAGATAGCCGGAGTGGAAGGAATCGAACGGGTGCGTCTGGGCTCTCTGGAGCCGAGGATCATCACGCGGGAATTCGCGGAGGGCCTGGCGGCGCTTCCCCAGGTGTGCCCTCATTTTCATCTTTCTCTGCAGAGCGGCTGCGACGCTACGCTGAAAAGGATGAATAGGCACTATACGGCGGAGGAATACTATGAAAAGGTGAAGCTTCTGCGGGAGGTGTTTGAAAATCCGGCGATCACGACGGATGTGATTGTGGGATTTCCGGGAGAGACGGAAGCGGAATTTGAAACCACGGCGGCTTTCCTGGAAAAGGTGCATTTTTTTGAAATGCACGTGTTCAAATATTCCGTCAGAAAGGGGACCGCGGCTGCGGCCATGAAGGATCAGGTGCCGGAGCAGGTAAAAAACGAACGGAGCGCCAGGCTGATTGAAATGGAACAGAGACTGAGCAGGGAGTACCGGGCGCAGTACATAGGAAAAGAGATCACCGTGCTGACGGAAGACTGCATGGAGCTTTCGGGAAAAAGCTGGCGGCTCGGTCATACACAGACCTATGTGAAGGCTGCCCTTGCGGCGGAATCTGCCGGGAGGAACGAGCTGGTAAAGGGCAGGGCGACAGGCTTTTTGACGGATGAGATCCTGCGGCTGGAGCCGATCCGCTGAACAAAAGCATCGGCAGCATGGTCCGCTTTCTGATGGTGCCCGGGCCGGCGGACCGCGGCTTTGGGAGGAGTGAACCGTAACCGGAAGCCGGGGCGGGAAAACAAATAGGATTTGAAATTTTTGACAAAGTAGGGTATGATAGGATAGAATACGTATCCGGAGAACACGTATCCTGAGATGAGGGGCAGGACGGAATGGAGTAGGAAATGCAGAACCAGGATTTTGGCAGCACACAGTATTTTAAAGTGGAAAAGGAGCCGGAGAACGGAGTGAAGGTGATCCTGTCGGCGGTCTATGAAGCGCTGACGGAAAAGGGGTACAATCCGGTCGATCAGATCGTGGGCTATATCATGTCCGGCGATCCCACCTACATCACCAGCCACAAGAACGCCCGCGGCATGATCATGCGTGCGGAGCGGGACGAGATCGTGGAGGAGATGCTGAAGGAATACATCAAAAACAATCATTGGGGCTGAATCCTGCCATATGGCAGGAGGCCTGCTGGAAAGGCTTGAAAAAATGCGTATTATGGGACTGGATTTCGGGTCAAAGACCGTCGGTGTCGCCGTCAGTGACCCTTTGCTTTTGACTGCTCAGGGGATCGAGATCATCAGGAGAAAAGAAGAAAACAAGCTGCGCCGCACGCTTGCCAGGATCGAGGAGCTGATCCTGGAATATGAGGTGGAGCAGATCGTGCTCGGACTTCCCAAGCATATGAATGATTCGGAAGGAGACCGGGTGCAGGCAACGAAGGAATTTGCGGAGAAGCTGGAGAGAAGAACAGCGCTTCCCGTCATTTTCTGGGACGAGCGTCTGACCACGGTCGCAGCCGACCGGGCGATGATGGAAGCCGGGATCCGGAGAGAGAACAGAAAAGAGCATGTGGACCGCATCGCGGCGGTCCTTATTCTGCAGGGCTATTTGGATTACCGGAAAAATACGCAGGAGGGCGCACCGAAAAGCGGGCTTTCTGCGGATGAGGAAACGAACTGACAGGCGGATTGAAGCGCGCCGCTTTCGGAAGATGCGAAAAGAGGCGGCGCTGACAGGAAGAAAGCAGGAATACATTTTGGAGAAGATCGCATTTTGTCCGGACGGCGGAGAAGCCGTGGAATTTTATGTGCTGGAACAGACGAGGCTCGCGGGACGGGATTATATCCTGGTGACGGAGAGCCTGGATGGAGAAGAGGGAGAGGCCCTGATCTTAAAGGACGTCTCTGCTTTGGAGGACCAGGAGGCGGTCTACGAGACCGTGGATGACGAACAGGAGCTGGATGCCGTGGCTTCTGTTTTTGCGGATATGCTGGAGGATGTGGACCTGGAGAGGTGACGCTCCGGCAGTGCGCATGACTTTGGTAAAAAGCAGCCCGTTCCGGGTATGGGGAAGGGTCTGCTGTTTATAAAAAATATATGGCAAAGGGCAGGGGCTGTGTATGAAGCGGAATCGGCCCGGACAGAGTCTGATACGTGCGCAGGGCGGCGTGGGGACGAACGATCGGCCGCCGGCATCGTCCGGCTGATGTCCTGTTTCCGGCGCAGCCGCTGCCTCTGCCATAGGAAAATACGGAGGTAATTCTGATTGAAGAAAACAAAACAAGTGAATAATGGCGGCTCCAAGCTGAAAATTATCCCTCTGGGGGGCCTGGAGCAGATCGGAATGAACATTACTGCCTTCGAGTACGAGGACAGTATTGTTGTGGTGGACTGCGGGCTTTCCTTTCCGGATGATGATATGCTGGGCATCGACATGGTGATCCCGGACATCACCTATCTGAAGGACAACATCGAGAAGGTGAAGGGCTTTGTGATCACGCACGGACATGAGGACCATATCGGGGCGCTTCCCTATATCCTGAAGCAGATGAACATTCCCGTTTATGCTACCAGGCTGACCATGGGGATCATTGAGAACAAGCTGAAGGAGCACAATCTCCTGAAGACTACGAAAAGAAAGGTGATCAAGTTCGGACAGTCCATCAATCTGGGACAGTTCCGCATTGAATTCATCAAGACGAACCACAGTATTGTGGATGCTGCGGCCCTTGCGATTTATTCTCCCGCAGGAACCGTGGTCCATACGGGAGACTTCAAGGTGGATTATACGCCGGTGTTCGGCGATGCCATCGATCTGCAGCGTTTTGCGGAGATCGGAAGGAAGGGAGTGCTCGCGCTGCTGTGCGAATCCACGAATGCGGAGCGGCCAGGCTTTACGCCTTCCGAGAGGACGCTGAGCAGGATCTTTGACACGATCTTTCACGAGCATCCCAATAAGAGGATCATCATCGCAACCTTTGCTTCCAATGTGGACCGGGTGCAGCAGATCATCAATTCAGCTTACAAATATAACAGGAAAGTGGTGGTGGAAGGCCGCAGCATGGTGAACATCATCGACACGGCCATGAACCTGGGCTGCCTGAACATTCCGGAAAATACGCTGATCAATATCGAACAGCTGAAAAATTATCCGGATGAGCGCACCGTCATCATCACCACGGGAAGCCAGGGAGAGAGCATGGCTGCCTTAAGCCGCATGGCGGCGAGCGTGCACCGGAAGATCTCCATCACGCCCAATGATGTGATCATCTTTTCCTCCAACCCGATCCCGGGAAATGAAAAGGCTGTTACGAAGGTCATCAACGAGCTGCTCACCAAGGGAGCGGAGGTGATCTTCCAGGATGCGCACGTGTCCGGACATGCCTGCCAGGAGGAGATCAAGCTGATCTATACTCTGGTACATCCCAGGTATTCGGTGCCGATCCACGGAGAGTTCAAGCACCGCCAGGCGCAGCAGCGGATCGCCGTGGATCTGGGGATCCCGAAGGAAAACATTTTCATGCTCAGCTCCGGAGATGTGCTGGAACTGGACAGCGAGAAAGCGCAGGTGACGGGCAGAGTTCCGGTGGGAGCGATCCTGGTGGACGGCCTGGGCGTCGGAGACGTGGGAAATGTGGTGCTCAGGGACCGCCAGCATCTGGCAGAGGACGGTATCATGATCGTAGCGCTGGCGCTGGATTCTGCCAGCGGACAGCTTGTGGGAGGCCCGGATCTGGTTTCCAGGGGCTTCGTGTATGTGAAGGAATCGGACGAGCTGATGGACGAGGCACAGGAGCTGATGCGGGACGTTCTGGAACGCTGCATCGGAAAGGGCTGTACCGACTGGGGTAGGATCAAGTCGGCGGTCAAGGATTCCCTGGGCGATTATATCTGGAAGAAGACCAAACGCCGCCCCATGATCCTTCCCATTATCATGGATGTATGATGCAGGAAACGGAGTGAAAAAAGTGGAAGTACAGGAGGCGCTTGATCAGCTGGCGCAGGCCATCCGGGATTCGGAGATCTACAGGGAATACCGGAAACAGAGTGAGAGAGTGGACAGGGCCGGAAACATGCGGGAAAAGATCGATGAGTACCGGATCCGGAACTTTGAACTGCAGAATTCCGCCTATACGGAAGATCTGCTTGACAAAATGGAAGCTTTTGAGAGAGAATATGAGAAATTCAGAGAGGACCCGCTTGTGGAGGAATTTCTGGATGCGGAGCTGGCATTTTGCCGAATGATGCAGGACATTGATGTGAAACTGGCAGAGGCGGTGGATTTTGAGTAGCAGAAGCAGAAAACGTGCGGGAAAGAAAAAAGAGGTTGCCGGAACTGCGGTATATTCCGTGATCAAGATCGTGGTCGTGATCCTGATCGTCATGGTGATTTACCGGCTTGGAAGCATGGCATATACCTACGGGGAGAGGATCTTCGGGGAAACGGCCGTGTCAGAGGAGCCGGGAGAGGATGTGGTGATCACGGTGGAGGAAACGGACAGCGTGCAGGATGTGGCCCAAAAGCTGGAGCAGGCGGGCCTGATCCGGGATGCGGGGCTTTTTGTGATCCAGGAAAAGCTGGTGGGCTTTAAGAGCGGGCTGCAGCCGGGAACCTATACGCTGAACACTTCGCAGACGCCGGAAGAAATGATCGAAACCATGTCGGTTTCTCAGACAGAAGAGGAATAGAGGGCTCAGGAGGAAACGATGATCCAGGAGGAACGTCTGACAGCCTTTATCAACTCGCTGGACGAGGGAAATCCGGCATACCTGAATGAACTGGAAAAGGAAGCGAGAGAAACCAATGTGCCGGTGATCCGAAGGGAGACCCAGAGCCTGCTGAAAACGCTGATTGCGATGAAGCAGCCGCGCAGTATCCTGGAGGTGGGGACGGCGATTGGTTTTTCTGCGCTCTGTATGAGCGAATATGCGCCCGAAGGCTGCCGCATTACAACGATAGAAAAATATGAAAAAAGGATCCCCATCGCGAAGAGCAACTTCCGGCGCTTTGGGAAGGAAGGGCAGATCACTCTTCTGGAGGGCGATGCGGCCGAAGTGCTGGACAGGCTGGAGGACACGTATGACCTCATCTTCATGGACGCTGCAAAGGGACAGTATCCGGTCCTGCTTCCCCGGGTGCTGCGCCTGCTGAAGGAGGGAGGACTGCTGGTTTCGGACAATGTGCTTCAGGATGGGGATATTCTGGAGTCGCGCTATGCGGTTACGAGGAGGAACCGGACCATTCATGCCAGGATGCGGGAATATCTTTATGAGATCAAGCACCATCCCTGTCTGGTGACCTCCATCCTTCCGGTGGGAGATGGCGTAGCCGTCAGCGTAAGACGTGAAAGGATTTCCGGGGCGGCGGGAGAGAACGGCTAAACAGCGCAGCCTTTTCCCGGAAACAGGGAGAACAGGATAAAACGATGAAAAATGCAGAAAAGCGGCCGGAGCTTCTGATCCCGGCGGGAAGCCTGGAGGTATTGAAAACGGCGGTGACCTTCGGGGCGGATGCGGTATATATCGGCGGCGAGGCCTTCGGCCTGCGGGCAAAGGCGAAGAATTTCTCACAGCAGGATATGGCGGAGGGCATCCGCTTTGCACACAGGCATGGTGTGAAAGTGTATGTGACCGCCAATATTTTTGCTCATAATCGGGATCTGGAAGGAGCCGGAGCCTATTTTGAAGAACTGAAACGGCTCGGGCCGGACGCCCTTATCATTTCAGATCCGGGCATGTTCCTGCTGGCAAAGCAGGTCTGGCCGGAAGCGGAGATCCATATATCCACCCAGGCCAACAATACCAACTATATGACCTATCGTTTCTGGTGGGAGCAGGGAGCGAAAAGAGTGGTGTCCGCCAGGGAGCTGACGCTGGAGGAGCTTTCTGAAATACGGGCGAACATTCCGGAGGAAATGGAGATCGAAAGCTTTGTGCACGGTGCAATGTGTATCTCCTATTCCGGCCGCTGCCTTTTGAGCAATTATTTTACCGGGAGAGATGCCAATCAGGGGGCCTGCACGCATCCCTGCCGCTGGAAATATGCGGTGATGGAGGAAAGCCGTCCCGGCGAATATTTTCCGGTCTATGAAAATGAGCGCGGGACCTATATCTTCAATTCCGGAGACCTGTGCATGATCGGCCATATTCCCGAACTGATCGGAGCGGGGATCGACAGCTTTAAGATCGAGGGAAGGATGAAGACGGCACTCTATGTGGCGACAGTGGCGAGGACCTACCGGAAAGCGATCGACGATTATCTGAGCGGAGGAGAGCAGCTCTATCGGGCGAATATGGACTGGTATCTGCATGAGATCGGAAAATGTACCTACCGGAAGTTCAATACCGGTTTCTATTTCGGAAGGCCCACGGAAGAATCTCAGATCTATGACAACAGTACCTATATCAGTGAGGCGGTCTATCTGGGGATCGCAGAAGCGGTGCAGGAGGACGGAACGGTTTCCATCGAACAGCGCAATAAATTCTGCGTGGGAGACGAGATTGAGATCATGAAGCCGGACGGCCGGGACGTTGCCGCCCGTGTGGAGCGCATCCGGGATGAAGACGGTCAGGATATGGAGAGCGCGCCCCATGCGAAGCAGAGACTGCGGGTGGATCTGTCCGAAAGGGCGGAGAAGTATGATCTGCTGCGGATGAGAAAATAGACGGGTATCTTCTGCGGGACCTGCAGGCGGTTAAAATCCGGGTCAAAATTTGTGGAACCTGGCAGTTGCCCCGGAAGGGGCAGATATGATAATATGGAGCAGAAAAACGGACCGCCGTCTTCCGAATATTTGACCTGAACAGAGAAGAAATCCGTGTGTATTTTCGGAGAAGTGACCGAAATTGGTTTTTCCACTTGCTTTTTTGGGAAAAAAGAGGTATGGTAAGTAACATGAAAGCGGATTTCTGAATAAGGTATGATGAACAATGGCGTTCCAAAGGGTTTTTGGAACGCCTTTTTCTGCTTCTTGAAGGAAATGCGCGGACTTTTACAGAAAATGGAAACAGCCGTCCTCACGGCGGCGGAATGGAGGAGATTATGAGCGAGCTTTTGAATGTCGAAGAGATCTTCGGCGAAAATGTGTTCAACCTCGGCACAATGAGAGAGCGGCTGCCGAAAAATGTTTTCAAGGAAGTGAAAAAGGTTATGGAACAGGGCGGTGAGCTGTCCCTGGCGACCGCTGATATTGTCGCAAAAGCGATGAAGGACTGGGCGGTGGAGCATGGCGCGACTCATTATACGCACTGGTTCCAGCCGCTGACCGGCATCACGGCGGAAAAGCATGACTCCTTCGTCAGCCATCCGGATGAGAACGGAAAGATGCTGATGGAGTTCTCCGGAAAAGAGCTGATCAAGGGCGAGCCGGATGCTTCCAGCTTCCCCTCCGGCGGTCTGCGGGCCACCTTTGAGGCAAGAGGCTATACCGCATGGGACATTACCTCTCCCGCATTCCTGAAGGAGGATGCGACAGGCGTGATCCTCTGTATTCCTACGGCATTCTGCTCCTATACCGGCGAAGCGCTGGATAAGAAGACACCTCTGCTGCGCTCCATGGAGGTTCTCAGCGAGCAGGCGCTGCGCATCGTGAGGCTGTTCGGCAATACAAGAGCCACCAGAGTGACCCCCTCTGTCGGACCGGAGCAGGAATATTTTCTGATCGACCGTCAGAAATATCTCCAGAGAGAGGACCTGATCTTTGCGGGCCGCACACTCTTCGGTGCTCCCGCCCCTAAGGGACAGGAGATGGACGATCACTATTTCGGCGTGATCAGAGAGCGCATCGGCGCGTTCATGAAGGATCTGAACATAGAGCTGTGGAAGCTGGGCGTGACGGCGAAGACTCAGCACAACGAGGTGGCGCCGGCGCAGCATGAGCTGGCCCCCATTTATGAGACGGCGAACATTGCGGTGGATCACAATCAGATCGTGATGGAGACCATGAAGAAGGTGGCGGAGCGCCACGGACTGAGATGCCTGCTGAACGAGAAGCCCTTCGCCGGCGTGAACGGCTCCGGCAAGCACAACAACTGGTCCATCACTACAAATGACGGCATGAACCTGCTGGATCCCGGCGAAACGCCCAATGAAAACATCCAGTTCCTGCTGGTGCTCGCCTGCATCCTGAAGGCGGTGGATACGCATGCGGACCTTCTGCGCCAGAGCGCGGCGGACGTGGGAAACGATCACAGACTGGGAGCCAACGAAGCGCCTCCGGCCATCATCTCCGTTTTCCTGGGTGACCAGCTTGAGGATGTGGTCAGACAGCTGATCGAGACGGGAGAAGCCCGCTCCTGCCTGCTGGGAGGAAAGCTGATGACGGGCGTTTCCACCCTGCCCGACCTGCCGAAGGATGCGACGGATCGCAACCGGACCTCACCTTTTGCGTTTACCGGAAACAAATTTGAATTCCGTATGGTAGGATCTGCCGATTCCATCGCGAGCCCCAACACCGTGCTGAATGCCATCGTGGCGGAGGCCTTCTGCGAGGCGGCTGATATTCTGGAAAAGGCCGACGATTTTGAGATGGCCGTGCACGACATGATCAAGCAGTACATGACCGATCACTGCCGCATCATTTTTAACGGAAACGGCTATTCTGACGAATGGGTGCAGGAGGCGGAACGCAGGGGACTTCCCAACATCCGTTCCATGGTGGAATCCGCGAGCGCGCTCACCACAGATAAGGCGGTGAAGCTGTTTGAAAAGTTCCATATTTTCACCAGGGCGGAGCTGGAATCCAGGGAAGAGGTGCAGTATGAAACTTATGCGAAGAGCATCAACATTGAGGCTCTGACCATGATCGACATGGCTTCCAAGCAGATCATTCCGGCTGTTGTGGGATATACGCGCAAGCTGGCGAAGACCGTACTGGATGTGAAGGCTGCCGGTGCGGAGCCCTCCGTTCAGGCCGGGCTGCTCTCCTGTGTCAATGAAAAGCTGACCGAGATGAAGGCGGCTCTTACCAGCCTGCAGGAGATTGAGGCTCAGGCTTCCGCCATGGAAGACGGAAAGGCTCAGGCGTTCTTCTATAAGGATCATGTGATGCCGGCCATGGCGGCGCTGAGAAAGCCTGCCGACGAGCTGGAGATGCTCGTTGACAGGGAAGACTGGCCGTTCCCGACCTACGGCGATCTGATGTTTGAGGTATAACGGCGGAAAAAGAGGCTGAAAGGGACTCAGATCTGTTCCGGCAGAGCCGGGCGCACAGCGCCCGGCTCTGCCGGACTGCGTCGCTTCCGTATGCGGTGAAAGGCGAACGGATCCGGTCCGGAACGGACGACATACCGTCTTCCGTACTGTCCGTTCCGGACCGAACAGCAAAGATAAGACAAAAAAATTTTTTTAAAAAAGTACTTGCCAAAATCAGAACTATCGTATATAATCTATTCTTGCAAGTGACAAAACACCTGCAGCAAATCAGATAAAGGGCTATCGCCAAACGGTAAGGCAACGGACTCTGACTCCGTCATTTCAAGGTTCGAATCCTTGTAGCCCTGCTCCATGAACCCCGGCAGAGAGGAACTGCCGGGGTATTTTTCTGCGGAAATGGCGGAAATATGCGGGTTTTCCAGTTTTCTGAGAAGTGAGGAGAAAACTGGAGGAGAAGAGGGGGATTTTCGGATTTCCTGAATTGTGGGAGATTTTGAGGAGAATTTTTAGAGGATAGGTCAATTTACAGGTCAATTTTAGAAGTGCGGAATGGCTTATTTAGAGCATTAAGGCTTGCTGACGGGAAAAATATCGGAGAATAGAATATGATGGCCTGTATGGGGCTGTGAAGGGGCTATAGACGGTGATGTGGTCTACAGCCCCTTGTGGTGTGGGTGAGAAAAATGGAAAAGTGGAAAGCATATATTAAGAGCAGGAATCTTTTTTGCACTGTATAAACTTTTTCCAAAGATAATCCCTACAGTCAGACACATTTCTTTCGCTGTTATTTTGGGAATCATTGATAGCGCATAGGAAAGTTTTTTGCAGACATTGCTCAAAGTCAAAAACTTTATTTCCCGAATCAGAAACTTTTCTTTTTGAATCCAGAGGTTTTTTTAATGATTCTTCCAATTTTGTCTCCGCTTTTTTGTAAACGTCTATTGCTTCATACATTTCATTGAGAAAAGAGTTACATTGGATCCCGTGAAAATCACTTATTATTTTTGAAATACGGAAATCCTTATCCTCCTGATCCCATGCTACATTACACGCTTTATAGATATTTTGAATCTTTTCTTTCCGCCATGAGATATATTCTTTAAGATTATTATCGTAATTTAGAGAAAGTTCATCAAGTTTTCTTTGCCAAGAGGAATAAAAATCTGTTTGAATTTCCTTTGTTTTGAATAAGAGCGCATCAAATGTATCTAAAAAGCGAAGAAACATGCCTTGAATTGTTACTATTAAATTTTCGTTCTTTTTCTTCCTGATTACATCCATTAAATTTGCATAAGCAATTAGATTGTCCGGAAACAGTATGTCGAGAGCGTAATCATATAGCACTCTGATCATTTCAGAATTAGTAATTTCAAAAGAAATTTCATTGCATATATAGCAATAAATATCTGAATCAAAAAATTGTAAAGCTATATCCAAAATATCTTTTTTGAAGGTGGGTTTGATTTCGGATGGACCGGATAAACTGGAAGTAGCTTTTAGTGCTCCGATTATACCGACACAAAGAGGGTACAGGGTTGAAGGCACACGAAAATGTTCGGGTTTAATCGTGGGCATACTATACGTATAAGGCCAAGGACTAATGAGTTTGGACACAAGTTTACCATCCTTATCAGTATAGGTAGATTTGAGTGATATTTTATTGAAAATGAAGTAGAGGATTCTGCGATAAACGAACTGAGCAGAATATGGAGCTCCAATGATGCGTGTAGCATCACTGGAGCCGATATTTGCCCACTGGTTCAGATTTTTAAAGAAATCTTTAGTATATAACAAAAAGGTTGCATTATCAATCTTCAAGTTAGAGTCTGCCTTAGAATTTTCATGCAGTTCCTTATAAAATTCAGAAGTTAGACAATATGACGTATCTTTTGAAATTAAATGATGCCAAAAATAGAAAAGCAATATGTCTTTTTGGCAGGATATTTTGTTAACAGTATTTTTCATAAAACCTTCATTATATAAAATCTGAATATATTTGTCAACTGAGAAAAATTGTAAAAAAAACGAAATGAAATTCTTATAAAAAAAGGAAATAATACAGTCAAGCTTAGTGTACATCACAAACGTGCGTAAATAAAGTGCTGGGAGAGGAGGCGGTACAACAATGAATTTAGTAATAAATTAGGCTGATAAACACCTTACACATATTAGATGCAGACAGCTTTGTTTGGAATACAACAACATCTTGTCATTTGCAGGCGAACTTCACAGCTTACCTTATTTTATCATAAGGAGCTGAAAAAAGAAACTATAACAGAATTTAATCCGCTGAAAAAGTGGAAGAATAGGAGGTTATTATGAAACGATACCTTTCAGATCTGATCGGAGATAAATTTGAAAATTGGGGAAAAAGGAAAATATTTATTGCTGCTCCCACAGGAATAGGAAAAACTACATTTATTGTGGATCAGTTGTTTCCATGGCTTATGAAGAAATATAAAAATGCAGACAGAAAATTTTTAATACTCTGTAATAGAAAGTTGTTGAGACAGCAGTATTGGAATGACATTATCGGGAAATTCGATACTTATGCTGATTTGGAAAAGAATGTAGAAATTAAGACTTATCAAGAACTTGCACAGGAGCTTATGTCGAATGGGAAAATATCCTTCTATGGTTATTCGGCAATTTGCTGTGATGAGTGTCATTACTTTTATGCTGATTCTGATTTTAACGGGAGTGGAACATATATGCTGCTTCAAGCCATGATCGAAGCAGGAATGCTATATCCAATGATATTTATGACGGCAACACCGGATAAAATTATTAAAAAGATTGGGCATATACTATCCATAATATATGAGACGAAAAAATTCAAAGGTGAAAATCTTGAAGGCGAAAGCGATGCAGAGTATTTGAAGAGGTTTGCACTGGAATGTCCAAAAGAATGTGCAGAATTTGTGCCATATGATTATATGCATCTTGCTGATTATAGCCGCTTCCACTGTGTCTGTGTTCCGGATGAAGAGACATTGTGTGATACGTTAGCCTTTGCGGAAGGAAAGTCCATTATTTTTGTCGATAGTAAAAAGTCGGCAGAAAGGATGAAGGAGAGGATGGTGAAAAAAGGGGGTGTAAAAGAGGGAGAGATTAAACTGCTTAATTCACAGAATTTGGATGAGTCTGAAAATGATGAAATGATAGAAAGACTGGTGATGTGCCATAAGGTTTCACCAAAGATTTTAATTACGACATCTGTTTTGGATAATGGCGTTTCAATTAAAGATCCGGAGGTGGAAAATGCAGCAATTATTACGGAATCGAAAATCAGTTTTATCCAAATGCTTGGTCGGATACGAAGCGGTTACTCAAAAGAAATTAAACTGTATTGGGTAAAGCGAGAGGCAATCCTATTTAAAAACAGAGTCAAACGTTATCAGATAGTCCAAGACGCTTATAAAGAAATTCTTAACACATTGGAATTCGACGCTGGAAGTTCCAGTTGTAAGGGATTTTATAAAATAGTAAGTGCAGCTTGGGAAGATGTGGAAGGAGAAAAAGCAAAAGCATATCGACAGGCGCTTATTGCTTGTCCTACTGAAGTGGCGAGAATAAATTATTATCCAGAGACATCGCTTATTGGGGAATCACCTAAAAAGGACCTCTGTGTAAGAGTTTACCGTATCCCAGGAAAATGGGCAGATGTAAGGATGGTTTTCAATAGCTTTGGAATGGAAAAAACCGAAGATATGTTGCTTATAGAACAGCAACTTTTCAGCCTCGCAATAGATGATCCTATGAAAGTAATATATGAGCAAATGTCATGGATTGATAAAAAGCCTGAACAGCTGGAGATCAGGAATTCCACAATGGAAGAGCAGATGTGGAGCGAATTACGGGAAAAGCTCCTGGGCGTCAGAAACTGGACAAATGAGGCTTTACAGAGCTTAAAGACGGAAGTCGCAAAAAGATACCGGAAGATGATCCTTTCAGAATATCTAAGCAAAGATGGAAGTTTTTCCAAGGACAAGCTGGAACAGATATGCAAAGCATGTGGCCTGAAGCTGGTTTGCTCTACTGATGAAAACCAGAAAGTAAGGTACACCATTATAGAAGATTTTGAACCGGAAGAGGAAGGAGTTGAGGAACATGCTGTTGACGGTCAGGGAACTGCAGGAACTGTTACATATCGGCAGGGACAAGGCATATGCGCTGATGCACGCGAAAGCGTTTCCATCCATTAAAATTGGAGGACAGTATTATGTATCCAGAGAAGAACTGGACAAATGGCTGAACAGATATGCGTATAAAGAGTTTGTCTTGTAAACGGGATGCTGCCGGGGCTTTTGTCCCGGCAGTAATTTTTCGAAGGAGAAAAGAGTGGAAAAGAAGAGAAATGCGAAAGGCGAAGGAAGCTTTAAAATAAATCCAGATGGTACGGTTACGCACAGAAAGTGTGTGGGATATAAAGCCAATGGATATAGAAAAATCATTACGGTGACGAGAGCCAACAAAGCGGCCTGTATTAAAGAAATGAAAAGGAAGGAGGCCCTCTGGAAGCAACAGGAAGCAGTAGAAAATGTCAGCGGTGGGACAACGGTTGCCGAACTATGCGAACTTCACCTGAGATACCAGGTAGAGCAGGAGGAGCTGAAGCCCAAATCCATAGACAGAAGGGAGTGCACGATTGAGAAACATATTGCTGAATATCCGCTGGGACATTACCAGGTTCAGAATGTGAAAACATCAGATATTGATAATCACGTCAGCGATCTGATTAAAGAAAAAAGGCTCTCGCCATCTTCCATAGAGAAGGTAATTGATGTACTGAATGCCGCTTATCATTGGGCAGTGATACGGGGAGAACTGCAGTTTAATCCGGTTGCACCGATCAAGCCGACTCTGGTTAAAAGGCTGCAGAAGATCAGGGAGAAGAATATAGATGATGCGGATGTGGATGTTCTGTCAGAGGAGGAAGAAGAACGGTTTAAGGCAGAAGCGCTCCGAATTGACGAAAAGACGGGAGAATATGTCTATTCGGCAGGGTTGTATGGAGTGCTTCTTCTGACAACGGGTATGCGGTGTGGAGAGATGATTGCCCTGCGCTGGAAGGATGGAGATCTGGATCTGGGTTATCTAAAGATTGAGAGAAGCCGTTCCATGGCCAAAAATCGCAATGGTGGGAGGGGAAATAAATATGTTGCGGTAGAGGGAACGACGAAGAACAATAAGGCACGACGCATTAAGCTGATTACAGAGGCGTGGGATACGCTGAAGGAAATTAAGAGATTAGCAGTTGGACATTGTGATGCGGATGATCTTATTGTGGTTACGAAAAGCGGACGGCCCAATACCGCGACCAATCTGGAGCATCGAATGGCGGTTATCTTCAAAAATGCGGGGCTGGAAGGACTGTCCGGCGGCCTGCATATCTTCCGAAGGACATTTGCAACGAGAATGTACGAAAAAGGAGGCAGGACGAAAGAGATAGCCGCGTACATCGGTGATCTGGAATCTACAACCGAAAAATACTACATAGCCGTCAGAAAAAAGGTAAAGGAAGGCAATGAGATCAAACAGGTTGTCATGCCTCCGGTGGCAGAATGAAGAAAAGGCGTATTGGATAATCGGAGACGGTTTCCGGTGCGCCTGTTTTGATGAAGGGAGAATACAATGAAGACAATCAGTATTTTAAATTTAAAGGGCGGAGTAGGAAAAACATTCACGACGATTAATATGGCATATGAGCTGTATCGGAGAGGCTTCCGGGTGCTTTTACTGGATAATGATAAACAGGGAAATCTGAGCCGCGCATATGGCAGGTATGATATGGAAAGGATGGCTCCGGCAAGCAGGCTGCTGGACGGAAACTGGCGGGAGGTGGAGGAACTGATCTTTCATACGGACTATGAGGGAATAGACATTATTCCGTCAAATTTGTCCCTGCTGGGAGCTACGTGGCGGCTGACGGCAGAAGAAGGAGAAAACCAGCTGCTGAGATACGGGGATTTTATGAAACGGGCAGAAGTATATGGCAGTTATGATTATTGCATCATTGACAATCCGCCCGATGTGGGGCTGAATGTTGTGAATTCACTGACGGTGACGGATGAAGTGATCGTGCCTGTTAAAGTCGATGAATGGGCGCTGGAAGGACTTGATATCCTGGCGGATCAGATCGAAGATGCCAGACAGTATAATCCGGGACTGAAATTGCTTGGCGTACTGATTACTGTTTATCAGAATACGGATGGAGAAGCGGCAGGAAGGGAGTGGCTGGAAAAACAGGCTGGGAAAGAACAGATTTCAGGGAAAAGGATTTACCCTGTTTTGGGGACAATCAGATATTCCCGAAAAGCGGTGGAAAGTACATTTTGTTGTAAACCGGTTTATGAATACAGCCCGCGTTGCAGCGCCGCACAGGACTATAAAAGATTTGTCACATGGTATACCGGGATTGGGAGGTGAATCTAATGGGAAAATTTGGCTTTAATGAGCTTTTGAATGCCAAAAGTAAAACATCCGGAACCGTGTCCGTAGAGGTTTTTAAAGAAATCTGGCTGAGTCCATATGAGGTAAAACCATCGGAGAGTAATTTTTACTCTCAGGAAAACATAGAGGAGCTGGCGGACAGCTTCCTGGCGGTCGGACAGCAGCAGCCTGTCATATTGGGGAGGATAAACGATGAATTTCATATTGTGAGCGGACATCGCCGGAACCGCGCTCTTATTTTGAATATAGAACGTGGATATAAAGAGTTTGAGAAGGCACGTTATCTGTACAGGGATATGACAGAGACCATGTTTGAACTGTCATTGCTGATAGGAAACGCATATAACCGGGAGCTTACGCCGTGGGAGAAAACACAACAGGCACAGAAGCTGAAAGAGGCACTTCAGAAGGCGAAACTGGAGGACGGGCTAAGGATTCAGGGCAAGCTGAGAGATGCGATTGCGGATATTCTGAATGAGAGCAGCAGTAACGTGGCTCGTATGGATCTTATTAACCGGAGCGCCGTACCGGAAATCAAAGAGCAGTTTGCAGAGGGCAGAATGGGGATTTCAGCTGCATATGAAGCGGCAAAGCTGCTCCCTGAGCAGCAGAAACGGATTGCGGAGGATGTGGCTTCAGGAAAATCCGTTCAGGCAAAGGAGATCGGACAGAAAGAAAAAGTTACCGAAGAAAAAGCGGGAGGAGAAAGGAAAACCGGTACGCTCCAGGGGAAAATCATACAGGAATGGCTGGAAGGAGGCTCATATTCGCTGCCTGAGTCCGTAAAGGAAGCATTGAAAAAGGTGTCCGAATCGGACACCTTTCGGTCGGACTGGAGTTTGACAGAACAAACAATTTTTATAACTCGTACAATTATGCGGCATGCGGACCATATGGGAGAACAGGAGTTAGAGATGCTGAAGGATATCATGATTCGTGTGGAGCAGTCAGAAGAAAACGGTCGTCCGGATTGATTTGCCATTCCATGAATCTGATGGTAAAATCAGTGATAAATAAGAGGATTGCAAAGTCCTTTGCCTGGAAGACTGTTTATCCGTTGCGCTCTGAAATCTTTTTTGGAGATTGGCGGCAATAAAGCTTTGTTCGATGGGCTGGAAATTTCCGGATAGACACATTCTGTCTATCCGGCTCTGTATAATAGATAATCATAGACGGAAGGGGCTTGCCACCCGTCTGCCGATATGCAATTTTTAAACCGTAACCGTACAACTAGCGAAGAAAGGAGGACGACTGCCATGACAAAAACACATCATAACAAAAACTATATTTTATTCAGGACGACAAAAAGGCGCAGAAGTCTTTCTTATCTTTTGAAGCGGGTCTGACCGGACGAAGACGCAGGTACGGGCGGTTCCTTCAGATTTACCAAAGACAGATCAGATAAGATGCCAGGCACCTCTTTGTTGGGGTGTCTTTTTTGCGTCCTTTTTTACAGACAAAGAGAGGATTTATCAGGATATGAAAACAATTCAGGGAAAATTCGCGGAAGCGATAATTTACTCAGACACCTGCGAGGATTACGCGGCTGCGCAGATTCAGCTGCTTTGCGACCATGAAACGGCGGAAAACGCCGTCATCCGCGTGATGCCGGATGTGCACCCAGGGAAGGTGGGAACGGTGGGACTTACCATGACGGTGAGAAAGAAACTGATTCCTTACCTGCTTGGCGGGGACATCGGCTGCGGAGTGTCCTGCGTGGTATTCAAAACGAAAAAAATAGAAGGAAAGCAGCTGGATGCGGTGATCCGGGAGAGGGTTCCCTCCGGGACTGCCATCCGCCGGGAAATCCACCGTTATGGAGAAGAGGCGCATCTGGAAGAGCTTTTCTGTTTCCGGCATGTTCTGGAGAAAAAAGCGCTCCTGAGCCTTGGGACGCTGGGCGGAGGAAATCATTTCATCGAGGTGGACCGGGATGAAGAGGGCAACCATTATCTGGCTGTCCATTCCGGCAGCAGACATCTGGGAACAGAGGTGACGGAATATTATCAGAACCTGGCATATCAGGCCTGCCGGGAGAGGGGAATTTCCCATCCTGTCAGCTTTCTGGAAGGAGAACAGCTGGAAGCTTATCTGCATGACGTGGAGATTGTTCAGAGGTTTGCTGCCCTTAACCGGGCCTGCATTCTGGACGAAATCTGCAAGGGGATGAAGTGGAAGGCCATTGACCGGTTTGATACGGTGCATAACTACGTGACAAAGCTTCCGGGCGGAACGCTTCTTTTGAGAAAAGGGGCGGTATCCGCACAGCAGGGAGAACGGCTTCTGATTCCCATCAATATGAAAGAGGGGATGCTTCTCTGCGAAGGGAAGGGAAATCCGGACTGGAATTTTTCCGCGCCCCATGGAGCCGGGCGCGTGTATCGGAGGGATCAGGTGAAGGAGCATTTTACCGTATCCGATTATAAACGGGAAATGAAAGGAATTTATTCCACCTGCATTTCCAGAGATACGCTGGATGAAGCACCCTTTGCCTATCGGAACGCGGAGGAAATCATGAAACAGATGGAGGAAACCGTAAGAATAAGGAAAATGCTTCGGCCTGTCTACAATTTCAAGGCATGAGGGAGAGATGAGATAAAAAGTGAAAAGTGACATTAAAAGTTGAAAGCAGGAAAAAGGAGAAATCAAATATGTGGAGGTATGTATTTCCTGGAAAGTATGAAACTGCGCTCAGTTATGAAAACTGGCCGGAAGGTTTTGATCGTGATAAAAAGGAAAAAATCAGGTGCAGCTATGACCAGTATGTAGTCAGAACGAAAGGTTCCGTCTATAAAGTGGTTGTTTTTCCGTATCTGGAGGAGTGTATCCTGTATTATGCAGGGATACATGAAGATACCTATGATCGTGATCTGTCAGCGGATGCAGCCAGGACGCTTGCAAAGGCCTACGCCATATTGATCCGCGACCCTGGGGCGATTGTCTATGTACCTATGAAAAAGCCGGAAGACAGGCTGACAAATTTTAATCTGGTCTTATGCCGCCATACCTGTATGATGAAGCCGGGAAGATGGCTGAAAATCGAGAAGCAGCTTAATGCATACAATAAAGTGCATAACTATCGTTTCTGGTATGAACCGCAGAAGCTGAGAGACTATTTTTACAGGATTGTGGTGCGGAAGAATGAGAGGTTATGTCACAAGGAATACAACAGGCTGTTCTCACAGAGAGAAATCGGTGATTATGTGATAGAAAGTTTTTCGCTCGATGGGATTTATGAAATCCATGAAAATCTTCTCAGCGCCGCAGAGTTTATGGATGAAGCGGATGAGCGGAATGAGGAAAAGGCAAGCGGATGGGGATACGGATATATGGTAAGCAAAGCGCTTATTCGGAAGAATGGAGGAATATAAGATGAGAACACTGCTTATCATGCGTGGGGTTCCCGGAAGCGGTAAGTCCACATGGATAGAAGAAAACGGGCTGAAGCCCTATGCCTTATGCCCGGATGAAATCCGCTTGCTGTGCTGCAGTCCGCTTCTGCAGGCGGACGGGACGGAGTGCATCGGCGGAAACAGCGAAAATACGGTCTGGAAGGTTTTTCTCCAGATGTTGAAGGAACGGATGCGGCACGGCGCTTTTACCGTAATAGACAGCACGAACATCCGGGCAGAAGAACTGCGGCGCTATAAAAAGCTGTGCGAGGAGTACCGATATAGAGTTTATTGCGTAGACTTTACTCAGGTTCCTTTGGAGGAAGCAAAGCGCAGGAACCTGAGCCGTGAGCCTTTGAAAAGGGTTCCGGAACAGGTGATCGAGCGGATGTACCGCGACCTACCCGGTCAGAAGATTCCTTCCGGAATCGTTGTCATCCGGCCCGAGGAACTGGAACGGGTGTGGCTGAAAAAGATCGATCTCTCCGGATACCGGAGAATCCATCACATTGGAGACCTGCATGGCTGCTATACCGTCCTGCAGGAGTATCTGAACGGACAGGGCGGGATGAAGGAGGATGAATTTTACATCTTTCTTGGAGATTATATCGACAGAGGCATAGAAAACGCGGAGGTGATCCGCTTCCTGATCTCCATAGCGGAAAGGAAAAACGTGCTCCTGCTGGAAGGAAACCATGAAAAATCCCTCTGGGACTGGGCGGAAGGCGGAGAAGGCAGGTCAAAGGAGTTTCGGCTGCATACCCGCAGGGCGCTGGAAAGGGCAAAAATCGATCCCAAGGAAGTACGCTGCCTGTACCGGAAATTCGGCCAGTGCGCCTACTACAGCTATGGGGACAGGGATTTTCTGGTCACCCATGGAGGACTGAGCATCCTGCCGGAGAACCTGACTCTCGTGGCAACGGAGCAGATGACAGGTGGAACCGGGGAATATGCGGATGCAGACCGGACGGCGGAAACCTTTGAGAAGACTGCACCGGCTTCCAATTATCAGATCTTCGGACACCGGAATCCATCCGGCCAGCCGGTGCGTATGAATGACCGGGTGTTTAACCTGGAAGGAGGCGTGGAGACAGGAGGCTTTCTGAGATGCGTCCAGGTGGACGGCGATGGGATTCATCCGGTGGAAATCAAAAATCCGGTCTGGCTCACGCCGGAACTTCGGGAAAAGCAGGCGGTAGAGGATGCGGTGATCCAGCTCCGGGCGGATCCGGCCGTGGCAGAAAAACGGTTTGGGAATATCTCTTCTTTCAACTTTACCAGAGAAGCCTTTCGGGAGAAGGATTGGAACGAACGTACCATTCAGGCGCGGGGGCTGTATCTGAACACCGCGCAGAACCGGGTAGTTGCCAGAGCCTATAACAAATTTTTCAATATCGGAGAACGCCCGGAGACGAGATGGAGCGCGCTGCAGCAAAACCTCCAGTTCCCGGCAAGCTGTTATGTGAAGGAGAACGGTTTTCTTGGCCTGGTCTCCTGGGATACAGAAAGGGAATCGCTTTTTATCACCACCAAAACAGACCCGGAGGGCATCGCAGCCCTGTGGTTTCGGGAGCTTCTGCGAAAAAAGGCCAGGACGGACGGAATCCGGCGCATGGAAGGTTATCTGAAGGCCCATCAGGTAACACTGGTCTTTGAATGCGTGGACATGGAGCATGATCCCCATGTGATCGAATATCCGGAAAGCCGGGTGATCCTGCTGGACATCGTCTGCAACCGTATGGAGTATGAGAAGTATTCCTATGAACAGATGTGTGAAACGGCGGAGCGGCTGGGACTGGAGCATAAGGAGCTGGCCTGCGTGCTTCCGGACTGGAAGGCATTTGCCGACTGGTACGGACAGGTGAACGGAAAAGACTATACTTACAGAGGACAGCAGGTCGAGGGCTTTGTGATTGAAGATGCCGCAGGGAGGATGGTGAAGCTGAAAGGAGCCTACTACAGATTTTGGAAGCAGATGAGAGGGCTGGCGAGGGAGATTGCCGAAAAGGGCAGAATCGACAGACGGCATGTGCGGCTGGACGCGGAAGGAGAGGATTTCTGCAGCTGGTTGACGGCGTTGTATCAGGGAGAGGGCGAGAAGCCGGAGCCGAGGGATATCTGTGGGCTGAGGAGAAGGTTTCTGGAAGAAGGCGTTAGATAAAGAAGGTCTGGGATGTTTCTTCCGACCTGGAGTTGGAGTATGGAACCATAGTGTCTCCAACCGTCATCCCATATGAAGAATACGAAAAATATAAAAATGATCTGCCATATTATAAAAATATAGCGAGA
>DWWH01000047.1 GCA_019119815.1 Candidatus Eisenbergiella intestinipullorum | reverse complement strand
CCCGCCATGTGCTTGAGCAGCCCCGTATCAAACAGGAACAACTTGAATTGATCGAGCTTGTCAAAGGCGGAAAGGGGGTGCTCCATCTTGGAAACATTGAAGATGCGGTTGAGCATACCGGCTGAAACAAGCCATTCGATGGCTTCTTCAAAGTCCCGCGCCCGTCCGCCCTGACGGACAGCGCCATAGATAAACTTTTCATTGGATTTGGCAAGCTGGGAGACGATGCTGCGGAATACCATCAGGATGCGTCCGCTGTTCACCTTTCCGTTATGCTTGGAAAAGTCGTTTTCATAAATTTCCACGAGTTCGTGCTGGATTTGGGAAACCGCTGCCGGGTCCTTGTGGTTGACCCAGGAGGCCACACATTCCGGCATCCCGCCGATGATCAGATAATTGTTGTAGGCTTCCAGCAGGCGGTTGTGGAAGATTTTTTCAATGGTTTGATTTTTCTGGATGCTCTTGTAGTAAGCAAAGAGAGCCGGGTCGGTTGCTTCCAGAAACTCGTCGAAGTAGAGCGGATACAGATCGAGCAGATTGACCATGCCAACGGGATAGGACTTTGGCTGCGCGAGCAGGGGGCCAAGCAGACTTCCGGCTGCAACGACATGGTACTCGTTCGCTTTCTCTTTGAAGTATTTGAGGGTGTTGAGCGCCTCCGGGCATTCCTGTACCTCATCAAAAATGACGAGAGTCTCCCCAGGCAGAATCTTTTCCCCGGCGATCATGGAAAGCAGTTCAATGATCCGCTGGGTGTTTTTCCATGTTACAAGCTGCGAAAATGCGTTTCGTTTCACGCATATCACCACCTTCTTCTCTGGATAAAAATAGCATATCACATTTTTTCCATGGTTTAAACGCAAATAAAACACGTTTTTCCGAAAAAATAGGGTAAGAAAAACCACTTTTTTCTGTTTTAGAGAAAAGACAATCCCCAAGAAAGGAGGGGAGCCGCATGGCCACCACACGCATCATACCACTGCACGCCGGCAAGGGCCGCACCGTCGGCAAGGCGATCCGTGACATCATCGACTACGTGAAAAATCCAGAAAAGACCGACCTCGCCAGGCTCATCACCAGCTATGAGTACGACAGCCGTGTAGCCGACGCCCAGTTCCTGCTGGACAAGCAGACCTACGCTGCCCGCACCGGCCGGGTGCGCGGCAAGGATGATGTGATCGCCTGTCACCTGCGGCAGTCCTTCGTTCCGGGCGAGATCACGCCGGAGGAAGCCAACCGCCTGGGCGTGGAGCTGGCCCGGCGCATTACAAAGGGTAAGCATGCCTTCATCGTCTGTACCCACATCGACAAGTCTCACACCCACAACCATATTATCTGGAACTCCACCACGCTGGAGTGTGACCGCAAGTTCCGCAACTTTTGGGGCAGCACCCGCGCTGTCCACTGCCTGAGCGACACCATCTGCGTCGAGAACGGCTACTCCATCGTGGAGGCCCCCAAGCGGCGCGGCCAGAGCTACAACAAGTGGCTGGGTGACGCGGCCAAGCCCTCCCATAAGGAGCAGCTGTGCCAGGCCATCGACCGGGCGCTGGCACAGAAACCGGCCAGCCTGGAGGAACTGCTGCGCCTGCTGGAGCAGGATGGATTTACCGTTCACCGACGCGGCAAAACCATCTCCATCGGCGCAGAGGGCTGGGGCAACAGCGTCCGCTTCGACCGGCTGGGGGACGGTTCACGCTGGACGATTTGCTGGCAGTTCTTTCCGGCAAGAAGGAGCATACGCCCCGCAAACAACCCGCCCCGCAGACCGTCCCGCCCAAGGTCAATCTGCTGGTGGACATCCAGGACAAACTCAAGGCCGGGAAAGGTGACGGGTATGCCCGCTGGGCCAAGGTATTCAACCTCAAACAGATGGCGCAGACCCTCAACTACCTGTCTGAACATGGGCTGTTGGATTATGCCGATCTGGAAGCCAAAACAACAGAGGCGACAGCCCCAAATTGAGTTGCTGTTCGGCACCGTCTTTGGGCAGCCAAATCAATTCAACAGACACTGTCTGTTAAAAAGGAGGGAAAATCATTAGGGCCACCACGCACATTATGCCATTGCAGGTTCCTGTTCGCTGTCTTGCCGGCGAACAGGAACCCGGCCCGGCATTCCGGATCGCCTGCGGCGATGGACGGGCCGGATTCGGGCCGTAACGCTTGTTTACGTGCCGGTCATCCAGTGACCGGCACCGGACTGAACAGGAACCACTGTACACCGGCGACAACCTGCAGTTGATTTGCCATTGCAAAATCAACGGAAATCGTATATAGTTAATAGGAAGCAATACATCAGACAGGCTGGGGCGGGCTGGACTGCCGGAAATCCGCCGGACTGCGGAAGCTGCATGCCGCGGATGACAGAAGGGCGAAAGGCTGCGGCCTGTATATACATTTATGAGGAACGAGGAGGAAACTCACCATGAAACTGAAGTTTGGCATTAAGGAAGTCGTTGCTATCGGCATCGGAACCGCGCTGTTTATCGTACTGACGAACGTACAGGTTCCGTTCATGATCATTCCGAACACGGCGCTGCAGTCCAGAGTAGCGGTACTGACCTTCTTCTCCGCAGTATTCGGACCCATCGTAGGGGGGGCCATCGGACTGATCGGACACGCTCTCGGAGATGCGCTGCTGTACGGAAGCGTATGGTGGAGCTGGGTATTCCCGGACGGACTGTTCGGAATCATCGTCGGCCTGTTCGCTGCGAAGTATGCGATCAAGGACGGAGGCTTTACCGGAAAGACCATCGTTCTGTTCAATGTGGTTCAGGTGGTCGCAAATGCGCTTGCATGGATTCTCCTTGCGCCCGTGCTTGACATCCTGGTTTATGCGGAGCCTGCAAACAAGGTATTTACGCAGGGCGTTCTTGCCTTCATCGGAAATATCGTGGTTGCCGGAGTTCTGGGCTCTCTGCTGGCGTATGCTTATTCCAAGATCGGAGCCAAATCCTCCAGCCTTTCCAAGGAGGACTGATAAGGACAGGCAGAAGCGGTGCGGCAGTGTCCGTTGGACGAAGAATCTGGCCGGCCCATCATGGGCCGGCTATCCTTTTTATGTGAGGTAAGCAATGACCCCTATTATCGAATTTAAGGACTATACGTTTAAATATCGTTCTCAGACGGAGCCTACCCTGCGTCATATTGATCTGACGATCTATGCCGGGGAGAAGGTTCTTATCGTGGGACCGTCCGGCTCCGGGAAATCCACCCTGGCGCACTGTATCAACGGACTGGTTCCTTTTTCTTTTCCTGGGGAAAACACGGGAAGCCTGTCCGTAAAGGGAAAGGATCCATCGAAGGAAGGGATCTTCGGCATGTCCAAGCTGGTGGGAACCGTGCTGCAGGATACAGACGGACAGTTTATCGGACTGACGGTTGCGGAGGATATTGCCTTTGCGCTGGAAAATGACTGCGTTCCGCAGGAGGAGCTTTTCCCCAGAGTGGATGAGGTGGCGGAGACCGTAGATGTAAAGTCCCTTCTGGATCATGCGCCGACGGAGCTGTCCGGCGGACAGAAGCAGAGAGTGTCCATGGCGGGCGTCATGATCGACGATGTGGATATTCTGCTGTTTGACGAACCGCTGGCCAATCTGGATCCGGCGACCGGAAAACGGGCCATCGCCCTGATCGACAGGATCAGCAAGGAAACAGGAAAAACGGTGCTCATCATCGAACACAGGCTGGAGGATGCGCTTTACCGGGATGTGGACCGGATCATTGTGGTGGGCGAGGGAGAGATCGTCGCGGATATGAAGCCGGATGAACTGCTCTGTACGGATGTGCTGGAAAAGGAGGGAATCCGTGAGCCCCTTTATATCACGGCGCTGAAGCATGCGGGCTGCACGGTGAAGCCGGAAAGCCTGCCGCAGCATATCGAGACCATGGACCTTGCCCCCTACCGGGAAAAGGTGAGGGGATGGTTTCAGAAGGCGCAGCTGCCTCCGGCGCGCAGGGGAACGGAGCCCATGCTCGAGGTAGAGGCTCTGGATTTCTCCTATGTTCCCGGACAGAAGGTCCTGCAGAACATTAATTTCCGGATCGAAAAAGGAGAGATGGTCAGCATCGTGGGGAAAAACGGCGCGGGAAAGAGCACGCTTTCCAATCTGATCTGCGGCTTCATCCAGCCGGATCAGGGAAAGATCCTTCTGGAGGGCTCCGACATCTCCTCCCTTTCGATCAAAGAGCGCGGTGAGGTCATCGGCCTGGTGATGCAGAATCCCAATCAGATGATCAGCAAGCCCATGATCTTCGACGAGGTGGCCCTGGGCCTTGCGGTGCGCGGTGTGCCGGAGGAGGAGATCCGGGAACGGGTGCATGAGACGCTGAAGATCTGCGGTCTCTATCCGTTCCGCAACTGGCCCGTTTCTGCTCTGAGCTTCGGACAGAAAAAGCGTGTGACCATCGCTTCCATCCTGGTGATGAATCCTCGGGTCCTGATTCTGGACGAACCGACGGCAGGTCAGGATTTCCGCCATTATACCGAGATCATGGAATTTTTGAAGGACATCAATGAACGGCTTGGCATCACCATTATCATGATCACTCACGACATGCATCTGATGCTGGAATATACGGACCGTGCGATCGTCATCGCGGACGGAAGGATGATTGCTGACGATGTTCCCGCCAGGGTGCTGACGGATAAGGAAATTGCGGACAGAGCCTATCTGAAGGAGACGTCTCTGTATGAGCTCGCCATGAAGTGCGGTATTTCCGATGCTTCCGGATTCGTGGAAAGATTCATCTATTTCGAGAGAGAGGAGAGAGCAAATGGCTAGACTGCTTACCTATGCGCCCAAGGATACCTGGATCCACAGGCTGTCAGGCGTAACGAAGATGTTGTTTTTTATCCTGTGGTCTGTTGCCGGCATGCTGACCTATGATACCCGGATCCTGGTGATCATGCTGCTGTTCAGCCTGGTGTTTTTCAAGGTGTCCAAGACAGAGTGGAAGCAGGTGGGAACGGTATTCAAATTTATCCTCGTCTTCCTCTGCATGAATATCGTGATCGTCTATCTGTTTTCGCCGTATGAGGGCTGCTCCATTTACGGGTCAAAGACGGTCCTGTTCCATATCGCAGGCCGCTACAGCATGACGGCAGAGCAGCTTTTCTATGAATTCAACATCATGCTGAAATATTTTACGGTAGTACCTGTGGTGCTGATGTTCATGGTGACGACCAACCCCAGTGAGTTTGCGGCCAGCCTGAACCGGCTCGGCATCAGCTATAAGGTGGGATATGCCATGGCCATCGCCCTGCGCTACGTTCCGGACGTCCAGTCGGATTTCACCAAGATCAAGCACGCACAGGAAGCGAGGGGCATTGAGATGTCCGGAAAGGCTTCCCTGTTCAAGCGTCTGAAAAGCATGGCGAGCATCATCTTCCCGCTGATCTTTTCCAGCATGGACCGGATCGACGTGGTCAGCAACGCCATGGAGCTGCGGGGCTTCGGGAAAAAGAAGACCAGGAGCTGGTACATGGGAAAGCCGCTTTCCCGGAATGACTATCTGGTGATCGCCTTTGTGATCTGCTTTGTGATCGCGGCGATGATCATCACCTTCCACGACGGAAACCGTTTTTACAATCCTTTTTAGAAAGAAGCCCTGGCTCAGGCCTGGCTGCACCACAGTGCAGGCCGTATGAAAATGTACCGGCAGGGCAGCGGCCGGCCGGATGTGAAGCGGCCGGGAGGGAGGAAGATTGAAAAATAAGCCTGATGGCTTATTTTTCAATCGGCAGTTTTGCGCCGAAGCACAAAACTGCTGTGATCGCAGAGGAGAAATCACATGCGTGATTTCTCCTCGCGGCCTCAGCGTAGAACG
>DWWH01000046.1 GCA_019119815.1 Candidatus Eisenbergiella intestinipullorum | reverse complement strand
CTCGTCGAAGACGAACACGGAATCCGACTGGGCCTTTCCCATTTCGCTGGCAAGCTTCAGACGCTGCGCCTCCCCGCCGGAAAGGCCGGGCGTTTCCTCTCCCAGCGTCAGATAACCAAGGCCCAGATCCTTAAGAACCTGCAGGCGCTGATGCACCAGCTTCAGGCTTTCGCAGGCCTTCAGAGCCGTGTTCACATCCATCGCCATCAGCTCCGGAAGCGACCAGGCCTGCCCCTCTTTCTTCTCATACTTCACCCGTTCTGCTTCTTTCGCGTAGCGGGAGCCGCGGCACTGGGGACAGGGAATGTCCACATCCGGCAGAAACTGTACGTCCAGGCTGATCTCTCCGGTCCCGTCGCAGACCGGGCAGCGCAGCTTTCCGGTGTTATAGGAAAAATCTCCGGCCTTATAGCCCAGCCGCTTCGCGTCCGGCGTCCGGGCAAATATTTTGCGCAGCTCATCATGGACGTTGGCATAGGTGGCCACAGTGGAACGCATGTTGATGCCGATGGGCGCGGCGTCGATCAGCTTCACCTGCCGGATGCCCGCGCTGTCCACGGAGCGAACATGGCCTGGCAGCTTCTTTCCCTGAATGGAAGCCTCCAGGCCAGGAATCAGGCTCTCCAGAATCAGGGTGGTCTTTCCGGAACCGGATACTCCGGTCACCACGGTCAGCTTTCCCTTCGGGATCTCCGCCTGCAGCGGCTGCACGGTATGGATGGGGCCGGTGGAAAGGCGGATGGTTCCTGCCATAAACAGGGCGCTTTTCTGAGGACTGCCCTTTTCAGGCTCCGGCTGATTCCGTAAGCCTGGCACATCGGACGCTCTCCGCTCCTTTTCTCTGTTCTCCCTCTCCAGGAAAGGTTCCAGAAATGGCCCGATCATGGAACCGGGATTTTGGGAAAGCTCTTCCGGACTTCCCTGCGCGATCACCCGGCCGCCGGCGGCTCCGGCTCCCGGCCCCATTTCGATGATCCAGTCCGCCTCCGTGAGAATCTGCGTATCGTGATCCACCAGCACCACAGAATTTCCGTCGGCAATCAGATCCTTCATCACGCCGGTCAGCCCCACGATATTGGAGGGATGCAGACCGATGGAAGGCTCATCCAGCACATACAGGACGCCCGTGGTGCGGTTCCGGACAGCTCTTGCCAGCTGCATCCGCTGCCTCTCTCCGGTGGACAGAGTGGATGCAGCACGGTCCAGCGTCAGATAGCCGAGCCCCAGATCCAGAAGCCGTTTTGCCGCGGTCCGGAAGGATTCGCAGATGCTCTCCGCCATGGGACGCATCTCCTCCGGCAGGCTCTCAGGCACGCCGTCCACCCAGTCTGCCGCTGCGGAAAGGGTCATCTGGCAGGCCTCCGCCAGGGAAATGCCCCGCAGCCTCGGCGCCCTTGCCGCTTCCGACAGTCTGGAACCGCCGCAGTCCGGACACACATCCTGCTTCAGAAATTTCTCCACCCGCTTCATGCCCTTTTCATCCTTTACCTTTGCCAGGGCATTTTCCACCGTATAGACCGCGTTGAAATAGGTGAAGTCCAGCTCTCCCGCCTGATTGGTGTTTTTGGAATGATATAAAATGTGCTTTTTCTCCGCAGGGCCGTTGAAGACGATGTCCTTCTCCCGTTCCGTCAGCTCCCGGAAGGGCACGTCGGTGCGCACGCCCATCTCCCGGCAGACGTCGGTCATCAGAGACCACATCAGGCTGTTCCAGGGAGCCACCGCGCCCTCGTCGATGGTCAGGGAATCATCCGGCACCAGCGTATCCCTGTCCACCGTGCGCACGATTCCCGTCCCGTCACAGGTACGGCAGGCTCCCTGACTGTTGAAGGCAAGCTCCTCCGCAGAGGGCGCATAGAATTTTTCACCGCATTCCGGGCAGGTCAATTCCTGTCCCGCCGCCACCAGCAGTGTGGGCGCAAGATAATGTCCGTTCGGGCATCGGTGGCTTGCCAGCCTGGAAAACATCAGCCGCAGGCTGTTTAACAGCTCCGTTCCCGTGCCGAAGGTGCTTCGGATGCCGGGAATGCCCGGCCGCTGATGGAGCGCCAGGGCCGCCGGGACGTAACGCACCTCGTCCACCTGGGCCTTTGCTGCCTGGGTCATCCTCCTTCTGGTATAGGTGGAAAGGGCGTCCAGATACCGCCTGGAGCCCTCCGCATACAGCACACCCAGCGCCAGCGATGATTTTCCGGAGCCCGATACTCCCGCGATTCCCACGATCCGGTTTAACGGCACGTCCACATCGACATTTTTCAGGTTGTGCACCCTCGCACCACGGATCTGGATGGCGCGGATGGATGATTCCTCTTGCTTTTTTGTCATCTTGATATTCTCTCTTTTCTTTCCTGTCCCAGGAAAAATTCTTCACAAGTCCAATAATTACAAAATTTTCAAAGTTATGGCCACTGGCAGCGCCAGATATGGCCAAACACATCCACCACCTCATTTTTCGACAGGCTGTACAGTTCAATAGTACCATTCTCCCGGCAAGATTCTGCTTAAGGGTACCTGACTCCCCTTTACATGATTTTTCCTTTGAGCGCCAGAGCTCCGAATGCCGCTCCAACAGCCAGCGCCATGAGGTGGATGATAAGTGTGGAAGCATTTCCGGAAAAAAGGAAAAATTGCCTAAAACAGCATAACCGACAATCCAGTTTCCGTACCATGTCCCCAGTTGAAATCTCGGAAGCGATTTTCGCATAAGCTGTGAAATGAGGATAAAACCGATCAGTGCAAAGACAACCGGAGAACCACCTATTATCCTTGTTCCATAAGGACTTACAAAAGAAAACCACATTTGCTTTTTGCTTTTATTTTCATTGCAACCCAACTCTCATGCAAATATTAACAGCCTTATTATATGATCGTTTCATTCATTTTTCCACCTGATTTTATCCCGCACCGCACAAAAAGCATTCAGGCGGTCCCAATGGAACTGCACGAAAAAATCATCTTTTACTTTTTAGGCCGTCAGTCCCAAATCCAGCTTCGCCAGCCAACTGTCAATCTCTCCCACTGTACGGATCCGCTGTTCACCGTACACTGCAAGACCTTTGCTGGAATCAAGGAATATGGGCATAGTCTCGGAAATATAATCACAGGAATCATGCTTCTTTTCATAAAGATCTCCTTTCATATCATGATGCTGTGATTATATCTGCCTTTGGTGACCCGGACACAGCGATTGATAACGCCGGCGGCTTCCAGCCACTGAAGCGGCATTTCGTAATCATGAGCACGCGCCCCGGATTTAATCACCCGATACTGAAATTTGTGATTTTCTTTGGACAGCTGTGCAGGAATGCTTCCCCAGACCGCCATGATCCTGACCGTCTCCTGCGGTGCCGCATATTTTGCCATATCCGCGATATAAGCGTCATTCAACGCTTTCTGAGATGCAAGCACAAAATTGAAATCCCGCGTTTCCACAAAAGTGTGTACGGACTGCGGCATGCCTCCCGTCACAAGATATTCCCGGTAGCACGACAGCGCGTGGGGAAGTCCGTCCATGAAGCCGATGGGAAGGACCGCGATCTTTCATTTTCGCTTCTCCTTTCGCTCGTGATATTTAAGGCAATACCGCACAGAAAAGTAGGCGCGATACTGCCAGAAGAGATATAATAAGACCATGGATAAACAGATGACAATGTCTGCGCTTAGTGATGAGTTGGCGCAGGTACGGACAAAGAAGAAAGAATTTCTAGCCCAGATCGAGCGGATCGTCCCGTGGAAGGAATGGCTTACGCTGATCCAGCCGTGCTATTACAAAGGAGAGCGCGGCAATAAACCCTATCCACTGGAGACCATGCTGCGGTTGTATCTGCTGCAAAATCTGTATGACCTGAGTGATGAAGCAA
>DWWH01000045.1 GCA_019119815.1 Candidatus Eisenbergiella intestinipullorum | reverse complement strand
AAATAAGCCTGATGGCTTATTTTTCAATCGGCAGTTTTGCGCCGAAGCACAAAACTGCTGTGATCGCAGAGGAGAAATCACATGCGTGATTTCTCCTCGCGGCCTCAGCGTAGAACGCTTCGGCATGGAGGTGAAAAATGAAGCTTTATAAGAGAAAACCGGGCGATACGGCGCCTCTGGGACAGCCGGATCCTTATATGATCCGGGCAAAGGATGGCAGGTATTATATTTATGCGACCGGCCCTGCGGGCCCGCAGCTTTACAGCAGCGATCATCTGATGGACGGATGGGAGTATGAGGGCGTCTGCCTGGACATGACGGGGCAGAAGAACTGCTGGGCTCCCTGTGTGCTGGAGCTGGACGGGACCTATTATATGTATTATTCCAGCATGGATGCGGACAGCAACGACGAACACGGACAGACCATGCGCGTGGCTATTTCGGATTCTCCGCATGGACCGTTCCGTAAGGTGAAGGACCTGCTGCCTCCGTTTTCCATCGACCCGCATACGGTGCTGACGCCTTCCGGCCTCTATTTCTTCTACTGCCAGAACGTGACCGATGCCGAACGGGTAGGGACCGTGATCGTCTGCGACAAGATGAAGGATCCTCTTACGCTGGAAGGAAAGCCGGTCTGTGTCGTCCGCCCCACGATGGATGAGGAGATCTATCAGAGGGACCGCTTCAAAAAGGGAGAGCACTGGCATACCATCGAAGGCGCGTTTTACTTCTGCGTGGGAGAGACGCATTTCCTGATGTATTCGGGAGCCTGCCACCAGAATCCCACCTATTTCATCGGCTACAGCGTGGCGCACGGCGCGCCGGACGCGGATCTGCGGACGCTCGACTGGAAGAAATATCCGGACGATCATACCTATGCGCCGCTGATCTCCAGGAATGATTTCGTGGAAGGCATGGGGCACAACAGCGTCCTGTACGATAACGGAAAATACTACATCGTATACCATGGAAGAGACATCACGGACGAAACGCCGGCGGAAGATACCCGCTGCGCCAGGATCGATGAGCTGAAGGTGGACGGGGATAAGCTGTCTGTCCAGGTTACAAGGTGACGATCTGCCGCCCGGCCTCCGGCTGACGGCCGGGAACGATTGCCGGCTGCAGGCCCGGCGAAGGCTGCAGGAAGAGAAAAGCAGATTAAGAAAAAAAAATGCCCTGACGGGCAGCCGCAAAGCGGCATCCCCGTCAGGGCATTTTTCGCGCTTTCTTCGGCAGGATAAGGAAACCCTCCGCGAATCAAGCGCTCCGCCGTGAAGGCGCAGGGGCAGAGCGCATCAGCCGATCAGCCTCCAGTGCTTGTCCACGTGGTTTAATACCTCACAGCCGTCCTTTGTCACCAGCACCAGATCCTCCACCCGTACGCCGAACTTCCCGGGCAGATAGACGCCGGGCTCGATGGAAAAGGTCATGCCTTCCTCCACACAGGCGGTATTTGCAGAACTCACGTCTCCGGGCTCGTGGTCCTGCAGGCCGATGGAGTGCCCGAGCCGGTGATTGAAGTAAGGTCCGTAGCCGGCTTCCGTGATCAGATCCCGCGCCGCCCGGTCGATGTCGCAGAAGCGCACGCCGGGACGGATGATGCTTTCTGCCTTTTCATTGGCCCGGCGCACCAGGTCATGGATGGCGGCATATTCCTCCGGGGCGTTTTTGCAGAAAAAGGTGCGTGTCATATCGGAGCAGTAGCCGTCCTTGACGCAGCCCATGTCGACCACAATGCAGTCCCCGGCCTTCAGGCGGGTATCGTCCGGTTCATGATGCGGATCCGCCGCATTGGGGCCGAAGGAGAGGATGGTGTCGAAGCCCTCCGGGCAGCCGGCCTGCCGGTACAGCGCCCGGACCTGATCGGCGCATTCCTTTTCCGTCATCCCTTCTTTGATAAAGGCGGCGATCTTTTCCATGCAGGCGTCGTTGATCCGGGAGGATTCCCGCATTTTTTCCTGCTCAAAGGCGTCCTTGATGGAACGGACCCGATCCACACAGCAGGAAGCGTTCACATATTTTGCCTGCGGGTTTTTCTCCATCAGACCCAGCAGAAAGCCTGCGGACCAGCTTTTGTCGATGCCGAGAGGAGCGTCCGCACCGTAGCCTGCGATATGGGCGGCCACCATGCCGATGCAGTCATCCGTATCGGACATCCACAGCGTGTCCAGGTCCACCTGCGGGATCACAAACAGATTGTTCAGAAAGAAGCAGTGCTTTCCGTCCGTGCGCACATACAGAGCGTACAGACGCTCATAGGGCTGTACCCATACGCCGGTCAGATACCGGATGCTCAGCGGATCGCTTACGATCATCTGCGTAAGCCCTGCCCTTTTCAATTCTTCACAGACCCGGTCCAGCCGGGCGCTATAGATCTTGTCCATTGTATCCTCCTTAGAGACGATCAGATTCCGGACGGGAATGCCCGCAGGATGCGGCGGCCCGTCATTCTCCATTATTATAGCGCATCCGGGGAAAAATGGAATGAAAAGATGCGGAACCGGAAAGGGCAGAATTCACATAAAAATCCGGAAAAGAAAGAAAAAGTTGTAAAAACTGCGCAAAGCAGATATAATGAAACTTATCAGGAAACGTTCGGCAAAGGGCATCGGAGCGGCGGAGAGCCTGCGGAAAGGAAGCTGGCCGGAGGAAGCCTCTGCTCGGATGCGGAAAGGGAGAGGTAAAGGGTATGGAAAACAAGGTGATGAAGTTCTACTCAAAGGCAGGAAACAATATCATTCTGCGGGCGATCCCGGGACATTTTGCCACCAGCCATTCCCATGTCAATTATTATGTGGACATGACGGGGCTGAAGACCAGACGCTCGGAGGCGGCCGCGGTGGGAAAGGCTTTCGTACAGAGACTGCCGGTGGAAACGGTGGTGGATACGGTCTGCTGCCTGGACGGCTGTGAGGTGATCGGGGCTTATGTGGCGGAAGAGCTGGAGAGGGGGAACTTCCCTTCCATGAACATGCACAATACGGTTTATGTGGTGACGCCGGAATTCAACATGAACAACCAGATGATCTTCCGCGACAATCTGGTGGGCTCGATCCGGGACAAGAACATCATCCTGCTGCTCGCTACCACTACCACAGGGATGACGCTGCGCAGAAGCCTGGAGTGCATCGACTATTACGGCGGAAGGATCCAGGCCATCTTTTCCGTGTTCAGCGCGGTAAAATCCATCAACGGCATTCCGGTGCAGTCCATGTTTGATACCAGCGACGTGCCCGGCTATCAGGCCTATGAGGTACACAACTGCCCGTTCTGCAAGGCAAGGCAGAAGCTGGACGCCATGGTGAACGGATATGGCTATTCCAGGCTGTAACGGTCGGAACTGCAGCGAAACAACGGTCTGATCCAACAGAAAACGGACGGGAGAGGAAAAGGGAAAATTCCTCTCCCGTCCGTTTTGCGTGCGCCTGGCGGCACATGTTTTCAGGCGTCCTTCAGAGAAGAGGCTCTGGCGAACAGGACGAGGCCGACGGCAAAGGTGATGATCAGAACGCCGATCCCCCGGTTGACGCTTCCGGTCAGCTGACTGACGATGCCGATCAGAGTGGTGCCGATGAAGGAAGCGCCTTTGCCGCAGATGTCCATGATGCCGAAGTATTCGCCGGATCTCTCTGCCGGGATGATCTTCGTGAAATAGGAGCGGGACAGAGCCTGAATACCGCCCTGGAACATGCCGACGCAGACCGCCAGGATCCAGAAGTGCAGCTGGGTGGACATGAACAGCGCAAACACGGTGATGCCGAGATAAGCCAGGATGCAGATCATGATCAGCTTTTCCGGCGCATGCTTTCCGGACAGACGGCCGAACAGGAAAGAGAAGGGAAAAGCGACGATCTGGGTGACCAGAAGGGCGATGAGGAGCCCCGTGGTATCCAGGCCCAGGGCTGTCCCATAGGCGGTCGCCATGTCAATGATGGCGTAGACGCCGTCAATGTAGAAAAAGAAGGCCAGAAGGAACAGGAAGGTCTTCTTTTCTTTTTTGATGCTTCGGAAGGTATTCCCCAGGCGCTGGAAGCTTCCGGCGACGGCGGACCTTGTCCCGCTTTCGGAATAATGCTTCTGCCGGTACAGCTTCAGGAGCGGACAGGAAACGGCGAACCACCAGACCGCGACGATCAGAAAGGCGAGCAGCATGGCTGAGGAAAGGGTGAGGCCGAACGCATCCGCGCCCAGCACCAGGACCAGACAGGCGGCAAAGGGAATGCAGCTTCCGATGTAGCCCAGTCCATAGCCGTAGGAGGAGACCCGATCCACCCGCTCCGGTGAGGAAACATCCGGCAGCATGGAATCGTAGAAGATCAGGCTGACGGAATAGCCCACACGGGCGATGACGAACAGGACAAGAAAGAACAGCCAGTCATGCACGAAGCCGAGCAGGACACAGCAGATCACACCCAGAAGGAGAGCGGCAAGAAACAGCTTCTTTTTGTAGCCCTTCTGATCAGCCAGCGTCCCGAGGACCGGTCCGGAAAGGACCACCAGAAGCGTGGCGATGCTGGCGGCATAGCCCCAGCTCGCCAGATAATCCACGGAGGAGATGCCGGCGCTTTCTGCCAGCGAGTTGAAATAGATGGGGATGATGGTGGAGACCATCAGGGTAAAGGCGGAATTCCCGATGTCATAGAGGATCCAGCTTTTTTCCAGTTTGGTGAGTTGAAATTTCATGATCAGACTCCTTTTCGATCAGTTTCGGAAAGATTTGGGGACGGAGGTCCTGGGCGGCTCAGCCGAAGGGGAGAAGGAAGCGGCCGCACAGCTTCTGTTTTCCCTCCGTATACAGGCGGTAATTTCGGATCAGATCGACGGCAGCAGGAAGCGAGCGGCGATACAGACGACCCAGCTTCAGACTGCTGTCCCTGCAGGCGGGATCCGCGTGCAGAGGGATCATGACGCCCCGCATGGAAGCAGATTTTCCGCAGGCGGCAAAGGCTGCTTCGATCAAAAGCCGTTTCGGCATGTGGGGAGCGGTCAGAAGCCGATTGCAGGTGAGCATGGAGTGCAGGGTCAGAAGGATCTGCCCGGGGTCCCCGCCTTCCCGTTCAAAGAACGCGGCGATCACCTCTGCATTTTTCATCGACGGTATGATATGGCCGGCGGGGAAATGGGACAGAGGGTCCAGACCGTCGTGAAGCATCAGCCGACGGTCGAACTGGGCCTCCAGCTCCATGTGGGCGATCCCTGTGCGGCGGGTCTGCGCTTCCACGTAAGGATGGCAGCTGCTGTCCAGAGCAAAATGACAGAGAAAGCCATACAGATAGGAAAGTCCCGCTTCCCGCCGGCCGGGCGCAAGAGCGGCAAGAACGTCCGCCGCAGGGGCAAAAAAGGCTTCTCCCGGCTCGCCGTGCATCCGATGTCCCATTCTGTTAAGGGGAGAGGAGGAGAGTGGATGGTGATAGAAGAAAATGTCCGGCCCGTGCAGGCCGATCAGAAACAGCTCCGGGTGCTCGAGCACGGTCTGCTGCTCTTTTTTTTCAAGCAGCGGGCAGACCTGCCGGCCGAAGCGGTAATGCGCATATGCGGATGGCATGGGGATCGCTCCTTTGTCAATGGATTTTTGTCATTCGGGAAAACCCCGGTATGAAGGGCCTGCGGAAAAGGTACCGGAGGCCTGTGCATAAAATAACGTATTTATTATGACACATTTTTTGAGCGAAGAAAAGGGAGGGAAGGGAAAGAAACTGTAAAAAGGAAAGCAGAACGAATACGCGGCTACAGCCTTTGGCAGAACGGTAACGTTTTTCATCCCCGATCCTGTCATACGCCCTATTTTCCTTGCGGCAGGGATTTTTTTTCTGTATACTGAATACGATACCGGGAAGGACAAGGCGGGAAAGAGAGAATGCAGGAGAAACCGTTGTTTGATGCCCGGTCAGAATCTGCATCGCTCCGGCATGGAGGTAATTGAAAATGAAGAAATATTCTTTGGGAAATCATATTAAATATCTGCTGAAGGGGATCTGGGAGAGTGACAGAAGGCTGATGGCCCTTCTCATCATAGAGACGGTCTGCAGCGTGATCACGCCCTATATCGCCATGTATCTTCCCAAGCTCGGCGTGGATCTGGTGACGGACGGAGCGTCCGCCGGGAGGGCGGCGGCGCTCCTGCTGGCGATCACCTGCATCCTGGTCCTTTCTCAGGGGCTTGGCAGCATGGCGTCCAGAGGAAAGACGCGGCTTTTAGACCGGGTGAGAAGCTATTTCCGGATCCGTCTGTTCTGCAAGACGCTGGACTGCGACTATGAACATGTGGAGAGCGCCGAGTGGCAGGATAAATATGAACAGGCGAAGGAAATGAGCGTGGACTGGGGGCCGTGGTCTGCTACCACGCTGATGAGCGAAGGGATCGTAAAGCTGGGAAGCGCTGCCGTCAGCTTTCTTCTTTACGGCAGCATCATCGCTTCGTTAAGCCCCTGGATGCTTGCGCTGATCCTTGTTCTGTCAGCGGTCAACTTTCTGGCGCTGCGCCGGGCGCAGAAATATGAGGTCAGCCGGATCCAGGAGCGCAGCAGCCTGCAGAACCGCAGGGGCTACATGGAACAGGTCGCTTCCGATATGAAATATGGAAAGGACATCCGTCTCTATGAGCTTTCCGGATGGATCCGGCAGTGCTTTGCGCATTACAACGACGCCCATTTCCATCTCCGGCAGGCGGTGCAGCAGCGGTTTTTCCATGCAGCCTTTGTGGAAAGCCTGACGCTGTTTGTGCGGGATGGGATCGCTTATCTGTGGTTTCTCTTCCGGGCGTCATCCGGCGCGCTCTCCGTTGGAGATTTCGTGCTGGCCTGCAGCGCGGTGGCCTCCTTTTCCACCCTGGTGACCCAGGTATCCGCCAGCGTGGGACAGCTCATGCAGGCGGTGCCGCCCCTGGAGCGGATGCGTTCCTTCCTGGAGGCGGCGGACGAGCCGGAACCGGATCCCGCTGCCGTGCCTCCGGGGAAGGAGGAGCCGGTGGGCATCCGTTTCGAGGACGTGTGCTTTTCCTATGGGGGCAGGAACCGGGTGCTGGATCATTTTTCCCTGTCCATCGAACCCGGAGAAAAGATCGCTCTGGTGGGCTTAAACGGCGCTGGAAAAACCACCATCATCAAGCTGCTGTGCGGTTTTTATAAGCCGGAATCCGGCAGGATCCTGTTAAACGGTCAGGACATCCGGAATTTCAAAAAGGAGGATCTGTATGCGCTGATCGCTCCGGTTTTTCAGGAGGCGACGATCCTGCCCTTTACCGTAGCCGAGAACGTGGCCATGTCGGATGAAAATGTGGACCGGAAACGGGTGGAGGAAAGCCTGAAACAGGTTGGGCTGTGGGAAGCCGTCAGCCGTCTGCCCCTCAGCATGGACAACGGGATGGGAAACCTTCAGGAGGGCGGAAGCTCCTTCTCCGGCGGACAGAAGCAGAAGCTCCTTATGGCGCGGGCGCTGTACAAGGGCGCGCAGCTTCTTTTCTTCGATGAGCCCACGGCGGCGCTGGACCCGATCGCGGAGAGCGAAACCTATGAAATGTTCCACTCCCTTTCCGGAAACAAAACTGCGGTTTACATCTCTCACCGGCTGGCGAGCACCCTGTTCTGCAGCCGCGTGGTATTTCTGGAAAACGGACGGGTAAAGGCCAGCGGGCCCCACGAGGAGCTGATGAAGACCTGTAGGGAGTATCGGGAAATGTACGACCTGCAGAGCCAGTATTATAAGAAGGCGGAAGGGACGGATGCCGCTTTGGCATGATGCGGAAGAACGCTTCAGAAAGGGAGAATGGTTATGAAAAAGAAAAATATGCTGATGCTCTGTCTGCGGGAAATCTGGAAATGTGAGCCCCGGTCGCTGCAGATGGCCTTCCTGCTGGGCGTGATGGAAGCGCTGATCCCGCTGGTATCGTCTCTGCTGTCCTCTCTGTTCGTGGACGGGCTGGAAGCGGGTATGGCATTCGGAAGGCTGGCGGGCATGGCGGCGGCAGGAGTGGCCGTTCTGTTTGCCATGAACGCCGTCCGGGGGAAGATGGAGCGCTGCGGCCTGCCCCATTCGGAATACTGCAACGATCTGGTGGAATGGGAATTTTATGAAAAAAGCATGGGGATGAGCTATGCGCAGGCGGACAGCCCGGAAACGGCGGCGCTGCGCGCCCGGATCGACAACGACTATGACTGGGGCTGCGGGGCTTATTTCATGGTCCCTCAGTTTCAGCGCTGCGTGAACGGCGTGGTGGGGGCGGTCTGCGCGGCGCTGCTGCTGATCCCCGTATTTCTTCAGGGAGGGATGTGGCGGCACTGGAGCACCCTGCTTTTCCTGTTTCTGGTGCTGGCGGCGACCTTCTGCTCCATCCGTTCTGAGCGCAGGACCTATCAAGGGGAAGAAGAGCTGCGGCAAAAATACGATACGGAAAGCAGTAGGAGCAATTACCTGATGCGCGGCGGCATTACCTACCGGGAGGGGAAGGACATCCGGATCTACCGTGCACAGCCGATGATCAAAAACGCGCTCCGGGAGGAGGAGCGGGACCGGATGGTGGACGGAGAGAGCCTCCTGGAGAGGAAGGCCGGACTTCTGGACGGAAGCCTTTCCGGCCTGCTGATGGGAGGAGCCTATCTGTTCATCGTGCTGAGAGCCCTTTCCGGCGCTCTTTCAGCGGGATCCATCGTCCTCTTTGCAGCTGCCATTTACCGGTTTTCGGAAAGCCTGAAAACCCTTTCCAAGAGCGCCAGTGAGATCCGCATGAACGCCAGGCGCATGGAAAGCACCTTTGCCTATCTCTCCCTGCCGGACCGGATGGAGGACGGCGGTGCGGCCATGCGCCCGGAGGACGGAGACGGAGCGCTGGAATTGGAAGACGTGTCCTATACCTATCCGGGCGCAGCGGCTCCGGCGCTTTCCCATGTTTCCTTCCGTCTGGAGCCGGGAAAAAAGATCGCCGTGGTGGGGATGAACGGCAGCGGAAAGACCACCATGGTGAAGCTGCTCTGCCGTCTGTATGATCCGGACAGCGGCCGGGTGCTGCTCAATGGCCGCGATGTGAGGGAATATGATTATGAGGAATATCTGCGCCGATTTTCCGTGGTATTTCAGGACTTTCAGCTTCTGGCGCTGCCCCTGGGAGAAAACGTGGCGGGCGGAAGGGACTATGATGCCGCCCGGGTACGGGACTGCCTGGAAAAGGCGGACTTTGGAAAACGCCTGCAGCGGATGAAGGACGGCCTTTCCACCTTCCTCTACCGGAGCATGGATCAGGACGGCGTGGAAATCTCCGGCGGCGAGGCCCAGAAAATCGCTCTGGCCCGCGCCCTGTACAAGGATGCCCCCATCGTCATCCTCGATGAGCCGACCGCAGCCCTGGATCCGGTTTCCGAGCACGAGGTCTACAGCGGCTTTCGGAACCTGGTGGGCGGACGGACTGCCATCTTCATTTCCCACCGTCTCTCCTCCTGCCGTTTCTGCGACGAGATCCTGGTCTTTCATCAGGGAGAGCTGGTCCAGCGCGGGAGCCATGAGGAGCTGGTGAAGGAGGAAGGTCTCTATGCTTCCATGTGGCGGGCACAGGCGCAGTATTATGAGAAGGACAGCGCGGTTTTGGGATGAGACCGGCTGTAGCAATCCGGGCGTGCCCTGGACGCGCCGCGCTTGCGTTTTGTCTCCTGTTCTTTTATGATAGGAGAAAGGTATTATACAGGGAAGACGGAGAGAGCCGTCCGGACGATCCCGGAACCGGAACCGGCTTTCCCGGAGTTTTCGGAATGGAGGTTTCCATGTACAGAGAAGAAATCAGGATTTCCCATCACAACAGGACGGTGGACGGCGTTTTTTACAGGCCGGAAGGCATCCGGCAGTTCCCCGTCGTTCTGTTCAGCCACGGTTATAACGGCTGCAAAACGGACTTTGAGACGGCGGCGGAATATTTTTCTCAGAACGGCATCGGGGCCGTCTGCTTTACCTTCTGCGGCGGGAGCACGCGCGATGTCAGCGGCTTTCCCACCACGGAGATGACGCTGTTTACGGAAAAGGAGGATCTGTGCGCGGTCCTGGACGAGGTGATGTCCTGGGACTGCACGGACAGGCGGCACATCTATCTGTTCGGCGCGAGCCAGGGAGGCATGATCTCCGCCCTGACGGCGGAGGAGCGGGAAAAGGACATCGACGGCCTGATCCTGCTTTACCCTGCCCTGTGCATCGCGGACGACTGGAACCGCCGCTTCCCGAACCGGGAAGAGATCCCGGATACCCAGGAGCTGTGGGGCATGCTGCTCGGCCGGCGCTTTTTTGAATCCATCCGCGATTTTGACATCAGAAAACAGATCGGCCGGTTCCGAAAAAGGGTTCTGATCCTGCACGGAGCCGACGACGCGGTCGTTCCGGTCTCCTATGGAGAGTGGGCGGCGTCCGCCTATCCGAACGCCAGGCTGGAAATTTTTCAGAAGGAAGGACACGGCTTTACTCCGGACGGGGACCGGCGGATGGAAGGGATGACGATGGCCTTTGTCCACGAATGTATGGAAGCGGAAAGGAAGGGCGCGGCATGGAGCTGATGAAGCTGTATATCAACATTACGGAAATGTACGAGCTGAACAGCGGCGGAGGCACTGTCCGGATGATCCTGTTTGACGGCCGGTGCGAGGGAGAATGTTTTCACGGAAGGATCCTGCCTGGCGCGGTGGATACGCAGAGAAGTGAAAAAGGCGGCGGGGGAACGCTGTCGGCCAGGTATATGCTGGAAGGATGGGACAGCGAAAACCACCCCTGCCGCCTCTTCATAGAAAACAGCGCCCGCTTCGGCAGCCAGGAAACCAGCCCCGCCGTCCGGACGGACAGTCCGGCGCTGCGATGGCTGGAGGAGGCGGAGCTGGAAGGCAGGCTGGAAAACGGGGATTCGGGGCCGGTCATTACCATATCCCGGAAATAGAGCCTGATTTTAGGCAGCTACGTTCCTTTTTTATGGCGCGTAAATGCTTCCGGCTATCAATACCACCGGGTCATCGGCAGATCATTGTTCACGCCCTTGCTCCAGAGGATCTGGTGCAGGTCGATGATGCCGTTGTAGAAGGTGGCGGCGCAGGCGCACAGATACAGCTCCCACATGCGCACGAAGGGCTCGTCGAACATTTTGCGGACCTCATCCTTATGCGCCTGGAAATTGGCATTCCAGCAGCGCAGGGTGCGGTTGTAGTGACGGCGCAGGCTCTCCACGTCCAGGGTATAGAAACGGTGATCCGCCGCGGCGCTGATCATTTCCCGCAGGGAGGGAACCATGCCGCCGGGGAAGATGTATTTCTTGATCCAGGGATCGCCCGGATGCTCCTTGAGCGCGCTGATGAAATGAAGCAGGAACAGTCCGCCCGGCTTTAAGACCTCGTCCGCGCAGGTCAGGAATCTGTCATAATTTTCCCGTCCCACATGCTCCACCATGCCCACGCTCACGATGCGGTCGAATTTCTGACCCAGCTGGGGCAGATCGCGGTAATCCATGCGCTTCACGCACAGCAGATCGGAAAGCCCTTCCTTCTGAATGCGCTCGTTGAACGCGGCCTCCTGCTCATGGCTCAGCGTGATGCCCGTGCCCTTTACGCCGTATTTCTTCGCGGCTTCGATCAGCAGAAAGCCCCAGCCGCAGCCGATGTCCAGAAGCTCCATGCCGGGCTGTAGGTACAGCTTTTTCAGGATGCGGTCCGTCTTGTGGACCTGCGCGTCGTAGAGCGTATCACTTTCATTTTCAAAATAGGCGCAGGAATAGTTCAGCGTGTCGTCCAGCCACAGGCGGTAGAAGTCGTTTCCGATGTCGTAGTGTGAGGTGACCTCCTTTTCCTGATTCTTTTTGGAAGCGGAGGTAAAGATCAGCTTTTTCAGCTTGGAGGTGTCCGTGGAAAAACGATCCATCTGTCCCATGAAATGAGACAGCGCTTCGTACAGATCGCCATCGATGGTCAGATCGCCTCTCATGTAGGCTTCGCCCAGAGCCAGGGAGGTGCTGGTCATCAGATCCTTCACATCCAGCTCCTTGTTGATGTTGACGGTGAAGGTGGGCTCTCCTTCTCCGATTTTGTACTGTGTTCCCTGGTAATTGACCAGGAAAGGCGCCGCATCCAGCTTCCTCAGAAAATGAATGACGGCATTTTCTTCAAGTCCCATTTTGTGATGCTCCTTTCCCGAAAAAAATTTGGAATGTCCGTAAAAAATGACAATCCGGCCAACGCCATTATTTTACAGCGTTTGCCCTGCAAGGTCAATCAGAAAGAAACGGGTTCCGGGATGCGGGCCGGCCCGGATGCAGGCCGAACCCTTTTTCTTACGCGGCGGTCAGCAGATGACCGGCACTGGCCTGAACAGTAACGGCCCCGGCCCTTTGACAAAAGAAAAAAGCATGTTATGACTGCAAATGAGTTAGTTAATACTAACTGATGGATGACAAAAACCTGCACCGGATCATATTTTAAGATAGAATGGTCCAACTGTGCGGAAATACCGGTTTTGCAGAATGCCGGACGCCGGACCGCTTTAACGGTCCGGCCTGCGGGAAACGCCTTCCTGTGCCTCCCTTGCGTTTTTTGCCCGCATGGAGGCGGCTTCCTGAGGGGAAAGCTCCGGCTGGCCAAAGGGATAAAGGTCCTTATAGGCGGAAAGCTCCTCCTCCTTTCCCGTGCCGGCCGGTATCAGTCCCGTACAGTCATAGGCGGATGCGGCGCTGGTATAGTCCTGGTCTTCAGGAATATTGTAATCCTTGTCCTTCATTGCGTCAGTCTCCTTTTTTGGAAACAGTATGCTCCAAAATGGAGAGGTTTATACATCCCGCGCCGGACGGACAGCTTTTTACAGGAGCATTTTTTTGATTTCGGGAATGGATTTACCTTCCCTGCGCAGACGCCGGAGAAGGGAGATCCGTTCCAGAGAGGGTTCTCTCCGGTAGCGTCTGGTCAGGTTTTCCTCCGCCTGTTCAAAGGGCAGGAGCCCTTCCTCCGTATAAAATTTCAGGGTGCTGTAGCGGACATCGGTCAGGCGTACCAGTTCTCCGATGGTTACATATTCCGACTGCAGGATGGTTTCCATGCTTCTCTGTCTTGACATAGACGCCTCCAATCTTCCGGCCCGGATATCAGGTATAGACGGTCATGATGACTGAGGTCATGTCCAGCATTCCGTTGACATAGTCCAGCATTTCCTTTACCAGGGCTCCTTCCGGTCCTGTTACAATGACGTTCAGCCTTTCCTTCATTTCCTTTTGTTCATATCTGGAAAAATATTCCCGGATCACGCCGCTTTTTTCCAGAAGGATCACAAGGGCGGCGATGTCGTCCGTGACCTCTCCTTCCTCCAGAAGCTCGGAGCGGACCAGGTCGATAACCCGGTTGATGGCATCCCTGGTGGGGAGAAAACGTCCGACACATTCAAGCAGTCCCGCCTCCGCTGCCTGCGCAAACCCTTCTTCCGCCAGCGATTCTCCGATGGAAGCGATCAGGGCATTCAGCCGTTTCCCGGAGAAGGAATAGTGATAATCCTCCAGAATTTTTTCCATTTTCATGGGTTTTCCCTGATTGAGATAATCATAAAGCGGACGGAGAAACGCTTTCTCTTCGGGAAGTGGGCCGGTTATGGATACGCTCATTCCGAATCCGGTAAGAAGGTGTTTCGTTCCTCCTTCAATGCGGATGCAGCCGGAAAGCTGCAGCTCCAGCAGGCCGGATGCGAGCAGGCAGACGAGCCGGTCCACGTTGAAGCCGGAGAGCTTTCCCTTATCATTGACCGCGCAGATGAAATATTCCTGTGTGAGAGACAGATCCTTCATACATACCTCCTGTTCTGCCGCCGCAGGCGGCACTCCATTCATGAAAGAACGGCGAGAGCCGTTCTTTGGCAGGAACCGTGTTTCCTGCCGTCCTCCTGTTCTGCCGCCGCAGGCGGCACTCCATTCATAATGACTTATTACTTACTACTTATGGTTTAATGATAACAGAAAAATGGATTCTGTCAAGAGCAATATGAATCTGTTTTTTGAAGAAAACCTTTCTCCGAAGACATTTTTTATTCCGGTTTTACACTCTGATAACATATCTGAAAGAATTTTACCCTTTAGCAATTTAAATTACTAAATCTTTACTTTTGGGATCAATTCTTACGCCAGCTTTTATATAGAAAAAACTCACACCTGATAGAAGCGGAAGGGAAAGGAGATTAAAATGGCCTGTGTAAAGAGCGGAGAGCCAGCCGACGGCGAACAGGCTTTGGATCAGACAGCATCGGGTTCAGGAGAAATCGTCCATGAGAAAAAGACTTGCATCAATCCTGTTTTGTTTTATCCTTTGTATTATTTTCTCTATCAAGACGGAAGCGGAAGAATTCACAAGCGACCGGGGCGGGCTGGATGTGATGTTCGCTGTCGACAGCAGCGGTTCCATGGTATCCAATGATCCTCAGAGAATCGGGATGGCGATGGTAAAGGCGTTTATAGATACGGTGCATATTGAAAATATACGCATCGGTTTTGCCTCTTACAGCGATCAGGTGGGAACCGTGGTATCTCCGGTTTCCATAACGGATCCGGCAGCCAGGGAAGAATTGAAGACCCGGATCGACGGGATCGCTTATTCGGGGGATACGGATATGGGTCTGGGCCTGGAAGCGGCCATGGAGGCTATGCCGGCGGACGAAGGAAGAAAGCGGATCGTTGTGGTGATCTCCGATGGAGAAACGGATCTTCCGGAGGAGGGGGAGCAGGCGGAAAGAGAATCGGAAGAGAAGCTCATGCGCTGCGCCGAAGCCTGCGCGGAAGAAGGGATTTCCATCTATGGCGCCGCGTTTGCGCAGTATGATGGGAGCCGGGACAGCCTGACGGACATTGCGGAACTGACCGGCGGCGAGGTATATCAGGTCAGCCGTCCGGAGGATCTGATCGAAATTCTTTATGGTATCTTTGAAAATCATTTATCTTATAAAATCCAGCTCCTTTCCTCCGGAGTATATGGGGAGGGCGAGCAGGAACTCAGGGTAACTCTTGACGAGCCCTATCTGGATGAGATGGATATGCTTCTGATTTCATCCGGCGCTGTGGGAGAGACGTCTCTATTCTATGGGGAGAAGGAAATTCCCCTTACCATATCGTCCAATTATGGAGTGGGGAAGATCGGATATGAGAGCATGGATGATTCCGTGCGTGAAATGACGCTGACGACGGCTACGGCTTCCGGGCAGAGCCTGGCCCTCTATCTGATCAGCTATCGGGAGCTTCTTCCTGTATTTTCCATTGAAGAAAATCTGAATAAGAACCAGACTGCAGAATATCAGGTTTACCTGAAGGACCGGCAGGGGCAGATCATAACGGATGAAGATTTTTACGGAAGATTCCGCTGGGAACTGACGGCAGACGGGGAAAAGGGAGTCGATATCGGCCAGGCGGCCGTAAAGGAGGGAGTTCTGTCCGGTGAGATCAGGATAGACCATTCCGGTACTTTCCGGCTGGACGGTACCCTGAGCGACCAGTTGGGGGAATATCCCTTTGAAGCTGAGGTTCATGTGGCAAATACGCCTCCTTCCGGGAATCTTTCTGAGATACGTCTTTCCAGGACGGGATCCGGGACCACGTATGAGCTGAACGATTATTTTCAGGATGCGGATGGGGATACCCTGTCCTACACTCTGGAAAAGGGAGATGGAGAAAGCGTCCAGGCTGAGATTTCCGGAGATGTGCTCCGGCTGATTCCGTCAGGAAGCGGGAGGCAGACATTCACGCTGCTTGTGAGTGACGGAGAGGATACCCTCTCCTGTCCGCTGGAAATTTCCGTGACTGGCTGGTGGAACACTTACTGGTGGGTGATCCTGCCTGTGGCGGCCGCCGTATGCCTGATATTGTTTAAGCTGCTGTATAAGCCGAAGCCGCAGGTGGAGATCATCGCCCATAAAAAACAGGGGAACCGGTTTGCGGGGAAAATGGACGCCTATGTGACGGCTCAGCCGGAAGGCTCCAGGGAGATTCCGCCCCTCACCTTTCCCATGTATAAGATCCGGGATCCTCAGGTATGTATGGGGGATCTGATGAGAGAGTATCCCGAGCTTGTGGAGGCTCTCAGGCTGGATCAGATCTTCCTCATTGCGGATGAGGGACGCAGGATGATCCTCTACCACTCCTCCCCCTCCACCCTGATGGCGGGAAGTTCCATCCTCTGCAGGCAGATCCAGTACAGCCTGGGCTTTGGGGATATCATATATATCACGGCGCCGGATGGAGCCTACGAACTGGAAATCCACTATATAGCAGTCATTCAGTAGCCATTCTGGAAGCTGCGGCCACCCCTAATCTGTAACCGCTTTATGGTTGCAATAAAGTAAAGAAAAAGGAGCATAGCGTATGGAGACAATCACTCAAACCAACCGGACCATGCTGTTTACCGAGATCAATCCGGAGAAGCTGAACCTGCTCACCCTGATCGGGGATGTGAGAGGAAAGACCAGCCTGGATGACGACAAGATCAAAGAGATCAACGAAGAGCTTCTTGTCAGCAGCTTTGATGAATTTCTGGAGAAGTTCGCCCCGGTGGTATATTCCTGGTGCGACGCCAATTCAGCGTCTATCCAGTACAGCCTGGAGAAGCCGGAAAATCTTCCGGAAAACTGCATCACCGAAATCCCGCTGACCCGTTCCAACGACCTGTTAAATATGCTGATCACCCTGGTGGATGCGAAAGGCGCGCAGGGAGTGGCGAATGTGGATTTTAAGTTCAGCAATGTACTGAACATGATCTCTCCCAAAAAGATCATGGACGATATCCGTCAGGTGCGGAGGGAGATCCAGTATACGTATGGAAAGTACATGGAGCTGGACGATGGGGATCCCAAGCGCCTGGATCTGGGAGATAAGCTGAATTATCAGTTTGAGCAGGCGAGCTCCAACTATAATAACGTCCTTGCCATGCTCCCGCTTGCCATCGAGGACATCAAGACCCGGATGCTTCTGGGACAGCAGGAGAGCGGACGCGGCGGAAAGGACTTTAAGGCAGGGCTTCTGAGCATGGGAGACGACGGGGAGCTGAAGATCCTGGAGATGAAGCAGGAAGAAAGCGCCCAGCTTGCGGTCGTGGACGACGGCATCAATGCCAGCCTGATGGAAGTGTTCAAAGAAGATTATGATGCGTTAAATGAGAATCCGTCCGATTATGTCCGCGATCTTGTGGTGCGTACTTTCTGCCCGCTGACCTCTACCATGGAAAGCACTGTGGATCGGGAAACCGAGGTTAAAAATTACAACCATTATCTGGAATTCTATAAACAGAGCAAGGATGATTTCGTAAAGGCCGTTAAGCCCCTGATCGAAAAGCTCCTCGGGGTGAAGACCTTCTTTGATCAGTATCAGGTCAGGGAAAAAGGCATGCAGCCCCGCCTCCTTGTGACCAATGTGCCTCTGGACATGATGGTAAAATCCAGCAACCTGCCCCGGCTTCTGACCTATCTGAACACGACCAATGACAAGAATGAATTTGAAAATACGATATGGTTCGGCATTGTGCCTGATGTGGAACTGAACCAGACCGCAGGCGGTTCCCTGCATCGCCTCCGTTTCGCGGGAAATCAGAAAAAGGCGAAGGAAGGGGCTGTTACGATGGAGAGCCTCGCTTCCCTGATGAACGCTGTCTATCCTTATCGGATCACCACGTTCTTCAGCTTCATCACGGGAGAGGAAACCTCTTTCAACTATGTAGCCACGGAGGGAGTCGGCATCTTCAGGGATAAATGCACGCCTTTGATGAAGAGAGATTTCAGCGAATTCCTGGTTCCCTGCATTCCCAACGCGACGATCATCCCCAAGGATAAATCAGGCCTTATCCTGGATAAAAAGATGGTCATAGACGAGGAGGGCAACGTGTCGCTTTCCCAGGAAAAGGAAGATGTGATGAAGATGTGGCTGGAGGGCGTGTATGTCGGGGCGGCTTATGAAGCGGCCGGGATCGTTGCCGCCTGGCAGTGCCCTGAATATTTAAAACAGCGTTTCCCCAATACTTCCATGAATTATCCCGGAGTCCGCTTTAACATCGAAGCGGGTGACAACGCCCTGCTGGCAGCCACCAGCATGACCAAGGAGATTTCCGGCTTTACGAACGCCACCAAGAATTCCATCAACAATACGGGCTTCGGTTTTGTCTTCACTTCCGACAACGCCCAGTATAAGGGGAAAGAGATCAAAAACATCATGGTCTATAAGTGCAGGAATCTGCTTGGAAACGGCAATGAGTTTGAGCCCATTTACAAGACACTGGTCATCACTTACATAGAAAGGATGCTCCGTTTTTACAGCGGAGATTTCAAACAGGATAAGATCCTGAAATTTTTCAGCAACAATCCCAGCAGTCAGAAGAGCGTATGGGATGGGGACCGCAGCTATGTGAATTCCATTCTTCAGGAGGGAGATGAGCTGGATTATTCCATCGATGAAAAGAATGGGATCTGTAATGTCCTCGTAACTTTCAGCAATACCACCCGGAACCTGAAGGTGGAACTCACACGGAAAATCGGATGAGGATCGTCCGGCAGTCACATCGGCGCACAAAGGAGGGCTGATCCGGCCTTTCTATGTGAATGATACATTTTATTTCTCAATCTCAAGAAGGAGGAAGAAACAGCATGGGTTTACGTTTAAAAATCGAAGGCAGTGAGAGCATCAGCCTTCGGGAAACCAGCATCATGACGGTGGAATTCGGAGCGGATATTCCGCATGATTCCAACGCGCGTTCCACGGATCTGGGAAGTACGGTGAAGATCACCGGAAAGATTCTGGCCGCGGTAGACGGAGAAGCGGCGGACGACACCAGCAAGCTCGCGAAATGGGCTCTGGTGCCTGCGGAAAATTCGGACTGCTACAGAAATGTGGTGATCGAGGTAGTAAACGCTTCCCAGATCGTCCGTCAGATCACCCTTCCCAATGCCTTTGTCATCGACTATAAAGAGGATTTCAGCGATGAGGCGGGAACAGGAGTATTCACTCTGCTGATTAAGCAGAAGAAGGACAAGATGGCAACCCTGAAATTTGAAGGCGGCTTCGGCGGCGAGTAAACTGCCTTCAGGGAGAAAACGTCAGAAGGCAAAGCATTGTCAGAAAGGAAAATACGACTATGGGATTCAAATTGAAGGTAGAAGGCCCCAGCACTGTCGAACTGGGGACCACAAGCATTATCAGCGTAAAATTCGGAGCGGATATCCCTTATGATTCCAATGCCCGTTCCACCGACCTTGGAAGCACGATCGAAATCACGGGAAAAATCCTGACCGCGCTGGACGGCGAGGCTTTCGATTCCACCAGGCAGATCGGCCTCTGGTCTCTGGTGCCTGCCGAAAAGGCGGATTGTTACCGCAAGGCGTCTATCGAAGTGATAGCGGCTTCTCAGGTGGTGAGAAAATATACATTCCCCAATGCGTTTGTTGTGGATTATAAGGAAGATTACGGGGATATGGAAGGCGTAGGGACATTCCGCCTGATCATCAAGCAGAAAAAGGACAAAATGTCCCAGATCACCATTGAAGGCGGATACAGCTTATAAAAGAAAGGTCCGGGCTGCCGGAAGGCAGCCCTCTCCTGAATGAAAATGGCATCCTGCAAGGGCGTGGGAAACGCTGCCGGTTCAAAGGGCCGCAGGGAGGTTCCATGAAGAATTATTATATGATCTTGGGGGTATCTCCCCTGGCAGAGATCAGCGAGATCAAAGCGGCATACAGAAGCCTGGCGAAAAAGCATCACCCGGATGTCGTGGGCAATGATCCGGAGAAAAAGAAGCTTATGTACGAGATCCAGGAAGCCTATCAGATCATCGGCGATGAAAAAAGGCGCCGGGAATATGATAAGAAGCGCAGACAGGCTGCTCAGGCCGGTTCAGGGCACAGAAGGTTTGCCGGATCAGAAAATACGGAAAAGAAAGAAACAAAAGGAAGCCGGACGGAAGGATGGACAGGACCGCTCTCCGGACAGGAGCAGTTCCAGCGCTTTTTCGGTTTCAGCCCCGGAAAAGGGATGGAGACCTATAAGGACCGGAAAAAAGGACCGGAAAAGCAGGATGGCCCCATGAAGCCGGAGGAGAGATTCGCTTCCTTTTTTAAAAAAATGAAATAGAAAACGGGTAGGAAAATGATGAAACCAACGGGAAGACGGAAACTGGAAATCCTGTGTGACGCCATAATCCTCATCGCGGCGCTTCTTCTGGCACTGCTTCTTATCCTGATCCAGTCTTTCGAGGGATTCAGGCTTTGGGGAAAGATTTTTTTGACGGCAGCCATCCTTTGCTGTGCGGGAGCCTGCATTGACCTGATCCGGCTTTCGGTCCGAAGAAGAAACGCGTCCGGCGTTCTGCGGCCGCGCGGGAACAGAGCGGAGGCATCCCCTTTTACGGTCCGGGAGCTGGTGCTTCTGGATGAAGGGAATAAACCTCTGAAGTCCTGGAGCCTGACAGGCCGGACATCCATGATAATCGGGAGAAAGAATCAGGATGAGGAAGTGGATGTGGATCTTGGGGACTGTGAATATGGGGCTTTCATAGAACCTCAGCATGCCCTGCTGAATTTTTCCCGGGAACGGTGGTATCTGGAGGATATCAGCGAAGAAAACGGCGTCCGGGTAAAAAAAGCGGAGGACGGAGGGATCTACAGATTGTCGGGACGTCCCTGCGAGGTAGGGGCGGGTGATGTGATCTATATTGCAAACACACAGATGCTTTTGACATAACAGGAAGATGGATGGGAGACAAAGCGAGATGAGTTTAGTGAGATGTCCAAACGGACACGTGTACAATGCAAGACGCTATGGCAAAGAATGCCCTTATTGCCGGATGAAGCTGGAGGAGGAGGAAGAGAAGAAACCGGAAGGCTTTGAACCTCCGGTGGAGATCCTTACAGAGGAGGTAAAGCCGGTATGCGGATGGCTGGTGTGCATCGAGGGCGCCCGTGTAGGAATGGATTACAAGATACATGACGGGAAGAATTTTGTAGGCCGCGGCGACGATATGGACATCCAGATCACAGGAGACAATGAGATCAACAGAAGGAACCATACGGTGATCGTCTATGACCATAAACAGAGGAATACAGTCATCCTCCCCGGGGATGCGGCCGGCCTCGCTTATCTGAATGACCAGGCCGTATATGTTCCCACAGAGCTTAATCCCTACGACACGATTGAACTGGGAAAGAGCCGTTTCATCTTTGTACCCCTTTGCGGAGAAAATTTTGAATGGAATGAGGCCAATGGATGATGGATGTAAAAGTGAGTGTGGATGGCGCTTTTCTGGCGGCCCTGCTGTCTGCCCTGCTGTCGGCGCTTCTGGAAGCTTCCCTCCTGCTCCGCCTCATTCTGGCGCTTCTGTCTTTGGGGAGAGGAGCCGGGATAAAAGGAAATGGATGGGGGATCGCGCAGACCGGAGGAAGCCGGCAGATCCAGGCAGATAAGCTCCAGGTCCTGCTGACAAAGGCGGGGATGCTGGGCATTCTGGCAGACGGCATAGGCCGGGAGAATACCGGAAGAGTATGCGCGCAGATCGCGCTTGATACGGCGGCAGATGCCTATGAGCCCTATGAGGTGCTTACGAATCCGGAATATCTGTTCCGCACGATATGCCGTGAGGCTGACGCGAGAATCCGGAAGACCATTGGGGAGCGGCGGGGGGGAGCATGCCTGGGACTTGTCTTCATCGGGAACGGATACCTTCATTATAGCCTGGTAGGCGATATCCGGATCGCCCTTATGAGGGGCGGTGAGCTGATCCCGTTAAGCCAGGGCCATACCCTCGACGTACTGGCAAGACAGGCCTATGAAGCGGGGCGGATCACAAAAAAGGAAGCGGTATGGAGCATGGAAGTGAAACGCCGCTGGAACTATCTCGGTATGGACGGCTTTCAGGAGATCGAGATCCCGGAGCGCCCCATCCGCCTGAAGGAAGGAGATATGGTCGCCATGTTCAGCTGCGGTATCTGGCAGGAGCTCTCCTGGGCACAGATAGAGGATATGCTTTCCGGTCAGGAAAGCCTGGAGGAAAAAGCCAGACAGATCTGCTGGGCGGCAGGGCGCGGGCCCGGAGAGGACAGGGAAAACGGCAGTGTGGTATTGCTTGGGGCCAGGGAGGCAGTAAATGAGACGAATTAACTCAGATTTCCGTACAAAATTCATATCTGAGGAAGGTCAGAAGCTTTCCAACAGGGACTACTTCGGCTACGTGGAGATGGATGATTTCGCCTGCTACGTCCTGGCGGACAGCCTGGATGGGGAGAGCGGTTCCAACAGCGCGCAGTTCGTAGTGGAGAGCCTGATCCGCTGCTTTGGGGAAGGCCCGACCATGAGAAAGGGACGGCTCCGGAGGTATATAAACGAAGCCCACAGGGAACTCCGCAGGATGCGGGGCGGTATGCATCTGAAGGCATCTCTGGTCATGGTCGTTACGGATTATAAGAAAATGCGGTGCTGCCATGTGGGAAACAGCCGCCTGTACCTGCTCCGCAATTCCCGCTTCCTGTTAAAAACGCGGGATCAATCTCTGACCAGTAATCTGCTGGATGAAAAAAAGATCCCTCTGGATGCGGCAGAGGCACATGAGGAACGGAATAATCTGTATTCCTGTCTTGGAGGGCCGCAAAAGCCAAAGCCGGTGATCTCCAAAAAGCTCCGGTTAGAGGATGGAGACATTCTGGAGATCATGACCCGCGGCGTGTGGGAAAACTGCAAAGAGGCGGAGCTTCTGGAAATATCCGAAGCGGCGAAGGATCCGGAGGAAATTTTAAATAAGGCGGAGGATATCATCCTCAGCCGTCAGGAAGAACATGCCATCGACAATTATTCCCTGGCGGTCACCTTTGTGGATAAGGTCTTTCGCTCTCCGAAAAAGAAACCTTCCATACGCCAGATCCTCATGATCGTGATCCCGGTCGTCCTTTTGGCGGGAGGTATCGGCCTTGGCCTGTTCCTGCGCCATAAAAGCCGGGTGCAGAAACAGGAAGATCTCGCGCAGGCAATGGAAAGCGGAGAAGCCTATCTCAGATATGACAATTATGAAAAAGCGGCGGAGGAATACAGGACCGCGCAGAGCCTCGCGCAGGACCTGAATAAAGAAGAGGAAGGCCGGGAAGCTGACGAGTATATTAAGCTGGCGGAACAGATCATTTTGGCGGATGAAGCTATGGGAGAGCAGGAATATCAGAAAGCTCAGGAGCTTTATCTGACAGCGAGAGAACTTTCTCAGGATGCGGGCAATACGGGAAAAGGCTACATTGACCAGCGGCTTGAGGAAACCCGGAATTACATGGATGTGTATGACCTCATCGAGCTCGGCGCCCGGAAGGAAGAAAGCGGAAATCTGGAAGGGGCGTCCCAGGCTTATAAAGAAGCGAGGGACCTGGCTGCGTCTCTCTATTTCAGGACAGGCAAAGAAGAAGCGCTGGAAAGACAGGCCGCGGTGGAAGAACAGCTGGATACGGAGGCCGCCAGGGAGAAAGAAGCCGAAGAAGCAGCTCAGGCGGAAGCTGAAGAAGAAGCGGCCAAAGAGCTGGAATCCCAGGCGGCGGAGCAGGAACTCATGAATCAGCAGAAGGCAAACGATCAGAAAAATGCGATTGACCTGGAAAATCAGGGGAATGATTTTTTTGCCCAGGGGCAATATGAAAGCGCTGTCACCTATTACCGCACGGCCCAGGCCATTTATATCCGGCTGGAGCTTGCGGAGCTGGCAGACGGGCTGAATGACAAAATAGAGGCGGCGGAAGCGGGAATTGCGGCCCAGGAAGCTCAGGCGGCCCAGGAAGCTCAGGCGGCCCAGACTGCACAGGCAGCGCAGGCGGCTGCTGCACAGGCCGTTTCGGAAGGAGGATGAAGCCGTATGGTCAGATATACCTACACTCTGAACGCGGACGGTAAGAAAGGACAGTCCCATCAGACTTACCGCAGAAGCCAGCTTGAAAAAATGACCACATTCCAGATGAAGGAAATCTGCAGGAAAGAGCATCTGGTCATTCCCTCCGCAGAGGGCATCGACCGGGAGGGACTGGTACGCCTGATCATGCGCTTCCGGGGACAGAAGGATTACAGACATTTGACTGTTGGGGACGAAGAAGGTCTGGCGCGGATCCAGGAGTTTTTGGACAGATGCCCCATGAAGTTCAGGGACGATGAAGAAATCCGTATCTCAGGAACGCTTGTCCTGTATCACGGAACCGGAATGGACTGGCTGGACGGGTATGAGATTGAGGCGGATTTTAAGCTGTATGAGGGGAATCTCCTTCTTACGGATGAAAAAAACCGGGTTTATACCTGTTTCCATATAAAAGAACAGAATGGGAAGATGTATTTATACAGGGGAAAGGATATGCCGATCCTTCCTCTGGAAAAGGGGCGGTATTATATCCTGTATTTCCCGGAAGAACGGATTTCCGAATATCTGTGGGACTGCTGTATGGGGAACCGGGCGTCAGAGCCGGGGTATGCGGATGTGGTGCGCATTCCCCTGCTGAATCTGGTGGTACGGGATGTAAATCCCACAGACATGCCGCTGGTAATCGATTTTGGAAGTTCAAACACGACCATGGGAATCTGTACGGAGGATCATGCCAGCAGGATCGCGCGGACGGAAGGCGGGGTGGTCATCCCTTCGGTCATAGGCGTTGAGCCGGCAGAGGATGGCCGTGTGAGCTATGCTTTCGGATATGAAGCGCTGAAAATAAGCGGAAGGAATTATCGGGATGAGGATGTCCCTGTATTTTTTGACATCAAGCGCTGGGTGAGCGATCCGAACCGGATAGAAAGCGTCACCCTTCCGGACGGACATAAATATCCGATCAGCCGCCGGGAAATGCTCAGGGCTTTTCTGGAATATCTTCTGGACATGGGAAAGCAGCAGTTTAAATGCAGCTTCCGGAATATACAGATGCTTTCCCCGGTACGCCAGAAGGAAAAGTTCAAAGAGCTGTTTACAGAGCTTCTTCCGGAATATCAGGTTGACTGTGAACTGGATGAAGGGATGGCGGTCCTCTTCCACAGCATCAATACGATGATCGCCCGGTCAAAGTATCAGCAGGGGAAATGGTATCGCGCCCTGATTATCGACTGCGGTGGAGGGACGACAGATCTGACCTCCGGCAGGTTCCGGATTGACAATACGCGGGTGTCCTACAGCGTGGATCTGGAAACAAGCTACGAGAATGGGGATACGAATTTCGGCGGGAATAATCTGACCTATCGGATCTTCCAGCTCCTGAAGGTAAAACTGGCGCAGGCCGTTTCCGGAGGGAATGCCTCTGTGCCGAAGCAGTCCCTGGAGGATGCGTTTCTGCAGGCGGAGCCCCTGATCCCGACCCGCTTTAAAGAGTATGAAGGAAAGAAACGGGAGGACTATTTCAGGGTAAAGAATAATTTTTATTATCTGTTCGGGCTGGCGGAACAGATCAAAAAGCTTTTTTTCGGAAAGGACTTCCTCTATGAGCTCAAGATCGGGACAACGAGGGCGAAGGAAGAAAAGGAGCTGTTTCTGGACAGGTTTAAGATTTCCCTCATGGCGGGGGAAAAGCCCGCATACATACCGAGGGAGACGGAAATCACCTTTTATCTGAACGAAATAGAAGAAACACTGCGTCCGGACGTATACGGGCTGATGGATCGGTTCCTGGAGCAGAAATTTGAATCCGGAGAGCTGGCGGGGTACGGCATGATCAAGCTGACGGGACAATCCTGCAAATCCAGGCTGTTCACGGAGGCTTTGAAGGAATATGTGCCGGGCAGGCTGATCCAGAACACGCAGGCCAAGGAAGACGGACAGGAGCTGAAGCTTTGCTGCCTGGAGGGCGCGCTGGCCTACTTTTCCAACTGCAAGCTGGGTTATATGAAGGTGGACAGAAGCTACGAGGTGGGAGCCCTTCCCTATGAGATCATGGCTTACACGCATGAAAATCAGGAGCATATCCTGATCCGAAGCCTGGACAGGGAAGACCATATCGGCCATATTTCCCGTTTCAAGATCGGAAAACAATTGGATCTGTATTTAAACAGCGCTCAGGGAAAGCGTCTCAGGACCTATTATTTCGCTTATGACGCTTCCCGCTTTGCCAGAACCACACAGGAGGAAATAGACAGTAGATATGCGGGGACCGTTATCCAGGAGGAAACGGATATCATTCTGGAAGGAGAGATGAAATTCTTTGTCTGGGTATCCAGAAAACGCTGGGGCTTTGTCGTGCTCCCGGTGCTCAGGGAAGGGGACCTTCTGTATATTGGGGAAGAAACCTTCTTTGATTTTGAAGATGATACCTGGGAACTGAATTTCTTTGATGGAAGGAAGTAAGGCAATGGAAGATCTGGAAGCGGTAAAGGCAATGATCCAGAGGGAGCTGTCCGGGATCCGGGATTTGGAAGAACGCAGGGCCTTTCGGGATATGATGGAGGGCGTGTTCCTGTCGCTTTGGGAAACAAACGCCGATATGTATCAAAAGCTGCAGGAACGGGTCATCGGTGAAATCGCCTGGGATATGAACCGGTTCTGCGTCTGTACGGGACTGGTGGAAAAGGAGAATCTTGACCCCGTCCATCCCTGGCTTGCGCCGGTCTGGGAGGAGGATACGAAAAAAACCTCCTATCAGGCAAAAGAACTCAGGCAGATCATCCGGGAAAAAGGAAAAGCCAGGCTTGCCACAGTGTTTGTCCAGTGCGGGCCGGGAGAAGTCAAAAGCCTGCTCGGCCATGCGGAAAGCTGCAGCGGAAGGCTGAAAGCCGGCGAGGAGTATCCGGTTCCCGTTTTCCTGGAGCCGGCACAAAGATATCTGGATCAGATGGAGCACCTTTATCATCTTTTTATGAAAAACGGGATTCCATGGAGGACTGTGAACGCTCCCTGCTTTTTTAAAATGGTGGATGTATGTATCCGGCAGATCCCGGATACCATCCCGGATCAGCAGGAGATCACGGATTTCGGCATGGATTTCGGCGCTTTTAACGGGCAGGTCAGGTTCGGAATGATCCCGGTGTGGAACGTCCGCCGTCTGGAGCTTGAAAGCATGGGCTTTCCTGTGCCGTGCCGGGATCATGAAAGCTATGAGCATACCATATCCGTTGCCGCCTATGGGGAACAGAACGCTTACCTTGTGGAAGAAAAGGCCGGGATCCAGAATGTGAGCCAGCGCGGGAACCGGCTTTATATCACCGGAAGCGCTGCCAATGAAAAGCGTTGGAACGTATATATGATCTGCCGGGAACAGGATTCCAGGGTGGACCGGTTTCCCGTCCCTCTGTTTCAGAACAGGAGAACGGACCGGTTTTCGGAACGCTACAGCCGGCAGATGGGGCAGCCGGTCCGGACCCGCGCCGAGCTGGAACGTTTCATCCGGGGGCTGGGACTGGAGGACTACATTCAGTATCAGGACTGCGCCCTTACCGGAGAGCGGGGAGAACGGCAGGATACTTACCCTGTAAATGTCTTTCTCCGGGATGAGATCAGGGGAAAAGGGGGCAGACAAAAACTGACGCTCTACTTTAAACCGGTGGGAAAGGAACGATGGCTGCTTTTGGATCTTGCAAGCTATATTGCTGCCGAGGTTCAGGAGCTTTATCCGGAATATGAGTGCGGAGGCAGGCTTGTATGAACTATTTATGGGAGGCCGTGCTGGCGGCAGGGGAACAGGGAATGGATACGGACAGGCTCAGGTTTGGGATGGCGGAGAGATTTTCCGGGTATATGGAGCTGTCCAATCCGTATCTGAACCAACAGGAGCTTTCCGGGCTGCCTGTGATAGAGATGAACCCGTATTATCGTTTCTATCATATCTTTAAGGAGCTGTGCCATCCTGACCAGGAGGAATTCCCCCGGCTCAGGGAGAGCATGTTCAATATGATCTTTCACCTTCTGGCTGAAAATGATATCCTTTCCGGCATGACACGTAAGGAATACTATAAGGAGCTTCTGTTCCGGGATATCCGCGAAGGGCTGTATGGCCCGCTGATCCCGGAAGAGATCGGGCTTTTTGACCGGAACGGGAGGGAAACCCTGTTGAGCGGGATGCTCAGGCAGTATGAAACCGGAAGCTCCCTGGATATCTTCAAGGATATGATGGAGGATCTGATCGAGGAAAGCATCGTATATCAGAGCAATGATGATTTTCGTGAGATCCTTGTTTTTGCAGGGCAGCGGGAGGAAGAAGGGATCCGGAAAAAGATGGATCTGCTCATCAGGCTTTTCGTGGAGCTTCCCTATCATGTGGAAATTTATTATGAGCATCATTTTGGGATCATGGGGATTGACTGTACCATGGAAATGGATGAGATGGTCCTGTGCTGAGGGGAAAAAGGAGGAAAATGCCATGTTTGAGTATATTTATCCCCAGTTTCAGAGCAAACGCCTGCTCAGGGCGCAGATGCTGGAGCAGATCAGGGATTATCCCCTGCGTTTCCTGGAGCTGTCCAGGGAAGACTGGGCCCAGGGCGTAGCCGCCGGCTGCAGGATCACCTGGTCTGGAGGAATCCTCACGGTGGGAAAAGGGATCATTTACAGGAACAGGCGGTTTTACTTTCTGGAAGAGGACTGCCGCCTGGAATGCCGGGCCCTGGACCGGGTCCGGTATCTGAAGGTCAGGCTTCTGCCGGAAAAGAAGATGCCGGGACAGATCATGGGACAGGGAGAGATCGTGCTTGAGGAACAGCAGGTGGACGATGCCTTTGAAATGGAGCTCTGCCGGTTCAGGCTTCAGGAGGGGGCAAGGCTCCGGGACCGCCATGAGAATTTTGAGGATTTATCCACGGAATATGATACCGTGGATTATACCTACGCGCCCTGGAGCGGCAGGGAAAACAGCCGTCTGAATCCCCTGATCCTGAAACAGTTTGCCCTGGAGCTTCTGGCGGATAAGGACGCCCGCCCCCTTGACATGGCGTTTGCCATGTCCGCCCTGTCACAGGGAGGAGAGGTGCAGGCGCAGGCTGTGAAGGAATACATCCGCGCGAAAACCGGCAGAAGCCCCGCCAGGGGAGTACGGCCAATGTATGACGGGCTTTTGAGGATCCTGAAGGAAAGAAGAGGGCCGGAAGAAGACAGGGAAAAAACGGGAGGCGTTCTTCTCATTTGACGGAGGTGCAGAAATTGGAAGCAGCGGTGACTTATAAAGATTTGGCTTTTTCATTTGCCGATATCCTGCACGTGGATCAGATCGAGATCCGGGAAAGGCCGAACGAACACGCAAGTCTGCGTATTACGGCAGTCCTGGACGCGGAAAGGGAGCGGGATATTTTTTTCCGGGTTCCTGATACGCTGGAGCTTTTGTACACGGACGGCGGGGAAAGGAGGATCCTGTTTTCCGGCATGCTCTTTACCTCAGCCATGCGGCGGAAGGGAAAATATCTTTATCTGACTCTGGAAGCCAGAAGCCATACATGGAAAATGGATCTGAAGAAAAAGATCCGGTCCTTCCAGAATCTGCAGGAAACCTGCGGCCGGATCACGGAAGAAATCCTGAAGGCCTATCCCGGCTGCATCTGGAGACCTTATTTTGCGGACAGCCCGGTTGGACAGCTCCTTCTGCAGTATGAGGAGACGGACTGGGAGTTTTTAAAGCGTCTGGCCGGGAAATATCATGCCAGGCTCTACCCCAGGGCAGATATGAGCGGACTGGCCTTTGGCATGGGCCTTCCGGACGGGAGGGAGGAATGGGAGCTTGAGGAAACGTTCTTTACCAGCGAGGTCAGCTTTACCGACTATGAAAGGATCAAAAGTAACACGGGCTCCGGGGTGCTGCCTCAGCAATATCTGACCTGGAAGGTGAAAAGCCGGGAGATCCTTCCGCTGGGGGTCAGAATCCGGTATCGGGGAAGGGACTGGTTTGTGGGAGAGATAAACCGGACTCTGGCTGACGGCATCCTGCGGAGCACCTATACGCTGATCCAGCAGGAGCAGGATATCAGGGAGGCTTCTTTTGCCCCCATGCTTGCGGGCATTTCCATGGATGGAGTCGTAAAAAGCGTCGTCCGCAACAGGGTCCAGGTCTATATGGATCAGGATCTCAATACCAGGACCGCTGGGCTGTATTGGTTCCCTTACTCGACGGTAGCCTGCTCCGGAGACGGAAGCGGCTGGTATTGCATGCCGGAGGCCGGAGAAAACGTCAGGGTATATTTCCCCACGGCCGATGAAAAGGAAGCCTATGCCGTCTCCATGCTTTCCGGCAATACGCTGGGAAATCAGGGCGTTTCCATGGATCCGGCGGTAAAACATATATCCACGGCGCAGGGCAACATGGTCACATTTTCCGGGGCCGGGGCTCAGATTTCTGTGAAAGGAAACACAGGGACGGTAAATCTGGGAAGCGACGGCGCGTTTTCCATTACGGCAGCGGAAAGCATCAGCATTTATGCGGGAAGCAGGGTGAGCTTCCTTGGAGACACGATCACGGCCGTCGCGGATGAAAAGACGGATATAGCCGCCGATCCCGGCGCCTCCATCAGCCTGAAGCCGGGGCAGGCGGACCTGAAGGCTGTGAAAATCTACCAGAACTGACGAGGAGGAAGAAGGATGGAGTTTTACACATTGGATCAGCTTTCCATAACCGGAGTCAGCCTGGGGCCCATCCGGGAGATATGGGTCCATGACGAGCCCGGCGGGCATGGCGTGATGAAGGTCACCGCTCAGGTAGGGGAGGAAGAAGAAAATACTCTTCTTTACGGTATGGCAAGCCGCCAGAGCGCGAGCCTCCAAAGCGGAGACAGGATCCTTTTCGCGGGCCTGCTGTGCCAGGTGGAGTTTTTCCGCAGGGATGAGGTACGGCTGGCGCGTCTTACCTTCCGCACCGCCACCTGCCAGATGGATATTCGGAAGAAATCCCGTTCCTTTCAGGATACTTCCATGACCTACAGCGCCCTGCTGGATGTGATCCTGCAGGATTATCCGGGAGCGGATTACAGGCTTAATGTCCCTGACCGGGTGATCGGCCGGTTATTGGTTCAATATCGGGAGACGGACTGGGAATTCTTAAAAAGAGTTTTTTCCGAGATATACGCTCCCCTGGGCGCGCTGATAAGCCGGGAGGGAATCCGGATATATGCCGGGGTCCCCAAACTGGAAGGACAATGGGAGTATGAGCTGGAGGCCCTGGGAAAAGACGAAGCGCAGGTGCGGAGGTTCGCGGCCCTGGGGGCGGCGGAAACAGACTTTATGGATTATTTCCTGCTCTCCGGAAGCTGTCAGGATATTTTTTCCGGCCTGGAGCTGGAAGGGCATCCCCTGGCCGTCCACTCGCTTACCTGGGAATTGAAAAGGGGAAGGCTGGAATGCCGCTATATCCTGCGTTCCCCTGAAGGGATCGCCTCTTATCCTGTCTATCCTGTCTCGCTGGTGGGAATCGCTCTGGAAGGCAGGATTCTGGAAGTCAGGGGAAATCTGGTAAGGATCCACATGGATATTGACGACCCATACGGCGGTCCGGACGTCTACTGGTTCCCTTATGCGACAATGTCCGCGTCCCCGGACGGGAGCGGCTGGTACTATATGCCGGAACCCGGAGACCGGGTGCGGGTGGAATTCCCTGATAAATATGCGCAGGATGCCCTGGTGATCAATTCCGCGAGCGTTTACGAGGCGTCCGCTTCCGGCGGCGGGGATTCCATGTCTGACCCGTCGGTAAAATATCTGAGTAACTGTGCCGGACAGAAAATGTCCCTCGGTCCTTCAGGGGTGACGGTGTATGCGGGTTCTTCCGGCATTATCGTGGATAACAGCGGCTGTGTGACGATATGGGGGGATAATGAGATCCTGGTAAAAGCGGAAGGAAAGATCAATCTGAACGCCAGAACCATCACCGTCAAAGGAGCAGCGGAAGTAAAGGCCGCTAACGAGGCAGGCACGGGAGCCGAGTTAAAGGGAGACCTGAAGCTCACGGGAGCGGAGGTGCTGATAAACTGAGGGAGAAACGCAGGAAATGAAACGGGAAGACGCGCTGCGGGAGTTCCTTGCTGCAGGGAAAGAAAAACTGGATAACCGCAGGGCGCAATTCGCAAAGCGGATGTTTGACCGGAAGCAGGAGCTGGCAGAGAGACTGCGCGCCGCTTTTGGCAGGCTGGCACGGAAGCGGCAGGAGGAGGGAAAGGACTGCAGATGTCTGTACTGTTCCCTTCTGAGAGTGGATATGCTGCAGGGAAGATATGTGGTTCTTGTCCAGACTGTGGGAGAGGACGGCGCGCCTGATCCGGATCCTCTGGAGGACGAGATCATCCTGGATGATTTTTTTGAATGCCTGAAAGAAGAACAGGCCGCCCTCATGCGGGAGCTGCCCCGGTTTCAGGGCAGGATCGGCTTTTGGGACGTACAGAATCTGATCGCGTCCAGGGCCGTGGAATGGTTTCATCTGATGGCGTTTCTTCTCAGGTTCCTCCTTCAGAAGGAGGAAAACCGGAAGGAGCTCATGCAGCTTTTGTCCGGCGATCGCCCCAGGCTCATCCTCTGGGGAGAATACGGGGGGCGGGGAGAGCCCATTTTCTGTTACGATGAGGCGCCTGACCGGGATGGAAAGCTGCAGCTCCTCCTGAAGCAGTCCTATTCTTATCCCTGTCTTATGCAGGATCAGTTTCTCCGGTCGGGCAGCTATCAAAGGCTGGAGCTTACGGAAAGGCGGATGGAATTCATCACCTTTTTGGATTGCAGCTTTCAGGCGGTGTCCTTTGCGGGTTCTTCCCTGTGGGGAGCGCGTTTTCTGAACTGCCGTTTTGAAAGCTGCAGCTTCCGGGAAGCCGACCTGACCATGGCCCGGTTTGAAAACTGCCTTTTTATGGAAACGGATTGGGGTCAGACGCGGTTTTGCCATACGCTCTGCCGTCCGGTCTTTGCCGTGGAAGGCGGCAGGAGGCCGGACGGCATACTGGAAGGAGAGGAGCAGTACGATGCGGCGATATTTCTTTATGGGACAGGATCGGAATGTGAGGGATACCATACGGCTGGAGGGCTTTGATATTATCCACGGTCCCAGGCGGGTATTCCGGCCGGAAGAACGGGACCGTTTGAACGAGGCCGCTTTTCTGTATCTGCAGAAAGGGGGCGGAGAGACGGTGCTTGACATGTATCAGAGCCCGGTGACTATGGTTTCCGCAAAAGTGAGGCAGGTATTTGCCGCGTATGAGAAGGAGATTGTTTTTAAACGGATCTATCTCATAGACAGGGAAAATAAGCTTTCGCATAATTTTTACATTCCCCTGATCCCGATGCGGGATGTCCTGTCCTCCCATGTGGAACGCTGGCCGGACGGCAGGGAAAAAAGAGTGGTCCTGGATTCCCGCCGGGCGGCGGCCTGTCACGTGTTTTATCTGGATAACAGCATGACCCGGCGCCCTCTGGTGAGCCTGGATGTGGCGGAGAGCCTGCTTCGCAGGGAGATCGGGGGCGTGGTATTTGAAGAAGTGGAGGTGGAGTAAATGGCTGCACTGGAAGATCAGTATATCGTATTTGGCGCGGAGACGGAATGCTCTATGGGATTGAGGAAGAGCAAACTGGTTCTTCCCTCTGACCATGGCATTTTTATCCGCGGAAAGGCGCAGCTTCATGCGAAAGACTGCGTTGAAGTGCAGAACGTGATCCCCTTTGGCGGCTGCAGGAGCGCTTCCAATCCGGATACAGCCATGAAGATGGCATCCAGAGGCATCTCCCTGGCGGCCCCCAGCATCAACAGCGTTTTCTGCATGCCGGTCCCGGCCCTGGGCTGCGCGGGAACCTGCATGCCGAAAATAACGTCTGTGGAATGGGAAGACGCGCATGAATACACGGATATTGACGATGAAAAGGCGCTGCTGGGCCGGTGCACCCTGACCTGTGCATACGGCGGCATTATCAAGATCACGGATGCGGGACAGGATTGATGCCCGGCATACAGGAGAGACCTATGAGAATACCATTTTGCCAACTGCTGATCCAGACTGACATCGAGGGAATCCTGAGGATCCGGAGCCTGGAACTGACGGAAGCATTGAACAGCCATGCTTTTTTGAAAATGGACTGCCTTCTGGAGGAAGATGCGCGGGAAAGGGCGGTAGCTTATACCTCCATGGATTCCCAGGTGGAGATTTACCGGGAGGGGACCATCCTTTTCTTTGGATATCTCTATTCTGTCAAAACAGGGAAGGAGCATGGGAAATGGGAATTGTCCCTCACCTATGTGTCCGCCTCCTTTGAAATGGACGTTACCCGGCGGTCCCGTGTTTTTTACCGTCAGAAAGACCGGTATCTCGACGTGATAGGAAAGGTATCGGCCCTCTATCCGGGATCGCAGATACAGGATAAGGCTTCAGGCGAAACGCCATGCCCCGGCGCTTTTTTGCAGTACGAGGAGACGGACTGGGAATTTTTAAAACGTCTCGCAAGTCATTTTTCCGCATTTTTGATCCCGGACACCTCTTCCCGTCTGAACCGTATCTATTTTGGCCTTCCGGATATTGACAACGGTAAGGCGCTGTGGGACAAGGATTTCGAGATCCTCCAGGATATGGATGCCTTTTACCGTCTCGGAAAGGGTATGAAACAGGAACATACGGCATGGCGTATCAGAAGCCCGCTCATTCTGCGCATGGGGGAAAACCTGATCTTTAACGGGATCGCCTGTACGGTGGCGGGGATCCGTATTTTTTCACAAAAAGGAGAGATCCTTCAGGAATATACTCTCAGGCGCAGGGACGGACTCGTGATCCGGCAGGAATTCAACTATGAAATACTGGGGATCAGTCTGCCGGTGACGGTGACCAGCCGGAAAGACAATGTGGTGCAGGTGGAATTTGACGTCAATCAGCCGTATCCTTCCGAAGAACCCTCTCTTTTCTTTACCTATGGCATTGAGAGCAGCAGCTTTTACTGTATGCCGGAAGTGGGGAGCAGGGCGCATGTTTATTTTCCTGACCGCAATGACTGGAACGCGGTTGCCGTCCATGCCCTCAATCCCGGCGACGGAGCGGGAAGAAACCCTGATAACAAGCGGTTTTCTTCTCCGGACGGAGCGGCCATGCAGCTGAATCCCGCTTCCTACAGCTTTCAGTCCGACACCGGAGGAGCTGTGCGGATGATAATGGGCACGGACGGAAATGTGTCTATCACCGGAACCGATATTTCATTTTCCGCCGGTTCCTCCATAACCATCGGTTCAGGCGAGGAAAATACGCCCAAGATACTGTTCGGTTCCAAAGGCGATCAGCTTTTTCAGACGGGAAGCTCTTCCATGGCTCTGGAGTCCGATTTCATCCTGGTCGCGGATAAGGCAAAGCTGAAAGCGGAAAGCGGAGATATGTCCGTACAGGCTGAAGCGATACGGCAGGAGGTTACGGCGGGAGACAGTGCCCTGATGGATGCGTACAATCAGCCCGCCGGTTCCGGAGGGCAGGCCTCAGGAGGCGGGACGAGCGGTTCCTCCGGACAGCAGCAGGAAGAAAAGCCGCAGTGGGAATGGAACTTTTTTGAAAAGAACAAATTTAAGCATGAAAACAAAACGCCTGCGAACTGGCTGGACAAGGAGGGCACGGAAGACGATTATAAATGGACTCTGTACGATAATGATCCGGAAAATAAGAGTAAGATAGACAAATACCGTTATAATACGTCGATCGGCGAAATATCGGCTTCCGGCAGCGTTTTTGACGAGAGCAAATCAGATGGGGACAGCAAAAGGTCCGGCCTGTTGTACGGCTCCTACACTTCTACGCCGGGCGCATGGAAGGCGTATGCGAACGCTTATGCGGGCCTGACGGAAAAGAACAAAAAACCCGGATTCGGGGCGCAGGCGGGAGCCAGCTTTTCCATGTATGAATTGCAGGGAGAAGGGGGCATTGGAAGCGAAGATTACAATGTCCATGCGGGAGGGTCTGTAGCGGTCCTGAAGGCTGAGGCCAAAGCGGACGCGGTAGCCGGTTTCAATGAAAAGGGGCAGCTTCAGCTTGGCGTGGCAGGCGAAGCCGGATTCTATAAGCTGGAAGGAAGTCTGTCCGGCGGAGTCACCTTTGCGGGCGCGAGGGCCGATGCGAAGCTGACAGGCAGAATCGGTTTCGGCCTGGAGGGACAGGCGGGCTTTATAGACGGAAAATTCAAGGTCAAGCTCGGCGTCTGCTTTATCTTCGGAGGTTCTCTGGAGTTTGAGGTGGATATCAGCAAATGGCTGCCATAGAAGCCTTTTGACTTTGACGCCTGAGGAATGCTGACGTATAATGGGTCTGAAGGAAGGCTCTTTTGAAAAGACAAGGAGGACAGGAAAATGCTCAGATTACTGCCAATCGGGACGGTGGTGCGGCTCAAGGGAGCCAGTGTCCCATTCATGATCGCCGGATATTTCCCGGAAGATCCTGCGAAGCCGGGTTATTATTTTGACTATTCCGGCTTCCCGCATCCGATCGGATTTTCGTCGAATATACAGGCTTCTTTTTTTGGCTCCGCGGACATCGAAAAAATCCTGGCTATGGGATACCAGGATGAAGAAGAACTGGAATATGTAAAGAAGCTGGAAAGCTTTCAGCCGGAAGCCCAGGAAAAGGAGGACGGGAAATGACAAATCAAAACAGGCCCCTTCCCATCGGCAGCGTCGTGCTCCTGAAGGGGGGAAATACGAAGATGATGATCCTGGGATATTTGAAATATGGCCCGGAAAACCATACGGATATCTATGACTACGCGGGGTGTATCTATCCGCAGGGATACCATTCTCCGGAAAAGACGTATGTTTTTAACCACGATGGGATCGAGCGGGTCTATGCCCTGGGATATCAGGATGAGAGACAGATAGAATTTGAAGAGGTTTTGATGAAGCAGTTTCAGCTCTCCAAAGGAAAGGTATCGTTTGATTGAAAAAAGCGATATGGCGATCCTGCCGCTGTCCGTCCCGTTATGCCGGGAAAAGAAAGAGCTTTTCGTCTTTTTTATTCGCAGAACTGCGTTGTACAGCTAAGAAAGACTTCATCAGGGAGGACCTCATGGATTTATTCACCTATATGGCGGAGAACAGAAAGGAAAAGGAAGCGCCGCTGGCGGCCAGACTGCGGCCGGAGACGCTGGAGGAGGTGGTGGGGCAGCAGCACATCATCGGAAAGGACAAGCTGCTCTACCGCGCCATCAAGGCGGACAAACTGGGATCTGTCATTTTCTACGGCCCGCCCGGAACGGGAAAGACCACGCTGGCCAGGGTGATCGCCAACACCACCAGCGCGCGCTTCACGCAGATCAACGCCACGGTGGCGGGGAAAAAGGATATGGAAGAGGTGGTGGCCCAGGCGAAGGAGTCGCTTGGCATGTATGGGAAGAAAACCATTCTTTTCATCGATGAGATTCACCGCTTCAATAAGGGACAGCAGGACTATCTGCTTCCCTTTGTGGAGGATGGCACCGTGATCCTGATCGGGGCGACCACGGAAAACCCCTATTTTGAGGTGAACGGAGCGCTGCTCTCCCGGTCCATTATCTTTGAGCTGAAGCCGCTTTCCAGAGAGGACGTGAAGGAGCTTCTGCATCGGGCCGTCACCGATGAGAAGAAGGGGATGGGCGCCTATGGAGCCGTGCTGGAGAAAGACGCCGCGGATTTCCTCGCGGACATGGCAGGCGGGGACGCGCGTCTTGCGCTCAATGCCGTGGAGCTGGGGATCCTCACCACGCCCCGGAGCGGGGACGGAAAGATTCACATCACGCTGGATGTTGCGGCTGAGTGCATTCAGAAGCGGGTGGTGAAGTACGATAAGACGGGGGATAACCATTACGATACCATTTCGGCGTTCATCAAGAGCATGAGAGGCTCGGATCCGGACGCCGCAGTTTATTATCTGGCGAAAATGCTCTATGCGGGAGAAAGCGTCACCTTCATCGCGAGGCGGATCATGATCTGCGCGTCGGAGGATGTGGGAAACGCGGACCCGCAGGCTCTGCAGGTGGCGGTCAGCGCTTCGCTGGCCGTGGAGCGTGTGGGCATGCCGGAGGCGCAGATCATCCTGGCAAACGCCGTCACCTACGTGGCCTGCGCGCCCAAGAGCAACGCAGCCGTTGTCGCCATCAGCGAGGCGGCTCAGTGCGTGCAGGAGACGGGAAATCTGCCGGTGCCGCCCCATCTGCAGGACGCTCATTATAAGGGGGCCGCGAAGCTGGGGCATGGACTGGACTATAAATATGCCCACGATTATCCGAATCATTATGTAAGACAGCAGTATCTGCCCTATGAGCTTTCCGGGAAGGAATTCTACCGGCCCAGCGGAAACGGTTATGAGGCGAAGATCCGGGAGCATATGAAACGGATTAAAAAAGAAGCGGAACCCCATACGGATCAGGAATAAAAGGAAAAGCTTTGGACTGACAGAAAATGCCGTTCCAAAGCTTTTTCGTCCGCTGCCTCTGCGGAGGAATTATTCCAGGCTTTTTCAGAAAAGCTGCTCCGTCAGATAGCGGTAAATTTCCTTATTCTTTTTCTGCCAGTTGTCGCAGATGGAGGCCGCCAGCTCCTCGGTGGGGACGGACAGACGGATGCCGACCAGATCCACATCCCCGTCCTTCGCCACCAGCTGGGCCTCAAATTCCCCGTTGACCAGCTTATAATAGTCGCCCTGAATGGAGGACTCGTTGCGAAGCTCCAGACGGTGGGCGGTAAAATATTCGCGGATGTCCTCCTTGATGGCGTCGCTGATGCGGTTCTCAAAGTAATGAAGGGTGTTTTTTCCCTCATCGGTCAGGGAAAGCTGCGTCCGGTTCAGGATGGTCTTGGAGCGGGCGAGTCCCGTTTCGGTCAGATCGGAAAAAACGGTCTGGAGGGTGAGAAAATTGGTGTAATCCCGGTCCAGGATGAATTCGGCGATCTGCGCCGTGGTCAGAGGAAAATTGACGCAGTTCAGCATGTAAAGGACCATGAGCTTATAAAGGGTAGTCGGTTCCTGATTCATAATGATCTCCGTTCCAGAGGTACGTGTGAAAAACAGGCTGCCGGGCTTATTTTTCATAGCGTTGTCCCTGTCTGATGGCGTTCAGCTTCAGCCTGCGGTGAAGCTGATTCAATACATTGCGTTTGTCGGCGCTCCAAAGGGGGGCGATGAGCAGGCGTTTCGGCCCGTCTCCCGTGACCCGGTGGATGACGGTATCGGGAGACAGCGCGGCGATGCAGTCACAGAGGATGGAAAGATAGTCCTCCATGGAAAGCACCTGAAAAAGGCCGGCCCGGTAGTCTGCAGCCAGATCCGTTCCCTCCAGCACGTGCAGAAGCTGCAGCTTGATGCCCCAGATGCCGCAGCCGTTCAGATAGCGGATGGTCTGCAGCATCATGTCCCGTGTTTCGCCCGGAAGACCCAGGATCACATGAACAATCACAGGGATCCCTGCCGCGTGCAGGGCCGTTACGGCCCTGTCAAAGCAGGAGAGGGGATAGCCCCGGCGAATGTAGGCCGCCGTCTTTTCATGGATGGTCTGAAGTCCCAGCTCCACCCAGATGAATTTGCCCGGAAAACGCTCCCGGAGAGAAAGAAGCAGATCAACGACCGCATCCGGCAGACAGTCCGGCCGGGTGGCAATGGAGATGCCGGCAATATCCGGCTCGCCGAGCGCCTCGGAGAAGAGCCGCTCCAGCCTGGGGAGCGGCCCGTAGGTGTTGGTGTAAGCCTGAAAATAGGCGATAAAGCGGCTGCCGGTCTTTTTGCGGGAAAGCAGGGAGCGCCCCGCATCCAGCTGAGCGCGAAGCGTCCCGCTTTCGCCGAAAGAAAAGCCGTCAGCGCCTTCTCTGGCAAAAGCTCCGTCTCTGCCGACGGCAAAGTCGCCGCTTCCGCCCGCACTGCAGAAGATGCAGCCCCTCTCTCCCAGGGTTCCGTCCCGGTTGGGGCAGGTAAAGCCTGCATCCAGCGCGATCTTGTACAGCTTTTCCCCGTAATGCTCCAGGCACCAGGCGCTGAGCGTGCGGTAGGGCGCGCTGTTTTCCCGGCAGAAAGCCGCAGCGCTCTCAGCGTTCAATGTTGGATTTGACAGCTTCGGCCACCACGTCGGCTACGCGGGGATCGAAGGCTTCGGGCAGGATGTTGTCCTCATTCAGCGCCTCGTCCGGAACCAGAGAGGCGATGGCAAGGGCGGCTGCCAGCTTCATCTTTTCCGTGATCTGTCTGGCGCGGCCTTCCAGAGCTCCCCGGAAAATGCCGGGGAAGGCCACCACATTGTTGACCTGATTGGGAAAATCGCTGCGCCCGGTTCCGACCACTCTGGCGCCTGCTGCCTTTGCCAGATCGGGCATGATCTCCGGAACGGGATTGGCCATGGCGAACAGGATGGCATCCGGATTCATGGAAGCGACCATCTCCTGGGAGACGATGCCGGGTGCGGAGACGCCGATGAAAATATCCGCGCCCTTCATGGCGTCGGCAAGGGTGCCGGTCCGCCCTTCCGGATTGGTGACATCCATCATCTTTTCCTGCATCCAGTTCAGCCCTTCGGAGTCCCTGGAGAGGATGCCGGAACGGTCGCACAGAGTCACGTTGGAAAAGCCGTAGGTCAGAAGGAGCCTGGCGATGGCGATCCCGGCGCTTCCCGCTCCGTTGATGATCACGCGGCAGTCCTCCTTTTTCTTTCCGGTCACCTTCAGCGCATTGATGACGCCGGCCAGGACCACGATGGCAGTACCGTGCTGATCGTCGTGGAATACCGGAATATCCAGTGTCTCCTTCAGCCGCTCTTCGATCTCAAAGCAGCGGGGCGCGCTGATGTCCTCCAGATTGATGCCGCCGAAAGCGGGAGCGATCCAGGTGACGGCTTTGATGATCTCCTCCGTATCCTGCGTGTCCAGGCAGATGGGGACCGCGTTCACCCCGCCAAACTCCTTGAAGAGAACAGCCTTTCCTTCCATGACCGGCATGGCGGCATGGGGGCCGATGTTGCCCAGGCCCAGAACCGCGGAACCGTCGGAGACCACCGCGATGGTGTTCGCCTTCATCGTATAGGTATAGGCGGCTTCCCGGTTCTGTGCGATTACCTTGCAGGGCTCTGCCACGCCCGGTGTATAGGCCAGTGCCAGATCCTCTCTGGACCGGACCGGCACCTTGGAAACAGTTTCCAGTTTTCCGTGCAGCTTTTCATGAAGCGCAAGCGCTTTTTCGTTTGTCGTCATCTCATTCTCCATTCTGTTTTATCTGACCGATGATTTCCGGAGCCTTCCCGAAAGCTCTTACAAAGGGGAGAACTTTCGGAAAATCGCTTTCCTATAATCATATAATATTTGGTTTTGATGTGCAAGATAAACTATTTTTCTTACAACATTTGATTTGCTTTTTTTACGCCGCATGCGGTATGATAGGAACACAGAGGCTTTCCGCATTTTGGGAAAAGAGGCGGGAAGAAAAAGGAGAAAAGAAAAGGAGAGAGAAGATGAGCGACGTATTACAGAGGATCTATGAGATCGGAATCGTTCCCGTCATCGCGATCGACGACGCCGAGAAAGCGGTGCCGCTGGCGAGAGCGCTGGTCAGAGGCGGTCTTCCGGCTGCGGAGGTAACCTTCCGCACGGCGGCCGCGGAGGAAGCGATCCGGCGTATCGTGGCTGAGGTGCCCGAGATGCTGGTCGGAGCGGGAACCGTTCTGACGAAGGAGCAGGCGGACCGGGCTATCGACGCGGGAGTATCCTTTATCGTCAGCCCCGGCTTCAATCCGGAGATTACAAAATATGTGCTGGATAAGGGAATGCTCATGATTCCCGGAACCGCTTCTCCCGGAGAGATGGAGCAGGCCATGAGCCTGGGCCTTTCCGTGGTCAAGTTCTTCCCGGCAGAACAGAACGGCGGCGTTGCCAAGCTGAAGGCGCTGGCAGGCCCTTACACCACCCTGCGCTGGATGCCCACCGGCGGAGTGAATGAGAAGAACCTGCTGGACTACATCAAGTTCAACAAGATCGTAGCCTGCGGCGGAACCTGGATGGTGAAGAAGGATCTCATCGAGGCGGAGAACTGGGAGGAGATCGAGCGTCTGACCAGACAGGCAGTGCAGACCATGCTCGGCCTGAGAGTGGACCACATTGGCATCAACACGGAGAACGAGCAGGAAGCGCAGGCGGCTGCGAAGCTGTTCGTGGACATGTTCGGCATGAAGGAAAAGGTTGGAAATTCCAGCATCTTCGTGGGCGAGAACGAAGTGGAGATCATGAAGAAGAGGTATCTGGGAAAGAACGGCCACATCGCCATCGCAACCCATACCCTGCCCCGTGCCATCGCCTATTTCCGGGCGCGCGGCTACGAATTCCGCGAGGAGACCGTAACGGACAAGGCAGCTTACTTTACGGATGAGATCGCCGGCTTTGCGATCCATCTGGTACAGAGATAAGTACGGGGAGCAGTTCTAAGTCCGCAAAAGACACGGACTAAGAACTGCTAAGGTCTGCACGGCAGACCTGCCCCGTACCGAAGAATGACTGCGTCATTCTTCTCAGGTTTATGTTTAAAAAGGAGATAGTATGGCAAAAGTAATTACTTTCGGAGAACTGATGCTGCGTCTGCAGCCCTATGACTACCTGCGCTTCGTACAGGCGGATTCCTTTGAGGCAACCTTCGGAGGCGGAGAGGCGAACGTATCCGTTTCCCTGGCGAACTACGGGCTGGATTCCCGTTTCGTAACGAAGCTTCCTTCCCATGCCATCGGCCAGATGGCGGTGAACAGCCTGCGCAAGTACGGCGTGAACACCGAACATATCACCAGAGGCGGAGACAGGGTCGGCATTTACTTCCTGGAGAAGGGCGCGTCCACCCGCGGAAGCGTCTGTATCTATGACCGCGCGCATTCCGCCATCGCAGAGGCGACGGAAGAGGATTTTGACTGGGATACCATTTTTGAAGGGGCGGACTGGTTCCACTTCACCGGAATCACCCCCGCGCTGGGAGAAAATGTGGTGCGCATCTGCAGACAGGCCTGCATCGCGGCCAAGAAGCATGGCGTGAAGATCAGCTGCGACTTAAATTACCGCGGCAAGCTCTGGACCAGACAGCAGGCCAGAGAGGCCATGACCGACCTGTGCCAGTATGTGGACGTGTGCATCTCCAATGAAGAGGATGCCAAGGATGTGTTCGGCATCGAAGCGGAAAATACGGACATTTATGCCGGAAAGCTGAACAAGGAAGGCTACAAGTCCGTGGCGAAGCAGTTGGCCGACCGCTTCCATTTTGAAAAGGTTGCGATCACCCTGCGCGAGAGCAAATCCGCTTCCGACAACGACTGGAGCGGCATGCTGTATGATTCTGCGAGCGGAGAATATTGCTTCTCCAAGCTGTATCATCTGCACATCATTGACCGCGTGGGCGGCGGCGACAGCTTCGGCGGCGGCCTGATCTATGCGCTGCTAAACGGAAAGAGCACGCAGGAAGCGATCGAGTTCGCGGTGGCGGCTTCCGCTCTGAAGCATTCCATCGAAGGAGACTACAACATGGTTTCTGTGGCGGAAGTGGAGAAGCTGGCAGGCGGCGACGGTTCCGGACGGGTGCAGAGATAAGAAAAAGCTTTGCCCGAGTGAGGGCCGGCTTCATCGAAAATGACATAAAAGCGTTCAGAAGCGCCGGACGGTCTCAGGATCGTCCGGCGCTTCGCGGTGACCGGCACGTAAAAAAAGCGTTACGGCCCGAACCCGTTCTGCAAAGGTTTTCCAAAAAGGACTTCCTATTTTTCAGGATTTGTTATATAATAAGGAACGGAAATTACAAAATCCATTTTTTCCTTTGGAACATATCTCGCTGGCGTCATACAGACAGGCGCCATTGGACAGGCATAACAAGGGACGGCGCTTCCTTTCGGAAAGGACCTCCCGTCATGCCGGGTATCTATGTTTTATTTCCCTGTGCAGGAATGTAAAATCTGAAAGAGGATAAGGATACAGAAACGCCTGGATAAAGCCGGGCGCAGTCAGGATTTCCCATTGAACGGATAAGAAACGGAACATAAAATGGAGGAACAGTATGAGCAGTTTGGGCATGAGAGAAAAGTATCAGTCGCTTGCACTGACCGATCTGAAGGAGATTGCCAGATCCCGCGGGATCAAAGGGACATCATCCATGAAGAAGGCGGATGTGATCGAAGCGATGCTTGCACTTGATGAAAAAGAGAATCAGCGCGCGGAGGACGCTGCGGCCGGGAAGGCTTCGGAGGCAGCGGAAAAGAATCCCGCCGCTTCCGAAAGAAAGCCGGCCGCAGCCGCGCAGAGAAGCGCGCACAGCCGCAAGACGGAAAACGCCGGACAGCAGAGGACAGAGGGAGCGCACAGCCGCAGGGCCGCGTCACAGGAGCTGCCGAAGGAAGGAACGCACAGCCGCCGGAACGCAGGGCAGGAAACGCAGAAGACGGAAGGAACGCAGGGGCGCAGCACAGGGAGCACGGGAGCGGCTTTTGCTGCAAAGACGGCGGAACGAAAGCCGGTGCGCCGGTTTATCCAGACGCAGGGAAACGGCGGAACAGGATATGCACAGGGGCAGAACAGCCATGCGCAGAACGGATATGCCCCGGCGGGCGCACAGAATGCCGGAGAACCGGCAGCGCAGAATGAGGTGCCGGCCGCACAGGCTGCGTCCGCGGAAGAAGGATTCCCTGCCGAGCTGGACAGCGGCATCAGCGCAAACGGCATCCTGGAGGTCATGCCGGACGGTTACGGATTCATCCGCTGTGCCAACTATCTTCCCGGCGAGAACGACGTATATGTGGCGCCCAGCCAGATCCGCCGCTTCGGCCTGAAGACCGGAGACATCATCGTGGGAAATACCCGCGTAAAGACCCAGAACGAGAAGTTCAGCGCCCTGCTTTATGTGAAGAGCATCAACGGCTACGCGCCGGAGGTTGCCGCAAAGCGGTGCAGCTTTGAAGATATGACCCCGATTTTCCCGAATGAGAGGATCAGCCTGGAGCTGTCCCGTTCCTCTGTGGCCATGCGCATCATGGATCTGATCAGCCCGGTGGGAAAGGGCCAGAGAGGCATGATCGTTTCTCCGCCGAAGGCCGGTAAGACCACGCTGTTAAAGCAGGTGGCCCAGTCGGTGAAGACCAACAATCCGGACATGCACCTGATCATCCTGCTGATCGATGAGCGTCCTGAGGAAGTGACGGATTTCAGGGAGGCGATCGAGGGGCCGAACGTGGAAGTGATCTACTCCACCTTTGACGAGCTCCCGGAGCATCACAAGCGGGTATCGGAAATGGTGATCGAGCGCGCCAAACGTCTGGTGGAGCATAAAAAGGACGTGATGATCCTGCTTGACAGCATTACGCGCCTGACCCGTGCCTACAATCTGGTGATCCCGCCCAGCGGACGGACGCTCTCCGGCGGCCTGGATCCGGCGGCCCTGCATATGCCCAAGCGTTTCTTCGGCGCGGCGAGGAACATGCGGGAGGGCGGCAGCCTGACCATCCTTGCGACAGCGCTGGTGGACACGGGAAGCCGGATGGACGACGTGATCTACGAGGAATTCAAGGGAACGGGCAACATGGAGATCGTTCTGGACCGCAAGCTTTCCGAAAGAAGAGTGTTCCCGGCCATCGACATTCCCAAATCCAGCACCAGAAGAGAGGACCTGCTTCTTTCTCCCGAGGAGCTGGAGGCGACAGGTATCCTGCGCAAGGCGCTCAACGGCCTGAAGCCCGAGGAGGCCGTGGACAAGATCCTGGACATGTTCACGAGGACCAGAAGCAACACCGATTTTGTCAACGTGGTCAGAAAGATGAAGATTCTGTAATTTTGTTGAAAAATCGGGCTTGCGCTTAAACAGAAGCTATGCTACAATAAAAAAGCTGTTTACGGATAGGAAACGGCAGGATCCGGCAAATGCCGGAAATATCCGCTCCGGCGGATTCGAGGATGAGAACGAATTAAGAACCAGGAAAAAATAGAAGAGGTGAAGAGCGATGAAAGAAGGACTGCATCCTGAGTATTATCAGGCAACCGTAACCTGCAACTGCGGAAACACGTTTGTAACGGGCTCCACCAAGCCGGAGCTGCACGTGGAAGTATGTTCCAAGTGCCATTCATTCTACACCGGCCAGCAGAAGGCTGC
>DWWH01000044.1 GCA_019119815.1 Candidatus Eisenbergiella intestinipullorum | reverse complement strand
GTTCTTTCGGATATGCGGCGACAGCCGCTAAGCGAAAGGCCGCAAGGCCTTGAGCCTGCACGGCGGACGGTTCCAATACCCTCCATCCCGTGCAGCCGGAAGAATGAGGAATGCCCGGGGAGAACGGTCGGCCGCAGGCTGACTGTTTTCCACGGGCGTTTCTCGTTCTTTCGGATATGCGGCGACAGCCGCTAAGCGAAAGGCCGCAAGGCCTTGAGCCTGCACGGCGGACGGCTCCGATACCCCTCCATCCCGTGCAGCCGGACTTTTCGTCTCTGATTCCCGCAGATTTTATCTGCATCCTGTTAAGCTTTCAGAAATACCGCCACATAAATCCGGCTGCAGATGTCAACCCGTTCTTCCTGCGATTTGTCCCTGATCTTATCAGCAAAAAGCTCCACAACCAGATTATTATACTCATATTGGGGAATCATACCGCCACCGTCAATAATAATTTTCAGAAAGTCAGATAACTGATGTGTTCGGTATTGGGGATCATTCAGATGAAAACGCTGAATATGTTTTTGAATAAAGGAAATCTCTTCCTCAGAATATGTATATTGATTTGTATTCGGCTGAAATTCCATTTTCAGCACATTATACTGAAGTGCCAAGGGTTCCCCGGATTCTCTTCCTTTTGCTCCCATGGGCTGAGGAATCATTTCCGCTTCCGGCATCTTATTATAGAACTCCTGTAGCTTTCTCAACGCTTTACACGGAACAGTACATTGTTTTCTTCGTTCTGCTGAACATTTGCTTTTCTCCTCAAACTGCTTCAGCACTTCACCCTGCAATTTTTGCTTTCTTTTTCTCTCTCCCCGCCGCTTAAATGACGAATTACAGTTCGAGCATGCAAGTCCGATATTTGGAATACATTCCACCAGCTTATCCGAATTCTCCTTCTCGATCGCATGTTCCAGCTGTCCCTGCAGTTTATGATCTGTTTCCACGCGGGAATAGCAGTACATACAATAACCGCCGCTGGCCTGACTCAATGCCTGCTTTATATTTTCCCTTTCTTCCGCCTTCTTACATCCGTATTTTTTCCACCGCTTATAACTGACATGGAAGGGTGGAATATCTAAACATAAATAGTCTTCCAACTGCTACCACTCCAAAATCTGTTTATAAATTAACTGCTGTGAAGCCGTTAAATTTTCTCTTTTCAGTTCCTCCAGCTGCCTTTGATCTTTTTCTGTCCACGCCTGATTTATTTTATTATTCATCAGCCTTCTTAAAGTGTTTTCCATTTCCGAACCCTGCGGCATATGCCCGCCAAATACCCGGTCAAAAATGATCTGCACCTCCGAAATGGACTGGCAGTCATTGATATCCATCACTTCGTACCCTTTCTCATCCAAAACGATGAGATTGGCATTCTGCGCTCCGGCTACCAGATCGGCAGAATGGGTAGTAACAATAAACTCCATCCGCGGGAACTGTTCTTTCAGGAATGGAAAGATTTTATAAGCGTAGCCCGGGGAAAGGAATTCATCCAGTTCATCTATAATGACCATCGCTCTTTCCATTTCTTTTTCTTCCACACATTTTTCCTGATAATACAACAGTTCTAAAAGGATATGCACAATTGCCTGGTATCCGCTTGAAAGAAGCCCCTTTCCTTCTTTGAATTCCACCTCGCCAAAGACATCTCCGGGAATCAGCCGGAACCGTTCATCGGTCAGCTTCTCAAATAGATCCTGCAGTTTCTTCTCATAGAGATAATAAATCTGTTCGATCCGTTCTGTCCATGTGCCGAAACAGTTAAAGGAATCCTGCAAATTAAAATAGTCTTCCCGAATCCTGGTCTCAATGATCGTTCTTTTATATATGGGCACTCTCGCTTCTCTTGCTACTTTTCCCACGTCAAACCCTCTGTTTACCGCATCCAGAAAATAAATGGAATCTGTCTTTCCGGCTTTCTGGATCAGCAGCTTCAAAAGCAACGACTTCCCACAGGAATTTTCTCCTATGATAACAGAATCTCCATATTTTAACTCCCTGTTCAGAAGCTTTTCCGAAATGCTAACCAGAGCATCCATGCCAAACTTCATATACCGTTTTCCACCTTTCTCTCATTTTCCTGATATTTACCGTTCTCTGCCGGCTGTTCTCTTTATATGTGGGCGCATTCCATACCGCATCAAGAAGCTTCCTTGATATTTTTTCCCGGATTCCCATTTTTTCATAAATCACGTAAAACCCTTCCAGCAGAGGGACTTTGGCAGACAGGACATTGCTGCTTTCAAACAGCTTCACAAAGCCTTCCAGGCTTTCTCTGTATTCTGCGATTTCTTCTTTTTGAAACGCTGCCGCTTCCTTTGAAAATCGATCCAGCATATCCGCATAAGAATCAAAGTAGCCCTCCACTTTAAATTCTCTTCCGCCATCCTGCTTCTTTCCCAAGTAAATGTATTTTTTCAAAGCGCAGAAACGCAACAGCGCTTCCACATCTCTGTCTTTCGCGTCTTCTCTTCCCCAAAGCTTTCTCCATTTTTGATTTTCCCGGTTAAATGAATGGAGCATATCATAAAATTCGCAGGTATAAATCCCGTTCCTCTGCTCCTGTCTGGTAAGAATGGATCCATTTTTATTCAAATTTGAAAAAATAGTCTGGAGAATTTCTTCTCTTTTCTCCTCCTGCGCGATTTTGATTTCTATTACCGTGATCATGGTATAATCAACTTTTCTTTTGATTTCCACCGGAAGGGCCGCATAATCCACATTGATCTCTTCCCCGTTTGTCCCATGTAAATTTATATGGAGCTTCTCCAGATCATATTTCTTCAGGAGCGCCTCCGCAAAGCTGGAATCCTCCACCTCCAGTTCTGAAAAATTAATGGAACTGTTCTTTTTTATATCAAGGAAATATCCGATATAATAGAAAAACAGACTCATTACCCTTTGCTGGCCATCTAGGATTTCCAACTGATTGGCGCTGTTTCTGCAGGTATAGATTGGCGGAATGGGAAGTCCGCGCAGAAGGGACTCTACAAGTCCGGTCAGCTGCTCTTTTTTCCAACGATATTTTCTCTGGTATTTGGGAATAATATACATATTTTCATTGACGCTTTCCACCAGCGTTCGAAATCCGATATCTGATTTGTACTGCTGAACCGTTTCCTCTTTAAAATAGCGGGTCACCAGATGATTCATCATATTTTTTCCCTTCCAATTTTCCACGTCAGGGCTCTTCTTTCTCTTCATATGCTCCGGCAACATGGCTTCATCCGGCCAGACACCATACAGGCTGCAAAACAGTTGCCTGAAAACAGCCGCTGCCACCTTAACATTTACACTGTCGCACAGGCGGCGGTACATCCAGCTTTCCGAACCATCCAGGCAAAACTCATCCGGAAAGGCTTTGGTGCGTGCAATTTCACGATTGCTCATTTTGCGAAGCCCATGAACGGTCTTGACCAAAGGAGACTTCCACGCATTATAAGAAAGCTTTTCTTTTAATGTATATTGTCCGGATGACCAGCAATAAATCTGCGGTTCAGCAGGAACCGGTCCATCGAATTCAGGATATAGGTGATCCACATATCGGCAATTTTTTACTGTGGCTTCATCGTCTAAAAAATCCTTTATATTACAGCTGTAATCATATTCCTCTTTTGGGAATAGAAACATTCCCCGCACATCTCTGCGAATTCCGACCCAAAAGATTCTGTGATCGTAAACCGGATATCCGGTCATTTCATAGGCATCCAGCTGCTTCCAGCTGATTTTATAATCTCCAGCAAGCCTTTCCTCCATCAGATGCTGCCAGTTTCTTTCCTTTCCTGCCTTTATAGACACAGCAAACACAAACGCTCTGGGCCGTTTCAATTCTATAATATATGACAGAATATTCAAAATATTTGTACGATTCATTTCCTCCATTATATTTCCATGAAATATACCGGCCTGAAGCAGTGAATAAGGAATCCGTCCAATCAACACATCCACATTGGCTATATCCTCTATACAGTTTTCTTCCCTGAGGTTTCGGACAATCCGGATTTTTCCCGCAAAATTCTTTTCGTATACATCTTGTACCTTTTCCTGGTAATCAAGCGCACCGTCTACTTGAAAACCCGCATATTGAGCAGCCAGCGACATACTGCCAAGGCCGGGGAACAAATCAAACACTGTGTTTTTTTTATATTCCGTATTCATAAGTGTCCCTTTCCTGTAAATATGTCCTTATTTTATCATATTTTCCCATGCTTTGCGATAGCCTGTTCCCAGATTAACCGCATATCTTCGCTTTGCTTCCTGTTTTCCCCCTGCCAGATGCGGGAAGCTTTATAAGTAACGTTATCATGAATGATACCGGCTTCAGAACATTTGTAAAAAATCCTCTTCTGTGATAAATTGAAACTGTTCTGTTCCGCAGCCGTTTTGAAAGCATTCCCGGCCGGGCAGAGCTTATCTGAAAATTGAAACATACATTTTATATTTGCCAGAAAGAAAGGGGTTTAGTGTGAAAAATAAGCCTGATGGCTTATTTTTCACAGCAAAGCGCAGCTTTGCAGCAATTATGTGCCGGAGCGTCACAAATTGCTCTGATGGCAGAAGAGAAATCGCATTCGCGATTTCTCTTCGCCCCGTCGCTTACGCTCCGGAATGGAGGTTATCATGAAAAGTTCAGAAGATTTAAGGCGCATGCTGCGCGCGGTGGACCATAAAAGCTACCCGGCCTACAAGGATCTGAGAGGCGCCTATTCCTTCGGGAGCTTCGTTCTCGGCATCGATCATGTCCAGGGAGATCCCTTCGCCTCCCCTTCCCGGCTCAGCGTCCAGATCGACGGCGCGAAGGCGGCCTTCCCGCCCGCTTATTATAAGGAAAAGCACTGCCGAATCGCCCTGCAGGACTACCTGAACCGACTGTTTTATCAGGAAATTGAAAAATATACCTTTAAGGCCAGAGGTTCCGGAAAAAGCGGTCTGATCGCGGTAAGCCGCTGCGGTCAGGAAATTCTGGAGCGCTCCGCCGTCACCATCCGCCCCTCGGACGGCCAGCTTCTGGTGCGCTTCTGCGTGGGCTTTCCCGCGAACGGCCGGACCATCAACGCCTCCCAGCTGGAACGCATTCTCTTTGAGTTCCTTCCATCCTGCGTCACAGCCGTTCTGTTTTACCGCAGGCTTCCCGCCGCAAAAGTACAGTCCGTCATCCATCTGGCACAGGATCAGCAATTCATCCGCTCTCAGCTGGAACCGCTGGGGCTGTGCGCCTTCGTGGCGAACGGCTCCGTCCTGCCCCGGCAGTCCGGCGTATCGGACCGGCCCATGAAGGACGGCATTCCCTTTGTCTCTCCGAAGTCCATGGAAGTCACCCTCAGCCTGCCCCACCACGGCCCCCTTTCCGGCATGGGAATCCGTAAGGGCATCACCCTGATCGTGGGCGGCGGCTACCACGGAAAATCCACCCTGCTGGAGGCGCTGGAGCTGGGCGTGTATAACCACATCGCGGGCGACGGCAGGGAATATGTGATCACCGATGATTCCGCCCTCAAAATCCGTGCCGAGGACGGGCGCAGCATCAAAAAGACGGATATTTCCATGTTCATCAACAATCTTCCCAACAAAAAGGACACCCGGGCCTTCTACTCCGAGGATGCCAGCGGAAGCACCTCTCAGGCGGCCAACGTGATCGAGGGCATGGAAAGCGGCGCCAGGGTCTTTCTCATCGACGAGGACACCTGCGCCACCAATTTCATGATCCGCGACGAGCTGATGCAGCGGGTGGTCTGCCGGGAGGAGGAACCCATCACCCCGTTCATCGAGCGCGCCCGTTTCCTCTATGAAAAATGCGGCATTTCCTCCATCCTGGTTGCCGGAAGCTCCGGCGCGTACTTTTACATTGCGGACACCATCCTGCAGATGGACCGCTATGTGCCGAAGGATATTACGGAATTTGCCAGAAAAGAGGCGGCAAAGTATGCCGCCGCGTCCGCAGCCGGAAAGCATCCGGACGCCGCCGGCCAGTCCGCTCCGGGCTCAGCCCCGTCCAGCCCCGTGCAGAAGCTGCCCGATCCTGCCCTTCCCTCCTTCCGGCGCATTCCCTCCTGCAACATGGCGCTGCGCAGGGACGACCGTCTGAAAACCAGAACGCGGGGCACGGACGACGTACAGCTGGGGCATGAAAACATCGACCTCCGCTATCTGGAACAGATCGCGGATCACGAACAGACCGCCGCGCTCTCCTGCATCCTCGCGCTCGCGGAAAAGAATCTGCTGGACGGCCGCAAAACCCTGACCCAGCTGGTGGATGACATCTGTGCCCTGATGGAAGAAAAGGGACTGGCCGGGCTGTCTGCGGGAGGCTTCCTTTCCACTGATCTGGCCATGCCCAGACGGCAGGAGATTTTCGCCTGCTTTAACCGGTATCGGGGGCTGAGATTGTAATTGCCGGGTTTGCCTTGCGCCTGCCTTCCTTATGCGGTAAAATGATACTGCATTGGGAAGGGAGGCGATTTTATGTTCTGGAAGCCGCTGCCGATCGGGGTAGATAATTTTGCAAATCTGATTAAAAATAACTATTATTTTGTAGACAAGACTCTGTTGATCCGGGAACTTCTGGACATGAAGGGCGAAGTGAACCTCTTCACCCGTCCCCGCCGTTTCGGAAAGACCTTAAACATGAGCATGCTCCGCTGCTTTTTTGAAAAAGGCAGCGAAGATCCCGCTGCCCTCTTTTCCGGTACAAAAATCATGGAAGCCGGAGAACAATATCTGTCCCACCTGGGACGTTATCCGGTGATCAGTCTCTCTCTGAAATCCATGAAACAGCCTTCCCGTGAGCTTTCTCTTGCCATGCTGAAAAGAGCGGTAGGTGAAGAATTTTCCCGCCACTGGCCGGCTGTGCTTGCAAGCGGCCGGCTGACGGAAGCTGCCCTCGAACGTTATCTGCGCATCCGGGATCTGAAAGGTTCGGATGCGGATTATGCGGATGCCCTGAAATATCTCTCCGAATGCCTGTATACCTGCCTCGGTGAAAAGGCCGTCATCCTGATCGATGAATATGATGTTCCGTTAGAGAACGCCTGGTTTCACGGATTCTATGATGACATCCTCTTTCCGGTCCGCTCCCTGTTTGAGTCCGCTCTCAAAACAAATGAAAATCTGGCTTTTGCTGTAGTTACCGGCTGTCTGCGCATCAGCAGAGAATCCATTTTTACGGGACTGAATAACCTCAAAATCATGTCCATCACTGATGATTCCTATTCCGAGTATTTTGGCTTTACCCAACAGGAAGTCGATCAGATGCTGGATTTCTATGGGCTTTCTGAAAATGCGGAAACAGTGCGGCAATGGTATGATGGATACTGTTTCGGGAACACGGAGGTTTATAATCCGTGGAGCGTCGTAAACTATGTATCCTCCTGCCGGAAAAACAGAAATGCCCTTCCAAAGCCCTACTGGTCCAACACCAGCTCCAATGACATCGTCCGCACGTTAGTGGAAAGATCGGATCTGTCCGTCCGCCAGGAAATCGAGACACTCATCGCCGGCGGTTCCATTACCAAACCGATCCATGAGGACATCACCTATGAAGATATGGACTCCACCCAGGAGCATTTGTGGAATTTCCTCTTTTTTACCGGGTATCTGAAAAAAATCCGGGAATTTCAGGAAGAAGAAAATATCTATATCGAAATGGCCATTCCAAACCGCGAAGTCCGCTACATCTATAAAAATACGGTTCTGCGCTGGTTTGATGAAAGGCTGGAAAAGAAAGAGCTGTCGCCCCTCTACGACAGCATTCTGAACGGCGACGCCGGAAAAATGGCGGAAATCCTTTCCGAAAATCTGATGGAAACCATCAGCTTCTATGATTATCAGGAAAGCTACTACCATGGATTTCTGGCCGGTATGCTGAAAAACATCGGCAATTATATCGTTCTTTCCAACCGGGAATCCGGAAACGGACGGCCTGACATCGTCCTCAAATACCCCAGTATCCGCGGGAAGGCTGTTATCCTTGAAATCAAAGTTGCGAAGTCCTGTCAGGAACTGGAAAAAAAGTGCGAAGAAGCCCTGGAGCAGATTGACGTAAAAAAATATGAAACGGACCTTCGCCGCGAGGGGTATCAGGATATTATGAAATACGGCGTTGCTTTTTACAAAAAAGAGTGTATGGTAAAGTTGGGATAAGATAAACGCAAAAATAACCGTCCGGTCCCTGATTGGTATCATATCAGATAAGGGCCGACGGTTATTTTCTTTATTCCTCCGCCATCTCCCGGATCCGCTTCACATAGGCCTCCCCGGAAAACTGCGCGGCGCGCGTCACCGCCGCCCGGCTGTATTTTTCATACAGCGCCTCATCGGAAAGGAGGCGTTCCATCTGCTCCGCAAGCTTCTTCTCTTCCTCCGTGATCACGGACGCATCCAGATTCTTCTTTTTCTCCATCACCGGAATCAGGATCCCGTAGTCCGCAGCCAGATATTCCTGGCGGCCGGAGACCGTATCAAAATCCTCTGCCAGGATCTCGGCGGGGCCGGTCATGCAGTTGGTGGAAATGACGGGAATGCCGAGGGCCATGGCTTCCACCAGCACATTGGGAAAGCCCTCGTTGACGGAGGTCATCACATACATGCGCCCGAGAGCCAGATAAGGGAAGGGATTCTTCTTCACGCCGGGGAAGCTCACCGCGTCCGAAATGCCGAGTTCATCCGCCAGCGTCCAGTATTCCCGGAAATCCCCCTCTCCCACGATCAGGAGCCTGGCGTCTCCATATTTCCGGTGCAGCAGGGAAAAGCTTTTGAGCAGATGCCAGAAACCCTTCACATCGTCCTGACGTCCCATGGAAACGATCACCCGGCCGCAGCCCGAAAAGGGAATCCGTTCTTTTTCACCGATCTCCTTCGACTGCCTCCGGATCGCCTCCAGGTCAAAGGGATTATAAAGCGTACAGACCTTCCGGCAGGAAAAGCGCGCCTCCAGCTCCCTCTGGATCAGTCTGGAACAGGAGACCACCCGGTCCGAAAAACGGCAGAACAGACGCAGAAGGCCGGGATTTCCCATGTCCATGTAGCTGCGCACGCCGCACCAGATTTTTGTCCGTTCTGAGCTTTCCCGCTCTGCCTCGCCCTTTTGGAAGGGGCGCATTCCGGAAAACACGTTCACCAGGTTGGCTGTGGGACCGAAGCTGTAGGCGATGTCAATCCCGTATTCCCTTTTCAGGGCGGCCACCCGCTTTGCCCTCCGGAACACATTCAGAATCTTCCCCGCCTTTCCCTCCACGCTTTTCATGTGAATGTCGATCACATGAAGGCCGCGGATATCGTAGGCGATGTCCATGGCGCTGAAAATGACGATATAAACCTCATAGTACGGCTCCAGAAGCCGGGCCGTGGCAACGCATACCCGTTCAAAACCGCCCTGATGCAGCATGGGCACGATGAGCATGATCTTTTTCTTCATACGGAATTCTCCTGCTTTTCTCTCTTTTTGCAATACGGGTCAGATGCTCTCTGCCCGACGGATGCTCCATCTATTTCCGGGTTCTGTCCGCCGTTTCTCTCCCCAGATAAAGACCTTCCAGAAATCTCACCTGATCGGAAACGTCGAAGCCGGCATCCTTTATGGCCTGCGCCATCTGCTTTCTTCTATATGCTCCGGGACTCTGCGCGCTGTTCTCCGAACCACTGCGTTCCAGGACATTGCCCGCCCAGGCTGCGGCTCCATCCGAAAGAGGAAGGGCCTGCGCGAGAGGGGTGATGAGCACCTCATCCGTCACGCTGTCAGACACCAGGCAGCGAAGCCCTGCGGCCTGCGCTTCGATCACGGAGCCGGGCAGTCCCTCAAAGATGGACGGAAATACAAAAAAATCCATGGCCATATAATAGTCTGCCACCTTTGCCTGATTTCCTGCGAAGATCACCCGGCCAGACAGGCCCAGTGCGGTGGCCTTCTCCCGTATGGAATCCATCAGGCCGCCCTCTCCCACAAGAAGCAGGCGGGAATCCGGCAGCCTTTTATGGAGCTGCGCAAACACATCCAGAAGAAAGGCGTGGTTTTTCATATGGCCGAAGCGTCCCACATGACCGATGACGAACTCCTGCTCCCCAATGCCAAGCTCCGAACGCTTCCGCTGCCTGACCTGCTCCGAGAAAGCGAATTCCTTTGCATCGATGGCGTTGGGGACCGTGATCACCCGGCCTTCTTTTACCATTTTTTCCCCGAATACAGCCTCCCCCGCCAACCGGGAGCAGGTCAGGCACACATCCGCTTTCTTTCCCAGATTCCTCCGCAGGAATCGGGTCATGGCTCCCTTCAGTCCCGGATCCACTCCGGCGCTTCTGGCGTGGGCGATGGTGAGCGGCACGCCGGCCGCCTTCGCGATGGGAAGGTAAATAGAGGCCGTGCTGGTCATATGCCCGTGTACGGCCGCATAACCCGGATGCTCCCGAAAAAAGGCCTTCCAGGCCCTGCGGTATTCGATCCAGTTGGTCACGCGAAACCTGGGAACCCGGTACACATGGCCGCCCAGGCTTTCGATCTCTTTATCAAAAAACCCCTCCTGCTGCGAATGCACGCAGAAGTCAAACTGAATCCGGCTCCGGTCCAGATGCCGGTAGCTGTCCATCACCCGGCTCTCCGCGCCGCCCAGGCCGGTTCCTCCCAAAACCTGCAGCACCCGGACCGGCCCCTTTTGTTCCTTGCTCATTCGTCCCTGTACTTCCTTTCTTTCTGCCCTTTCCGCCGCAGGCTCTCCTATTTTTTACGAAACGCGGAAAGAGCCTTCACTGCCGCGCGCTTTCCGCCTGCCTGCACATATTCTGCAAGATTTCCTGCAAAACCGCGCTCTTCGGCAGGAATCTCAAGCAGCCGGCCGAAAGAGATAAAATCCCCGGCATGTTCTGCAAGCATTCTTTCATACCAGCCGATCTGTGCGTCGTTCATGCCATTGGCATGGATCACCAGCGTAGTATATCCCTCCCCGCTGCCGAAGCAGGCGGATTTCTGCCGGGCAATGGGAAGAAAGGTCAGGCCGCCGCGCCGGAACGGCATGCTCCCGAACCCGTCAGTCACATAGGAAAAGCCGCATTCCTTCAGCGCGCGCAGCGTATTCTCGTCGAAGGAATGCCCCGGCGCCATAAAAATATCCGTTTCGATCCCCTGGTCTTCCAGAATGCGTTTCCCATAGGCGATCAGCTTCCTCTGCCGCTCATAGGGCAGTCCGGCAAATTCGGAAAAACGGTTCAGAGGAAACAATCCGCCCTTTTTCGTGGTATACACATGGCGGCAGCCGTGCTGTGCGATGGACCAGCCATCCTCCTGAAGCTCCAGCAGGACCTCCCAGAAGTCCGCCCGCTCCTGCATACAGGACAGAGAAGGATCCCGGTTGTCCGGCACTACGCCGAGGAGCGGCCGGATGCCGGCCTTATCGAAAAGCTCCTTCAGCCGGAAAAAGTTGTCCCAGTTCATGTCAGCCGTAATATCATCCATCCGAAGCGCGATCTTCATGTCAGTCCTCCATTCCTCCTTCAGGCAAGCAGGTCCCCGGATATAAGCGCATGTCCGCATTCATATTCGTCGATCAGAAGAGATCCGTCCACGGTGCGCACAATAGGCTTTCCGTCAAACACGTCAATGACCTCTCCCGGCGCATATCCGGAGAAGTCCAGCATCTCATCAAAAGGACGGGCACTCCATATGGTCACCCTCTCTTCTTTGCAGAAGGCAAAGGCACCGGGAAAGGGTCTGGTCACGCCGCGGATCAGGTTGTACAGTTCTCTGGTCTTTTTGTGAAAATCCAGCTTTCCATCGGCAGCGGTGCGTTTTTCATACCAGCCGTCAAAATCCTTCGACTGACGGTTAACCTTCACGTTCCCCTCCTGCCAGGCCTGCAGGAGCCTTCCGATCAGCCGTTTGGACACCAGAATGTTCTTATACTGCAGGGTGCGGATGGTGTCGTGGGGATTGATGGAAAACATCTCGTTTGCGAATACGTTGGGGCTGTCCGCCTTCGCGTCATACTGGAACAGGTTCAGGATGAACCGGGTGTCCCCGTTGATGACCGACCAGTTCAGGGGCGAACGTCCCCTGCCGTAGGGCAGATAGCCGCAGCTTCCGTGGAAGCCGAAGATTCCATACGAAAAACGGTCCAGAACCGCCTGGGGGATCAGCCGCTGCCATCCCATGGAAATGCCGATTTCAAACTCATTTTCCGCAAAAAAGCGGGTGGTTTCCTCATCCTTCAGCCCATAGGAATGGGTCTCAAACACGGGGATCCCGTACTGGTCCGTCAGATAGGAAAGCCCCTTATAACCGGACACCTGATTGCCGAAAAGCACGTCGCTGTGGATCGTCACAACCAGATCCACCGGATGCAGCTTTTCCTGAATATAAGAAACGATCTCTGCTGTTGTGTCCTTCACGCCGAAAACAACCACTCTGTATTTCATCTTTTTCAGTCCTTCCTCCCCTTCTGTATCTTCCGTCAGGCATTCCGATCCGCCTTTCTGATCGAAAAACCGGAGCCGGACGTCTTTTTTCGGGAAACGCAGCGAACAGCGTACGCTTCCCGGGACGCCGGTTCCGGTTTCTCCGTTTTATTTCAGATTTTCTTTATACCAGTCGATGGCGAGCTGGATGCCGGAGGCGAAATCGTAGTCCGGATCGTACCCCAGCTTTTCCCTGGCCTTGGTGATGTCCGCGTTGGAATCGCGCACGTCTCCCTTTCTCGGAGGCCCGAACTTGGGCTCGATGTTCTTGCCGAGAGCCTTGCACAGATCATAGTAAATATCGATCAGGAATTCTCTTCCGCCGGAGCCGATGTTGTAGGCCTCTCCTGCGGCATCGCCGGAAGCCAGGCAGGCCTTCAGGTTCGCCTCGATCACGTTGTCGATATAGGTAAAATCACGGGACTGCTTTCCGTCTCCGTTGATGGTGCAGACCTCGTCATGCAGAAGCTGCTTTAAGAATTTGGGAATCACCGCCGCATACATGCCGTCCGGATTCTGCCTGCGGCCGAACACGTTGAAATAGCGCAGTCCGTAGGTGTCCAGTCCGTACAGCTTCTTGTACAGCTTTCCATACTCCTCATTGGTGCGCTTGGTCAGGGCATAAGGGGAAAGCACATCGCCCTCGATTCCCTCCTTCTTGGGAAGGGCGGGATGGTCGCCGTAAACGGAGGAGCTGGACGCGTAAACGAATTTTTTCACGCCGCTCTCTCTGGCCGCCTCCATCATGTTCAGCGTTCCGCCGATGTTGTTCTGCTCATAGAAAATGGGCATCTCGATGCTTCTCGGAACGCTGCCCCATGCCGCCTGGTTCAGCACATAGTCCACCCCGTCGCAGGCGCGGCGGCAGGTGTCCAGGTCCTTGATGTCTCCCTTGATGAAGGTATAGCCCTCCCGGTCCAGGAACATGTCCACATTTTCCTGCTTTCCGGTGGACAGATCGTCCAGGCATCTCACCTGATATCCCATGTCCAGAATGGCCTCGCACAGATTGGAGCCGATGAAGCCCGCTCCGCCCGTTACGAGAAATACGGAATTTTCGTCAAATTTCAGATGTTTATATCCCATAGTCATCTCCTGTTTCAAATGTTTTCATCCACAGACGGCTCAGATCTCCCGGACCGCTGCTCCGTTTCGTGCCGGGCCCGCGTTTTGTGCGCCGGTCCCCAGGCGGCATTTTGTGCGGATGTCCGCCTACCCCTTTACAGCCTCCAGTAAATATAATCCTCCGTCTGGTACTCCTTCCGGTCCAGAATGCCCTTGATGTCCACCAGAACCTTCTTCGGATTTTCTGCACGGAAGAAGCCGGAAATCTGTTCCTGATCCAGATGCCCAAATTCCTCATGGGCCACGGCGATGATGAGAGCGTCCACCTCTTTCACCGCGCTCCTGTCCGCAAGGGTGATGCCGTACAGACGGTTCGCCTCGTCCGCGTCCGCGGTCTCGTCCACGATCACCGGCTCAATGCCGTATTCGCGAAGCTCGTTCACGATGTCGATGACCTTCGTGTTTCTGGTATCCGGGCAGTTCTCCTTGAAGGTAAAGCCCAGGATCGCCACTCTGGCGGTTTTGACCGGAATGTCCGCCTTGATCAGGTTTTTCACCACATTTTCCGCCACATATTTTCCCATGTCGTCGTTGATCCGGCGGCCGGCGAGGATGATCTGGCTGTGATAGCCCATCATTTCCGCGCGGTAGGTCAGGTAATAGGGGTCCACGCCGATGCAGTGTCCGCCCACCAGGCCGGGGAAGAACTTCAGGAAGTTCCACTTGGTCCCCGCCGCCTCCAGCACGGATTTGGTATCGATGCCCATCTTGTTGAAAATGATGGAAAGCTCGTTCATGAAGGCGATGTTGATGTCCCGCTGGCTGTTCTCAATGACCTTGGCAGCCTCCGCCACCTTGATGGACTCCGCCCGGTATACGCCCGCTTCCACCACCAGCTCATAGACCTTCGCGATGGTGTCCAGCGTTTCCTCATCCATACCGGACACGATCTTCACGATGGTTTCCAGACGGTGTACCTTATCGCCGGGGTTGATGCGCTCCGGAGAATAACCGACCTTGAAGTCCACGCCGCATTTCAGGCCGGATTCTTTTTCCATGATGGGTACGCAGATTTCCTCCGTCACGCCGGGATATACGGTGGACTCAAAGACCACGATGCTGCCCTTCGTCAGGTTTCTTCCCACGGTGCGGCTGGCGCCCTCCACCGGGGTCAGATCCGGCGTATGGTCCGCGTTCACCGGCGTGGGTACGGCGACGATGTGGAATTTGGCTTCCCTCAGCTTCGTCTCGTCCGCTGTGAAATCCACGTTGGCGGTCTTAATCACGTCGTCCCCCACCTCTCTGGTGGGATCCACGCCGGATTTGTACAGCTCGATCTTCTTTTCATTCAGATCGTAGCCGATCACCTTGATCTTTCTGCCGAAGGCCACCGCGATGGGCATGCCCACATAGCCCAGTCCCACCAGGGAAAGTTTCTCTTCTCCGTTTACAAGCTTCTCATATAATCCCATATCAACCTCGATTCCTGTGCCGGAAGCACATTTTTCTTTCTGCATTTTCTTCTATTGTCACGAACCGGTCCGGGCGGTTCTCCGGCGGACCGCATCCGAAAACAGGCTTATCCTGCTGTCCGGTTCCCCTTACAGCAGCTTCAGTTCCTCCAGATAGGCGTTTACGACCAGATTTCTGTCAAAGCGCTTTTCCACGTATTCCCGGCCCTTTTGTCCCATTTCCCGTTTTTTCTCATGGGGAAGGGCGAGAAAGGCTTCCACCGCCCGCTCCAGGCTCTCCGCGTCATGGGGAGCAAAGGAAATGCCGCTCACGCCGTCCTCGAAGGTATCAAGACAGCCCTCCACCGCGCTGGCCAGAACCGGGCGGGCCGTGGCCGCCGCCTCCAGGAGCACATTGCTCATGCCCTCATGATAAGAGGGATGAATCAGGGCGTGGCACTGCGCCAGAAATAAGGGAACATCGTCCCGGTAGCCGTAATATTCCAGCGCGCCGCTTTCCTGAAGCCGATCCACCATCGGCTCATAATGGGCCCGGGTTTCCTCCTCATAGGCGCCCAGCAGGCGGAACACCGTTTCCGGATGCTTCGCATGGATCCGCTCCGCCGCCTCCAGAAGCTCGTCGATCCCCTTGTCCTTCATCAGCCGCATGATGGAAAGAAAGATCACCTGTCCGCCTTCCGAAGCTCCGTTCTCCCTTTCCCCTGTCTCAGGAGGATAGGGCTGCGCCCGGTGTTCGGAGAGGTTTACGCCCGAACCGGGGATCACCCGGCTCTTCCCCTGGATGCAGCCTCTTTCCTTCATGAAATCCCGGTTCCCCTTATTCTGAAAGAACACGCAGGCCGCCTTTTTCAGCGCCGTCCGGTACAGAAAAACGATCAGCTTCTGCAGGGCCCCTTCATGCTCCAGGGTGGTCCCCAGTCCCGTGATATTGGCCAGATACGGCGTTTTCGTCATTCTGGCCGCAAGGCCGCCGTAGATGTTCGGCTTGATGGTATAGGTGAGCACGGCCTCCGGCCGGTAACGCTTCATCAGGCGCCGGTAAAACAGCATAAGCTTCAGATCCTTGAAGGGATTCATGCCCCGCCGCTCGAAGGAGGTGGGCAGATATTCGAATCCCGCCTGCCGCAGACGCTGCACGTATCCGGTATCCGGAACGGAAATCACGACCCGCCATCCCTCATCCTGAAGCGCCTGAAGCACCTCCCTGCGGAAATCATACAGGCCGGAATCGCTGTTGGATAAAATCAGTACACAGGGCTCCATGCTTCTTACAACTCCTCCTGCCTTCGGATCATGATCTCATTGTACTTCATCATGCAGATCCCTTCCTCATAGGCGCCGATGTTCTCTTCGTTCGCCTTTCCTTCCAGATTCCGGATGATCTGCGCGGGCACGTTCACCCCGCACTCATACGCGTGCGGATAGCCTCCGCCGAACCGGGGATTGACCTCTGAAATACAGTATTCGTCCCCGCGCCGGAAAATATCTATGTCAATGATACCACAAAAACCGACAGATTCAACGAAATTTTTAATCAGGGAAAACAGTCTTTCGTCCTTCACGGAAACGGACTTGTCCGTTTCTCCGGCCCGCATCTTCAGCTTTTCCTTCACGAAAATGGAGGTCACCTTTTTCGTGATCAGATCCACGTACACGTCCGCGCCGTACTCCGTGCCGTCCATGTATTCCTGAATCATCATGTCCTCCTGACAGCCGCTTAAGAACCGCACCGCCTCCAGACTGTCCGCCCGGCTGATGCCGATGCTGGCGCTTCCCTTCGCAGGCTTCACGAACACGGGCAGCTTCATCTCCCCGGCACGAAGCGCCTCCTCAAAGGCGGCCTCATCCATGAAGCAGCGTCCCGTGGGAATCTGCAGTTCGCACAGCTTCTGATACATCCGGAACTTGTCAAAGGAAGTTTCCACCGCATCCAGGGGCGAAATGACGGGCGTGGTTCCCACCGCCAGGAATTCCTCCCTGTGACGGGCAAGAAGCGTGAGCTCCGGGTCGATCAGAGAAAGGACGCCGGTGATTTTTTTCTCCCGGCAGATGGAAAGGATTTGATCCAGATAGCCGGGCTCCGTGATGCGGGGGACCAGGATCGCCTCGTCCGCCTCATACAGGGCAGGGGCCAGACCGCTGCAGTCCGTCGCATACACCTTTCCTTTGCCCGCAAGCTCCTTCTTAAAATACTGCACCACCTTGTTGCGGGTGCCCGCGCTTAAAATCAGAAGATTGATTTCCATACATTTCCTCCGTCAAAGCAGAGCTGCGGCGGCATACCGCAGTTCCGCCGAATGAACCTCCGCCGTCCGCCGTGAAAGCCATCTGCCGCGAAAGCCGTCCGGCCTTCCCCGGCGCTTGCCTCACAGCTTCCCTTCCGCCTCTGCCCTGGCCTTTCTGATCTGGGCCAGGTTTCCTTCACAGGCCGCCGTATCCTCCGCCACGCCGGACCTGTCAAAGACCGCCTTCACCGTCATGACGAGCACCTTGATGTCCATGGCAAAGGACAGGTTCTTTACATATTCCACGTCCTTCGCAAGCCTCCTGTCCCAGTCCAGGAAATTCCGTCCCGACGCCTGGGCCAGTCCGGTCAGGCCGGGGCGCACTGTATGACGCAGCCGTTCCTCTTCGGTGTACCAGGGCAGGTAGGAAACCAGCAGCGGCCTGGGGCCGATGATGCTCATGTCTCCCTTAAAAATATTGAACAGCTCCGGCAGCTCATCCAGACTGGTGGAGCGCAGGAATTTCCCGAAGGAGGTCAGGCGCACCGAATCCGGAAGGAGCTGCCCGTTTTCATCCCGCGCGTCCGTCATGGTCCGGAACTTGCACAGGGTAAAAATCTTCTCATTCAGACCCGGACGCTCCTGATGGAACAGGACCGGGCTTCCCAGCTTCGTCCGCACCAGGACGGCCACGATCAGAAGCACGGGGGAAAGCACCACAATGGCACAGCCGGACAGAAGAATGTCCAGCGCCCTTTTTCCAAATTTTCTGTAAAACATTGGCTCCTCCCTTCTGAAACCGGCGCACCGCCGTGAAACCGGGCCGGCAAACGGCCGCCGCGGGAACAGACCGCCGCCCCAAAAGGCGGGCGTCTTTTTTTCCGCTACACGAACAGGCCGCGCACCAGGGCGATGATCCGTTCCATGTCCTCCGGCGTGTTCTTGATGTCGCTGGGAAGGCACAGGCCGCGGTAGAAAATATCCGCACCCACGCTCTCCGGCGGGGCGGTCAGATCAAGGGTCTGCACGCTGGCTCTGTCCGCTCCCTTTGCCCGGCCGTCCTTCGTGAAGAAATCCGCGTCCGCGAAAATGGGCTGCATGTGCATGGGCTTCCAGATGGGCCGGGTCTCGATATTTTCATCGGCCAGCACGTCCATCACCCGGTCCGGAACGACGCCGCAGGCGGGGTCGATGGTGATGCAGGAAAGCCAGTTGTTCGCCTCCCCGTCCGGGTTCATGGGGTTCATGGTGATGGCCGGGATGTCCGCGAAGGCTTCCCTGTACTGCCGGTAGATCTCCTGCTTTTTCTTCTTATGCTCTTCGATGTGCAGAAGCTGCCCCCTTCCGATTCCCGCCGTCACGTTGGACATGCGGTAGTTGAAGCCCAGCTGGGAATGCTGGTAGTAACGGGCCGCATCCCTGGCCTGGGTGGAAAGGAAACGGGCTCTGTCCACATATTCCTCATTGGCGGAGACCAGCATGCCGCCCCCGGAGGTGGTGATGATCTTGTTTCCGTTAAAGGAATAGATGCCGATGTCGCCGAAGCAGCCCGTCATTTTTCCCTGGAAGGTGGAGCCCAGGGACTCCGCCGCGTCCTCAATGAGCGGCACTCCCTTTCTGTCGCAGATTTCCCGGATCCGTCCGATCTGGGCGGGCGTGCCGTACAGATGGGCGCAGATCACCGCCTTCGCGTCCGGATAGGCTTCGAAGGCCGCCTCCAGCGCGTCCGGGTCCATGTTCCAGGTCTGTCTTTCCGCGTCGATGAATACCGGCGTTCCCTTCTCATAACAGATGGGATTGCAGGTGGCGGAAAAGGTCAGATCGGAAGAAAATACCACATCCCCCGGCTGAATCCCGATGAGGCGCAGGGCCAGATGGATGGCCGCTGTCCCGGCGCTCAGCGCCGCCGCGTGGCCGCAGCCCGTATATTCCGCCATTTCCTTTTCAAAAGCGTTCACGTTCGGCCCCAGAGGCGCGATCCAGTTGGTCTCAAAGGCCTCGTTCACAAACCGCTGCTCATCCCCGTGCATGGTGGGGGAGGACAGATAGATTCTCTCTTTTCCCATATCCCATTCTCCATTTCTGTGCGGATTTCCGGATTTTTCACATTCCGGTTTTTATAAAGCGGGTCCGCGGATTCCGCACGGACGCAGACCCGGCCGGTTCACAGAACCGGAAACGCAGGCAGGATACTCCATACTCTGCCTGCGGGCCGGCTGGCAGGATTCTCCGTGTTCTGCCTGCGGGCCGGCTGGCAGACCCTATTGCTCCAGCAGCTCGATCATCCCGATGAAGCGGTTCATCAGGAAGCACACCCGCTTCCCTCCGATCGCCGGAGCGGGTGCGGGCAGGTCGATCTGCACGTATCCCGACTGCGTCAGCCCCGCGATCTCTTCGTCCAGATTCTCGCAGACGTAGCAGAGATGATAGGGGGCGTTTTTATAGGTTTTCATCAGGCCCGACACCACGCTGTCCGGGGCATTGGGGCTGACCAGCTCCACCACATAGCCGTCCTTTTCCAGAAAGAGGATGTCCACCTTCCGGTACGTATCGTCCGTGACCTCTCCCTGCCGGACATAGCCCAGCTTTTCCAGTTCCGCGGCGGCCTTCTCCAGCCTTTTTACCAGATAGCCGATATGATGTATTTTCATGCTTCCCTCCATGCCGAAGCGGCGCAAATCCTGCTTGAAAGAACGCGCTGTCGGACGCGCTTTTCAGCTTTTCTGCTCCGTGCTGACCGTCCTTCCGTCTTTTTTGTATACATAGGTGGGGACGATCTGCTGCACCAGAGGGCGGATGTCCTCCACCTCCGCCTTTGACGCATCCTCCAGCCGCTTTAACTGGATAAAAAATTCATCCTCGTCCAGCTCGATGGGCTTTCCGATGTGGATCAGCTTATTGGCGGTATCCTGCAGGCCCTCCTCGTCCATCAGAAGCTCCTCATAGAGCTTCTCACCGGGACGAAGGCCCGTGAACTCGATCTGAATGTCCTCGCCTACCTTATAGCCGGACAGACGGATCAGGTTCTTGGCGAGATCCAGGATCTTCACCGGCTCTCCCATATCCAGAACGAAGATTTCTCCTCCTCTGGCATAGGCTCCGGCCTGCAGCACCAGGGAAACCGCCTCCGGAATGGTCATGAAATACCGGATGATGTCCGGATGGGTGACGGTCACCGGACCGCCCGCCTCGATCTGCTTCTTGAACAGCGGGATCACACTCCCGTTGCTTCCCAACACATTTCCGAAGCGCACCGCCACGAATTCTGTCTCATAATGCTTGTTGAAGGTCTGGATGATCATTTCGCAGATCCGCTTGCTGGCTCCCATGATGTTGGTGGGATTCACCGCCTTGTCGGTGGAGATCATCACAAATTTGCGGCAGCCGTTCATGGCTGCGGCAGAAGCGGTCTTCCAGGTGCCGAACACATTATTTTTGATGGCCTCGTTGGGACTCGTCTCCATCAGCGGCACATGCTTGTGGGCGGCCGCATGATAGACGATGTCCGGACGGTACTCTTCAAATATGGCATTCATCCGCTTCGTGTTGCGCACGGAGCCGATCAGCACCACAAGATCCAGGTCCGGATGATGCTGCAGAAGCTCCTGCTGAATATCATAGGCATTGTTTTCATAAATATCCAGGATGATCAGCTTTGCCGGCCTATGCGTAGCGATCTGACGGCAGAGCTCGCTTCCGATGGAGCCTCCTCCGCCCGTGACCAGGACCACCTTGTTCTGGACGTAGCCCAGGATGGAATCCAGGTCCACGCGGATGGGCTCTCTGCCCAGCAGATCCTCCACCTCCACGTCCCGCAGCTTGCTGACGCTCACCTCTCCGTTGACCAGCTGATACATGCCCGGCAGGGAACGCAGCTTGCAGCTCGTTTCCTTGCAGATGTCCAGGATGTCCCGGATGACCGTCCGGGGAGCAGAAGGGATGGCAATGAAAATCTCGTCGATGTCATAAAGGTCGGCGGACTCGATGATCTTATCCCTTCCGCCCACCACCTTGATGCCCTGGATGAACTGGCCCCATTTCTGTTTATCGTCGTCGATGATGCAGCGGATCACCATGGTGCTGTAATTGCTGGTGACGATCTCCTTGATCAGCGCATTTCCGGCCTCTCCGGCGCCGATGATCATGACGGAGATGTTGTTCTTCTTATTCTGCATCCGGTGCTTGCGGCTTCTGAGGAACCGGTAGGAAAACCGGCTGATGAATAGGAACGTGATCAGCAGGAACAGATACATGAAATAGTAGCTGTCCGGCACCGGCTGGCCGGAGATCTTAAACAGGTTCAGCCCGATCCCCGACACGATGGCGGACAGAAAGCAGGCGAGCACCAGATTCTGCATCTCGTTTTCTCCCGCGAAGGCCCACAGGCTGTGGTACAGGCGGAAGAAATAGAAGATGGCCAGGGTCAGAAGGATATTGAGCGGCAGAAAATTCCGGACGGGCAGAAGGAATTCATCCGGAATGGCGTCCACATGCATGTCATAGCGCAGAAGCAGCGCCAGGAAGCTGGACGCGGTGATGCTCAGAATATCGTATACGACCAGCGCCGTCCTCCGGTACAGAAGCTGGTAATTAAAATATTTTTTCTTCGTTTTCTCTTTTTCCTGCATTGCCTCTATTTCTCTTTTCTTTTAAAAGTCAGAAGGGGAGCGAGCACCGCCATAGTGGAAAAGCCCAGGGGATTGCACGGATGGAACAGCCACTCCACCAGTCCCGCCGCAGCGAAGGCCGTAAATACGGCCAGAGGAAGCGCCGCATATTCGTCCCGTTCCTTCTGCCTTCTGCGCCTCTCATACAGATTCCGGTACGCATAACGCAGCATCCGTACCAGCGTCACCGTGCCCAGCAAAAGATAAACCGCCCCGGTGATCAGACCGTGATCGTGGATCACCTGCAGGTAGGTGTTGTGGGCGTGGACGGACAGCGTTCCATCCTCCAGCGGAACGCCCATCAGCTCGTGTCCCGTCAGGTTCCACTGGGCGATGTATCTGCCGAACAGATCGAAACGGCCGTTGGAAATATCGCCGCCCTCTTCCGTCTCAGAAGGGCCGGATCCGGCCCCCTCCTGCACCTCTGTTTCAGGCGCCGCCGCGCCTTCCGCTGTGGAAGCGGTCAGGCCGTACACCTTTGCAACAGCCGGGAAGCTGTCCGCTCCGCCGCTGCCGGCTTTTTCTTCCGTAGGATACCCTTCCTCCGTTTCCCCGGCAGGCTCCTCCTCTTCCGCCCGGGCCATAAAGGTATCCACAAATTTCCGCAGCACCATGTGCTCTTCGCCGAACAGCTTTTCATCAAAGCAATATGCGAAGCGGGGGAAGGTAATATAATTTTCCGAATCCGCCCGGTCCCCCTTATGGATGGCCCATTCCTCCGGATCCGCCTCCAGCTCGAAGATATACGGATCGTCATACAGAGGGGGAATCAGGCGCACCGCTGAATAAGTTACGGGGAAGCAGAGCAGTACCGTCAGGATCAGGAGCCCCGTCTTTTTCAGAAAGGCCGGCATCCGTTCCCGATAACAGATCAGGGAAACGAACACCAGGATCAGAAGCCCCATCACTCCTGCCGCCAGATAACCGGTCCTGGACAGGGTCAGGATCAAAAGGGACGCCGCCATGCCGAACAGCAGCGCAGTCCCCCACCAGGCATACGGTTTATGAGAGCGATGGTAGCGCACCAGCAGCCGCACGAACAGAGCGGCCAGCACCAGCGTCAGATAATAGGCCGTCACCGTCACCGTATGGAATACGAAGTTGTACCGGTAAAAATACCAGGTCCGAAACGGCCGTCTGGCCACTGCGAAAATCAGGGCACAGACGAAATTCAGGATGATCCCGTTGCAGAAAATGACCGGAAACCGCTCCCTTCTCTCCCACGCCAGATAAAACAGGTAAAAAAGGCCGAAGGCAACGGCCAGATAGATGGGCCATCCTCTGGTATTCCGAAACAGGATCAAAAGCGCAAGAAAGGCCGTAAGCAGCCCTGCATAAAGGAAAGAAACCCTGCGCCATTCCACCTTTTTTTTCACCAGGATCCGGATGAGCTGGATGAGCACCAGTCCGGCCACCACGAACAGGACGGCGTTCAGCCCCGCCAGTCTGTCCTGCTCCCTGATCCCCCGGTACTGCAGCCAGTAGAGGAAGCCCGCGGCAGAAGAAACCGCCAGCCAGATCAGATTCCAGGCGCAAAGCAGCGCCTTCCTTTCGCACATGGACAGCAGCGCCAGCCCCAGAAAGATCAGCACCTTCCGGTACGCATAGGCCTGATAGATATTATACATCGCGTTCATATAGTCGATGCAGCCCCACAGCGCCCCGGCCCAGAAAATCGTCTGCAGGGTATCCAGTCCCTGATCCAGCAGATTTTCCCGCACGGTGAGCGTCAGAGGGCGGATGTCGTCCCGTTTTGCATTGACCGCATAAAGCAGGATCCCTGCAAAAATGAGGATTCCCGCGCAGTATACCATCTTGTCCGCCCGGACGCCTCCATAATAGTCAAACAGCAGTACGGCAGCCAGCCAGGCGGCCGTTCCCAGCGCGATCAGCGGATTGCAGACCGTACGAAACAGCCACTGTACCCTGACCTCCCGGTTTCTCCGGTCCTTTCCCGCCGCATTTTCCACAAGCAGCAAAAGGAAGCCCGCAAGCAGAGCGATTCCGGCCATCAGAGCCCCTTCCTTCCAGAGGCTTAACGGCGCCGAATAGGTAAACCGCATGAGGATATTCTTCCCCACCTGCTCCCGGATCTGTCCGTTCTCATCCACACAGTAATAATTTCCCAGGACCGTAAGTCCGGATTCTCCTGTATTCTGCCAGGCCAGCACCAGCTCTTCTTCCGGATGGCTGATCTGCCACACATAGGCCCTTCCGGCCTCCGTCTGAAATTCCACCGGGATCGTAAAATAGCCCGGCGCTTCGTAGGGATCCAGCGCCACGTTCCTGGAAAACACCGTTTCTCCCAGATCATTGGAAATGGAAAAGCTGATCACCTTCCGGGAAAGATCCTTCTGTGCAAAAATACCGATGCTCTCCAGATACCCCCCGTCCGCGATAAAGACCTGCTGGATCCGCTCGTCCGCTCCCACAGCCTCCGTCTGCCCTGCTGCGGTCCGGTTTCCTTCCACCACACGCGTCGAATCCAGAACCCCCAGAGGGCCCACAAGCAGCATCAGCACCGCCGCATAGCACAGGATCGCATATTCGATTGCACGGCTTCTTTTCAGCTTTCTGTTCATGCCTTTTCGGTATCCTTATAGCTCCCGCCTTCACGCCCGGGAAAGCGCTTTTTACCGGCGCTTTCTTCGGACCCTTCCGGGGTTTTGACAGTTTTCGTATTAGTATAGCATAATTCTCTGCCGCTTACAATAAGTCCCAGAAGAGGCAGGGCGAACCAGAAGATCAGCACATAGCGCACCAGGCTGGTGGGACCGAGCAGCACGGTAAGCCAGTTCAGACCTGCCGGAAGCAGGACCGCCGCCTGACGGAGACGTCCGTTTCGCAGAAGCAGGACGGCTCCCGCCGCATATACCCAGAACAGGAATCCGGGAGAAAACAGCATGGAACACACGGGGATCCGCTGCTGGAACAGCTCCAGGCTCATCCGTTCAAACAGCCTGTCCAGCCAGGGAAGGAAGCTGCTTCTGTGTCCCGGAAGCTCCGTTTCGTAGCCGAAATAGGAGCTTTCCCCATAAGTAAACGTGAACACCGTATTGCCTTCATAGCCGTCCAGGACCGCGTCCGGATACCAGAAGCCGTAGGAGGTCAGAAGCCAGGCATTCAGATAGGAAGCCGGCGCTCTGCAGCCTGCGGACAGCCACAGCCGCCAGAAGGCGGCGGGATCCTCCTCATAGGCTTCGTTGTTAAAGGAGATCTTCACATTGTCGCTCAGCTTCGGAGTATATCGCTCCAGAGCCTCTCCGGGCAGAAAGACAAACAGCATCTCCTTTTCATCCTCCGTAAAAACCTCCGGGCTGAGTGTCCAGGTGCGGGCAAGCTGCTGAATGGGAACGGTGAGCATCTCCTGATTTTCCGTATCCTGCGCATGCAGGACCGTTTTCAGTCCGGCGCTTATGCCGAGCGCGAGGAGGAGAGCCGCAAGTCCCGTCAGCATGGCCTTAAGCCTTGCCCCTTTCCCCGCAAGGACCATAAGGACCGGGATCAGAAGGATCAGGATATACAGGCCGTTATGCCGCATCAGGACCAGGAAGCACAGCCCGGCTCCCAGGAAGAGCAGATTTTCTTTTTTCTCAAAAAAGGCTTCCTTCTCCATCGCCGCCTGCGCAAGAAGCACCATCACCGTCAGCATGGCCGCCGAATAGAGGGTGTCCTTGGCGGAACAGAGCACATACATCTGGATCACCGGAAAGCAGGCAAAATAGAGCGTGCCCGCCATGCGAAGCCACACAGGCGCACCCTTTTTTCTCAGAAAATCCACGGTCCAGGCAAAACAGAGCGCCAGCACCGTCATCTGGAAAAGCATGTAACAGGCGATCCCGGCGTTGTAGCTTCCGAAGACCTTGTTTCCCGCGCTGATCATCCCGCCCAGCAGGAGCACGTGCAGCAGGGGATGATGGGTGGTAAAGCGTCTCTGCGCCACCTCATTGAACTCCTCCTGCGCGTCATAAACGAAGAACCCGGGCCACACCGCAAGCAGCACGATCCCCCAGATCAGCAGGAAAAAGAGAAAGACGAGGAGCCTGCGCTTTCGCACGGGCAGGCTTTCCCAGCGGCCGAGGAGTCCTCTCCTTCCGCCTTCGCCCGGGACCCTCGCCGTCATTCTTTCCTCCATGAAGGCATACATCCGCTCCAGGAGCGCCGCCCAGAACAGCGTGAGAAAGGGCAGGGACAGCCACAGCCGCCAGTCGCTTAAGAGCAGACACCCCTCCGCCTCCAGGCGGCTTCCCACCGTACAGGCCAGCACGAAGCCGAAGGCAAGAAGCAGCGTGAGAGCATGCCCGGACCGTTTTGCGCTCCGGGATCCCGTTCCTCTTCTCTCTCCCGCTTCTGCGGCCAGCCGCTCCATGGTATGCCGCACCGCCGGAAGTGAAAGCAAAAACACCGCTGCGGACAGAAAGCTGTTGGAAAATCCCAGGCCTCTTCCTTCCGCCGGAAGCATCTGAGGCAGAAAAAGCACGCCGCCAAGCGTTACCGCAAGGGAGAGAACGGCGCGGGCCGCGCCGTCCGTTTTCTGTTTTGATCCCGTTTCAGCCACGCTCCTGTTCTTCTCCGTCATTTTCATTCGTTATGATCTCCCGTATCACATACTGCGGCGCATTGTTCATGCAGATATACATTCTTCCCACATATTCCCCGATCAGTCCCAGCATCAGCATCAGCATGCCCCCGATGAACATGATGGCCGACATCAGGGAGCTGAAGCCCACGGGGACCAGCGGGTTCACCAGCTTCTTGATCACCGTGTACAGACCGTAGAGAAATCCCAGGGCCGCGCAGCCCACGCCCGCCATGGTGGCGATGCGCAGAGGCTTTTCACTGAAGGAGGTGAAGCCGTTGAACCACAGAGAAAACAGCTTGCTCAGCGTATAACCGGATTCCCCCGCCCGCCGGTCGTGATGCTCCACCGTCACATTCCGGATGTTTTTCGTGGCCCGCAGGACCAGCCCGATCACGTAGGGGAAGGCGTTCTCATAGCGCAGCATCTCGTCCACGATGAAGCGCCTTGCTGCAAAGAAGCTGGAAATGTACAGATTTTTCGGCTTTCCCAGCATGAAGCAGAGCATCCAGTCGTTGATGCGGCTGCCGAAGTTCCGAAAGGCATTGTGATGCTTGTGTTCGTATCTGGCATATACCACATCGCTGCCCTCTTCCAGCCCGCGGATCAGATCGCCGATGGAGGCAGCCGGTGTCTGGCCGTCGTCATCCATGCACACCAGATAGTCTCCTCTCATCTGCCGGAAGCCGGCCATCAGGGCCGCATGCTGACCGAAGTTTTTCGCCAGGTTCACGCCGGTGATATAAGGCTTTTCCCGGCAGAGCCCGCGGATGACCTCAAAGGTTTCATCCGGAGAGCTGTCGTTTACCAGGATGATCTCATACCGGTAGCTGTCCTTCAGTTTTTCCATTTCTCTGTCAATATCGCCCACCACGCCCGCGATCATGCTTGCCGAACGGTAGCAGGGAATCACTATGCTGATCCGTTTCTTCATATATCTCTCCATCTATTCCGATCTTTCCGGAAACAGGACCGCCATCAGGATCAGGTCCCTGCGGCTTCCGTCTTCCTTTCTGATCTCATCCTTCAAGAAGGCCTCCCGGCCAAAGCCTGCCTTTTCATAGCTTCTCACCGCCCCCACATTGTCCGCGAACACCCGGAGAGAAAGCTTGTGCAGCTTCAGCACATCGCGGGCATAGGCGATCGCTCCCTTTGCGGCCAGCGTGCCGTAGCCCTTTCCCGCAGCATCCGCCTCCCCGATAAAAATGCCGTACTCACCCTTTTCATTTTTCCGGTCGATGTCCCGGATATATACGCTTCCCACCGGCCGGTCCGTCTGCGTCTCGCAGAGGATGAACTGAACCACCTCTCCCGCCGCGACCCTGGTTTCCAGCCAGTTCAGATGGCCCTGTCTGGTAAACGGCCTCTGATCGATGAAATTTTTCCTCACCCGTTCGGAATTGCGCCAGCGGATGATCCGGTCCGTATCCTCCAGCGTGATCGGCCGGAAATATACCGGCCCCAGATTGATCCTTTCTTCCTGCTTCATTCCTTTTCGCTCCTTTCTTCCCTGCCGCCGGATCACGGCGGTACCTGTCCTTCCTGCCCGTCCGGTACAGGACCGCTGCCCGCCGGCAGAGGCCCTCCTCACATCCGCTCCAGCCGCCAGATGTACAGGCTCCTTCCTTCCGCCGTGATCTCCTCCTCCAGGACGAGCCGTGCCTTCTTTCCCTTTCCGTCAAGCAGGCGGTCCAGCCAGCTCCAGTCCGTGTCCGGCTCTCCCACAAAACGGACGTTCTCTCCTGCGAGGACGGCCTGTCCCATGGATTCATAGCCGAAGGCGGAAAGCTTTTTTTCCGTATGCGGGCTCTTGCACAGCCAGCCGCCCAGCAGATCATAATTTCCCGGTCTGAGCTTTTCCGAAAACAGCTTCTCCGAAAAATCCACGGTGGACATCACGTCCGCCAGGTACAGGTTTTCCTGCCGGTATCGGGAAAGCGCCGCCCGGTTCACCGCGTTCGTCTGTTCCCTGCGGACAGCCTCCTCCTGCACCCGCCCCACCTGTCCGGACAGGAAGAAGCTCCCTGCCGCCAGGAAAACAAGGACTGCGGCTGTGCCCAGGCTTCGCTCCGCTTTTTTCCCCCTTTCCGCTTTTTTTCCCCTCTCCGCCCTCTTTCCTCCGCTCTTTGCCAGCTCTTCCAGAAGCAGCCCAAACAACAGAACGATCTCGCAGAAGTAAAGCGGATGGCTGATCCGCTCCGGCACCCGTTCCCGCAGGATGAGATACAGCCACAGGCCGCTGCGCACCGCTCCCAGAAGCAGAAGCTTCCAGAGCACGCCGCGAAGGGCCGCGCCTCTTTTTGAGGGCCGCAGCAGGGCCGCAGCAGCCAGAAAGCCCGCAAGCCCCGCCTCCAAAAGCAGCCAGAGCAGCTGGTCGTCCGGCACGATGGCCCGGTTATTCTTCAGCCGCTGTGCATACAGCCAGAGCCCCTCCGGCAGGCTATGGGCGAAGACGCCCTCCGTTTCGTTTCCGTAGGCGGCGATCTGTTCCATCACCCGCGCGTCGATGGCATCATCCGCCCCGAAATTGTAGTTTGCCAGCAGCTCGCACTGGGTCTGCGTCAGCCCGATGGACTGGTAAAATTCCCGGTTCTCCTCCCAGGAGCGCAGGGAAGCGTCATGAAAATCATATACCTGCGTCCTGGCGTCGAACAGATCTTCAAATTCCCGCCACGCCGGGTCCGAACAGGCCAGCCGGTCCGCTCCGAAGCAAAGCAGGAGCCCCCCCAGGATCAGGCCGAACAGCCCTGGAAAGCAGGCCGCGTTCTTCCCGGTAAAACCGTTCCCGCACCCGGCCCACTTCCAGATCCCCGCCACGCCCGCCAGGGGAAGAAGCAGAAGGGCCATCTCGCTGCGCAGGCAGAAGGAAAGCCAGAACAGCAGAGCTGCTGGCAGATTGCGAAGCCAGAAGGACGCTGCGCTCTCCCCCTCCCGCTTTGTGCCGGTCAGGAAGTAAAAAACGGCCGCCGCCGCAAGCAGTCCGGCCGCCACCGTATACTGGACAAACACCAGATGGTACAGGAGACAGGCCGCCATCACCGCCGTTTCCGCCAAACCAAAGACCAGCTTTTTCCAGATCCTGCCCGATGGCACGCCCCCTTCCGGACGCAGACGGCGCAGGCGGTCCTCCTCCTTCCGGCCGTCTCCCCGCCCCGGACAGTCTGCGCCTCCTCCTTTTTCCCATACCGTCCGGTCCCAGAAAAGCAGGCTCCGGTGCAGGATCAGGAAAATGCTCCCCGCCTGGCACAGCCAGAGGAACCCCCCGAAGACGGGAACACCGGGAAGCAGGCGGTACAGACAGGCCAGAGGCGCAGCGAGCGGCCACAGAAGCTGGGCGGTCAGAGCCTCCGGCTCCCCCGTATATACACCGGAAAGGATGTCCCGGATCAGCACATCATCGTTCAGATCAAACCAGTAGTCCCAGGCCATGCCCGCACCCGCAAACAGAAGCAGGCAGCAAAGGCCGGGGATCAGCCAGTTTTCCCCTTTTTTCAGAAAGGCACGCAGGCCGTTGTCCTTAGTGTCCATAGAATTCCTTTACTTTGCCGCAGATATAGCTCACCTGATCCTCCTTCAGTCCGTAATAGAGCGGCAGACGCAGCAGACGTTCACTCTCCTTCGTGGTATAGCGGTCCTCCCCGTGGAAACGGCCGAATTTCAGGCCCGCGGGGGCGGAATGCAGCGGCACATAATGGAATACCGCCAGAATACCGTTTTTCTTCAAAAAGTCGATCAGCGCTGTCCGCTCCTGCATGTCCTTCGTCTTGATATAGAACATATGCCCATTCTGCCGACAGTAATCCGGCACAAAGGGAAGCTCGATCAGCCCTGCCTCCTTCAGGCAGGAAAGCTCCTCCCGGTACTGATTCCAGACGGCGAGCCGCGCCGCCGTGATCTGGTCGGCCAGCTCCAGCTGGGCATAGAGATAGGCCGCGTTCAGCTCGCTGGGGAGATAACTGGAGCCGTAATTCTGCCAGCGGTATTTGTCCACCTGTCCCCGGTAGTACTTGCTGCGGTCCGTTCCCTTTTCCCGGAAGATCTCCGCGTTTTCGATGTCCTTTTCATGAGCGATGAGCAGCGCGCCGCCCTCGCCGCAGCTCACGTTCTTGGTCTCATGGAAGCTGAAGCAGCCGAAATCGCCGATGGTGCCGAGGGCCCTTCCCTTATATTCCGCCAGGATGCACTGGGCCGCGTCCTCCACCACGAACAGACCGTGCCTTTCCGCGATCTCCATGATCGTATCCATCTCGCAGCCCACGCCCGCGTAGTGGACCGGAACGATCCCGCGGGTCTTCTCCGTAACGGCGTCTTCGATCAGCGTTTCGTCCATGTTCATGGTATCGGGACGGATGTCCACGAACACCGGAGTCGCCCCGCGAAGCACGAAGGCATCCGCCGTGGACACAAAGGTAAAGGAAGGCATGATCACCTCATCCCCCGGCCCCACATCCGTCAGAAGGGCCGCCAGCTCCGTGGCATGGGTACAGGAGGTGGTGAGCAGACATTTCTTCGTGCCCGTCCGCGCTTCGATCCATTCGCTGCATCTTCTGGTAAATTCCCCGTCGCCGCAGATCTTCTGGTTTTCCACCGCCTGCCTGATATAGTCCATTTCTTTTCCCGTAAAGGGAGGTACGTTGAAATTGATCATAAGCCATTCCTTCCTTTTTCTATTCCGTCAGATATACCTGATAACCATCGTTTTCATACTGGAGGCCATAGCCGCCCTCCTCCAGATAGACCGTCAGCGCCTCCCACTTCCCGCTTTCCTGCGGCATCCGTCCGTTCTCCTTATAGACGATCACCGCCGGAAGGGAGCCGCCCGCTGCCAGCAGCTCTTCCAGCTCCTCTTTCATCTGACCGGCGGGATAGGTGTCCAGATCCGGCCAGCAGTGGGAAATGCCCGGCGGCATATCCAGGATAAAATGCAGCCCCGGCGCGCTGCCGAAGGTGATGAGAGGCGTCCCGGCGGGCAGCCGTGTTCCTGCAAAGTCCAGAAGCCCCGTCAGGCTTTCCGCATTTTCCGTCCTGGTCTTCATACCTGTCAGTATAACACTGTTTTCCACTTTTGCATCCCTTTTTTCTCCGTAGATCCCGTCTCCGAAGGAAAAGCTGGCGCGAAAGCCGATTCCCTGCACCGCCGTCATCATAAACACCGCAGCCGCAAGAGCTGCCGCCGGGAAGACGAAGGCCCGCTCTCTGAGGCGGGAGAGAAGGCGGAAAACTGTCCAGAGCGCAAAAGGAGCTGCCAGGAACAGATTGTTCAGGGCCGGCATGGTGCCGTTGTTGCTTCCGATGGGCGTGATCAACACCACCAGCAGAATGACAGCCGCCAACAGCCGGTCCCGGCGGAAGGCGCGGCCGGAGGCCATCACCGCTATGCAGGATACCAGAGCCAGATACAGAAGCAGCATCCCCCATTCATAGATGCTCCGGTAATTGTAATAGGTAAAGGTAAACATCCCTCTGCCCCAGAACAGACGGATCAGCACCGGAATACACAGGCAGTAGACCACCCTGCCCGCCCGCTGCAGCCCGGCCGGCAGGAACCGGAAAAAGATCCAGCCCGCCAGCAGACAGACCGCCAGGGTCATCACCCAGGGAAAGGTTCCTGCATAGGCGGAAAGCACCGATGTCACCATGGACAGGGCCGAATAGGTCTCGTCCGTTCCCGCATAGCCGGAAAGTCCGGAAAACATGTCAAACCAGGCGGACGGTCCATACTGGATGCAGATGGCGGCAAAGGCGGAAAGGAAACCCGCGAAAAAGCCGCAGACACACCAGAGCACATGCTTCCAGATCTTTGCGGGAGCGTCCCCGGAAAGCCTTCCGTACCAGAAGACCGCCAGGATCAGAACCGTTTCCAGCACATTCGGCGTACGCACGGCCACGTTCAGGCCCAGGCAGACGCCTGCGGCGATCAGAAGCCCCTTCCGCTCCCAGATCAGCCCCCGGAACAGCAGGATGCTCCCGGCAAGAAGCAGGAAGTAGGTGAGGTAGTTGTACAGAATGGTGGAAGGGCACCAGCAGAAGCTGATGGCGATGATCTCCCCCGCAAAAGCCATCCAGGCGGGCATCTTCCCCTTCAGGAAAAAGTAGGAAAGCAGAGCCATGGCGCTGATGATCAGCCGGGTATAGAGATTCATTCCCAGAAGCGTGTCTCCGAAGGGCAGCTTCATCAAAAGGAAGCCCGCCACATTCGCCAGCCAGGTGGCGATGGGCCAGGTTCCGGACAGCTCCGGGAAAAACCGGAAATTGGTCAGGCTGTAGGTGGGGTCCGACACATCGATCCCCTGGTTGGCCCACAGCAAAGGATAGATCAGAAGGATCACGGGAAACAGCCCTCTGAAAAAAACGGCCTTCGGCCGGCTTCCCCCGAAAGGATGCCGGTCCTGACGCAAGGTTTCGGATCGTTCGTTTCCTGTTTTCCGTATCATCCGCATCTTTCCATCCGCCTTTCCTCTCCTGCGCAGCATGCCCTGTTCCTCCTTTCGGCCCGCTGGTCTGCTCCGCTCCCACATGGCCGCTCCGCCTGCATATCTGTTCCGCCTCATCCTCATTCCTTCCGTTCCCGCATCATCCCGTCCAGCCCGGAAAGAAGCCCCCGGAAACGCGCGCCCGGCTTCGTCCGCATCAGAAGCCTTCCCGCAGCGTCAAACATCCTGGCCCGCAGCAGATCGATACAGACCGAAACGAAAAAGACCAAAAGCACGCTCTCCGTCAGCTGGATCAGGTAGCCCCAGAAATGCTCCGAAACATCTCCGACGATCCACAGGGCCCAGCGGGCGCTCACATCCGCATGCTCGTGGATCAGGTAGACACCGAACACGGCCGGGGAAATCCTGCGCACCGCCTGCGACAGCGCGCCCTCCGGGATGCGCAGCCCGGCGAAAAAGGAGAACAGCCCCAGAGCTCCGGAGAGGCACAGGATGAAATTATAATGAAAGGGGACAGAAGCATAGTATTCCAGCGCTCCCGTCCGTCCGCACACATACAGGCAGAAAAGAGCCAGAGCAGCCGTCGCCGTGCAGGAAAGAAGGTACAGGGCCCCGCCCCTTTTTTTCCCGTAAAGAAACGTGCTCCCGTATTTTCTCAGATAAGCCGCGATCAGGTACAGACAGGAAAACCAGCCGAAGTCATAGCCGTAACGGTCCGTCCCGAAGGGCAGGACGCTCAGGCTCTTTCCGAAGCAGAAAAACACCAGGAGCCCCAGGATCACCGCCTTCAGCTGTCTGCGGGAAAGGGTGCGCACCGCCGCGTTCAGAACAGGCGAAAACAGGAGCATGACCACGTAGGCGGTCACAAACCAGTAATGGCCGCTCTGAACCGGAAACAGGCAGTTCCATATATGATACGGATCCAGCACCTCCTGCCAGGAAAGCGCTCCTGCCAGAGCAAGGACCGGCGGGATGAGCAGGGTGTAGAACAGGATCTGCAGAAGAAGCCGCCAGAGCCTGCGGAAGGAAAAATCCTTTTCCGACAGAAAAAATCCGCTCAGCAGCACATAGACATTCACCGCCACGATGCAGAAGGCCTCCAGGAAGGTGCCAAAGATCTCCCGCTCGCCCGGCATCCGTCCTTCCTGTGCCGCAGGAAGCGCGCCGGTATGGGAAAGAAAGTGCATCACGACCACCATCAGCATGGCCAGAATGCGCAGCAGTTCAAAATTTGCCTGTCTTTTTCTGCCTGAATCCATTCGCTTTCCTTTCTGCCGCCGCGCGGCCGCCCTCTTTCTGACCGTCCGCCATCCGTGCCCGGTCCGGCCGTTCTGCCTGATCACCTGCCGCCTTCCGTCCGTTCTCCTCCGGTCCGGCTTCCCTCTTTTTGTCCGCCGTCTGCACGGCCGCGTTCGATCCGGATCTGCCCGCCTTCCACCCGATAGACCATATCGCATTTCTCAATGGTCTGCAGACGGTGGGCGATGATGATCAGGGTCTTTTTCCCATGCAGATGGTTGATGGAATCCATGATCGCCGCCTCCGTCTCGTTGTCCAGCGCGGAAGTCGCCTCATCCAGCACCAGCACCTCCGGATCCTCGAACAGCGCCCTCGCGATGCCGATCCTCTGCCTCTGGCCGCCGGAGATGCGGATGCCCCGTTCTCCGATGCTGGTATCCAGCCCCTCCGGAAGACCGCGCACGAATTCGTCCAGCTGGGCTTCCTTCAGGGCCTGCCATACCTTCGCATCGTCGATCTCCTCGTCCGGAACACCGAAGGCCACGTTCTTGCGGATGGTGGAATCGATCATGAAAATGGTCTGCGGGATATAGCCGATGTTTTTCAGCCATTCCTCATAGTGCTCCCGCACCTCCACGCCGTCCGCCAGGATCTGACCCTCCTGGATGCGCAAAAGGCCCAGGAGAATGTCGATGATGGTGGTCTTTCCCGCGCCGGAGGTCCCCACTATGCCGACAGAGCTTCCCACCGGAATGGTCATCCCGGCGTGGTCGAAGATCAGCACATCGCTGTTGGGATAATGATAGACAATATCCTTCAGCTCAATCTTTTCATGGACCGGAAGCTTCTCCACCTTTCTTTTCTTCTGATAGGTCTGCGCATCATAATCCACACTGTCATCGTGGATCTCCTCCTGAAGGTTATCACTCACGCCCATAAAGAAAGGCTCAAAATAGGAAATGGAGGTGAGGTAGTTGTTGATCCGGTTGGCACTGGGCAGAAGCCGCATGGCAGCCACCGCAAACACACCGATCTGGGCGATCATGTCCGTCATGTTCTGTCCGGCCAGGATCTGCAGGATCAGATAGAGCACCAGGCCCGCGATACAGACCGTCTCGATCAGAAGCCTCGGGGTGGAATTGTAGATGTTGTATTTCTGAACTGCCCCCACATAGCCCGCCCCGCATTTGGCGTACTCGTTGATGAAATAGCTTTCCCGGTTGGCGATCTTGATCTCCTTGATCCCCAGCACCGACTGGTCGATCCATTTGTACAGCCCGCTGTAATAATCCTGGTTTTCCTCTCCTGCCTTTTTCATGATCGGATTGAGGAGCTTCTTGATGACGAGCACCACCGCGATCAGAAGGACGGCGATCGTTCCCGTCATCAGAGGATCCTGCACCAGAAGCACCATGGTCAGGATCACGAACATGACAGCCTCGCTGGTAAGCTGCAGGCAGGCCAGGATCAGCCCGTACATATTGTTCACGTCCGAGGTGATGCTTCTCTGGATCACGGAGGTGTCCGCGTTCAGATAGTATTCATAGGGCCTCTGCATGAAATTGATCATCATCCGGCGGGAGGTGGCGAACTGGTTCGTATAGACGAAACGCAGCTGCACCACATTCTGAAAATAAAGGAATATGTTTTTCAGGACAAAAGCCGCGATGATCGCTGCCAGCATCAGGATGGTGAACTGAGAGGTGCTTTCCATTCCCAGGAAACGGTAGATCTTCCCGAGATAGCCGTCTCCCGTCACCTCCTCCGGATCCAGAAGCGTCTGGATCACCGGGATCACCAGCCCGATGCTGCACGCCTCAAGCAGAGCGCCGATGAACATCAGCACGATGATCCCGCCCATCTTCGCTTTCTGCCTGCCGTCCAGAAGGACGTTCATTTTCTTCAGTATCTTCTGCATGTTGGAATGTTGCTCCTTTCCACAGCCTGGGCTCTTATTTTTCGATCTGCTCATTCTGGCGGTGGATTTCCGGCGCTTCATAGCGGTCCATGAAATCCTCCCCCAGGAAGATCTTTTCCTTTGCAAAATGGATGGAATCCGGCACCGTGAATACGGAGATCACTTTTTCCACCCGGATGTCCGGCAGGAAATTCATCATTTCCATAGGGAATTTCCCGGGAAGCACCACGCAGTCCGGAAACAGCCTTTCATAATCCAGTATATCCCTGGGATGGGGTTTTAAAATCACCTGCGCTCCCTGTCCGTACCGGGCAATGATGTCCTGAAAGATCCGCTTTCTGGTGTCCAAATCGCACAGAGGCTCCGTCAGGATCAGGATCTTCTTTTCATGATGCAGACCTTCCGTCAGCATCCGGACCAGTTTTTCCCGGTTTTCCAAAAAAATACCCAGAAGGCAGTCCTTCCCTTCCTGCGAAAGCCCCTGCACCAGCTTTTCCCTGGGGCATTCGATGTATTTGGGACACGGATATTCCAGAACGGAAATGTCGTTCACTTCCATATCAATGCAGTATTTTCCCCAGCCGTTCTGAATGAAGATCAGGTTTTGGGAAGCCAGAAACGCCTTCAGCTTAAAATGTCCCCGGTTGTCATATCTCGCCGTATCATAATAACGAATGCAGTCCAGTCCGTCCTCCAGAGCGTGATAGCGGATCCTCTTCCAGCTCAGATAATAGCCGATGGGATCGGAATCACAGAATACATAAATATCCCGGTACTGTCTGAAATCCACCGGCACACAGGGTTCCTGAGCCGCTCCCAGCTTTTTGCAGAACACCATGCGTGCAAGCATATTCAGGACGATATTCTTCCGGTCCTTATGGTATTTTGCCAGACCGGGGATGCTGCTCTCCTCCCGCTCCTCAAAGATCAGAACCTCTCCGTAAAGACCGCTGGACGCAAGCCGCTGCGCCAGGGTCCCGAAATCACAGGACATGGTGCTTAAGACCATATCCGCCTTTCCCCGCTCTGTCTGCGGCAGATTCAGCTCCTTCAGACAGGCCACATAAACATGATAAAAGGTATGGCATACATAGATCCGTTCCCGCATTTTGCGCCTCCTTTTTCCTACTGTCCGGCCAGCGTCTCTTCACAGGTCTTGACCACCCACACGTCCAGGATCTTCTGCACGCAGCCTTCCGCCGGATAGGCCGGCATCTCCCGATATTCCTGCGTCTGCCGGATGGCCTCCTGCGTTTCCTCGCTCACCTCCGGCGTTTCCACGCCGATATAGATCTTCATGAAATTATGGCGCACGCCGCTGGTGAGAAGCCCGGTTTCCTTCGCCACGCCGGACAGATCGTCAAACCGCTCCCCGTCCATGGCATAGCTTCCCAGCAGGTCCGGTGTTTCACTCAGGCCATATTCTCCCAAAAGCAGGAAGGGATCTCCCGGCTGATAGCCTTCCGTGGCTTCGATCCGTTCCATGATCCGGTTATACCAGGCATAGGAACGCTCATAGGCGATGTCCATCCGGAAATAGGCCTCATTGGTCACCACGAAGTTTTCATAGCCAACCAGGATCAGCACGGCGGTCACAAACAGGCTGACAACTCCGGAAAACAGACGTTTTTCCCCAAACAGGCCGCCCTCCGCGCGCAGGCTTTGCTCCAGCACGGCGATGAGGAACAGATAGAGGATCACATACTGATAAAGCATCAGCATGCTGACGCTGGCATCCGGGGCCATGATGATGATGGAACTCATGGCAAGCGGAATGCAGGCGGCGAGGAACAGATAGAGAAGCGCTCCCGCAGGCCGCTTCCAGAGCCGCTTTTTCCAAAACCAGGCAAATACGGATGCGGCCGCAAGCAGACAGCAGATCACGTTCAGCGCCCGGGCAAAGCCGTTGACAAAGGAATAAGGCTTCAGGATAAAGTATTCCGCCACCCAGCGGTAAGCCCGCAGGATCAGCCGGGGAAGCCTTGCCGGATCGATCTGCCCCATCTGACTTAAGCCGTTGTAGGAGTCCAGCTCCGGGAAGATCCACCGTGCCACCAGATTGTACAGGACCGCTGACGCCAGGAGCACCAGAAAGGTCTTCACCCCGGCCAGGAACACTTTTTTCTCCGGCCTTTCCCGGCTGTCCTCCGGCTTTTCTTCCCGCAGCAGATCCAGAAACAGCCCGCAGACCAGAATCCCGAGAGCCAGGCACAGATAAGCCTGATACAGGCCGAGGCTGAGCACCAGCAGCACGATCCCGGGCAAAAAGCCGAACCGGTATCTCCGGATCAGCCAGGCCGCCATACAGGCCAGGAAAATGCCCACCGCATAACAGTCCGCCGTGAACATGAAGGTGAACATGCTGCATACGGAGGGAAAGGAGAGCATCATCACCGGAACGAGCACCGCGCCGGTCAGGCTCCGGATGTCAAGCGCAGCCACCGCCATGCAGGCAGCCAGCGACAGAAAGAATACCGCAAACAGCCCGCCGATCCAGGGGACGCTCCAGACTCCGTCCAGAGGATTGACATATTTCAGGAACCACCTGCCGAATTCCGAACCCACGCCGAAGCTTCCCACATTGTTGATGTCGTCCCAGTTGGGCAGCTTGTTCGTGAACATATAGGCATGGATCAGAATGCCGGAGAGCATTCCCGCACAGAAACACCAACGGATGCGGGGCGGTATTTTTCTCAGAAGCTCTTTTATCATATCCGTACCTTGTATCATTCGTTCTGTCCTTTCTTATATCTCCGAAATGCTCCCGTCGTTGTCCTCTTACGCAGCCGCGTGCGGTCCGTCCGCAGCATCCCTCATTCCTTCGCGGTCCCCACGATCACCCCGTCCACATACGTGTAGTCCATATCCGGACTGACGCACATGTCCCGATCCGAAGCCAGATAGATATACAGCGTGTCCTTTCTCACCTCAGCCAGGGCGTCCAGCAGATCCTCTGCTGCCTCCGACCGGATCGTCTGACAGGCGCTGCAGAAGTCGTTCACCGTCATGCCGCTCTCCCCGGCGTAGACGGAAAGCTCGCTGACCAGATCCTCATCCTCCAGAAGATAAGACACAAATACCATATGCTCTATGTCCGGATCATCCGCCCATTCCTTCCACCGTACGTCGTCGAGCGGGCTTTCATAGGCATACCTGGTGCCGAACTGCACCTGCCGCTGCATGAGCTGCCATTTTCCGTCCGTTACCTGGAACACGGAAAAGATCACCAGCAGAACAGCCGCCATGCTCTGCCAGGGCATGGCCTTTTCCATAAAGACCACACTCCCCAGAATGACCAGATAAACCGCCGGCCAGATGAAACGTCCCGTATTTCCCACCATTCCCCACAGCCGCATCGCCCAGGCCGGGAGCGGATAGCTTGCCAGAACCTCTGAGCCGAGCGCCACCTGTGGAGAGAGCGCCATAAGCACGCACAAAAGAACCAGGAGCAGGAATGCCGCCGCATTTTCCTTCTTCCTGTGATACGGATGCTGCGTCTCTTTCCGTCCGTCTTTGCCGGAAGATCTGCCCAAAGCCGCCAAAGAAAGGCTGCGGAAAACATTTTCTCTCCTGACAAGCAGCCGCCAGGCCAAACGGCAGATCCATCCGGCCAGTCCCGCCGCCAGAGTCAGAAGGATCCCTGTGCCCGGGAAGGCCAGCCCTTCCTGTGCGTCGCCCCCATGAACAGGAAGCGACCCGAACGCCTGTGACCAGCCCTGGCTGTTGAACAGCCCGTTCAGATTAAAGGCCGCCTCCCCCAAAGCGGTGAGATCCGGCACATGGACATGGGAAAAGCCGCCGAGCAGAGCCACCGTCCCCGTCGAACAGACCGCATAGGAAACGAGCGCTCCGAGCCCCTTCGCGCTCCCCTTTCCCCGCAGCAGATCCGCCAGAAAAAAACTGAGAAGGACCAGCGCACAGATGGGGATAAAATAGAGCTCGATCCCTGCCGCCAGAAATCCGGCTGTGCCCCAGCAGACCGCCGTGCGTACCGCACTCATGCGTTCTCTCTGCAGCCCCAGATGCAGGCACAGCAGCACCAGCCACTGAGCGCCCAGCGCCAGATTCACCGTCATCTGGGAAAGCAGGATGGGCGTAAGGATAAAAAGCAGACTTCCCACGGCCGCCTCCGCCTTTTTTCTCACATAATGAAAAATAAGAAGCGCCCCGAACGCTCCCTGCAGCAGGAAACAGAGAAGGGCCCAAAGCCCGAAATACTGAAACTGTTCCGGAAGGATCCCGCGAAACAGCTTGAAGAACACCGCCATCAGCGGCACACAGTCCGTGTAGATTACGGAAACCTCATAGGGCCAGCTCATCCGGTCCGTCAGCCCGATGGGAAAGGTCCAGCTGCTGTCCCGAAAAAACAGCCAGCCCAGATAATGCTGGGTAATATCTCCACCGCCCAGCAGCCAGTCCGTATAGGTCACATCCAGCACATGCACGCCGAAAATGCACAGAAAAGCCACAAGCCCGACCGCCATGCCCAGCAGCCAGACCATATTTTTTATCATCCAGGCCCCGACGCCCTTTCCTCTCCACTTCTGCACAGCCTCTGTTTATCCTTCCATCCCGTTATGCGCCCTTTCCAGGACAGCCGCTCCGGCTCTGATGCCGGACCGTGAATTCCAAAACTGAGGAAAGTATAACACTTTTCCTGCCGGGAAACAACCGGAAATGCTCGTCCGGCCGGCACCCTCCGATCAGGCCTGTCCGTATTTCTTCCGTTACAGCTCAGCCTTCGGCCGAGCTGTAACGGCATCCGGCCATTCCAAGCGCTTCGCGCCAGGCCGGATGCTTCCATCCTGTCTGTTTTCGTACGGTCTGCGCAGGGAATGCGCAGACCTGGCTGAGTCGTAACTCTCTTCCATAAAAATCTGCGCTTTCCGGGTGTATCGGACGCGGTTCTGTGGTATAATGATTGCGCAGCGCGCAATCCGGCCCGGCTGCTCCGGGCCGCCCCGCTCTGCGGGGATTATACCGGCAAGCCACGGACCGGTAAGAAAATGCCGCCTGCGGCGTCGCTTTCTTCCCACTGCCCGTGGTATAATGATTGCGCAGCGCGCAATCCGGCCCGGCTGCTCCGGACCGCCCCGCTCTGCGGGGATTATACCGGCAAGCCACGGACCGGGATCGGGCCGCATGCGGTCCGGTGAAGGGAAAGAAGGAGGATGGCAGAATGGGAACGGCAAAAACGGTTCTGATACGCACAGACGGCAATCCGGACATTGCGACCGGGCATCTCATGCGCTGTCTTTCCATCGCCTGCGCGCTGAGGGAGCTGGGCGCTCAGGCAGAATTTGCCGTTTCCGACGAGATCTCCCGCAGGCTTCTTTTTTCCTTTTTTGAAGAGGAGCCCTTCCCGGTCCATGTCCTCCACAGCGATTTCCGAAGGCCGGAATCAGAGCTTCCTTCTCTGAAAAAACTGCTTTTGCACGGCCCGTCCTGTCTGCTGATCGACTCCTATTTCATCACGCAGCCCTATCTTGAGGCGCTGCGTCCCCTGATCCCGACCGCTTATCTGGACGACCTGTGTGCCTTTGACTATCCGGTGGATCTGGTGATAAACTATGACTTCGCACCCCCTGCGGACTTCTACCGTCTGGCGGGAAAGAAGCTGCTCGGCTGCCGTTATACGCCGCTTCGCGCCCAGTTTTCCGGCCTTTCTCCGGTTTCCCGTCCTCCGGACAGCCCGGTCCGGGATCTGTTTGTCTCCACGGGCGGGACGGATGACCGGAACGCGGCAGGAAAACTCGCCTCCGCTCTGCTTTCCGCCCCCGAAAGCGCGTCCTGGCGCATCCACGCGCTCATCGGGCCGATGCACGTGCATCGGGAAGAGCTGCAGGTACTCGCCGCGTCTCATCCCCGGCTCATTTTACATGAAAATGTGAAGGACATGGCCGGTCTCATGCGCGGCTGTGATCTGGCGGTTTCCGCCGCCGGAACCACCCTGTATGAGCTGTGCGCCGCAGGCGTTGCGGCCGTCAGCTTTACGATGGCGGACAATCAGCTCTCCTGCGCCATGGATATGGAACGTTTTGCCGGCGTCCCCTGCGCGGGAGATGTACGCAGTACGCCGGATCTGACCGGCAGGCTCCTGTCCCTCCTTTTTTCTCTGGCAGAAAATCCGGAGAAAAGGAAACGGCTGTCCCGTTCCATGCACGCCGCCATCGACGGAAAAGGAGCGGAACGGATTGCCGGGGAACTCCTTGCGTTGTGAGGGGCCTTCTGATTACCTGCCGGCTTGATAAGAATGAATCAGCAGAACAGGAAAGCCCATGAGTCCAATTGCGGCGCTTTCCGGAAAGGTTCAGGTTTTCCGATATGAACAAAACAGAAGAACAGTCCAGAAGGGCCGTTGCCATCATCACGGCCCGGGGCGGGAGCAAACGCATCCCCCGCAAAAACATCCGGGATTTCTGCGGCCGTCCCATTCTTTCCTATTCCATCCGGGCCGCTCTGGGATCGGGCGCCTTCGATGAGGTGATGGTTTCCACAGACGACGATGAGATCGTCCGCGTCGCCAGGCAGTGGGGCGCCGAAGTTCCCTTTCTGCGCTCAGAGAGCGCTTCCGGGGATTACGCCTCCACGGATGAGGTGATTCTGGAGGTCATCCGGGAGTATGAAAAGCGGGGCGTTCATTTCGAACGCTTCTGCTGCATCTATCCCACCGCCCCCTTCCTCACCGCGAAACGGCTTCAGGAGGCCATGGCCCTTCTGGATACGGCGGAGTCGGTGATGCCCGTGGTCGCCTTTTCCTATCCGCCCCAGCGCGGGCTGATCGTGGAAAACGGCCGCGTGCGGCGCAAATACCCTCAGTACCAGAATACCCGCTCCCAGGATCTGGAGAAAATGTATCATGACTGCGGACAGTTTTATGCCTGCCGCACGGATGCCTTCCTGCGGGACGGCACCACGGACGTGGCGGATCTGGTCCCCATTTATCTCACGGACCTTGAAGTGCAGGACATCGACACCGAAGAGGACTGGGAGATCGCGGAACTGAAATACCGCAGGCTCCATGCGGCAGATTCTGCCGGAATCTGATCGCCGCGACAGCCGCCGAACGGATCCATCTCCGCCCGGCCCGCTGCCCGCGGAAATCAGGCAATCAGGAAAGGACAATACCTTGCAGACATTGAATACCCCCTATTTTCATATCCAGGAAACGGATCTGGATAAGGACGTTTCCATCTTAAAACAGGCCCTGACCGACAACTGGGGAAACTGGATCGTGGGCTATTCCGTCAAAACCAATTCCCTCCCCTGGCTTCTGTGCTACATGAAGGAACAGGGCTTTTACGCGGAAATCGTCTCCGGGACGGAATACCGGCTGGCCAGACGGCTGGGCTTCTCCGACGGCCGCATGATCTATAACGGGCCGATCAAGGAAAAACAGATTTTCACCGACATCCTTCTGGCGGGCGGCCTGGTAAATCTGGATTCCAGCGAAGAGCCGGAGTGGCTTACGGAGCTTTCCTCCCGCTTCCCTGACCGGAACTTTTCCGTAGGGCTTCGGGTCAACTGCGACATCGCCTCCCTCTGCCCGGAAGAAGTGCTGGTGGAAGAGGAGGGCGGACGCTTCGGCTACTGCTATGAAAACGGCGCGCTGGCCGAAGTCATCCGTTCCCTGCGCGCCCTCCCCAATGTAAAAATCGCCGGCCTGCACCTGCATTCCTCCACCCAGTCCCGTACGGTGAACGTCTACGCAGCGCTGGCCCGCATGGCGGTGAAAATCGCGCAGGAATACGAACTGAAGCTTTCTTATGTGGACATGGGCGGCGGCTATTTCGGCGGCCGGGATGACAAGCCCGACTACCGGGACTATTTTCCCGCCATCTGCCGGGAGCTTCGCGCCGCCTTCGATCCAAAAGAAACCGTTCTGATCGCGGAGCCCGGCGTCAGCCTGATCTCCCGCGCCACCACCTTTGCCACCACCGTGCTGGATGTGAAGCCCATCCGGAACCACGTTTTTCTGGTGACGGACGGAAGCCGCACCAACTTAAACCCGCTGGTCACCAGGCATGTATATCCGCACCACGTCGAATACGCGGACGCGCCGGAGGGCCGCCCGACGGTTCCCAGCCAGTGGGTGACGGGATTTACCTGCATGGAATACGACCGCCTGTTTGAGATCAAGGACGGCCCCGCCCTGAAAAAAGGCGACCGGATCATCTACGATACCGCCGGCGGCTACACCATGTGCCTGAATCCTCTGTTCATCCACTATTTTCCTCCCGTCTGGGTGACGAAACGGGACGGAAGCCTGTTCCAGGCCAGAGAGCAGTGGGATGTGGCAGAATTCATGCAGAAAAATTATGTGGAATGAACCGCTGTCAGTCGGCCGCACAGACCGTTCCGGCATGAAAAATGCCCGGAAAGCTGACAGCCGGGCCCAATCCAGCCAGATAAGGAGATACGCTTCATGAAGAAACAGTTTACCATCGGTTCCCGCAGGGTGGGGGAAGGCTGTCCCGTTTTCATCGTGGCGGAAATGTCCGCCAACCACCTGCAGGACTATAACCGGGCCGTGGAAATCATCCATGCCGCGAAGGAAGCCGGAGCGGACGCCATCAAGCTTCAGACCTACACCGCCGATACCATCACTCTGGACTGCGATTCCGAGGATTTTCAGATCAATGAAGGAACCGTCTGGGACGGTACCACGCTTCATCAGCTGTATGAGGAAGCCTACACCCCCTGGGACTGGCAGCCGAAGCTGATGGAAGAGGCGAACCGTCTGGGACTGGAGTGCTTTTCCTCTCCCTTTGACGCCACGGCGGTGGATTTCATGGCATCCATGAGCATGCCCGCCTACAAGGTGGCTTCCTACGAGATCACTGACCTTCCCCTCATCCGCCGCATCGCCCGCCTCCATAAGCCCGTGATCCTGGCGACGGGCGTGGCCTACCTTGCGGACATTGAACGCGCCCTGGCGGTCTGCCGTGAGGAAGGAAACGAGGACGTTCTTCTGATGAAATGCGTCTCCGCCTATCCTACCCCCTACGAGGACATCCACCTGAACATGATGCCCACCCTGGGCCGCACCTTCGGCTGCCTCACCGGTCTGTCCGACCATTCCATGGGAAGCGCGGTGGCCACGGCCGCCACAGCCCTGGGCGCGCATATGATCGAAAAGCACCTGACCCTGCGCCGTTCAGACGGCGGCCCGGACGGCTCCTTCTCCATGGAGCCGGAGGAATTTGCGGAAATGGTGCGAAACATCCGCGCGGTGGAACAAGCGCTGGGCGATTCCGATTATCACCTCACCCCCGTGCAGGTGGTGGAGCACGGCGACTGCCGCTCCCTGTTCGCGGCGAAGGACATCGCCGAAGGAGAGACGTTCACGCCGGAAAACGTGCGTTCCGTCCGGCCGGGGAACGGGCTGCATACCATGTATTATGAAGAGATTCTTGGGAAAAAGGCGGCCTGCGCCATCAAGATGGGGACGCCGATGCGGTGGGAGCTGATTGGATAAATAAAAACTTCCCATAACTTTCCCTGATTTATATGAAAAAAGCGGAAGATAATTCATTTCATTTGTGGATTATCTTCCGCTTTTTTCATACTTGCATGCGATATGATCTAAAATTTGTATCAGGCCTCAGAATGTCTTTTCCGTCTATCACAGCTTCTTCACAAACAAAGCCCGTATGGCGTTCAGCACGGCCAGAATCATCACGCCCACGTCGGCGAAAATGGCGAGCCACATGTTGGCGATTCCCACCGCTCCCAGAGCCAGGCAGATCAGCTTGATCCCGATGGCAAAAACGATGTTCTGGTACACGATCCGCAGGCACTTGCGGGAAATACGAATGGCCTTTACGATCTTCATGGGATCGTCGTCCATCAGCACCACGTCCGCCGCCTCGATGGCGGCGTCGGAGCCCATGGCTCCCATGGCGATGCCAATATCCGCCCGGCCCAGAACCGGCGCGTCGTTGATGCCGTCGCCCACAAAGGCCAGCTTCTCCTTCTCCGGTTTATTCCGAAGGAGCTCCTCCACCTTTTCCACCTTGTCCGCGGGAAGCAGCTCACTGTATACCTCATCGATTCCCAGATCCTCCGCCACCTGATCCGCGACCTTCTTCGCGTCCCCGGTCAGCATGACCGTTCTGCGCACGCCGGAGGCCTTCAGCTCCCGGACTGCCTGCGCAGAATCGGGCTTCACGACATCGGAAATCACGATGTGTCCCGCATACGCTCCGTCAATCGCCATGTGGATGATGGTTCCCACACAATGGCAGCTGATGCAGGGAATTCCCAGAGACGCCATCAGCCTGTCATTTCCGGCTGCCACATCAATTCCGTCCACCTTCGCAATGACGCCCTTTCCGCTGATCTCACGGATGTCTCCTACACGGCTGCGGTCGATTTCCTTTCCATAGGCCCTCTGCAGGCTCCTGCTGATGGGATGGGAAGAGGCACTTTCCGCCAGGGCTGCGTATTCCACCAGCTTCGCGTCCTCCAGCTCGTTGTGATGGATGCCGTTCACCTCGAATACGCCACGGGTCAGGGTTCCGGTCTTGTCAAAAACCACGATCCCGGTTTTCGAAAGGATCTCCAGATAATTGGAACCCTTCACCAGCACACCCGCATTGCTGGCGCCGCCTATCCCTGCGAAAAAGCTGAGCGGGATGCTGATCACCAGCGCGCAGGGACAGCTGATCACCAGGAAGGTCAGCGCCCGGTAAATCCAGGTGCCCCAGTCCGCAGGCATGCCCAGCGCGAGCATGCGCACCAGCGGCGGCAGAACTGCCAGAGCCAGCGCCGCATAACAGACGGCAGGGGTATAAATGCGGGCAAATCTGGAGATAAAATCCTCCGATCTGGATTTCCGAGAGCTTGCGTTTTCCACCAGGTCCAGGATCCTGGAAACGGTGGACTCTCCGAACTCCTTCGTGGTCCTGATTTTCAGCACGCCGGTCATATTGATGCAGCCGCTGATGATCTCGTCTCCCGCCTTCGCGTCCCGGGGCAGGCTCTCACCCGTCAGAGCGCTGGTATTCAGGGAAGAGCTTCCTTCCACGATCACGCCGTCGATGGGCACCTTTTCTCCGGGCTGAACCACGATGAAGCTTCCGATTTCCACCTCGTCCGGGTCCACCCTTTCCAGCCTTCCGTCCTTTTCCACATTGGCATAATCCGGGCGGATGTCCATCAGCTCACTGATATTTCGGCGGCTCTTTCCCACCGCATAGCTCTGGAACCACTCACCCACCTGGTAAAACAGCATCACCGCGATGGCTTCCGTATAATCTCCGCTGCGCTCATAAAGAGCAAGAGCGATGGCGCCGACGGTGGCGACGGCCATCAGAAAGTTTTCGTCAAATATCTGGCGGTTTCTGATTCCCTTCCACGCTTTCAGCAGAATATCATAACCGATCACCAGATAGGGCACCAGGTACAGGACGAAACGGAGCCATCCGGCATCAGAAAGGAACGGCATGAACTGCAGGGCGATCAGAAGGACCGCCGCGATGAGGATACGCACCAGCATGGTTCTTTGTTTCTTATTCATATCAATCTCCATTCCGGGGCATGGCAAAACAGCGCGCTGCCCCCCTGTCAGTCAGAACCGGCGGCACATCCCGGAGGCTTTCGTCTCCGGGGTGATCAGGTCCGGGCAGTCCCTGGCATCAAAGGAAAATCTCGCAGTCGTCCTCCACTCTTTTGCAGTTTCTGCGCACCGTCTGCATGACAGCCTTCGGATCCTGCCCCTCCTCAAATTCCACAATCATTTTCAGCATCATGAAATTTACCGTGGCATTCTTCACGCCTTCCGTCTTCTTTGCGGCTTCTTCCATTTTATTTGCACAGTTTGCGCAGTCCACGTCAATTTTATAGGTCTTTTTCATCTTTGCCTCCATTTTTTAACAATTAAGCAATTATTTAATTGATGATTCTATCATAAGCGTTTTTTCCGTTTTCGTCAATCCCTTTTTCCTTTTTTTCATATTCTTTGCACGCTTCCTGCAGATGTGATACAATGGTTGCGAAGAAAATACCGCAAAACGCTTCAGAACGGAGGCTTCCATGACAAAATGCAGATTGCCCCACGATCACGGGCAACAAATTGAACAGCAGCCGGAGGAAATGCCCAGTCCGGATACCTTTCAGACGGTTGCGGATATTTTCAAGCAGCTCGGCGACGGAAGCCGGATCCGAATCTTCTGGCTGCTGTGCCACTGTGAGGAGTGCGTTATCAATCTCTCTGCCCTGATGGATATGAGCAGTCCTGCCGTTTCCCACCACCTGAGACAATTAAAGGCGGCTGGTCTGATCACCAGCCGCCGGGATGGAAAAGAGGTCTATTATAAGGCTGCGGAAAGCGACCGGGCCCAGCTCCTTCATCACATGATCGAGGATCTGGTGCAGATCGCCTGTCCGTCCGCCCGGTAAGGTCCCGGAAAACCGCATTCCACGGCTTCCCGCTTCTTTGATCCGTCATTCTCCCAGGACAAAGTGCACCACACCGCAGTCGTACTGAGCCCAGATCCCATGTCTCGCCTCATCTCCGGAGCGTTTTCTGTCCACCACGAACGTCCCGTTTTCAAAATGCCCTTCTTCGATCACAGGCAATTCCATGTTATAGGCCTGGTGCTGCAGATTCAGCTGATTGGCCGGAATGGATCCGTCTTCCCGGAGCCTCTGCCAATACAGCCGCACCCTGTGGCCAACCAGATAAAATTCCCGTTCTCCTGCACGAAACAGAAGGCCCCTCGCCATCTCCTCCTCCAGGCTTGCCGGAACCCGGTTGACGCCGGAAAGATCTTTTCCATGCCTGCAATCCATAGCCACCCATCCAGCATAATCCGGTCCCGCTCCTGCAAAGGAAACGCGGCAGACCAGATCCCCGAAGGACAGCCTGCAGGAATCCTGGCCCACATGCTGTACCAGCGTACGGACGTTTCCGCTTCCTTCATAACGCTGCAGCAGCTCCTGCGCGTTCTGCAGCATGACGAAGGAATGCCGGACCGCTTCCGCCTGCTTTTTCAGATTTCCGTCTTCATCCAGACCGCTCTCGATTCCAAAGACATGATAGCCGACCGCCGAATGCCTCCCGGCTGCCTCCACCGCCATGGAAGCGTTCACGCTGTTCATTCCGGATTCCGGCACATAAAAGGCCCGTCCCTCCTGATCGTACAGAGCCTGTGTTCTCCGGACGCTTTCCGGGTCTCCTTCATAGGTGTCCGGAGCAATGGCATCCAGATGTTCCGCTGCCCTCAGCCAGAGGGGAAGCACTTTGGAAACCGCGCCGCCGGAGGGATAATCCAGCCCGGCCAGGCTCCATCCCTTTTCTCCGTTTCCATCCAGCCATACGTTCACATACATGAAAATATCGTAGATCTGCTTTCCTGCTTCCGCGATCCTGTCAATATAGCGGGCAGTTCCCCAGGCCATGCACAGCTCCGCTCCAAAGCTTCCGAACACCTCCTGCCAGCTTCCGCTTCTTTTTCGTCCGTTTTCCTCCCAGGCTCTTCTCAGCCAGCCGGAAACCGCGTGCGTTTCATCCATCCAGTCCAGCACGCCGTCTTCTCTCCCTGTTCGGGCCGCTGCGCTGCATTCTTCCGCCGTCCGGATCACTGCCTCCGGGACCTGTCCCAGAAAAGCCTGGGTTCCCTTTTCACTGAAGTCCCTGACGGACGCCGCATACATGCCCGGTTCATTTTCCACCTGAACGGCGATCACCGTTCCCGTCTGCCCGTCGTACTCCCGCAGGATCTCCATCAGGCGGCAGAAAGCTCTCTGATCCTGCTGCTGATTCTCCTCATAGAAGGGAGAAAGAGCCGCCGTCTCCGTACCGTCCTTGCAGACCGCCCGCGGAAAACGCTTTCGGTCCGCCTTCACCCAGGCAGGCGTATATTCCATCTGTCCGTTTTTCCAGGTACCGAACCACAAAAGAACGGCATGCATACCGTGCTCCCTCACCCGGTCGATGATCCGGCGCACATAATCTCCGTCAAATTTCCCCTCCTCCGGCTCAAAGGCATCCCAGCAGACCGGGACCGCCGCCGTATTCGCGCCGATCGCTTTCAGCGCGGCAAACGCGGTCCGTACATCCTGCTCATACTTTTCCCCTCCTGCAGCACCCAGCGCATACCCTGTGGAGTTATGAAGCTGCCCTCCGATGGAAAAAAACGGTTTCCCCTGAACCGTAAACTGTGTGTGTCTCTTCATCCTGTAATCCCTCCTGACTGCCGCCCGCAGCGGCGTTTTATGATATTCAGTTAAATTATAGCACAGTGAGAGCAGGGAAGATACGTTTTTGTGCGGGCTGTAAAGAGCCGGCTGAACAGCGCCACAGTCTGAGCCGCTGTTCGCTGTCAGGCCGGAAAACAGCGGACCCGGCCCGTCCTTTCCGATCGCTTTCGGCGACAGACGGGCCGGGTTCCGAATAAAAACCCTTTTTTTATCGAGCAGCAGAATCCATCTTATTCCTGAGCAGTCTTATTCGCATAAAACTCGCTGAACTGCTTCTGGTATTCTTCCAGGAAACGGTCGATCCCCGCCTCCTCCAGCTTTGTAAGCGCTTCATCGATCGCTTCGTCATAATCGACCAGACCGTTGGTGATCGGGTTGAAATACTCCTGTTCCACCGCCTGCATCTGAGCATATTCCGTCTGAACAGGCGTCATGTCAAAGGAGAAGCCGAGATCCTTCTGCGGAATACAGCCTTCATTCCAGTTCTCGTAGGTTTCGATCTGATCCTCCGTCACATACTCCGGATAACGTTTGAAATTGATGTTATCCGGAAGCCAGGTTTCAAAGAAGGTATCCGTATTGATCCGCTCAAGCTGTCCGCTCTCCGTAAGCTTCCAGTCCTGTCCTTCCACGCCATATGTGATCAGGTCGACCCATTCCTGACTGCTCTGGAGCAGATTGATCAGCTTTACATAGCCCTCCAGCTCCTTCCCTTCCACGTTGGCGCTGACGGCAAATGCGGTAGAATAGGTTCCTCTGGACATCAGCGGCTTGCGGGACTGATCCCCCAGATAATAGTTCTTAAACTTCGCATTCGGATCAGATTTTCTGACCGCATCCTCATACTCAAACACACGGTAGTTCGCGCCCGCCGCGAACAGGGCCTTTCCTGCCATGAATTCCGCATCGATCTGAGAAGCGTTCGACATGATATAGCTGGGGATCAGCCCCTTCTGATACCAGTCCCGGAAAATCTCGCACGCCTGTTTATACTCTTCCGAAGCATAGTAATTGTATACGGTCGGATCATCCAGCTTGTTTCCGTCCGTTGATACGAAATTGTTCAGTCGGAAAACATTCATGTCGGATTCTATGACGCCGTTTACCATCTGGGGCAGAATGCCTCCCCGGCCGAAGGCGATGATGTCCGGATGCTTTTCTTTCGCGAGCGTATAGAATTTTTCCACATCCTCCAGCGTCTTCAGCTCCGTCATGCCCACTTCTTCCAGAAGATCCTGTCTGGTGGTAATGACATAGTTTTCACCCGCGTTCGGTTTGTTTCCGAAGGGCAGCGCATACAGTCTTCCATCCACCTTCCAGATGTCGAACGCTTCTTCTCCGCCGCAGTATTTCTTCAGATCATCCGCATACAGCTCGGCCGCTTCCGTCAGATCCGCATAATATCCCTTCGATACGCATTTGGACAAAAATGCCGTATCTGTGTAGGTTACAAATTTTTCACCGGAGGAAAGCATCAGCTCCGTTTTCCCTCCCGCATACTCTGACCAGGGCAGATACTGGATCGTTACGTCCACATTAATGGCATCCAGAACCTTGTCATGGAATTCATTCTCCGCGAATTCCGTCATTCTGGGCGATTCTTCCCCGTACAGGACCAGCGTTGCCTGTGTGGGCTCCTCCGTTTCTTCAGAGCCTGCTGCCTCCTGAGCAGAAGCACCGCCCTCCGCCGCACTATCCGTTCCTGCTGCGTCCTTTCCTGAGCATCCTGACGCCAGCAGGGATATTCCCATGACCGCAGCGGTCAGAAGTGCCGTAATTTTTTTCCTTTTCATCCTTTTGTCCTCCTTTTTTATTTTATGACTTTCGTCATAATTACCCTTTCAGTGCGCCTACCGTTACTCCCTTCACAAAATGCTTCTGGATAAAGGGATAAACCAATATGATCGGCCCGATGGCAATACAGGTGATCGCCATCTTGATCGTCTGCGCCGGAAGCACAATATGCGAGGCCACAGCGCTGGACGGATTGGCGGCCAGATACTGGATATTTGACATCATCTTGTAGAGAATGTACTGAATCGTATAATACTTTTCATCATTGATCAGCATCAGCGGCAGATAAAAGTCATTCCAGTACTGCAGCGCATAAAACAGCGTGATCGTCACGATCCCTGCTTTGGACAGCGGCAGGATGATCTGTCCCAGAATGCGGAAATGTCCTGCTCCGTCCATCTGTGCGCTTTCCACCAGCTCATACGGAAGTCCGCGGAAAAAGTTCCGCATCAGATACATATTAAAGACGTTCATCGCATAAGGAAGAAACATGGCCGCGTAATTGTCCTTCATTCCCAGATATTTGGTGCATACCAGATACCAGGCCAGCATTCCTCCGTTAAACAGCATCGTAAAGTAAGCAAAAAACGCCAGCTTGTTTCCAAATCGAAACCCTTTTACCGAAAGCACATAAGCATAGCATACGGTGATCAGCACGGAAATGGCGGTTCCGCATACAGTCGTCAGGATGCTGTTCTTATATGCGTTCAGAAGCTTGCTTCCCTGCGACTGGAACACATATTGATAGGTTTCCAGAGAAAGCTCCTTCGGGAAAAGCTGAAATCCGGAGACAGCTACCTCACTTTCCGGCGTAAAGGATCCGATGACTGCGAACAGAATGGGGAAAATACATATGACGGCCATCAATCCGAGCAGGATGTAAAAGACAGCCAGCAAAACAGAATCCGAACTGTAAAGCTTCTTTTTCATTCCCTTTCCTCCTCTAAAACAATGTGGTATCTTTATCGATCTTTCCCGCTATTTTGTTGGCCGCGATCACCAGAAGGAAGCCAAACAGGGACTGATAAAGCGAAATAGCTGAAGCAAATGCCATCTCTCCGTTTCTGACGCCGCTTCTATACACAAAAACGTCGATCAGATCCGTCGTCGGGAACAATACGGGATTCAGGTTGGTCAGACCTATGACCATATTCAGATTTCCCTTCAGCATATTCCCTACGGAAAGAAGGAACAGGATCGTAACCGTAGGACGCAGCAGCGGAATCGTGATCTTAAAAATACTCTGCAGCTTCGTCGCTCCGTCCACTTTTGCCGCTTCATAAAGAGAAGAATCGATCCCGGTCAGTACACCATAATAGATGATGGATGTATATCCGCAGCTCTGCCAGGTATTGGCGATCGTCAGGATCAGAATCCACATCTGCGGCCTCGCATAAAAATCAATCGGCTCTTTTCCCATGGAGATCAAAAGCTGGTTTACCAGCCCGGAATCCACATTCAGCAAAGCATACAGGATTGCCCCCGTAACCATCCAGGAAATAAAATAGGGCAGAAACATCAGGCTCTGAGAAGCCTTGATGAACCATTTTGACTTGATCTCGCTGAGCATGATCGCGATCGCCACAGCGAACAGCGTTCCTGCCAGGAAAAACAGCAGGTTGTACATAACGGTCAGACCCGTTGACCGCATTGCTGTGGAAAGATTATTAAAGAAGAATCTGAAATTCTTATAGATCGGGTCCGCCCATGGGCTTCCGAAGATCCCGCCCCGGAAGTTGTAATCCTTAAATACAAGAATGATTCCCGCCATCGGGAAATAGGAAAACAGAAGCAGCGCGATCACTCCCGGCAGAGCCAGCAGATACAGCGGCATTTCCTGCCTGAACCTGCGAATCGCATTTCCCTTTTTGGCTCGGGCATGTTCTGAGGTTGGTTTTGGTCTGAACATCTTTTCTCCTCCCTTTCGCTTGATAGGGCCATTATAAGCATCTCTTTCCTTCCCCGAAAGAAAAAAGATATGCATTCCACCCACTTTTCAACAAAAAGTGCCGTAAAATGCATATCATTTTTATCTGTTTCTGTTATTTTTCTCTGATATTCCTTACCGTTGATGGAGAAATGCCGAATTTTTTCTTGAACTGCTGAGAAAAATAGGAAGTAGTACCGAAGCCGCACAGCTGAGCCACCCGTTTGACATTCAGATCCCGATCCGACAGAAGAAGCTCTTTCGCATAGGTAAGCCGCAGGTCATTGATAAACTCCGGGAACGTCATGCCGGTATATTCATGGAACAGCTTGCTGAAATAGGAAACCGACATATGAAACCGGTCTGCGACCTGTTCCACGCTGATCGCATCTTCCCTGTAATGCTCTCTGATGTACTCCACCGCGTCCAGCAGATTCATTCTCAGCGTTTTTTCCTGAAAGACACTGTTTTCCAGACAGGCCTCCTCTGTCAGTCTTCCAAGATATTCTTCCAGCTCCGAAAGATCATACAGGGAAGAGAGCCTGATATAATGCTCCAGAAATTTTTCCTGTCTCTGTCTGCCTCCTTGCTCCTGTTCCCAGCTGCTCTGTTCCAGAGAAACGCAGAAACCGGCCAGCGACAGCAGTACCTTATGGATCTCAAAGCCGGACAGCTGTTTCAGGATCCCGGGAAGCTGCTTCTTCGCTTCTTCTGCATCTCCCTTTTTCACCGCATTCAGATATTCCCCGTAAATCCTGGACGGAATTTCCATTTTCTCCCGTTTTGCAAACGGCTCTGCCCGCATTCCCTGTCCGCTCTGTCCAAGGAGATGGTATTTCTGAAGCGTCTGCAGCTCCTGAAAGGCCGGACGGATTTCTGTTTCCTCCCGCAATAGCCCGGAAACGGCATAATATAACTGCACTCCTTTTTCTTCCGCAAACTGCCTGCAGACTTGATCGATCCGTTCGCCGAACCACCCTTCTTTTTCCAGCGCTCCGATCCGGACCGGATCCTTCAGACAGATCAGGATCCATGGAGAACAGGGTTCCTGAAAGGCTGTCAGCTTACATCCGGAAAAATTTTCCGTAAGCAGACCCCGGATCCTTTCCATACAGGCTCGTTCCAATACTCTCTTTTGAGTCCAGAACAGCAGGAATCTCGCTTCTTCATTCCGATCCGACAATTTCAGAGCCATGGGGATTTCCATTCCCTCATCTCCGTTCAGAAAAGAAAGTACCTCGTCTGAATGATATTGCTGCGACATCATATGGATCTGGCTGATGATCCGCTCGCTTGTCATTTCCGCCTGTCTCCGGCTGTATTCCCCTTCTCCGACGCTTGCCTCTCCCAAATGCAGCCTTTCAAAAAATTCCTCCAGCGGATAATAAAGCCTGTTGGTCAAAAATACCGCCAGGATAAGCGCGGCAAGAAGACTGACGATCACACAGGCGACAGCGACTTTCCAGATCCCGTTCATCTGCGCCTGCAGGACCTGATAGTCCTGCAGCAATACGAAGCGCATGCCGATCTCTTCCTGATACAGGCTGTTGTACAGATACTTTCGGCCATCCAGCACCATTTCCTGATTCCGCTTTCCGCGTCCGTCTTTCATGAGCTGTTCTCTGACTCTGTCCAGCCGTCCGGCATCCAGCTTTCCGGTCATCATCTCCTGCCCGTCGTCAGAAAATACCAGAAAAACAGAATCTTCATTTTCCTGCGAGATCATCTGTCTTTCCATTTCCGACAGATTCAGAGAATACACAATCCCCTTATCCGGCTCCGCTCCGACAGCGCTTCTCTCCGTCAAAAAAATACAGAGATTTTTTCCGGAATCTGTCTCTATCAGAAACTGCTGGGTATCATTTTCCGTTTTGGGAATCAGTTCTTCAATCTGGCGCTTCTCCTGTTCTTCCGGATAGTGAGGACCATAATACTGATATTGCCCTTCTCTGAACAGACAGACATAATCCGCCGTCCTATTATTTACGCACATTTTATAAAAATAGTTTCCTACAAGATATTCATTTTCCCAGCTTTCTTCTCCGGTATAAAAATATTCCTTCACACCGCTGTCCTGCCAGGCAGTCTGAAGCTGGATCCGATACATATCCAGCGTATTTGCGACAACCGTGTCCAGATTCTTAAGCTGTTCCATGGACATATCATAAATAACCGCTCTGGTATGCGTGTTAAACCAGGAAAAAATCCCTCCGAGCAATATGATGATCGTCAGAACGGCTATCGTGCTGTAGCTCAGCAGCAAAACAGACCTGTATTTTTTATCCGCAATATCCAGCTGAAAATATCGTCTCATATTTTTCCGTGGCTCCCCTCTCCTGGCTTCCTGCCGCGTTATTAGCCATTTATGGCTAATATTAATATAAGCAATATACGGGTAATACGCAAGCAGGAGGAGCAGAAAGCATGATTTCCTATGCCCCGTTTTGGCTTACTTTGGAAAAAAAGAAGGTCAGCCAGTATCAGCTGATCAAAAAATACGGCATATCGGCAGGGCAGCTGTCGCGAATGCGGGCAAACCAGAATATCTCAACACATACTCTGGATGTTCTCTGCAACATTCTCGACTGCCAGGTAGAAGATATTATTACGCATGTAAAAGAATAGCCGCTGTTACTGTCAGAGGGCATACCTGCAGCCTGATCCGTGAAATCAGGAGCAGAGGATCGATCCGCAGCAAATCTGCCAAAAGCTGCGGATCAGCTTTTGCCTCTCCCAGCAAGAAGCATTGGAAAAATATCCGCACTATGCCCGGTAAGGCTTTCCGGAACGACCGGAGCCGGCACACGCTATGACATGTGCCGGCTCCGGTCTCTCTCCCTACCGCAAATTCTATCCTCTCAGTATCTTTTCCAGGAACTGAAAGATCTGTTTATAGTATTCCGCTCCGTCGAAGAAGCCATGCCCCTGTCCCGGAACCAGGATCAGACGGGCATCGTTTCCTGCGTCCCGCAGTGCTTTCTGCATTCTCCTGCTGTTTTCCGGGCTGACCAGCCGGTCCGCATCTCCATGCATGAGCAGAGTGGGCGGATTTTTCCGGGCGGCATAGCAGATCGGGCTCGCCTGCTCCATCAGGCGCTCACGCTCTTTCGGATCTGCAGCCGGGAACAGCCTTCCGTATACCTCCGAGCTTTCCCATTCCTCCGGCGTCAGCCTCATATCCGCGGGCGCATACCAGGGGATCACCGCCTGGATCCGAGAGGAATAATCCGGGCAGCAGTCATTCAGAAATTCCCCGTCCGTGCTGTAGGCCATCAGCTCCACCAGATGCCCTCCCGCCGATTCTCCCCAGGCAGCGATCCGCCCGGGATCCACATGAAATTCCTCCGCATGAGCGCGCAGGAACCGCACGGCCGCCTTGCAGTCCTCAATCTGTGCCGGGAACGGCGCCTCCTGGCTCAGGCGGTAATCAATGCTCACCGTTACGAATCCCCGTCCGGCAAGCTGTGCCAGCTCCGTACTCGGCAGATATTTCCGGGTCAGCTTCTCATCCGACCATCCTCCTCCATGCACCCACACCACGGCGGGGAGCGCCTCCGCCGCATCAGCAGGATAGACAATATCCATCCGGTACGCTTTTCCGTTCTGTGTGGTATATACCACGCCCTCCTTCTGGACCAGACCTTCCGCCGCGAAATCAATTTCCGGCGGAGTGATAACCTTTGCGAGCGGTTCTTCCTGTAAACGCATGTCCTTTACCCCCTATTCCATAATTTTCCTCTTCTTCCTTTTTCAGCTTCCCTTCCTTTTCTGCTCAGATGGCAGCCTCTTCCACCGCAAACTCCCCAAGGATCTTTTCCGCCGCCGCTTCCAGCTTCTCATCCGTCTTCCCTTCCAGGATAAAATAGCCCCGTCCCATCACGGAATGGCCGGTGGTCACCCGCTCCATCCGGTCTCCCGGCCGAATCTCACAGTCCCAGCCACGCAAACGGATTCCCTCAGGAAGCGCCAGCTCTTCCTTTTTCGGCACTGCCTTCACAATGCCCTCCGGCAGAGCAAAATAACGGATCAGAAGCCTGCGCGCTGTCTGCGGCTCATAGGTATAGGGAAGACCGCACCGGCTGCGGATATAGGCCTCCGCCATATCCACACCCGTAGCCATAGGCGTAAACAGATCGTGCAGATGATGACCGGAAGGCCGGGCGGAAAGCTCGATGACAAAAATCCGGCTGTCTGAGATCATCAGATCCGCATGGAGCAGGCAGTCCTGCAGCTTAAGCGCAGCCGTCACCCGTTCCAGATACGTACGCACCTGGCCGGTCAGCTCCGCCTCCTGTCTGTCTTCCCCTGTCACGGAAAAATATCCCACCGCCTGGCGGGCAGGCGGCGGTGTGAGCAGCTTTCTGCGAAGCAGGATCTGGCAATAATGCGCGTGGTCCATTGCGGCATCCACTCCATATTCCGTGCCTGGCGCCGCTTCCTCCAGCACATAATCCTCACAGCATCCGCCGGCCTCTCCGGCGAGCGCTCCAAGCGCTTCACGCAGCTCCTGCAGGCTGTTGAGAAAAAAGATCCCTCTGCTTCCGGAACCGCAGCGCGGCTTCAGGATCGCAGGAAAGGAAAACTCTTCTCCGGCCTTTTTCACCAGGTTATCCACGATCTGCCGTGCTTCCTCCGTTTTTTTTCCACAAAAGGCAGGGACCAGTTCACAATGACAGTCTCTCAGACCGGCCGCATGCAGCTTTTCATGGAACAGATACTTGTCCGTACACCAGACGGCGGACTGCCTGCTGATGCCGTCCAGATGAAAGGCGTCGTTCACCGCTCCCGCCGTAGTCAGATAGCGTCCGATGGGACCGGTGATCACAAAATCCGGCCCTTCCGTCTGCGCCCGGTCCGTTTCCCTACGAAGCGCCCGGATCACCTCATCCTCTCTGGAAATATCCACTGCAAGACCCTCGTCCGCAGCCTTCAGGCCCGCCGCAGCCGGATTTCCGTCCAGCGCCGTCACAAATACGCCCAGCCGGTGCGCCGCCTCTATGGTATGAAGGGATTCTTCCCCCGCTCCGATCAGTGCCGCTTTCTTCTTCGTCATCTGCCTCTTCCTTCCCGCTCATCCTTTTTTCGCCAGCCTCTTTCGCAATCCCCTCCAGGTCCACAGAAGGGTAAAATAGAGCATGAACCGCCGCGTGGAGCCCTGCTGCATCGCCACCAGCTTCTTTTCCTCTTCGTTGAAGCGTTTCTGATACCAGGGATTCTTCTGAAAATCGGGAAAGGTTTCCCGCATCTCGCGTCCCATGGCATCCACAAACGCGGGTTCCTTCTTTTTCACCCCGAACATGTAGGAAAAAAGCGTGTTCACATAAAAAAGGACGGTGAAGCTGTATTCCAGTTCCCTGGCATATTCTTCAAAATAGCCGTATTTCTTCGCCTCGGCGATCATGATCCGGCCGGCCTGCATCCGGTCCTCACAGCGTTTTTTCGTAATGGTATGAACGGTGGAAGCATCATGCTGGAAATAATAGTAGAGGGGCTCCGGAACGTATTCAAAATGCTTTGCCCGCAGCATCCAGGTATTCCCCAGCGCATTATCCTCATAAAAAATCCCCTCCGGGAACCGGCTGTCACAGCCCAGGATGATCTCCCGGCGGTAAATCTTCACCACCAGACTTCCGCTGTCCAGAATGAGAGAGGCGTATTTTTCGTGATTCAGAAGCCCCGCCTGCTCCGGACGGTTGTTGTGCACCACCTGCCCTACCTTCATGCTGTGCTCCCAGGTCAGGCAGTAATCGCAGCCTACCATATCCGCTCCCGTCTCCTGTGCGCGGTCGAGCAGCTTTTCATACATGTCCGGCGTGATCCAGTCATCGCTGTCAATAAAACCGATCCACTCCCCCTGCGCCAGGGACAGACCGATATTCTTCGCACCGCCCTGCTTCCGGTTCACTTCGGAATGGATGGCCCGCACCCTTCCGGGATACTGCTTTTCAAAACGGCGCAGGATTTCCAGGGAATCATCCGTGGAGCAGTCGTCCACTGCGATGATCTCCATATCCTGCAGGGTCTGATTCACCAGAGAGTTAAGGCAGTATTCCAGCCTGCCCTCTCCGGCCGTATTATAAACGGGCACGATCACGCTCAGTTTCATGCTGCTGTTACTCCTTTTTTCCGGCTGCGCTTCTTCCTCCCGGCTGCCGTCTCCGCTTTTCCGGCCGTATTTCTGCCTCCCGGCTGCCGTCTCTGCTTTTCCGGCCGCGCTTCTTTCTCCCGGATGTCATCTTCTCTTTTCCGGCCGCCGGGAAGCCTCCGCTCCTGCATCATCCCTTTATTTCGCATACCAGGCGCAGATTCTGCGCACCGCTTCGATCACATCCTCCACATCCTGATCGCTCATCGCATAATAGAGCGGCAGAGAAAGGATCTCCTCATACAGCTTTTCCGCTTTCGGGCAGAGTCCCTTCCGATAGCCGAGCTTCTGATAATACGGGAAATAATACACGGGGATATAGTGAACGTTGCAGCAGATGTTCTCCGCCGCCATGGCTTCAAAAAATCCCTTCCGGTCGATTTTCAGCATTTCCGGACGGATCCTGAGGATATACAGGTGCCGGGTGGTATCGGATTCCGGGATCTCCTGCTGTACCGCGATCTGGGGGATCTGTGAAAAAGCCTCATCGTAGCGTCTCACGATCTCCTTTCTGCGGGCGCGGAACCTGTCCAGCTTGTCCAGCTGGCTGATCAGAAGCCCCGCCTGAATATCCGTCATGCGGTAGTTGTAGCCGAGCGCGATCTGCTCATAATACCAAGGGCCGTCCGGCTCCTTCGACATGAGTGCGGGGTCCCGGGTGATTCCGTGCTTGCCGAACAGCTCCAGCCGCTGGTGATATTCATCGCTGTTCGTCAGAACCGCTCCTCCCTCCCCGCTGGTCACCGTTTTTACCGGATGGAAGCTGAAGGTGGTCATATCCGCAATGGAACCGGTCGCCTTCCCGTCGTAGCGGGTCCCGATGGAATGCGCCCCATCCGTGATCAGCACCAGGTTGTATTCGTCGCAGATTTCCCGCAGCCTTTTCAGATTTGTGGACTGTCCGGTAAAATCCACAGCCACTACCGCTTTCGTCCTTTCCGTGATATGTGCGCGCACCTGCTGCGGATCGATGTTATAGGTTTTCTCATCAATGTCCGCAAAAACGGGCTTTGCTCCGCAGTAGAGAGCACAGTTTGCCGAGGCGGCGAAGGTGATGGGCGTGGTGATCACCTCGTCCCCCGGTCCCACGCCAGCCGCGAGGCAGGCGATGTGCAGCGCCGCCGTCCCATTGCTGACTGTGACCGCATGCTTCGCGCCCGTGAGACGGCAGAGCTTTTCCTCCAGCTCTCCGATCTTCGGCCCGCAGGTCAGATAGTCGCTTTTCAGGACGTCCAGAACGGCCTGGTAATCCGCCTCGTCCAGATACTGGTGCCCGTAAAAAATTTTTGTATCTCTGACCGGTTTTCCTCCCGCAACCGCGGGAACCGCATTTTCTCTTTCCATCTGTATTCCTCCATTTCCGGAAAGCCGCCGGACCTGTGACCGCCTCCGCCCGCCGGATCGTGTGCGGGCCTTTCCTTTTGAATAAAAAAGACAGCCCGAAGGCGTTTTCCGCTTCCGGGCTTTTCTCTCAGGAACGGCCGGCCAGGGCATTCCCTGCCTGCGGCCGCCGCACCAGGCAGGACGGCCGTTACATGCTTTGGTTTATTTTTCCAGCTCCACTTCCTTCAGGCGCTCCCTCAGATCCTCCACGGAAAGCCACTCGCTGTTGGTCCCGGAGCTGTAGGAGAAGCCCTCCTCCACCTTTTTCCCGGAAAGATCGGGCACCTGCCTGTCGTTGAACACCACCTGCGGATAGACGATATAGTGCTTGTCATATTCGTAGGTATTGAAGGAATCCTCTGTGGTCACCATGATCTCGTGCAGCTTCTCGCCGGGACGGATGCCAATCTCCTTTATTTTGCAGCCGGGAAGCATGGCCTCCGCCAGATCCGGCACGCGGAAAGAAGGGATCTTGCTGATGAAGGTTTCTCCGCCCTTCGCTTCCCTCAGCGCCTTGATCACCAGCTCCACACCCTCCGTCAGGCTGATCCAGAAGCGGGTCATGCGCATGTCCGTGATGGGAAGCTCCGTTCCGCCGTTTTTGATGATGTTATGGAACAGCGGGATAATGGAGCCGCGGCTTCCCGCCACATTGCCGTAGCGGACGATGGCGAAGCAGATATCCTTGGTTCCGGAATAGGCGTTCGCCGCCACAAAGAGCTTGTCGCTCACCAGCTTGGTGCCGCCGTACAGGTTGACCGGATTCACCGCCTTGTCCGTAGACAGGGCGATCACCTTCTTCACGTTGGTATCCAGCGCCGCGTCGATCACGTTCTGCGCGCCGCCCACATTGGTGCGGATCGCCTCGTTGGGATTGTATTCACAGGCTGGCACCTGCTTTAAGGCCGCCGCGTGGATTACGTAGTCCACGCCTTCAAAGGCCCTTTTCATCCTGTCCTTATCCCGCACATCCCCGATGAAGTAGCGCATCACGGAATCATATTCCTTCAGCTCATTCTGCATCACGAACTGCTTGTACTCATCTCTGGAATAAATGATGATCTTCTTCGGATGATAATGCTTCAGCACGTATCTGGTGAAGCTTTTTCCAAAGGAGCCGGTTCCGCCCGTGATCAGTATGGTCTTATCATTTAACATTCTTTTCCTCCGTCTGTATCCGCGTCCGGCGCCGCAGCCCCGTACGCCGCCGTATTTTTCGTCTGCTGCGTGTCACTTTTTCAGGCCGTATTTATTTTCTGCCGGTTCCGGAGCGCTTATACAATTTCATTTTTTACAGAAATTGGGGCAAAAACGCCCTTTTCGCACATTATAGCATAGGGGACGGGGCAATGCAAGAAACCCGCCTCCGGCCGGTTTCCAAATCCCCGGCTCCCGTGTCTTTCTGGATGAAGAGCTGTAGCCGGTTCAGCCGTACAGTTCCTTTCCCTCCTATTTCAGAAGAGAGACCGCTTCAACCTATGTCCCGCATCCGCATGGTCAGACGGTGCAGCGCGCGCACGGGGCGGGGAGCCGCCGTCAGAAGCAGCAGGTACAGCTTCTGCTGCTTCGTCAGATAGGGATTCGTCACTGTTTCCCGCACATTTGCACGGCAGTAACGAATGACTTCCCGGTAAAAAGCATTTGCCCGTGTCATCTGCTCCACCGGGATGTGCAGAAGAAAGTCCAGCCGCTGGTACAATCCGAAACGGGCCGCCTCTCTTTCATACTGCGGGAAGCGCTCCTTCGCCAGCTTCTGTGCAAAGTCCGCATTTTTTACGATGTCCAGAAACACGCGGGAAAATTCGCTGCGGTCCTTTTTCCGGGTATTGCTTCCCATACGGTAATAGACATGATAGAACTGCTGGGGCAGGATGCGCACGCCGCCCGCCTCCGGAAGAAGCTGCAGGAGCAGGTAAAAATCCTCATTCAGCTCTCCCTCCGGGAACCTCCTGTTCTGAAAAAGCGCCGCGTCCACCAGCTTGGTGCAGAAGGAACAGTCCCCTTCGTGCAAAAGCAGGGTCCGGAAAAATTCGCCGCTTTCCCGAAACACCGCTTCCTTCGGAGGTACACACACATCCGGCCTGCGCTTTCCATCCTCTCCGATCTCGTCTCTGGAGATCTGAACGATACGGTAGCCGCCCTTCAGCGCCTCCTTCATCATGGTTTCATACATCCGGGGCTCGATGAAGTCATCGCTGTCCACGAAGCCCAGCCACTCTCCCCCCGCGTTTTCGATCCCCATATTTCGCGCGGAGGAGGAACCGCCGTTTTGCTTATGAAAAACCCGGATACGCCCGTCGCGCTGCGCCAGCGAATCGCAGAGCGCGCCCGTTCCGTCCGTGGAGCCGTCGTCCACCAGCAGGATCTCCAGATTTTTCCAGGTCTGGGCGCAGACCGACGCCACGCAGCGTTCCAGGCAGTCCGGGATATTATAAACCGGTATAATAACTGTGATCAGTGGTTGTTCCATCATTTCCTCCCCTCCGCGCCGCAGCTTTTTCCCGCGGCAGGAGCCTGTTTTTGATCCTTTTCTTCTGTTTTGTTCCCTGCTCCTGCTTCAGGGCCGGATCAGCGGAGCGCGGGACAACGGTCCCTGTTCCGGCAAAAGGATCTCCCCGTTCCGCCATCCTTCATACAGCTGCAGACATCTTGCGGCCGCCGTATCTGCATTCCATTCCGTCAGGATTGTTTCACAGGCCTTTTGTCCCATCCGTTCCCTGTCCTTTTCCTGTCCTGCCAGATAGCGGGCCGCTCTGTAGAACTCTTCGTACCGGTCCTTCTGATAGATCATTCCGTTCTCCCCGTGGCGGATCAGGTACGGGACCGCGCCCGCCTCTTCGCTCGCGACCACCGCACACCTGCTGTTCATGGCCTCATTGACCACGGCGCCCCAGCCCTCCAGGTGATTGCTGGTAAAGAGGAAAATGTGGCTTTCCTCCATGGCGCGGCGCACTTCTCCGGGCGGCAGAAAGCCCGTCATTTCCACCACTCCGGAAAGTCCCTCCCGGCGGATCTGCTCCAGAAGCTCTCCCTCCAGCGCTCCGCCGCCGATCATCTTCAGCCGGAAATCATATCCTTCCCGCTTCAGATCCGCGGCAAGACGCAGAGCGAATTCCGGATGCTTCAGTTCCATCAGCCTGCCCGCCCACAGAAGCTGCACCGGTCCGTCCTTCGGCTTTTCTGCCTGCTGCTGCGGCTGCTTCGCTTCGGGGAAATAGCCGAAGCGCAGCATCTTTCCCGGATAGGCGTGGATCAGCGTAAAATCCGAAGCCACATACGCCCCGGCACACAGCAGATAAACCGGCTTATTGCGGTAGCGGATATGCTCCCGGTACTTGGCCGCAAGCCCCCTGGGAGAAATCGCCTTCCACTGTCCTTCCCGGTAAATGCGCTCGCTGATGCGCAGAGCCGGTTTCCCGCTTTCCAGCCGGGAATAGATCAGCTCCGGCTTCTCCATCCATCCGGCGAGGAGAAGGTCACAGCCGTTGATCCTCTCCCGGCACAGCGTCTCCTCCTCATACAGAAGCCTGACATAAGGGAGGCCCTTCAGCGCCTCTCCCCAGCCCATTTTCACGCGCTCTTCCTCCATGGGCTCCGTCTGGATAAAAGTAAAATCCTCTCCCAGCCTCCGGTAAAGCGCGTCGCAGAAGGGGATCTGATGATGGTTGATATAGTTGGATACAAAGGTCACCTTCATCCCTTTTCCTCCATAAAAGACCTGGCAGACTGCTGCAGCTTCTGGCAAAACCGCGGAATGCCTTTCTCAGCCCAGAATCTCCCGGTAAATCTCCAGAAGCCGTCTGTAATTGGCATCTCCGTCATGGTTCTTTCCGGCCTGCTTTCTGGCTTCCCCGGACAGCCGTTCTGCCAGCGCATCGTCCCGGAAAATACGGCAGATGCAGGAGGCCAGCTCATGCACGTTTCCCTTTTCAAAAAACAGAGCGCTCCTTTCCTCCTGCGCCATATCCGGAATGCCGCCTGTCCGGGACACCGCGCAGGGCACGCCGAGCAGCATGGCCTCCCCCAGGCAGTTGGGAGAATTTTCCAGAGCGGAAGGGCAGACGAACACATGGCTGTTCAGATAGGCCTGCTTCATCTGTACATCCGACAGATTTCCGAGCACGGAGATCTTCTCTTGCAGATGGTTTTCCTCCATCAGCCTTCTTAAGTACTTCCCATAGCCTGAGATCTTCAGCTTTTCCTTCAGGGTCGCATATCCCGTAACAGGAATCCCCGCCACGCTCACATGGGCCCCCGGAAATTCCCGCAGGATTTCCGGCATCGCCTGCAGCAGATAGTGAAAGCCCTTCAGCGGATAGTCTCCCTGGCTCGCAAAGATCTCAAAGCTCCGGCAGCGCTTCCTGCTCCAGTTTCCTTCATAAAAGCAGGCACGCATGGTCTCGTTCAGATTGTGATACGTCAGCTTCGGATTGCAGGCCAGCGTTCCTTCCCGGTCAAACCGGGTGCGGCCCGCCACATGGGCGCAGGAGGAAAGCACCTCCCGCTCCCGTTTTCCGCGGATGCGAAATTTTTCCTGCTGCCGGCGCAGGCTGTCTGCGCGCAGAAAATCCCGCAGCGTCACGCTGTTCTGCACAGAAGGCGGAAGGTCCGCCATATAGCTGTCCGCGCACGCCCCTACCAGTCCCTGCATGGATACCAGCGTCCGTTCCGGCTTCCGGAAGGCGCGCGTCATGGCAAGAGCATGAGGAAATTCCGTTCCGAAGATGTGTACCAGGTCCGGCCTGAAATCTGCAAGAATTTCTGCAAAGCGATTCTCCAGACCGGCATCATAGCGCTCCGGCCGCTTCAGATCCTCCCGGAATCCGTACAGCGAAATCCGGCGTCCCTGTCCCCTCTCCTTCTCTCTCATCGGGTAAAGCCGCCTGACGCCGGAAAGCTCTTCCCCGTCAAAGGGAAAGCAGAGCCCCAGCTCCATTTTCTCCGCCGCCTCTTCCCCTTCGGAAAGATAACGGTCCAGCGCGCCGGTGATCCACCCTTCCCGCACGCTGTATGCTATCCCGAGCGCCTCCGCCGCCGCAGGCGGACAGATATTCAAAAGCCACAGAATCCTCATGACTTCCTCTTTCCTGCGGCCACAGGCCGCATTTCATGAAATGAGAAGAATCGCGCAGCGATTCTTCCGCCACAAGCCCCTTTTATTCAACGCTTTCCTCTGTAAAGCGCCGCCTTCACCGCGTTATACCCTTTTGCCAGAGACGGATTTTCCGCAATCCTTGTCCGTACCGGAGCCAGGGACAGCAGCATGGCCGCCCGGTAGCAGGCGCTCTTTTTCCGTCCCAGATAGTATCGGGTGATGATCCTGTGCTCCAGCTCAGACCGTTTTCTGTTCTCCTTCGTTTCCGAAAAGCCGCCGCCCTCATACGAAGAGACGATAAAAGGCAGGTGCACCGCCTCCGCGCCCCGCTCGTAGATGCAGTAGAGAAAATGCTCATAGTCTCCCCGGACCCGGAAATCCGTATCATATCCTCTCTCCCAGAACAGGGAGGCATCATAAAAGCAGACCTGGTGACAAGGAACGTTGCGATAGCAGGCAAAATCGTTCAGCTTCGGCGCAGAGCAGACCCGGCAGCCCTGCTTTTCATTATACTGGTCCCCGTAAAACAAAAAAGGCCTTGCGCGGAAACGACTGTCCCGCCCGCTTTCCGCTTCTTCAATCCGTTCCGCCGTCCGGGCGAGCACTCCGGGATCGTAAAGGCTGTCCCCGCAGTTCAAAAACATCACATAATCCCCGCTGACATGGGAAATCGCCTGGTTCATCCCGTCATAGATCCCCCGGTCCGGACTTTGGAAAATATGCACCCGGCTGTCCGGTGCGGGCCGGCCGGAGGCCGCCTCTGCCTTCTCCGGCCACACCACCGAAAGAGAACCGTCCTTTTCCCTTCGCAGCGAACCGTCCGCAGACCCTCCGTCCTTGAGAATGATCTCAAAGTTTCCATACTCCTGATCCAGCACGCTTTTCAACGTTTTCGCCAGCTTTTTTCCGGGATCGAGGGATACGATCACAATGCTAAAAAATATATGAGCCATTCAGCCACTCCTTTTCCGTAAAGACCCATGTGTGATAGGGCAGCACCCGAACCCCCACCTGATGAGCGGTCAGCAGAAAAATTCCGAAATACAGAACGGAAAATACCAGCACGGCCGCGTACAACAACTTCCGTCTGTCCGTCCGCTTTCCCTTCATGGCGTACAGGACTCCCGGCACCAGCAGCAGATGGGGGGTGATGAGATAATACCCCAGCCGGGACACCAGCGGAATGAAGGAAGCGCAGGTGTAGAGCGCAAGCCCCAGCAGATTCAGCTTGAAATAAAACAGGTTCGCCGCACTTTCCCTGACCTCTCTCCAGCCGGCCAGGCAAAAGAGAAGCACCGCCGCGCAGCGCACGATCCCCATCAGGCTTCCCTCCAGCCCGGTCCCCTGCTCCAGATAGACCGTATTCTGGTAGGAAGGGTACAGCTTCAGCAAAATCCCCATCCAGAAATTCTGAAACAGCGGCAGGCTGACGGACAGCGCCGCCCCCAGGATCACCTGCCATTTTTTCCAGGGAAGGAGAGCGATCAGGTACAGCGGGATCACCACCAGGACTGATTTGTGAAACAGCGCCGCCCCCAGGATCAGCAGCAGAAACTTTCCGTACTCCCGCTTCAGCACATACCGCAGGCTGTACAGCGTGACGGCCAGGACAAAATAGTAGCGTACCGTGTTGAAGGTGCGAAAATAGAGCCCGAACAGCATGAACAGGGCGAAGGACAGTGGAAAATCCAGGCTCTGATCGTACATGGCCTTCAGGAACAGGAAGGTGGTCGCCGCAGCAAAGACTCCGAAGACCAGCAGATAATTTTCTCCTCCGGACAGGGTATAGAGCAGGCGGACCAGCAGATTGAAGCCGGGCTCCGTCACCACATAGCCTCCCACGAAGATCTCGTGGAAGGTGTTCACATAGTTCCCGTAATCGTTTCCCACGTCGATGCGCAGAGCTGCCAGCCCTGTCAGCACCGCAAACAGGAACAGAAGCGCCGTCCGGTTCAGCGCCTCCCGTCTGTCCATAGGCCCGTTTTCCCGAAGCCGGACCGCATTTCCCCGGCCCGGCTTTCCGCCTTTTCCCGCATCCGGCCGCATTCCGCCAGATTCCCTTTTCACCAGACATGCGGCTCCCATCGTCAGGATGCCGATGAATCCGTAAAATAGTATTCCCTTCATTCCTTCATCCTGATCCCTTTTCCCATCAGAGCAAATGCCTGTCCCATGGAAAGGCCCGCTTTCCCTCCATCTTCCGCTCCCGGAGCCCGGAACATTTCCGCCCGGTTCTTCAGCAGAAACCGCACCGCCATGGGAAACGCCGCTTTGCCATAGAGGAAACGGTAAAGCACGCCTCTGTCATAAAAAAACTTTTCATTGTACCCATGAAACCAGGTGGAGGGTCTGCCGTTCTCCCGTCCGATGGTCACAGGCGCCCTGTAGACCTTCAGGCCTTTGCGGATGCACTGCGCCAGGAACAGGCTGTCCTCGCCGTTGCTGTACTTCGCTCCGCCGCCGAACAGAAGAGAAAAGGTCACGCCGGCCTCGTGCAGCTTCCGCGTGCGCGCCGCAAAGCTGAAGGTGGGGTATCTGCCGCAGTTGTACCAGCGCACCCTGCCGTAGCTGTCGATGTGGTAGGTTCTTCTCTCCTCCGGCACATCCACGTTGAACAGGATCATATCCGCATCCGGATTTTTTTCAAATTCCTCCGTCACTGCCCTGACCGCGCCCGGCCGGTACACGATGTCCTCATCCGCAAACAGGCACAGCTCCCCGTCCGCACGCATCAGACAGTTGTTCCGGGAAAGTCCCACGCCGCGCTCCGCAAAGCTGTAGCAGCGGATCCGGTGCCCTTCATATCCGTACTCCCGGTATTCATTCCTGTCACACTGGTTGACCACGATCGCGTCCGCCTGGAGGTTCATCCGCTGCGCCAGCGTTTCCAGATCCTCGTTCACCGTGGAGATCAGAAGCTGCAGTCTCATGCCCGGCCTCCCTTTCTTCCATAATACGCATGCAGGAAACGATCCTGCACGCCGTAGATCACAGCCCCCAGAACGGGGATCTCAAGCGTCTCCAGCCGGTCCGCCAGCCTTCCGGCCATCCGGCCGCTCCCCTTTCCCCAGGGAAGCAGGAGGATCACGCCGTTTCGGCGCATCCGCTCCGCCGCCTCGCTGTCAAAAGGCCAGCGGCACTCCTCCCACTCTGTCTCCAGATCCATGCACTCTGCTGCCTCTCTCAGGATCTTTGCCCCGGGACACGCGCTGTCCGTGCACCTGCCGCCCCCCGCAGCGCTTCCTGCCCCGTCCGCCGAAAGCCCTCCGCGTCCTTTTCTTCCCTTCTCCGGGCCGCAGCAGTCTGCCGCCTGAGCCGCATCCGCCAGGCTGATGCGTTCTCTTCCCCGCAGGCAAAACGCCAGAGCGGTTTCCAGTTCTTTCCGGAAGGAAGCGTCTTTTTTCTCCGTCAGGACGCCGAGAACGGGAATGCCGAAGCGGTCCTCAAAATCCGCTTCCAGATAGACAGAATCATCCAGACAGTACCAGAACAGCCAGCCAAAAAAGCCGGCGGCCGCTCCCAGAACAGCGCCGAGCAGCGCCGCATTTCCTGCCTTTGTGCCCCGCGGGACCTTCTTCGCCTCCTCCAGGAGCCAGCAGTCCATGCCGTCCAGTCCTTCGATGGAATGACCAAACCGGTCCAGGCCGTACACATAAGCTTTTGCGATGGTCTCCGAAAGCTCCGGATCCTGCGTAGTGATGGTAAGCGGCATGATCTTCACATCGTTCATCGCTCCCACGGACACCGACGCCCTGACCTGCTCCTTTGTGATGTGCTCCGGCAGGACCTCCATCACATAATCCACCACTTCATCCGTTTTCATGATCTCGCCCCAGGTATAGGCGTTGTAGTAGTCCTGGATCTCCCCGTATTTCTCACTGTCAAAATAGATGCGGTACTGGGAAAACACCTGATACTCCGGCGGGCCGGCAAGGGCCACCGCTGCGAACAGGTACAGACCGGCGCCCAGGGCCGCCCCGAGCGCTCCCGAGATGGCCATAAGCCACAGTCTTCGGAAAAAGCAGAGGGCAAAACGCTTCCCGTCCATGCCCTCCTGCCAGAATGTTTCGTCCTTCCTCATTATTTGTTATCCTCTTGCGCCTCCCGCTTCATGGCCGTGATCTGCTTCTCGTCCACACCCTCCGTGCTTTCCGGGCGGAACAGGATCTTCAGGGTCAAAAGCATCAGCCTGATGTCCAGCCACACGGAATAGCTCTCGATATAGGTCAGATCCAGCTTCAGCTTGTCATAGGGCGTGGTATTGTATTTTCCATATACCTGCGCATAACCCGCAAGCCCCGCCTTCACCTTGGTGCGGAAGGCGAATTCCGGCATCTCCTCCAGGTACTGGGCGATGATCTCCGGCCTTTCCGGTCTGGGACCGATGAAGCTCATCTCCCCCTTCAGAATGTTGATGAGCTGAGGGAGCTCGTCAATGCGAACCGCCCGGATAAACCGTCCGATGGGCGTGATGCGGGAATCGTGCTTTGCCGCAAGCCTTGCCACCCCGTCCTTTTCCGCATCCACCCGCATGCTGCGGAATTTGAGGATGGCGAATTCCTTTCCTCCTCTGGTACAGCGGATCTGCCTGTACAGGACCGGGCCGCCGTCGTACAGCTTAATAGCGGCCGCGGTCACCAGCATGAACGGCGAAGCGATGACAAGAAGGATCAGCGAACAGACGATGTCGATGCAGCGCTTGATGATCCGCTGCTCCACCGTAAGGGCATTCTCTCTGGTGAGCAGGATGGGCGTGTCGAACAGATGAAGCTGTTCCGACCCCTTGATGATCACATCCGGGATCTTGGGCATCAGATAGATGCGGATGGAACGGCTGTAGCAGTATTTCAGGAGCTTGTTGCGCACCGCCGTGGGGATGTCCCACAGCACCACGCCGCCATAGCCCTTCTCCAGTTCTTCCAGAAGCGCCTCCGCCCCTTCCTCAAGCCCCATGCACTTCTCGATCCGGTACTTATCCTTCCGGCTGGCGAACTTGTGCAGGATGTCGTCGATGGAACGGTCTCCATGGATCAGAAGGAGCCTTCTGGGCGGGAAAATGCGGCGGTAGACCAGATTGGCAAAGTAGATCCAGACCGCGGAGAAGAGAAGCTGCCCCGCCATCATCCGGAAAAAGGGCACCGGCCAGATCAGGTTGCCATGGATCAGCGCAAGCTGAAAATAGGACATCACATTCACGCAGATCAGGGAAAATATCTGGGACAAAAAGACCTCCATCGGCTTCAGGTATCCGATCTTCAGCCCCCCGTACAGATTGGAAAACAGAAAAAGGATCACCGTATAAATGAGCAGGATCAGGATATGCCCGTTGAAATACAGCTTGATGTCATAAACCAGGATATTGGGATAATAAAAGCCGAACCATATCCAGGCGTAAAAGCCTACCATGGCGAACATTCCTGCGGCGGATATGAGCAAAATAAGCAGGCGTTTTCCGGTTTCTCTGTCCTTCATAGTTCCTCACATTCTGCCGCAGAACGCGGCATATCTCAAAAAGATCTGATCATCCTGTCAGGCCGCGCAGCATACGCGGCATTTTCCTTAGTTTACCACACAAGGCGGCGGCGGACAAGTGTACCGGTCAGCAAGTGGCCGGCACTGGCTTTGACAGCGTTACAGCTTCCTCCATGGCCAGGATATGCCAGACATGACGCTACAGCCGCCTTACCGTCGCCCGCAGGGCCCAGAAAACGAGATGATACGCGCTTTCCGGCAGGGAAAGCCTCTCCTGGTCCCGGTACAGACGCCAGATGCGGCGGACGGCCTCCAGCTTGTTGGAAGAAAGGGAATTCCTCGGCCTGCGGTAGACGGCCAGATTTTCATCCAGCCCATGAGCCGTATGACCCGCCCGCAGGATCCGCCACCAGGTCGCCGTATCCTCACTCTTGACGTCGGGCATGAAGATCAGGCTCCTGTCGATCTTCTCCAGATCGAACATCACCGTAGTGGTAAAGATCACAGTCCTGGACAGCGCCTCCCGATAGGAGAGCGTGTCCGGCACATGGACGATCTTTCCGTTTCCCACGCCGTTTTCATCTCCGAACTCATATGCGGTAAAAGCAAAAGCAGCCTGCCTTTCCTTCAGAAAAGCAAGCTCTTTTTCCAGCTTTGTTTTCTTCCACAGATCATCCGAGTCCAGAAAAGCCAGGTATCTTCCCTGCGCCAGCCGGATCCCCTCATTGCGCGTGCGCGCCGCGCCCGCATTTTTCGTAAGTCTCACCGGGCGGATGCGTCCGTCCGCGCGCGCCTTTTCCTGAAGCAGGCGGAAGCTGTCGTCCGAAGAACAGTCGTCCACGGCGATCAGCTCCCAGTCCTTATGGGTCTGTGCCTGTACACAGGCGATGGTCTGTTCCAGCCAGGCCGCCGCATTGAACACAGGCATCACGATACTGATCCGTTCACTCATAGTATTTTCAGATTTCTTCCTTTATCAGATAAATCGGTCTTCTTTTCACTTCCATGTAAGTCTTGGACAGGTACTGCCCCACGATGCCGAGGCAGAAAAGCTGCACGCCGCTCACCATGCAGATGATGCAGGTCATGGAAGGCCAGCCGCCCACGGGATCACCGAACAGCAGCGTCTTGATGATAATGACAAAGATCATCAGAAAGGCGATGATGCAGAACAGCACGCCCATGACCGAGGCCAGCGCCAGAGGCACCGTGGAAAAGGCGGTGATCCCGTCTATGGCATACAGAAACAGCTTCCAGAAGGACCATTTCGTCTCCCCGTGAGCCCGTTCGATATTTTCATATTCCATCCATTTCGTTTTAAATCCGACCCAGCCGAAAATCCCCTTGGTAAAACGGTTGTATTCCGTCATGCGCAGGATGGCGTCCACCACCTGTCTGGTCATCAGGCGGTAATCCCTCGCACCGTCCACGATCTCCGTCTTGGAGATCCGGTTCACCAGGCGATAGAACAGGCGGGCAAAAAAGGAGCGGATGGGCGGTTCTCCCTTTCTGGAAACCCTTCTGGTGGCCACGGAATCATAGCCCTCATGGATATGGGCGAACATCTCCGGAAGCAGGGCGGGCGGGTCCTGCAGGTCCGCATCCATCATCACCACATAGTCGCCCTTCGATTTTTCCAGTCCCGCGTAGATGGCCGCCTCCTTGCCGAAGTTCCGGGAAAAGGAGATGAGCCGCACGTTTTCATCCTGTTCGCGCAGCTTCTTCACCTCCGCCACGGTTCCGTCCTTCGAGCCGTCGTCAACATACAGGATCTCCACCGAAAGCCCTTCCTTTTCAAAAAAAGGCCGGTTCTTCATCAGCTCCTCATAAAAACAGGCGACATTTTCCTCCTCATTATAACAGGGGACAATGACACTCAGCAGACTCATTTGTTCCTCTTTTCTGCGGCCGAACGGCCGCACCATATAATTCCAGGGAACCGGCGAAGCCGGTTTCCGCTCTTCCTGGTTTCACCGCCGGAGGCGGCATTCAGCTTATGATCTCAGGAAACGGACAGATCCAGACGTACCCGATCCGCGATCCTGGCGATATATTCACTGTTGGTCGGACGGGGCGCCCCCGATGCGCTGCTGTAGCCGAACAGCTCTTCAAACACGGCCGGGTTCCCTCTTTCCCAGGAAACCTCGATCGCATTGCGTATGGCCCTCTCCACCCTCTGGATGTTGGTATGGGAACGCCTTGCGATCCCCGGATAGAGCAGCTTGGTCACGCTCCCCACCAGTTCCATATCGCGGGCCGCCAGCACGATAGCCTCGCGCAGATAATAATAGCCTCTCAGATGCGCCGGAACTCCCAGCTCCAGCATCATATCGGACACATAGCGCTCTATCTGGGTCTCTGTTACTTCTATGGTGATCATATTCCTGCTTCCTCCTGCGTTTTTTCCGGAAATTATTTCCAGAACCTATCTTAACATGTCCGCAGGGGAAAGCAGAACCGGAATCCGTCGAGAATTTTCGACCCGGGCGGGCCGCTTTTGTCGAAAAACGGTTCCTGCCCGCCGGCCGTCTCACAGATAGTCCGTCTCACCCTTTCCGGCCAGGGTCTCGACGATCTCCTTCACCCGCTGTGCCTGAGAAGCGGGGCATACCAGCACCGACTCCCCGGCCTGTACGATGATCAGATCCTCCACACCAACAGCCGCGATCAGTCTGTCTACAGAATACGCGGTGCAGCCCCGGCTGTCAAGCAGCAATGTCTTTCCCACGGTAATGTTGCCGTTCTCATCTCGCTCCTTCAAAGCGTCGAAGGCGTCCCAGCCGCCCACGTCGCTCCATCCGAAGTCTCCCGGCACCATCAGTACGTGCTCCGCGCGCTCCATGATTCCATAGTCCACGGAGATCTTGGGGATCTTCGGGTAGACCTCCCACAGAATGGACTCTTCGTCCTTTGTGCCGAAGCCCTCCGCCAGTCTTTCCAGACATGCGTAGATGTCCGGAAGCAGCCTCTCAAACCAGGAAAGGATGGTGGACGCTCTCCAGATGAACATGCCGCTGTTCCAGACGTAGCCCTCCTTCACATACCGCTTTGCCGTCTCTTCATCCGGCTTCTCCACGAATTCTTCCACTCTGCGCCAGATTTTTCCTTCCAGGGCGGTATTTTTGATATATCCGTACCCCGTGGATGGGAAGGTGGGCCGGATGCCGACCGTCACCAGGGCGTCTGTCTCCTCCGCGGCCGCCGCTGCCTCTCTCAGGGTCCGGCAAAAGCCTTCTTCATCCCGGATATAAGGATCGGAGGGAACCACGATCATGATCCCGTCCCCGTATTTTTTCATGATGGTCATGGCCGCATAGCCGATGCAGGCCGCCGTATTCCTGGCCGCAGGCTCCTTCAGGATATGATCCTGCGGTACTCTTCCTGCGGTCTGCTCCAGCATTTCCTGCGCCTGGGCGGCGTTGGTGACAATAAAGAGCTCCTGTGCCACCCCTGCCAGCCGGTCGATGGCCTCGTTCACCAGCGTTTCCTTTCCTGAAAGATTCAGGAACTGCTTGGGCTTTTTGCTGGTGGACAGCGGCCACAGCCTGGTGCCTCCGCCCCCCGCCATCACAACTCCATAGATTTTTTCCATTCCATATCCTCCGTTTCTGCCGCAGGGCGGCCTTTTTCTTTCCCTTCTGCAATCGCAGCCGCTTTCCCTCCTGTTCCGGTCCGTGCCGGTCATCCGCCAGACGGCACGCAGGATGCGTTCTCTGCCTTTATCCGTCCCTCCCGCCGGATTCCTGAGCTCCGGCCGCCCGAAAGCCGGATGTCAGATCTCCCGGCCTGCGCAGGCGGATGTTCTGCACCCTGGGGGATGAAGGAAAGGCGTCGTAGCCGATCTTACCCCCGTCCGAAGGGACGTAGATGGTAACGCCGTCCACCTCATAGGTGAAGGCATCATATTCCCCGTAGCCCTGCTGTCTGACATAGAAAGGCTGGGCGGCAGATGAACGGACGGCTGCTGCCAGATCCGCAGCCTTGTACAGAAGCAGCAGGCTCAGGACCAACAGGAACAGGCCTCTGCCGCCTGTCCGGAAACGCGCCGGGCCCCTTTTCCGCCTGTCCGCCATCAGAAAGCAGAACCAGAACCCCGCTGTCCCCATGGGCAGGGCGATCACGTAAGCATAGCCGTAACGGACCAGAGGAGCGGAAAACTGCCAGAACAGATAGCCGGCCAGCAGCACTGCCGCGTACAGAAGCCAGTCCCATGCCGGAATACTTCCTGCCGGGATGCTCTCCTTCTCCTGCTTCCCGCCGGACTTCCTGCCGCGGATCAGACGGGCCGCCGTCAGCACCATGGAAAGCAGCTCCGCCGCCGCACAGACGGCACAGGCCAGGATCCACAGCTTTTCCATCCCGCGCAGAGCGAGGAACCAGCCGCCCACCCATTTGCGAAAGGGCGTGTCATACAGGTTCACATCATAAAGCCCTCTGGCAAAAACCTGGATTTCCTTCGCATCGGAATCCGCATATCCTTTTTCCATTTTCCAGTCCACGGAAAACAGATCGATAAAGGTGAAGGGATAAAGCAGCCAGCCGGAGATCAGCACGCCGCGGATCAGCCACGGCAGACTGATCAGGATGCCGAGCCCGACATACAGGGCGATCTGCTTCCATCTTTTTTCCCGCAGCAGAAGGACAGCAGGCTTCAGCGCGAGCAGAAGCATCACCGCAGCCGAAAGCTTCACCGTTGCCGTAAAGACCAGAAGCAGGCTGAGCAGCGCATAGGGAGTGACATTTTTCTCCCCGGCCTCCAGATGATCCAGCCACGCGATCAGCACATAGAATACCAGCAGCATGGCAAAATAGTCGCTGGCGGGGGAAACGATCTCTCCGAACAGGACCGTCAGATAATAGACGGCTCCCAGCCGCAGGAAATCGGAAATGCGCACCCGCCGTCCCCGCCCCAGCGTCAGAAGGCCGGAGGCACACTGAATGGCGACGACCAGGGCGAAGAATCCCTGTACCGCGTGCATGGGCTCTCCGAACAGCCACTTCATGGAAAACAGCGCACAGAGAGCAAAGGCAGCGCTGTTGTAGGCAAAACGGCTGTGCAGGTTCCCGAGGCCGGGGACCACGCCGTATTCCTCGATCCAGCGGATCGCCTGGGCATGATACAGCCCGGTATCCACATGCAGAAAGCCCCGGGATGTGGCATATGCCAGAAGAAGGACCAGGAAGCCCAAAAGCAGAAGCCTTCCCCGGCTCAGCTTCTTTTGACACAGCCGTCCAAAGGCCGCAAACCGTTTCCGCAGAAACCAGGAAGCGGCCAGACAGAACAGGATCAGCAAAAGGTTTGCCCCCATCCCCACTCCGCCAAACAGGCTGTAGAGCTGCGCATATACCGTCAGAGCGGCCAGGCCCGCCATCCATATGGCCGTCACGCTGCGCAGCCGGAAGCCCAGCCGCTCAAAGGGCAGCAGCACGCAGAAGCCCGTTATAAAAGCAGTGAATGACAGATAACACCAGTTCAGCAGCACAAACAGCATTCCTTTTCTCACCTCCGGCCGGTTTTATTGCGGTCCGCTCTCTTTTGCGGTATAATTTTTCGGTATCATCAGGAAATCTCAGACAGATCCATTCAGGAAAGGACCCTCTCATGACGGAAAAAGTGAACTTTCAGAAACTGCCGGCCGCTCTGGAGGCCTGGTTTGCCTCCTTTGCCCTCACCAATCTCTGTTCTCTTTCGACGACGAGCATCTTCACGCTGCTCTTTTTCCTGCTCTGTTTTCAGCTCTTCCTTCTGCAGGAGGAAAAAGAACGGCAGTCCCTCTTATCCGGGAGCGGGAAAAAGCAGGTGTTCTCCCTTTCCGCCAGAAGGCGGCGGAGTGCTTCCCGCCTGCTCGGCCTGTTTTTTACTCTGCTCTGTCTTGCCGGAGCGCACGGCGTTCTCACCGGAAGCCTGACCAGCCCTCTGTTTCAGGCCGCAAGTCTTCTGATGAGCGCTCTGGGGCTGTTTTTTCTTTTTTCCCGCTGCCTGCGGCTCCTGTATTTCTATCTGGAAAAGCGGACGCTGCGCATCGCGGGCTTCAAAAATCCCCATACGCAGGACCAGAAACTGCCCCTTCAGATGAAGGTGCTGATCCCGGTCCTCCTTCTGTGCTGCTGGCTGCCCTGGTTCCTCTACAATTTTCCCGGCGTCATGACCCCGGACAGCCTCAGCCAGTACAGCCAGGCCATGGGGCTGTCCGCTTACAGCGATCATCATCCCTTCGCCCATACCCTGCTCATCCGGCTTTTTCTTTCTCTCGGCACAGCGCTTTTTCACAACACCTATGCGGCCATCGCCTGCTATACCGTATTTCAGATGCTCCTGATGGCCCTGATCCTGTGCCACTGTCTCTGCATCCTGTACCGATATGGAGCGGGGAAAAAGCTGTGCCTGCTCTTCCTTCTGTTCTACGCCTGCGTTCCCTATAACGGAAGCTTCGCCGTGACCATGTGGAAGGACGTACTGTTTTCCGGCTTCCTGCTCCTGTTCGCTCTCTGCCTGTACCGCCTGCTCCACCTGTACGCTGCCCATCAGCGGCTGAAGGAACAGCCCGGACCTTTCGTCCTTCTTCTGCTCTCCGGCCTGCTGATCTGCCTCTTCCGCTCCAACGGACTGTACGTATTCCTTCTCACCGCGCCCTTCCTGCTTTTCGTCCTGCGCCGGGAATGGAAGCTCCTCCTGCCCGGTCTCCTTGCCGTGGCCGCCCTCGCGCTTTGCATCAAGGGACCTGTTTACGATGCGCTGGGCGTGGCCGGGCCCGCTTTTTCCGAATCCCTCTCCATCCCCGCCCAGCAGATCGCCCGTGTGGTATATGAAGGGCGAAAGCTGACGCAGGAGCAGATCGATCTGCTGGAAAAAACGGTGGACTACGCTTCCATCGCCGATTACTACCAGCCGGAGCTTTCCGACCCCGTCAAGGCCCTCATTCAGTACGGCGATCCGAAATATCTGGAGACCCACAAAATGGAATATCTGAAGCTGTGGCTGCAGCTCGGCCTGCGCTATCCTCTGGACTACTGGAACGCCTTTGTGGATCAGACGCGGGGCTACTGGTTCCCGGAGGATCCGGGGATGACTGTCAACGAGAGCATCTCCCCCAATGATCTGGGGCTGACCGGCCAGTCGGTCTTAAACGGCACCATGGCCTGGAAGGCGGCGGAAATCCTGAACAAGCTCTATACCATCCTTCCGCTCTACGGACTGCTCTACAGCATCGGCGCCTTCACCTGGACAGCCCTGTTCTGGTGCGTCAACTGCGCGCTGAACGGGCGGAAGAGAAACTGCCTTCTGTTTCTTCCCTTCTTCGCCCTGATCGCGACCCTCTGCCTCGCCACTCCGGTGGCTTCCGACCTGCGGTACGCCTATCCGCTCATCCTCTCCATGCCGCTTCTGGTGTGCGCCGGCCTCGAGGTTCCCGAAAGGGACGCGGGCCGGGCCGCCTGACCGCCTTCCGGAAGGGCTTCTGCGTCCGGCCGTTTTCCTCCGGCCGTTCTCTTCAGCCCGGCCTGTCCGCTCTTTTTCAGCCCAGCTCTTCCTTCATATATTCCGCAATGGCGTCATGCCAGTCCGCGAACATGAAGTCCGTGGTCAGCTTGAACATCCGGTTTTCCAGAATGCTGTAGGCCGGGCGCGGAGCAGCGGCTCCGTATTCCTCCGTGGTCACATCCACGATCTGCGTCTTCTTTCCGGCCAGACGCAGCACCTCTCTGGCAAAATCCGCCCAGCAGCAGCTTCCCTCACAGGTGGCATGGAACAGCCCGTAATTCTCCGTAAACAGAAGCGCATCAATGGCCTTCGCCAGCTCCGAGGCGCTGGTGGGGGAACCCACCTGGTCGTTCACCACCGTGATCTGATCGTGAGTCTCGGAAAGCCGGAGCATGGTCCTGGCAAAATTCTTTCCGTCTCCGTACAGCCAGGCCGTCCGCAGGATGAAGTAACGGTCCGCAAAGTCCTTTACAAAATTTTCTCCCGCCAGCTTGGTGCTTCCGTATGCGCTCTGGGGATCCACCGCATCCGTTTCCACATAGGGCATTTCCCGGTTCTTTCCGTCGAACACATAATCCGTGGAAATATGCACCAGCTTCGCTCCCGTCTCCCTGGATGCGATGGCCAGGTTCCTTGCGCCGATGGCATTGATCCGGAACGCATTGTCATAATCCGTTTCGCATTTGTCCACATTCGTATGCGCCGCGCAGTTGATGATGGCATAGGGCTTTACCTCCCTTGCCAGCGCCATCACGCTGTCGATCTTCGTAATATCCAGCTCGCCCACATCCGTGTTGACAAAGCTCAGATCCTCCCGTCCCTGATAAAGTCTGTTCACAGCCCGTCCGAGCTGCCCGTTGCATCCGGTCACAATGATCTTTTTCATCTTCGATCCTAAACCTCCGTTTCGGTTATCCGTTTCTTTCTGGTCTCCGGCATTTTCTTCTCAAGCCGCAGTTTGCCGGTACAATCCCCGCGTAGCGGGGCGGCCCGATCCTGCCGGGCCGGATTGCGCTCCGCGCAATCATTGTACTGCGTGCGCCGGGAAGAAAGAGGCGCCTCAGGCGACATTTTCTTCTCAAGCCGCAGTTTGCCGGTACAATCCCCGCGTAGCGGGGCGGCCCGATCCTGTCGGGCCGGATTGCGCTCCGCGCAATCATTGTACCACACTGTGCGTCAATTGGCCACGGCCTTTTTGGCGCAGCTTCTTTATCCGCTTTCTGTTCCGGATCGTCCCTTTGCCGGTTTCCTTTCTTAAATTTTCTTAATTTTCTCCAAATCCCCATTTTCCATAGTGACAAGCGCCCTTTCGGTAGACTATAATAGGAATCGGCGCCGGCGGACAGGGCTGCATAAGGGCAGCCGTTTCAGATCATACTTTAAAAAGATGTACCTGCAGCATGCGCAGCAGTGTCCTTGCGCCGTCCTGTCCGCCGATGCAGACCGATTTTACGCAGAAAGAGAGGTATTCAAATGAAAAAACTGAGCGTACTGCTTTTGCTCGGGCTTTCCGCCGCCATGCTCCTTACCGGCTGCGGCAAAAAGGAAGCCGCCCCGGAAGAAGTCCCTTCCGTAACCGAAGAAACCATTCCGGAAAGCGTTCCGGCCGAGACGGAAACGGAAACCGAAACGGCGCAGGAGGAGGTTCCTCCGGAGGAAGGCATGGTGCGCAGCACACTGACGAATGAATGGATCGACGGCGACATCGCCGACCAGCGTCCCATCGCGGTCATGGTCCCCAACGATTCTTCCGCCCTTCCGCATTACAGCCTTTCCAGAGCGGACATCCTGTATGAATGCCCTGTGGAAGGAAACATCACCCGCCTCATGGCCGTCATCAAGGACTGGGACAGAGAGGACATGACGCGGATCGGAAATGTGAGAAGCCTGCGCGACTACTTCGCTTACTGGTCTTTTGAATGGGATTCCATCCTCTTCCACTACGGCGGTCCTTTCTACATTGAGGATGTGGTGGAAAAGAGCAGCACGGAGAACGTGACCGGCGCCAGCTACGGCGGTTCCGGGAAAAAGGGCCTTTTCGACGGCGCCTACTTCCGCTCCAACGACAGAAAGGCCCCTCAGAATGCCTATCTGAGCGCGGAAGGAGCCAACAAGGCCATCGAACATTTCGGCTACTCCAAGACCTACCGGGAGGATTATTACAAACCGGAGCATTTCAAATTTGCCTCCGAATCCGCCCCGAACACCCTGGAGCAGTATGACAATTCCTTTGAAGTGAAAAAAATCGATATGGCGGCCTGCTATCCCATCTCCAAGACCTACTTCGAGTACAACGAGGAGGACGGGCTGTTCTATCGCTATGAATACGGAAAGCCTCATGTGGATGCGGCCTTTGACAACACCCAGCTTTCGTTCAAGAACGTTCTGGTCCAGTTCGCCTATTATGAGCAGCGGGACGACAACGGCTACCTGGCCTTCCAGGTGCACGACAACACGAAGGACGGTTATTACTTCACCAACGGCCGGGGCATCCATGTGACCTGGGAAAAGACCGCCGACTACGAGCCCACGAAGTTCTACGATGACAACGGGAACGAGATCGAGCTCAATACCGGAAAGACCATGATCTGCGTCGTGGAAGACGGCGACGAGTTCGGATATGACTGATGTCCGGCCTGCTTTAACGTCCGGCTGCCGTTGAGAAAAGGCGTCCGTCCCGGTAAAAAAACATCCTGCGAAGCAGAGGTTCAGCTTCGCAGGATGTTTTCTTTTTTCATCCGTCCCGTTGAACCGGATTATGCCTTTCCGCCCAGCTCCAGCCGGTTGACCGCCGAGAAGATCGCTCTCACGGAAGCGCGGGTGATGTTGGAGCTCACCCCCACGCCGTAGGTCACACGGCCGGTGTCGGAATCCAGAAGATGGATATAGGCCGCCGCCTGAGAGCTTGCGCCGCTCTGAAGGGCGTGCTCCTCGTAGTCCAGGATCTTGATCCGCACGCCGAGCTCCAGCTGCAGTCCGCGCTGCACCGCGTCGATGGGGCCGTTTCCTACCGCCTCAAACTGCTTTTCCTTTCCATGGTCCGTATAAAGCACCGTCACTCTGGTATCGAATTCGGAGCTGGTCTGGCCGGTCAGGTCGTCTACGCGCAGCTTGCGGAAGTGGATGGGCTCCTTTCTGTCCAGGTATTCTCTGCGGAAGGCGTCCATGATCTGGTCCGGAGACACCTCTCCCTGCTTTTCGGAAATCGCCTGGATGACGTTGGCGAATTCCTTGTGCATGGCTTTGGGAAGCTTGAAGCCGAAATAAGTATCCATGATAAAGGCCACGCCGCCCTTGCCGGACTGGGAATTGATGCGCACGATGGGCTCGTACTCCCTGCCAATATCCGCCGGATCGATGGGAAGATATGGCACCTGCCAGATCTCCGACTTCCTTTCCTGCATGGCATGAATGCCCTTGTTGATCGCATCCTGATGGGAACCGGAAAAAGCGGTGAACACCAGCTTGCCCGCGTAAGGGTGTCTGGCATCGATGGGCATCTTGCAGCACCGCTCATAGATCTCTATGATCTCGTTGATATGCTCGATGTTCAGCTCCGGATCGATCCCCTGGGAAAACATGTTATAGGCGATGGTGAGAATATCCACATTTCCGGTGCGTTCCCCGTTTCCAAAAAGCGTTCCCTCCACGCGCTGGGCTCCCGCAAGAAGCGCCAGCTCCGCGCTTGCCACACCCGTTCCCCGGTCATTATGAGGGTGAACGCTCAGAATGATGCTTTCCCGGTCCTCAAAGTGCCGGTTCATCCATTCGATCTGATCCGCATACACATTCGGCGTATTCATCTCCACCGTGGAGGGAAGGTTGATGATCATGGGTTCCTCCTTCGTAGGCCCCCAGGTCTTCTGCACTGCGGTGCAGATCTCCAGTGCAAAATCCAGCTCTGTCCCGGTAAAGCTCTCGGGAGAATATTCCAGGATGATCTTTCCCGGGAACTTCGCCGCGTGCTCCTTCACCATCTTCGTCCCGTTTACGGCAATCTCAATGATCTCCTCCCTGGACGCATGGAAAACCACATCCCGCTGCAGGGTCGAAGTGGAGTTGTAGATATGGACCACCGCCTGCTTACAGCCCTCGATCGCCTCAAAGGTCCGGTCGATCAGTTCCTTTCTGCACTGGGTCAGTACCTGCACGCACACATCGTCCGGGATCAGCTTTCTGTCCACAAGCTGTCTGAGAAAATCGAATTCGATCTGGCTCGCTGCCGGAAAACCGATCTCGATCTCCTTAAAGCCAAGCTTGATCAGATAAAGAAACATCTCCACCTTTTCTTCCACGATCATGGGATCGATCAGCGCCTGATTTCCGTCCCGCAGATCCACGCTGCACCAGACGGGTGCTTTTTCGATCTCCTTATTCGGCCATTCCCTTTCGGGATAATGTACCACCGGATTTTTCCGGTATCTCCTGTAATTGAGCATCTTGTCCTCCAATCCTTCCTGTCAAAAAGTGTGCGCTGCGCACCTCTCACTCCGGGCACGACCGCCGTCAGGCAGCCCTTACATGCGGCGACGCGCCGCTTCTATGGAGCGGCGCGTCGCTGCATGTCTTTTTCTTTATTCCCCGAGACCGCTCTCGATCGCATTGACGAGAGACTTCAGCGCCTCCTCCTCATCCTCGCCTTCGCAGGTAAGCTCTATCTCATCTCCGCATTTCACACATGCGCCCAAAACGCTCAGCACACTCTTCGCATTCGCCGTGCTGTCCCGAAATGTGAACGTGATCAGCGATTTAAACTGCATGGCCTCCTTACAGAGGATTCCCGCAGGTCTCAAATGCAGTCCTGTCGGATTTTTGATTACTACCTTCTGGCTTACCATGTCATCAACCTCCTGTTTTTTATGTCCGAAAAATTGGCTATCTTCTTCACTTCCGCCGTCTCACAATAGTATCAGTATATCATTCTTTTCTGAATATCTCAAGGCTTACAGCATGATATTCTGGATCAGATCGGCCAGCTTTTTCGCTTCTTCTTCGATCATTTTCTGATCCCTTCCTTCGATCATAACGCGGACCTTGGGCTCCGTTCCGGAAGGACGGATCAGCACCCGGCCTTCTCCGGCGAACTTCCGGTTCAGTTCTTCGATCGCTCCGGCGATCTCCGGATATTCCATATAGCGCTCCTTCTTATGGTTGGGCACCTTCGCATTGACCAGAGCCTGGGGCATGACCGTCATGACCTGCGCCAGCTCGGAAAGAGGCTTCTTCGTATCTACCATGACCTGAAGAAGATGGAGGGCGGAGAGAAGTCCGTCTCCGGTGGTGTTTTCATCCAGGAAGATGATATGGCCGGACTGTTCTCCTCCCAGACTGGCTCCGATCTCCCGCATACGCTCCAGAACATAGCGGTCGCCCACCTTCGTCTGCTCCATGTTCAGGTGCTCCCTCTCTCCCATTTTGAAGAAGCCCAGATTGCTCATCACGGTAGCCACGATCGTATCCTTTTTCAGCTTTCCCTGGTCCCGCATGTGTACGCCGACGATTCCCATGATCTGATCTCCGTCCACGATCTCGCCGTTCTCATCCACCGCGAGCAGACGGTCCGCATCGCCGTCAAAGGCAAGACCCACATCCGCTTTTTCATACACCACTCTGGCCTGAAGCTCTTCCATATGGGTGGAACCGCAGTTGGCGTTGATGTTCGTCCCGTCAGGCATGTTGTGGATGGGAACCACCGTGGCTCCCAGCTCCCTCAGCGCCTCAACGGAGGTATAATGAGCAGCGCCCTCCGCACAGTCCGCCACGATCTTCATTCCGGTCAGATCCACAGGAACGGTCTGTACCGCATGATTGATGTACTCTTCTCTCGCATCCGTCCGGTATTTGATCTTTCCGACCATCGTACCGGTGGGGAACTCCACGCCCTGCATGCCGTTTCTGATCAGTGCCTCGATCTCATCCTCCATGCTGTCCGGAAGCTTGTAGCCGTCCCCGTCAAAAAACTTGATGCCGTTGAATTCCACGGGATTATGGGAGGCGGAGATCACAACACCCGCTTCCACCTTGTACTTCTTCGTCAGATAGGCCACTGCCGGCGTGGGGATCACACCAACATAAACCGCGTTCGCGCCGACGCTGCAGATGCCCGCCATCAGCGCGTTTGCCAGCATATCCCCCGAAATACGGGTATCGCAGCCCACCATGATCGTCGGACGGTGCTCCTTTTCCCTGGTGAGCACCGTAGCTCCCGCCTGTCCCAGCTGCATCGCAAGGAGAGGAGTCAGCTCCTCATTTGCCACCCCTCTCACGCCGTCCGTTCCAAATAATCTTGCCATACTTTTTTCCTTTCCTTGTTGTTCCAAAGCTGCATTTTTTCTATATATGCGCAGACGGCCGTCCCTGTGCCCGGCCGTCTGCGGCGGAATGAAAGCTTTTTCTGCTCTCAGCCGCCGGCGGCAGCATCCGTGCCGGATCCGGCATGAGCCGCTCCGGTATCGGACAGCGCTGCCGCCGCTCCCTGAGTATCCGCAGTTCCCGAGGCAGCCGCTTCTCCGGCTGCTCCCTGGTCTGTGGTCGCATCCGACAGGATGTTCACAGAAGCCGTTACGCTTCCAACCTGCGTCACCGTGCCGGGCACGACAACGCTGACCTCCATTTCCACCGTCCCTTCTGTCAGAACGGTCAGATCATTTTCCTGCATCCATGCCGCCACATCGATGGTTCCCGCAAGCTGGGATACATCCACCGCGTCCAGCTCCTCCTGCAGTCCCCGCAGGCGGATGGAAACCGGATCCGTATCATCCAGCGTCACCTGCCAGCCCTCCGGCACGTTCAGGATCTGAATCCTGCTCTGATCCAGCTGGCGGGTCATATCCACAAGAGGTTCCACGGCTGCGGTCACAGCTACCCGGCCGTTGAAGCCATCCTCCGAAGTATTCGTCAGGCTCACGCCGTCCGGCAGATACTGGCGAATATCAACCAGCTCCACCACATCCTCCGTTGCTCCCGTCAGATCCAGCTCCTCCGCCGGGATCGTGATCTGTTCCAGTCCCGCAAGGGTGCTGCTCTTTCCCGCCACCGTAACCCGGTCCGGCGCACAGGAGACCTCGCCCGTCGCCTCATATCCTGCTGCGGGCTCTCCGGAGGCAGACGCCGTTACGGGGATTTCCTTCGTCTGCAGAATGGAAATGGATACGTTGGAGCTGCTCACGCTCTTGGTAATCCTGCTGCTCGTGATCTCATTTCCATCCGCATCATAGAGGCGGATCGGTTCGCTGATGGCAATGCTTTCCGTCAGCCCGTCCACGTTCGCTTCCACTACGGCCCGGTCTACCTGAGATACCAGAGATTCCGGTCCGGAGATGCGCAAAGCGTTTCCGTCCGTCGTCTGGACGCTGCTGACGATATACCCGTCCGCAGGCGTTCCCACCTGATCGATCTCGATCACCATCTGACGTTCCAGACGTTCCTCCACCTCCAGGCGCACCATATCGATATTGCCGCTGATCTCAACCTGACTGCCGATGGTCCGGCTCACGGACAGCCGGATGGGAACCGTATTGGTAAAGGAAAGCTCGGAAAAATCCGCCGTTGCCGTAATGTCCGACGCATTGATATTTTCCAGCACGGACCGGTTTGCACGCACGGTCACGGTCACCCGGTCCGTATCGTCCACCACCTCATAGGTCATGCCTTCATCCGTCAGCAGTCCTGTGTTTTCCAGCTCCACAGGGACGTTCCGGTAAACCTCCGTATCCACGGGGTCATTGATATTCACGGAAACCAGCCACAGCAGTATGGAAAATATGACTGCCAGAATCTTCAGGCCGATATTGTTAAAGATCTTATTTGGTTTTTTCATGCTTCGGCCGTCCTTTCCAGATCCTGCCCTTCACCCTGCTTACTCTGTTCTTCTTCTCCTTTTCCTCATCCGGCTTGTTCTGGATCTTTTTCAGCTCTTCCTCCAGCTCGGCGCCGGTCAGGCCGCGGGACAGATTTCCCTCATAGGCGACGCTGATCTGCCCGGTCTCCTCGGACACGATCACCGTCATGGAATCCGTCGCCTCCGACACGCCTACCCCCGCCCGGTGCCTGGTACCCAGCTCCTTGCTCAGGGACATGTTGTCCGAAAGCGGCAGGTAGCAGGTTGCGGAGGTGATCCTGTCGCCGCGCACGATCACCGCCCCATCATGAAGCGGCGTATTATGCTCAAAAATATTGATCAGAAGCTGGCTCGTCACGATGCCGTCCACGGCAATTCCCGTCCGCTCATATTCCGTCAGCGGCTCGTTCTGCTCCACAACGATCAGCGCTCCGGTCTTCACTTTTCCCATCTCCACGCAGGCCTTGGAGATCTCATGGATCGTCTTGTCGGAAAACCGGCCGTCCGCTCCCTTGCTCTGGTCAAAAGGGAGGATGGAGGAAAGAAATTCCCGTTTTCCGAGCTGCTCCAGCGCTCCTCTCAGCTCCGGCTGAAGGATGACCAGAAGGCCGAAGGCACCGTACATCAGCGCGTTCTGTGCGATCCAGAGAATGGTATTCATTTCAAAAATGGCCGCGATGAGGATGAATACCATGATGAAGATCACACCCTTCACAAATACCCATGCCTTGGTATTCTTGATCCACACCATGATATGGTATACCACGAAGGAAATGATGATGATCTCAACAATATCCGTGATTCTCAATGACGGCACATGTGCCAGATAATTGTCTGCAAAGGATCTGATCAGTTCCATTTTTCCCTATTCCCGCTGTCTGTGTGCAGCGTCCCTCGTATTCGTATGCCTTACCCTGCGATTGTTCCGCTGCGTCGTTATTTTCTTTACCTTCTTTTCCGGCGTGGATACCGCCATTTTCGGTACCGCCTTTACATAATAATAATACTCATCGTCCTCGAACTGTACCTTCTCCGTTCTGGAATAATCCAGATTGAACCGGAAAAACTGCAGGACAAATGTCACAAATATCCCTCCGATGCTTCCCAGCAGCACGCCGGGGATGGAAAAATCCGCATCATAGATCAGGTCTCCCACCAGGATCACAACAATGTCCAGAAGAGCCCCTGACACAATGGCTATGGTCCAGGAATAATCCACGGACAGCCTTCGCACCAGGTAAACCAGGATCGTCGTCACTGCAAATGCCGCGGCAATGATCAGCATCTCCCTGTTTCCGAATACACCGTCCAGGATTTCCCGGATGCGGGCGAGCATGGACTCCGCAGCAGTGGAACTCAGAAGAGAGGCATTCATGCTCATGTAGGTAACCAGGTAATAAACGATCACGCCGCAGACTACCGTGACGGCCGAGAGCGGATTTCCCAGAAGTCCGGCCAGGATCGGCGCGGCATAGGGAATCCGCAGGACAAACAGAAGCGGCGTGAGCAGCACCAGCAGCGTTCCCTTCGGCGTGAACCGGAAATACAGAAGAAACAGGAGCAGAAAGACGACGAGCGCCACTCCCGCACATTCCAGGGACACCTCGTACAGATGCAGCGTCACAAATCCCGCAGCCGCGAACAGCGTAAAATTCTTCGGCATGAAAGAGCATACCAGCGCCACGATGAGGACCGCTGCGCCCCCGTCGATCTGATTCATGTAGCCGAGCTGCGCGTTGATCATGAGCAGGCTGATCAGAGCCAGCAGGAATTTCAGCACCGGCACGGCATATTCTTCATATTTCACATAAAAATTGCGGATGTATTCCCGCACCACAAGCAATGATGTCATCATAAATGTTCCTCACAGGAATGCAGGCGCAGGCCCCTATTCCTCTTCTTCCTCACTCCCGTCCAGCTCGGTCAGCATCCGGTCGAAGGCAACTGACGCCCTGTGGGCCTTCCCATACGCAACATGTGCGATCAGCCAGCTCGCCGAAAGATAAGCCGCACACAGGATCACATAGGCGATCAGCACATCCTTGCCCAGCGCGAGCATGGCGTCCGTATCCATCGCATAGAAAATAGACGTAATTTCGTCAATCCTGTAAAGCAGCCAGATCGCGGTCAGAATGCAAAACGCTATGGTAACCGCGATCCAGGTCTTCAGAAGCTGAAAGCCCACATAATCGCTCCTGAAAAAACTGCAGATTTCTCTGTCCTTCTTTCCCCTTCCGGCTTCATAGGCAGCCATCCGGGTCATGACAGCCACTTTCTTCTCATTGATCACGGTTTCCTACAGCCCCTTTCCGATCGCCAGAGTGATAAAAAACACACGCCGCACCCCTGCGGCCCGGCACTCCAGCGCGGCAGCGTCAATGGTGCTGCCGGTGGTATAGATGTCGTCAATGATTACAATCGTATTTAATTTTACATCATCCTGCACTATTTTAAAAGCCTTTTTCAAATTATTTTGACGCGCAGCCCCTTCCAGCTCCTTCTGCGGCCGGGTCCTTTTCACCCGCACCAGATACCCGGAAAGCACCGGGATTTCCAGCCTTTTTCCCAGCTCCAGCGCCAGAAGCTCCGCCTGATTATACCCCCTCTGCAGCTCCCGCTGCGGGTGCAGCGGCACCGGGATGAGGGCGTCCGGATGCCAGGATCGGATCAGACTGCCCAGGTTTTCCGCCAGGGAACGCCCCAGAAAGCGGGCATATTCTCTGCGTCCCCCATATTTAAAACGATAAACCGTCTGTCTGATGCAGGCATAGGAATACAGGGCGGCTCCTCTGTCATAAACGTGCCTTCTGTGCGCACAGTCATAGCAGTATTCCGCGCCCGCATCCGCAAGCTGTTTTCCGCATTTCAGACAGCGCGGCTCCCTTACCGGGACGAGCGCACTGCGGCAGGCATCGCAGATGTCCCTTCCGAACGGCTTTACCGGTCTGTCACAAACCGGGCACCTGCGGGGAAACAGCAGATCTGTCAGAATCCCGCCGGCCTCCTTCGCCCGCATTTTCACCGTCCTTTTCCATTCCGCTTCTGATCTTCTGCCGCTCTTTTCAGTTTCTGTTTTCATCCGGCTCCTTTACCGCCATGATTTCCCGGATCCTCACATCCAGACCCGTAAACCGCTTCGCCTCGCTTTCATTGCGGATCATATCCAGGACCACCTGCCTGCTCCCCAGTATCGTCACGCAGTCCTTCGCTCTGGTCACCCCCGTGTAGAGGAGGTTACGGTTGAACAGCATCCTCGGCCCACCCAGAAGAGGCATGATCACCGCAGGATATTCGCTGCCCTGCGACTTGTGTATGGTGATCGCATAGGCCAGCTCCAGCTCCGACGTCTGTTCAAAGGAATAGGTCACCTGACGTTTCTCGTCAAACTCCACCGTCAGACTCCTCGCATTTTCATCGATCTGCCTGATGATCCCCATATCCCCGTTGAAGATGCCTACTCCCCGGTCCACCGCGATCCCGTAGCGGCTTACCACCTCCCACTCCAGCTGATAGTTGTTCTTCGTCTGCATCACCTTGTCTCCCTCCCGAAAGAGGGTGTCCGGGAACTGATGCTCCTTTTTGGAAGAGGATTTCGGATTCAGATAAGCCTGCAGAATGCCGTTGAGCGTTTCGGCGCCCAGATTGCCCTTGCGCATGGGCGTGAGCACCTGGATGTCGAAGGGGCCGGCATGCACATAGCCCGGAAGCTTTTCCCGGATCAGAAGGATCATATGCTTGTAGATCACCTGCACCCTGTCCCGTTCCAGGAAAAAGAAATCCCTGCTCTTATTGTCCAGCGCCACCTCCTTTCCCTCGTTGATGCGGTGAGCATTGACCACGATGTCGCTCTCTCCCGCCTGGCGGAAGATCTTCTTCAGCTCCACAACCGGAAAAGCCCTGCTTTCGATCAGATCCCGCAGCACCTGTCCCGGGCCGACGGAGGGAAGCTGATTGTCATCTCCCACGAGCACCAGACGGGTGCCCGGAGATACCGCCTTCAGGAGCGACTGAAAAAGCTGGATGTCCACCATGGACATCTCGTCCACGATCACCACATCCGCCTCCAGAGGATTATCCGCATTTCGTTCAAAATGTGCCCGGCTCATGGAAATGGAACCGCTCCCGTTCTCCTCCGGCATCCCCGAAAGCTCCAGCAGCCGGTGGATGGTGCGCGCCTCATAGCCTGTCGCTTCGGTCATGCGCTTCGCCGCCCGTCCCGTAGGAGCGGCCAGCAGGATGTCCATTCCCTCCGCCGCAAAGTAACGGATGATCGTATTAATGGTGGTGGTCTTTCCCGTTCCGGGGCCGCCGGTCAGGATCATCACGCCGTTTTTCACACATTCCAGAACAGCCGTCTGCTGGAGGCTTTCCAGCTCGATGCCCTCTTTTCTGGCCAGCCGGTCAATGTCGGAAAGAAGCTTTTCCTCCTCCGCCGGGAGAACCCCTCCGCCGGGGACCAGGCTCACATTCAGGTCGGACAGAAGCCTGGCGCAGGACAGCTCCGCATAATAGAACACGGCGGCATACACGAAGGCCTCCTCCCTCTCCTGTTTGATCACCAGCTTCCGCTCCATGGCCAGATTCGGGATCTGGATGGCCACATATTCCACGGGCAGCCCCAGAAGCCGGGCAGCCCTTTCCTCCAGCGCCGCCTTCGGCAGGCAGGTATTCCCGTCCGCAGCCGCAAGCTGAAGGGTATAGAGGATGCCGCTGCGGATGCGGAAATCGGAATCCGTATGAATGCCGATCCGGGCGGCGAGCTCGTCCGCCCTCCGAAAGCCGATGCCGTCAATGTCTTCCGCCAGTCGGTAGGGATTTTCCTCCAGGATATGATAAACCTCCTCCTTATAGGTCTGATAGATCTTCATTGCCAGGGTGTTGGAGATCCCGTATTTCTGCAGATAGATCATCGCTTCTCGCATATCCTTTTTTTCCTGCATCTGGGCGCCGATCTCCATGGCCTTTCGTTCGCTGATCCCCTTTACCTCGGCCAGCCGTTCCGGCTCCTGCTCCACGATGCGGAAGGTGTCCCGTCCGAATTTCCTTACGATCCGGGCCGCCAGAGAAGGGCCCACACCGCGGATGGCTCCCGAACCCAGATAGCGCTCCATACTCTGCTCATCCTCCAGAACCGTCTCCTCATAGCTTTCCACCTTAAACTGACTGCCGTAAACGGCGTGTTCCACATAGCCTCCGGAAAGCTCCAGCCCTTCCCCCTCGTCAATGGACTGAAAGTTTCCCACGCAGGTGATCTCCTCACCGTCAGAGATCAGCTCGAAAACGGTATAGCCGTTCTCCGCATTTCTGTATATGATATGCTCCACATAGCCGGATACTTTCTCCATTCTCATCCCCCGAAGCCGCAGGCCCTCCGCGCTGCGGACCGCCTTTTTTCCGGCTTCTTTCCTTATGATAGGAAGGGGCTGCTCCCTGCGGAGCAGCCCCACGTCTGTTCTTTCTCTGGTCCCGTTCAGATCTCGTCCTTGTATCCGCCCAGGAACTCCACATATTTTCCCGTGCCAATGGCGACGGCCGTCATCGGGTCCTCCGCCGTCATGGTATTGATCCCGGTCCGCTCGCTGATCAGCTCCTCCAGCCCGCGCAGAAGGCTTCCGCCTCCTGTCAGAACGATGCCTCTGTCCGCGATGTCAGCCGCCAGCTCCGGAGGCGTTCTCTCCAGGACGCTGTGAATGGCTTCTACGATCTGCAGCGTAGGCTCCTTCAGCGCTTCCTCCGTCTCTTCCGAGGATACCTTTACCGTTTTGGGAAGTCCCGTCACCAGGTTCCTTCCTCTCACATCCATATAATCCGGCTCCGGCCGCTTATAGGCGGAACCGATCTTGATCTTGATGTCCTCCGCCGTCCGTTCGCCGATGAGCAGGTTATGCTTCTTTCTCATATAGCGGACCAGCGCTTCGTCAAAGTCATCCCCCGCGATCTTGATGGAGGCGCTCACGACCGTGCCTCCCAGGGAGATCACCGCGATGTCGGAGGTTCCTCCACCAATATCCACGATCATGTTTCCGCAGGGGCGGGAAATGTCGATGCCCGCTCCGATTGCCGCCGCGATGGGCTCCTCGATGATGGAAACCTCTCTGGCTCCGGCCTGGTAAGTAGCGTCTTCAACGGCCTTCTTCTCCACCTCGGTCACGCCGCTGGGCACGCAGACCGCAATCCTGGGCTTGCGGAAGGTCTTTCTTCCCAGCGCTTTCTGAATGAAGTGCTTCAGCATCTTTTCCGTAACGGTATAATCGGAAATCACACCCTGACGCAGAGGTCTGACCGCTACGATATTGCCGGGCGTACGTCCCAGCATCAGTCTGGCATCCTCGCCGATCGCCTTGATCTTGTTCGTATCTCTGTCGAAGGCCACCACGCTGGGCTCCTTCAGGACAACGCCTTTTCCTCTGATATATACCAGTATGCTGGCTGTGCCAAGGTCAATTCCAATGTCCGTGTACTGCATAATTTCCTCCATTCCAAACGAAAGACGGCACAGAAAACAGCACACGCCGATCTTTCCAAAACGATCCGCTCCTTTTCCTGCGCTCCGTCCTCTCTATTCTATTATGGACCGATCCCACATGAATCAAGCACAAATATTCCGCATTGCCGCGTTAACCCAAATCACGTCACTATATAATCAAAATATTGTCTTTCTCTGCCAATGCAAAATATACCATCTGTTATTATAACCCAAAAGCACGGCCTTGGAAAGCCTTTTCATAAAAAATTAAGTTTTGCGTATCGCTATTCGTTGCAGTTCATTCCGCGTCATTCGCAAAGATGCTTTGCGCGCTCCAGCATCTTTTTCACATAATAGCCGGTATAGGAAGCGGGATCCTCCGCCACCTCCTCCGGCGTCCCCTGCGTGACCACGGTTCCGCCGCCGTCTCCTCCCTCGGGGCCCATGTCGATGATATAGTCCGCCGTCTTGATCACATCCAGATTGTGCTCGATCACCACGACGGTGTTTCCTCCGTCGGCCAGACGGTGAAGGATGTCCACCAGCTTATGCACATCTGCAAAATGAAGACCGGTGGTGGGCTCATCCAGGATATAGATGGTCCTTCCCGTGCTTCTCCTGCTCAGCTCGGCCGCCAGCTTGATCCTCTGCGCCTCGCCTCCGGAAAGAGTGGTGGAGGGCTGGCCAAGCTTCACATAGGACAGTCCCACGTCGTAAAGCGTCTCGATCTTCCTCCGGATGGAGGGAACGTTTTCAAAGAAGGTCACAGCCTCCTCCACCGTCATGTCCAGCACGTCGAAGATGCTCTTTCCCTTATATTTCACATCCAGCGTTTCCCGGTTGTAGCGCTTCCCTCCGCAGACCTCACAGGGCACATACACATCGGGCAGGAAATGCATCTCAATCTTGATGATTCCGTCGCCGCTGCAGGCTTCGCAGCGGCCGCCCTTCACATTGAAGCTGAACCTCCCCTTTTTATATCCTCTTGCCTTCGCGTCAGGCGTGGAAGCGAACAGATCGCGGATCATATCGAATACGCCGGTATAGGTGGCCGGATTGGAGCGGGGCGTGCGCCCGATGGGCGACTGATCGATGTCGATCACCTTATCCAGCTGGTCGATTCCCTCGATTCCTTTGTTTTTTCCGGGAATGGTTCTGGCCCGGTTCAGTTCCCTTGCCAGCGTCTTATAGAGGATCTCGTTCACCAGCGAGCTCTTTCCGGAGCCGGACACGCCGGTCACACAGGTCAGCACGCCCAGCGGAAAGCGGACATCGATATTTTTCAGATTGTTTTCCGCCGCTCCCTTTACCTTGATCCAGCCCGTGGGCTTTCTCCGCTGCGCGGGGACCGGAATGAACAGCTCTCCGCTTAAATATTTGCCGGTGATGGAAGCAGGATTCTTCATCAGCTCCTGCGCGGTGCCGCAGGCCACCACCTCGCCTCCGTGGGAACCGGCGCCAGGCCCGATGTCCACGATATAGTCCGCCGCCAGCATGGTGTCCTCGTCATGCTCCACCACCAGCAGGGTATTGCCCAGATCCCGCAGACTCTTCAGGGTATTCAGCAGCTTGTCGTTGTCCCGCTGATGCAGGCCGATGCTGGGTTCGTCCAGAATGTAGCAGACCCCCACCAGCCCGGAGCCGATCTGGGTGGCCAGACGGATCCTCTGGGCCTCTCCGCCGGACAGGGTTCCCGTAGCCCGTGACAGGGAGAGATAGTCCAGCCCCACGTCCACCAGGAAGCCTACCCTGGCCCTGATCTCCTTCAGGATCTGTTTTCCGATCAGAAGCTGCTGGCTGGTCAGCTCCATCCCGTTCAGGAATTCCTGCAGCTTCCGGATGGAAAGGGAGGTGATCTCATAAATGTTTTTCCCGCAGACCGTCACGGCCAGTGCTCCCTTCTTCAGGCGCATTCCCTTACAGACCGGACAGGGGGTGATGCTCATGAAGGTCTCATATTCCTGTTTGGAAATCTCCGAAGCGGTTTCCCGGTATCGCCGCTCCACGCTCTTGATCAGTCCCTCAAAAGCGACGGGATAGACTCCGGTTCCTCTCTGGCCCTTATAATGGACCTCCACCTCATGGCCGCCCGTTCCATGGAGCAGGATGTTTTTCACCCTATCGCTGTACTGCTCAAAGGGAGTGTCCAGGCTGAAATGGTATTCCTTCGCCAGCGCCTGCAGAATGGCATTGGTAAAGCTGCCGGGCTCATTGCAGGACTGCCAGCCCATGACGATGATCGCTCCTGCGTTGATGCTTTTGCTCTTATCCGGAATCATCAGGTCCTCATCAAACTCCATCTTATATCCCAGGCCATAACACTCCGGACAGGCGCCGAAGGGATTATTGAAGGAAAAGCTCCTGGGCTCGATCTCGTCGATGCTGATCCCGCAGTCCGGACAGGCAAAGCTCTGGCTGAAGGTCATGGGCTCCCCGCCGATCACGTCCACGAACAGAAGTCCCTCCGTCAGCGCCAGCACGCTTTCGATGGAATCCGCAAGTCTCCTCTCGATCCCCGGCTTCACGACCAGGCGGTCCACCACGATCTCAATATTATGCTTGATATTTTTATCCAGTCTGATCTCTTCCGTCAGCTCATACAGGCTTCCGTCCACCCGGACGCGCACGTAGCCGCTGCGCTTCGCCCGCTCCAGCACCTTGGCGTGCTCGCCCTTGCGGCCTCTCACCACCGGGGCAAGGAGCTGGATCCTGGTCCCTTCCGGCAGCGACAGGATCTGGTCCACCATCTGATCCACGGACTGCTTTCTGATCTCCTTACCGCATTTGGGGCAGTGCGGAATACCGATACGGGCGTACAGCAGACGGAAATAGTCATAGATCTCCGTCACCGTCCCCACCGTGGAGCGGGGATTCCGGTTGGTGGATTTCTGGTCGATGGAAATGGCCGGAGACAGGCCTTCGATCTTTTCCACGTTGGGCTTTTCCATCTGCCCCAGGAACTGCCTCGCATAGGAGGAGAGCGATTCCATATACCGTCTCTGCCCCTCCGCATAGATCGTATCAAAGGCCAGAGAGGATTTTCCCGAACCGGACAGTCCGGTCAGGACCACCAGCTCATTTCTCGGGATGTCCACGTCGATATTTTTCAGATTATGCTCGTTGGCTCCCCGGATCTTAATGTACTCCCGGGGCCGCATCTTTATGCTTTCCTGTTCCATGTCTACCTCCATGCCAAAGCGTCCTATCCTTCCTCTATTTTCTGCAGCGTCTTTTTCAGCTCCACCATCCTGTCGCGCAGCTCAGCCGCAGCTTCAAAGTTGAGTTCGGAAGCGGCCTTCTTCATCTTCTTCTCCACATCCGCGATCAGCTTTGCGAGTTCCTTCGCATCCATGGACTCCGGATCCTTTTCAAAGCGGACCTCCTCCTTCGCGATCTCCTTCGATATGCTGATCAGATCGCGCACACTCTTTTTGATGGTCTGAGGCGTGATGCCGTGCTCCTCATTATATTTCTGCTGGATCACACGCCTTCGGTTCGTCTCGTCGATGGCCGCGCGCATGGAATCCGTCATGCTGTCCGCGTACATGATTACATGGCCCTCCGCGTTTCTCGCGGCGCGGCCGATGGTCTGGATCAGGGAGGTTTCCGAACGCAGGAAGCCCTCCTTGTCCGCATCCAGGATGGCCACCAGGGAAATCTCCGGAATGTCCAGCCCCTCTCTCAGCAGGTTGATGCCCACCAGCACGTCGAACACATCCAGACGCATATCCCGGATGATTTCCGAGCGCTCCAGGGTGTCAATATCCGAGTGCAGATATTTCACCCGGATGCCGACCTCTCTCAGGTAGTCGGTCAGGTCCTCCGCCATCCGTTTGGTCAGCGTGGTCACCAGGATCTTATTGTGCTTCCCGATCTCCTTCCGGATCTCTCCCACCAGATCGTCGATCTGCCCCTCCACGGGACGTACCGATACCTCCGGATCCAGAAGCCCGGTGGGACGGATGATCTGCTCCACCCGGTTCAGCTCATGTGCCGCCTCATAGTCCGAAGGCGTGGCGGACACGAACAGCATCTGGTCGATATGGGATTCAAATTCTTCAAAGTTCAGCGGCCGGTTGTCCAGCGCGGAAGGCAGGCGGAACCCGTAGTCCACCAGCGTGTTTTTCCTGGAACGGTCTCCCGCGAACATGCCGCGGATCTGCGGGATCGTCATGTGGGACTCATCCACGATGATCAGAAAATCATCCGGGAAGAAATCCAGCAGCGTCATGGGCGGCTCTCCCGGCGCGGTGCCGTTCAGATGCCGGGAATAGTTTTCAATGCCGGAGCAGAATCCTGTCTCCCGCAGCATCTCGATGTCAAAATTCGTCCGCTCCGAAATCCGCTGCGCCTCGATCAGCTTGTCCTCGCTCTTGAAATACCGGATCCGTTCCTCCAGCTCCTTTTCGATATTTTCACAGGCAATGTTGATTTTATCCTGGGAAACCACATAGTGGGATGCCGGAAAAATGGCCACATGCTCCAGCGTGGAGACCAGCCTCCCGCTCAGAGGATCCACCTCGGCGATCCGGTCGATCTCATCTCCAAAGAATTCCACCCGGATCAGACAGTCGCCGCCCTGCGCCGGATTGATCTCCAGCACATCCCCCCGTACCCGGAAGCAGCTCCTTCCCAGGTCCATATCGTTCCTGTCGTACTGAATGTCGATCAGTTCCCGGATCACCGCGTCCCGGTCCTTGGTCATTCCCGGCCGCAGGGACACGATCTTATCCTTATATTCATCCGGGCTGCCCAGTCCGTAAATACAGGATACGCTGGCGACCACCACCACATCCCTCCGCTCCGCCAGGGATGCGGTCGCTGAAAGCCTCAGCTTGTCGATCTCGTCATTGATGGAGGAGTCCTTGGCGATATAGGTGTCCGAAGACGGGACATAGGCCTCCGGCTGATAATAGTCATAGTAGGAAACAAAATACTCCACCGCATTATTGGGGAAAAATTCCTTAAACTCCCCATAAAGCTGTCCGGCCAGGGTCTTATTATGGGCGATGACCAGGGTAGGGCGGTTCAGCGCCTGGATGATATTCGCCATGGTAAAGGTCTTGCCCGATCCGGTCACTCCCAGCAGAGTCTGGAACTGATAGCCCTTTTTGAAGCCGTCCACCAGGTTTGCGATCGCTGCAGGCTGATCGCCGGTGGGGGCGTATTCGGAATGCAGTTCAAAATGGTCCATGGTCAGACCTCCTTCCTGTCAGCAGCTCTGTCTTCTGTCATTCGTTTCTGCAAATTATAGCATATATAAATAAAAAAGTATAGCACATTTCAGAACA
>DWWH01000043.1 GCA_019119815.1 Candidatus Eisenbergiella intestinipullorum | reverse complement strand
GAACGCGCGTTAAGCGTAAGAGTGGATAAGGCGAAGAAGCATTTTGTTGGAAGTGCCGCCTTGTCAATGCGGGTGGTACCGCGGAACTATGAGAGTCCGTCCCGGAATGCGAAAGCATTCCGGGATTTTTTGTGCGATAGGCTCGGAGGGCGGCCGCATGGATGGGCAGGCTTGCCTGCTCAGACATGCGGACATCCGACGGGCAACGGACAGCGAGCAGCTATGCTGCGAGCTGCCCGGTCCAGCGAACAGCCATGCTGTGAGCTGGACAATATCGCGCACAGGAAAGCAGCGAGCCGGGCGGCCATGTCTGTATGGCCTTCCCAGTCATGGACAGCATATCTGAGGCTGGAAAGAATTTTCAGCCGGGTCTCTGACGGCTTACGGCATTTCAGGAGAAACGTTCTTCTGATGGGATCTCTTCATATTTCGCCCCGCAGCCGGAGCCTGATAACCAGCAAACCAAAGGAGACCAAAAATCATGCAATTCTTAACAACCCCCATCAAAAAAGAAACCCTTGAAATCTCAGAGCTTCTCGATCCGCAGCTTCTCGGAAAAGAGGTGTGCGTTACGGGAACGATTCACACGATCCGCGATATGGGAACCGTGGCGTTTGTCATTCTGCGCAAGGCGGAAGGCCTGCTTCAGTGCGTCTATGAGGAAGCCTGCGCGGATTTTCCCCTGAAGGAGTTGAAGGAAGCGGATGCGGTGAAGGCCTGCGGAATCCTGGCCGCGTCTGAGAAGGCACCGGACGGAATTGAAATCCGCCTGAAGAGCGTAACTGTGCTTTCCCGGGCTGCAGCGCCCCTCCCCATTCCCGTAGCCAAGGCGAAGATGAACATTTCGCTGGAGACCAGTCTGGATCTGCGGCCCGTTTCTCTCAGAAACATAAGAGAGCGCGCCCGCTTCCGCATTCAGGAAGGAATCGTGAGAGGATTTCGGGAATATCTGAACGAACAGGGCTTTACGGAAATCCACACTCCGAAGATCGGCTCAAAGGGCGCGGAGGGCGGCGCCAATATTTTCAAGCTGGACTATTTTCATCATCCCGCAGTCCTGGCGCAGAGCCCCCAGTTCTATAAGCAGATGATGGTGGGCGTTTTTGACCGGGTGTTTGAGACCGCCCCCGTTTTCCGGGCGGAGAAGCACAACACCAAACGGCATCTGAATGAATATACTTCCCTGGATTTTGAAATGGGATATATCGACAGCTTCGAGGACGTGATGGCAATGGAAACCGGCGTGCTCGGCAGAGTGATGGAGATCCTGAAAAGGGACTATACGAGAGAGCTTTCCCTTTTGTCCATCACCCTTCCGGACGTGAGCCGAATCCCCTGTGTACGGTTCGACGAGGCAAAGCGGCTGGTGAGTGAAAAGTACAGCCGTCCCATCCGCAACCCGTATGACCTGGAGCCGGAAGAGGAAGCGCTGATCGGCCGGTATTTTGAAGAAGAATATGGTTCCGATTTCGTATTCGTCACCCATTATCCCAGTAAAAAGCGGCCCTTCTACGCGATGGACGATCCGGCGGATCCCACTTATACCCTGAGCTTTGACTGCCTGTACAGGGGGATGGAAATCACCACGGGCGGCCAGAGGATCCACGATTACCATATGCTGCTGGAAAAGATCGAGAAACGCGGAATGACTACGGAGGGAATGGAGCATTATCTGTCCGCCTTTAAATATGGCCTTCCGCCGCACGGCGGCCTTGGAATCGGCCTGGAACGCTTCACCATGAAGCTGGTGGGAGATGACAATGTGAGGCGCACCACCCTGTTCCCCAGGGATATGAGCAGACTGGAGCCGTAAGGAAAACAGGGACGGATCCCGGAGCAGAACAGACGGAGAACGGCGCGGACCGCCGGTCCGTGTCAGGAAAGATGCGCCGCCTTCAGCGGCAGAAACAGGGAGATTAACATGGTACATCAGATTACGGATGAGACGATCGAATATGTCGGGATCCTGGCAAAGCTGGAGCTGTCAGGAGAAGAAAAGGAACAGGCAAAGGCAGACATGGGACGCATGCTGGACTATATTGATAAGCTGAACGAGCTGAACACCGAAGGCGTGGAGCCCATGACCCATATCTTTGATACCGTCAATGTGTTCCGGGAGGATGTGGTGACAGGAACGGACGGACGTGAGGCGCTCCTTGCAAATGCGCCGGGAATCAAGGACGGCATGCTCAAGGTGCCCAGGACCATATAGGGCGGACCGGAAAAAGAAGCCGGGCCGGAGAAAAAACGGGATCGATGATCCGGAGTGTGCCGCGGCATTCAGAGGCTTCGGATATGGAGGAAATGATGAAAATATTGGAAGATACGGCCCTTACGCTGGCCGGAAGGATCAGAAGGAAGGAAATTTCCTGCCGGGAGGCGGTGGATGCGGTCTTCAGGCAGATTGAGGAAAAAGAGAGCGGCCTGAACTGCTATATCAGCCTGGACCGGGAAGCTGCCCGGAAGCGGGCGGATGAAGTACAGAAGCAGATAGAGGAGGGAAACCTGCGCGGCCCGCTTGCGGGGGTGCCTGTTGCGGTGAAGGACAACATCTGCACCAGAGGAAGAAAGACCACCTGCGCATCGAAGATCCTTTCGGATTTTGTGCCGCCATACGATGCTTTTGCGGTAAAAAAGCTGGAGGAGGCGGGATGCATCCTTATCGGAAAAACGAACATGGATGAATTCGCCATGGGATCCACCACGGAAACCAGCGCCTTCGGTCCAACCGGAAATCCCTGGAATCCGGCTCATGTGCCGGGGGGATCCTCCGGCGGATCGGCGGCTGCGGTGGCGGCGGGAGAAGCTTTTCTTGCGCTGGGAAGCGATACCGGCGGTTCTATCCGCCAGCCAGCGGGTTTCTGCGGAGTCGTGGGCATGAAGCCCACCTACGGGACGGTGTCAAGAAACGGTCTTGTCGCCTATGGTTCTTCTCTGGACCAGATCGGTCCCATCTGCCGGGATGTGGCTGACTGCGCAGCTCTGCTGGAGGCCGTCAGCGGAAAAGATCCGATGGATTCCACCAGCGTGGAACGGGAGACGGATTTTACACAGGCTCTGTCACAGACGGCAGAAGGACTTCGCATCGGCGTCCCCCGGGATTATCTGACAAAAGGGCTGGACGGAGAGGTGAAAAGGGCTGTTCTGAGTGCAGCGGAAACGCTTGAGAAGCTGGGCGCGCGGGTGGAGGAATTCGATCTGAGCCTGGTGGAGTATGCGATCCCCGCCTATTATACCATCGCTTCTGCGGAGGCGTCCTCCAACCTGGAGCGGTTTGACGGGGTGAAGTACGGGTTCCGCGCCGGGGAATATGAGGGTCTGCACGACATGTACAAAAAGACCCGGTCGGAGGGCTTCGGCAGCGAGGTGAAGCGGCGCATCATGCTGGGCTCCTTTGTCCTGAGCTCCGGCTATTATGATGCTTATTATCTGAAGGCTCTGCGGGTCAAGGCCATGATAAAGAAAGCTTTTGATGAGGCGTTTTCCCGCTATGACTGCATCCTCGGACCCGTTGCACCGACGGCGGCGCCCAGGCTGGGGGAGAGCCTGGCGGATCCCATCCGGATGTATCTCGGCGATATTTATACCATTTCCGCAAACCTGGCGGGCCTTCCCGGAATCAGCCTGCCCTGCGGCCTTACGCAGGATGGTCTTCCCATCGGCCTGCAGCTTGTAGCGGACTGCTTTCAGGAAAAAAAGCTGCTGAGCGCGGCATATGCCTATGAACAGGCCCGGGGAAGCTTCCCGGTCTGCCCTGCTTTGCGGGAGGAAAGAGAAAGCTGCTGATCATCCCTTTCGTGCGGATGCAGAAGCAGAACGTTTCGGAAATGGAGGAAATGATGACAAAGCAATATGAAACCGTGATCGGCCTGGAAGTGCATGTGGAGCTGGCCACCAGGACAAAAATATTCTGCGGCTGCTCCACGGCATTCGGCGCAGAGCCGAACGTCCATACCTGCCCGGTCTGCACAGGGCTTCCCGGTTCTCTCCCGGTCCTGAACCGGCAGGCGGTGGAGTACGCGGCCGCGGTGGGGCTGGCTACAGGCTGTGAGATCACGCGTCTGTGCAAATTTGACCGGAAAAACTATTTTTATCCGGATAATCCGCAGAACTACCAGATTTCCCAGCTCTATCTTCCCATCTGCAGAAACGGCCGTGTTTCGATCGAAACTGCGGAGGGAAAGAAGGATGTGCGGATTCATGAGATCCACATGGAGGAGGACGCAGGAAAGCTGATCCATGACGAATGGGAGGACATTTCCCTGGTAGATTATAACCGCTCCGGCGTCCCTCTGATCGAGATCGTGTCAGAGCCGGATATGAGAAACGCGCAGGAGGTGATCGCCTATCTGGAAAAGCTGCGTCTGCTCATCCAGTATATCGGGGCCTCCGACTGCCGGCTGCAGGAAGGAAGCATGCGGGCGGACGTGAACCTTTCCGTCCGGGAGGCCGGAAGCAGTGCCTTCGGGACCCGAACGGAGATGAAGAACCTGAACTCCTTCAAGGCCATAGCCCGCGCCATTGAGGGGGAAAGCGCAAGGCAGATCGAATTGCTCTCCGAGGGAAAGAGCGTGGTACAGGAGACCAGACGGTGGGACGATAACAAGGAATATTCCTATGCCATGCGTTCCAAGGAAGATGCGAAGGACTATCGCTATTTTCCGGATCCGGATCTTCCTCCGGTTTTCCTCAGTGACGAATGGCTGGAGCGGATCCGGGCAGGCCTGCCGGAATTCCGTTCGGAAAAAATGGAACGCTACCGGAGAGAGTTCGGCCTTCCGGAATATGACATCGACATCATTACAGGCTCGAAGGCCCTGGCGGATCTGTTCGAGCAGACCACGGCCATCTGCGGCCAGCCCAAGAAGGTGTCCAACTGGCTCCTGGGAGAAACCCTTCGTCTGCTGAAGGAACATGGAGAAGAGGCGGAAGAGCTCCGGTTTTCTCCGGCCCATCTGGCAGAGCTGATCGGCATGACGGACCGCCGGGAGATCAACGGGAGCGTGGCCAAGGAGATTTTTGAGGCGATGTACGACCGGGATGTGGATCCGCAGGCCTATGCCGAGGAAAAGGGGATGAAGACCGTGAACGACGAGGCCGCTCTGCGCGGGGCGGTCCGTCAGGTGCTCGCAGAAAATCAGAAATCCGTGGAGGACTATCGGAACGGCAAACAAAAAGCATTCGGTTTTCTGGTAGGCCAGACCATGAAGGCGATGAAGGGAAAGGCAGATCCTGCGTCTGTCAACCGCCTGCTGAAGGAGCTGCTGGAATGACGTGCGGCACGACGGCGCAGCATGCCGGAAGGAGCCTTCCTGTATTGGGCAGAATAAAAAGCATCCCGCAGAGGAGATCAGATCCTTTGCGGGATGCTTTTATTCGGAACGGGACCGTCAGTGCTGCTGGAAAATATAATCCAGGAATTTTCCGGCGTTTGCTCCGTTCTGACTGTTGACGAAGACGCCGAAGTATACCGTATCCTGGCCTGCATAGGCCTGCGACTCCTGCAGGAGGGCACAGTCAGAAATCTGAATGCCCACGGGCACCTCTTCGTCGCTGCCATCGTCCGGGAGGTCCATATAGAGGAAACGGTCGCTGTAGGCAGACAGGGTTTCTTCCGGAATGAATTCCCTCAGATCTCCCAGGTAGCCGTTCTGGGTATACAGCCGAAAGGTTTCCGGATCGGCGATCATCACATCCAGTTCCTTTGCGGCGACCTGAGCGGCAAATTTCTGGATGTTTGCCATGCTGTAGGTGTCCGTAGATTCCTGGTCCAGCGTGAAGTCGGTTTCCAGCGTGGTACTGTATTTTTTGGTATCAACCTGCGCGTATTCATCGAACCCGGCCATATATTCCTCCGTGTCCATGTCAGTATAGCCGTTGACAAAAACAGCGTGAAAGGCATTATCCTTTGCTGTGGCAATCGTATAGATCAGATTTCCCACAAAAAAGATGATCACAATGGTAACGACCGTCGCAACCCGGTAATATTCCCAGAAATACAGGAATTTTTCCTTCAGGCTCTTGTCCTTCATTTTCCTGTGCTGTTCTCTGATCTCGTCCATGACGGAATTTCCTGCTGCCATAATTCTCCTCATTTCTGCCGCTCAGGGGCGGCCGCCAGTCTCTTTTTCTATGATAGTCGGTCGATGATATAATGTCAATGAAGCAGCCGGGACAACTTCTGAAAATTTTCTAAATTCCCTGTGAATTTTTGGTGTCCGGGGCGGAATGCCGGAATGTACATTCTGCGCGCAGAAGGCGGATCACGGGTGATAATTTAGCAAAATTTCATAATTATATCGGGTCATTATTCCTTGCATCAGAAAGAAATTTGTAATATCATATTACCTAGAAAAAACGGCCCGGCAGATGGAAATTTCGGGCAAAAGGAGTCAAAAATGAACGAGACCTATGTGGAATGTATGGTGAAAAGAAAGAAGAACGGACTGCTTACGGCGCTGATGGTGCTGCTGATCGTTATCGCGGTCCTGGCCTTCCTGCTGGGAAGCGTGTTCGGGATCATTTTCCTGATCGTCGCTGTGGCGGCGGGTGTAGGCGCCTATTTTGTAGGCCTGAACGCCAGCCTGGAATATGAGTACCTTTACGTGGACAGGCAGCTTTCTGTTGACAAGATTCTGGCAAAGAGCAGAAGGAAGAAGGTGGAGACCTTCGATCTGAACCGGTTGGAAATCCTGGCTCCGGTCAAGTCCTGGCATATGGACGAATTTAAAAACAGGCAGCTGAAGAACGTGGATTACAGCTCCGGCATGGCGGAACAGCCGGACAGGCGTTACTGCATGATATATAATGGAGAGAAGCGGGTCATTTTTGAACCGAATGCGGAGATGGTGGCGGCGATCAAGTCCATCGCTCCCAGGAAGGTATTTACGGATTGACATTTTCCGGCAAGTCTGGTACACTTCTTAAAACACAAAACTGTCAGTAAATTTTACTGGCAGTTTTATGTTACGCTTATCCGCCCGTCTGGTGCGGCGGGAAGCGGACTGATATTTACTGTAACGAGGAAAGGCCGCCTGCAGCGGCAGATAAGGAGGAAAAAATGGGTCAGATTATTGGCGAAGGCATTACCTTTGACGACGTGCTTCTGGTTCCGTCCTATTCTCAGGTAATTCCGAATCAGGTTGATCTTTCGACCTGGCTGACGAAGAAGATCAGGCTGAACATTCCGATGATGAGCGCCGGAATGGATACCGTAACCGAACACAGGATGGCGATCGCGATGGCCAGACAGGGAGGTATCGGCATCATTCACAAAAACATGTCCATTGAAGCACAGGCAGAAGAAGTGGATAAGGTAAAGCGTTCGGAAAACGGAGTCATCACAGATCCATTTTCTCTTTCTCCCGAACATACTCTTCAGGATGCGGACAACCTGATGGCGAAGTTCCGCATTTCCGGCGTACCGATCACGGAAGGCCGGAAGCTGGTCGGCATCATCACCAACCGGGATCTTAAATTTGAAACGGATTTTTCCAAAAAGATCAAAGACTCCATGACCTCAGAAGGGCTGGTCACAGCAAGGGAAGGCATCACGCTGGAAGAGGCGAAGAAGATCCTGGCAAAGGCGAGGAAGGAAAAGCTCCCCATCGTGGATAAGGATTTCAACCTGGTGGGGCTGATCACCATCAAGGATATTGAGAAGACCATCAAATATCCGCTTTCCGCCAAGGACGCTCAGGGACGGCTGCTGTGCGGCGCGGGCGTGGGCATCACCGCCAACGTGCTGGACCGTGTCGGGGCTCTGGTGGACGCGAAGGTGGACGTAGTGGTTCTGGATTCCGCTCATGGACATTCCGAGAACGTGCTTCGCTGCCTGCGCATGATCAAGGAAAAATTCCCGGATCTTCAGGTCATCGCAGGAAATGTGGCGACCGGAGAGGGCACGAAGGCCCTGATCGAAGCGGGAGCGGATGCGGTGAAGGTCGGCATCGGTCCCGGTTCCATCTGTACCACCCGCGTGGTGGCCGGCATTGGCGTTCCGCAGGTAACGGCGATCATGAAATCCTATGAGGTGGCGAAGGAGTACGGCATCCCGGTCATTGCGGACGGCGGCATCAAGTATTCCGGAGATATGACAAAGGCTATTGCTGCCGGCGGCAACGTCTGCATGATGGGAAGCATCTTCGCAGGATGTGATGAGAGCCCCGGAACCTTTGAGCTGTACCAGGGAAGAAAGTACAAGGTGTACCGCGGCATGGGATCCATCTCCGCCATGGAGAATGGAAGCAAGGACCGCTATTTCCAGTCTGACGCCAAGAAGCTGGTTCCGGAAGGCGTGGAAGGCCGCGTCGCTTATAAAGGAAGCGTGGAGGATACCGTATTCCAGCTTGTGGGCGGCATCCGTGCCGGAATGGGCTACTGCGGCGCGCACACCATCGACGAGCTGAAGGAGAACGGCCGGTTCATCAAGATTTCCGCCGCCGCCCTCAGAGAGAGTCATCCTCATGACATCCACATCACCAAGGAAGCGCCCAACTACAGCGTGGAAAACGACTAAAATCCAAACGGGGCTTCCTCGGAAAGAAGCCTTGAAAAATGATGAAAACCCTTGGGGACGCTTGCAGGAGAGCGTCCCTTTTTTTCATAGTGCGGTGCGCATGGTGCATCCGCATTAAGGTACGCATTTTTTCACAGAACAGGAAATATTCACAGCGGCCGGACGGGGAAGCACTTTTTCTGTCCGGCCGGCGGGAAGGAGAGAGGGGAGCATGACGCTTGCGGATGTATCAAACGGACCGGGCTGGGTGATATGGCCCGTTTTTATCCTGGTCGGGATCCTGGCTGCCATTCTGATCTCGGGACATGGAAGCTGGCTGATCGCCGGCTATAATACGGCATCGGAAAAAGAAAAGGAGAAATACGACAGAAAGAAGCTGTGCAGGATGATGGGAATCGGTCTGGCTGTCATAGATGTGATCATTCTGGTGATGGAGCTGCTTGAGAACGTGCTTCCGGCCTCTTTTGCCGGAATTGCCGCCGGATTGATCCTCGGCATCTGCCTGCTCATGATCCTTCTGGGAAATACGATCTGCAGAAAGAAAAAATAAGAAGAATGGTGCTTCCCGGAGAGGGGAAACCCTCCCGGAAAGGGGAAACCCTCCCGGGCTTTCGGATGCTCTCCGGAACAGAAGCGGAAAGCATGATCCGAAAGAAATTTATGCTTCCAGCCGTTTCGCGTCCAGCCCGGTGATCTGTGCATTCTGCATTTTATACCGCTTTACCATCTCATCAAAGGGAGTCCGGTTCAGATAAGAGAGCAGAGACATGATGACAGCGCTGTGAGTGATGATGAGGATCCGGCGGTCGGCCCCGCTTCCGCCTTCCTGCCGGATCACATCCCGCAGGGCGGGGATCACCCGATCCAGAAGATCCTGATAGGATTCTCCCTTCGGAGGATGTCCGTACCGGCGGTCGGTGTGCCAGATGTGGTACAGATCCGGATATTGCTGTTCCACCTGCTCCCAGGTCAGGCCCTCCCAGAGTCCGAAGCTGAGTTCCTCCAGGCCGGGATGGATGAGGCAGGGGATCTGAAGCTGTCCGGCGGCGATCCTGGCCGTTTCCTGTGCCCGTTTCAGGCCGCTGGTATAGATGATCCCGGGGCGGTCCGGCGAGGTGAGGAGGACTTCTGCAAGCTGCATGGCCTGCCTTCGGCCAGTTTCATTCAGTTCTGTATCTGTGCTTCCCTGGATGCGCCTTTGCAGGTTCCAGTCCGTTTCCCCATGTCTGGTAAGAAGTAGCTTCATATGTTTTCGGGTCCTTTCTTTCAGCTGTATCCGGCGGACGGATCTGCCGGATGAAACGATTATCCTGTTCATTTTATCACAATTCCGGGAGCGTGAAAATGATCTGTTTTTAAGCCGGTGTCCTGCCTTTCCGCACTTGCTAGAACGGCTCTTTTTGTGTTACACTAATCCGGCAGCGGAAAAGATAGATACGGCCGCTCATGACTTTTCCCGTCATGACGGCTGTTTTCATACAAACATGTGGGAAGAGCAGAAGAGGAAGCAAGATGCGTTTTTTTAAAAAACTGGTCCTTTTTACCATATTGATCCTGTTGGCAGCGGCGGCAGCCGTAGGAGGCCGTCTGTTTTTTCAGGGGTATCAGATTTACAGACAGGTGACGGAAGAGACACCCCTTTCCCGGAAGGTGGAAGAGATCCGCGCCAACCCCCATTATACAACCCTGGATGAGCTGCCGCAGACCTACAAGGATGCGGTCGTTGCTGTGGAGGACAGCCGGTTTTATGAACACTGCGGCTTCGACATCATATCCACGGCGAGAGCGGTATTCATCAACCTGAAGGAGGGAGAGCTGGCGGAGGGCGGGAGCACCATCACCCAGCAGCTCGCCAAAAACATGTATTTTACTCAGGAGAAAAAATTTCTCCGCAAGGTGGCGGAGCTGTTTGTGGCTTTTGACCTGGAGCGGGATTATACCAAGGATGAGATCCTGGAGCTGTATCTGAACACCATTTACTTCGGCAGCGGCTATTACTGCGTCTATGATGCGGCAGAGGGATATTTCGGGAAGAAACCTTCGGAGATGACGGATTATGAAAGCACGCTGCTGGCGGGAATCCCCAATGCGCCGTCCGTCTATTCCCTGACCAACAGTCCCAGGCTGGCCGCGCAGAGACAGAAAACGGTGCTGGAATGTATGGTGGAGCAGAAGTATCTGACGCAGGAGCAGGCGGATGCGATCCTCAGCGAAGGGGAAGTGCAGCAGGCAGGGGAAGGTGCACAGAGCTGAACGGCAGGGAAGAGTGACGGGATTCCAGGTTACAGTTCATTGGCAAGCCGGCGAACAGCAACGCTTCCATTACCATTCAGCGTCCATTGATAAAAAATTGCTTGTCATAAAAATGAGGATGGGATATACTACAGTTAGAAAGGGACGGCGGCATGCAGCCGCGTCCATGGAAGCAGTACATATGACTGGCGGATCAGTGGAGCACCACAGGGAGTATGTATGAAGGAAACCGGCCGCCTGGGTACCCGTACATGAGTAGCCAGGCGGCTTTTTCCATGCCGCCGTTCGGCGGCAGGAAGGCAGCAGGAACCGGTGGTTCCTGCCAAAGAATGGCGCTGCCATTCTTTCATGATTTGAGTGCCGCCGTTCGGCGGCAGAAAGGAAAGGCGGAGAAAACCTGCGGTTTTCTCCTGGGAATTGGACTTGCGTCCAATTCCTCACGATTTTAGTGCCGCCTGCGGCGGCGAAAGGAGAAGAAATGAAGCTGTTGTCACTGGAAGAGGAACTGAAAAACAACGCCTACCCGGGAAGGGGAATCGTTCTGGGCAGGACGCCGGACGGAAAGAAGGCGGTGGCGGCCTATTTCATCATGGGCAGAAGCGCAAACAGCCGCAACCGGGTGTTTGTGGAGGACGGGGACGGAATCCGCACGAAGGCCTTTGACGAGGCGAAGCTGGAGGATCCCAGCCTGATCATCTATGCGCCGGTGCGCGTGCTGGGAAACAAGACCATCGTCACCAACGGCGATCAGACCGATACCATTTATGAGGGAATGGACAAACAGCTCACCTTTGAGCAGTCCTTAAGGAGCCGGGAGTTTGAGCCAGACGGTCCGAACTACACGCCCCGGATCTCCGGTATCATGCACATCGAGCGCGGCGGCTTCAATTTCGCCATGTCCATTTTGAAGAGCGACGGCGGAAATCCGGATTCCTGCCTGCGTTTCACCTATGCCTATGAAAATCCTGCGCCCGGAACGGGACGGTTCATCCACACCTACATGCATGACGGAAATCCCCTTCCCAGCTTTGAGGGAGAGCCGAAGCCGGTGGAGATTTCAGGAGAGATTGATGCATTCACGCAGATGCTCTGGAACAGCCTGAACGAAGAGAACAAGGTTTCCCTGTTCGTCCGCTTCATCGATATTGAGACCGGAACCTGGGAAAGCCGTATCGTGAACAAGAATCGGTAAATCCGAAACAGCGTTTCCGGCAGGCCTCCGACAAGTGCGGAAGATGCCTGCATCAGGTGGAATGCGCCGGTAGGCGCGGCGAAAAAAGGAAAAAGAAAGGACAAAATGATGAATGAAATTCAACTGAAATACGGATGCAACCCCAATCAGAAGCCTTCCCGCATCTTCATGGAGGACGGAAGTGAGCTTCCTGTTACTGTGCTGAACGGAAAGCCCGGCTATATCAATTTTCTGGATGCCTTAAACGGCTGGCAGCTGGTGAAGGAGCTGAAGGAGGCCACAGGACTTCCGGCGGCGACCTCCTTCAAGCACGTTTCCCCGGCAGGCGCCGCGGTGGGCCTTCCGCTGTCGGAGACGTTGGCGAAGATCTACTGGGTGGATGATCTGGGAGAGCTTTCTCCTCTGGCCTGCGCCTACGCGAGGGCCCGCGGCGCGGACCGGATGTCCTCCTTCGGAGATTTCATTTCCCTGTCGGATGTCTGCGATGCGGACACGGCCAGACTCATCAAGAGAGAGGTTTCCGACGGCGTGATCGCCCCCGGCTACACCCCGGAGGCGCTGGAAATTCTGAAGCAGAAGAAAAAGGGAAACTACAACGTGATTCAGATCGATCCGGATTACCGTCCTGCCGAAATCGAGAGAAAACAGGTGTACGGCGTCACCTTCGAACAGGGGAGAAACGAGCTGTGCGTGGATGAAAAGCTGCTTTCCAACGTGGTGACGGAGAATAAGGACATTCCGGAATCGGCGCTCATCGACATGAAGATCGCCCTGATCACCCTGAAATATACCCAGTCCAATTCCGTCTGTTATGTGAAGGACGGACAGGCCATCGGCATCGGCGCGGGCCAGCAGTCCCGCATTCACTGCACCCGTCTGGCAGGAAACAAGGCCGACAACTGGTTCCTGCGCCAGTCCCCGCAGGTGCTTTCCCTGCAGTTTAAGGAGGGCCTGGGCCGCGCGGACCGTGACAACGCCATCGACGTGTACATGAGCGACGACTATATGGACGTGCTGGCGGACGGCATCTGGGAGAACACCTTCGCGGTGAAGCCTCCCGTATTTACCAGGGAGGAAAGACAGGAGTGGCTGAAGAAGCTGGACGGCGTGACCCTTGGCTCCGACGCCTTCTTCCCCTTCTCCGACAACATCGACCGCGCCCGCAGAAGCGGCGTGAAGTATGTGGTTCAGCCCGGAGGCTCCGTCCGGGACGACGCGGTGATCGACGCCTGCAACCGTTACGGCATGGCGATGGTATTCACCGGAATCCGCCTGTTCCATCACTAAGAAGAAAGAAAGGCGCTCCGGTTCAGGATTTTCTCCATATTTTCCGGTATTCCAGGGGCGTGCAGCCTTCCCGCTCCCGGAACAGCCGGATGAAAAGAAGGCGTATTGTTCAGATATGCTTTGCCACTCATTTTTTGCGATGCCGGGATGCCCGATGGGGCGTCCCGCTTTCCTTTCTGAAAGACCGCTGCAGTCACCGGACGGTCACGCGCCTGCAAAAAAGGCCGCCTTTGACAGGATGTTCGGGGAGAGCAGAAGGAAGCGAAGCAGCCGCCCTTCCGCATCTGTGCGGAGTGGAGCCTGAAGGAAGAAAAAAACTGACAGATGGGCGGATCCGCTTCGACTTCGGTCGCAATTTTGCCGGAAAGATCCGGATCCGGGTAAAAGGAGAGGACGGCTGCCAGGTGAAGATCACGCCGGGGGAGCTTCTGATGGAGGACGGCACGATCGAGCAGAAGTTTACCGGAGGTCCTCATTATGATGTGTATACGCTGGCGGGAGAGGGAGAAGAGGTGTGGATGTCCGCTTTACCTACTACGGGCAGCGTTATGCGCTGGCGGAAACGGACGCTGAGCTTTTGGAGGCGGAGGCTGTGGAGCAGTGCGCCTCCTGTCCGCAGACGGACTCCTTCCGGTGCTCCAATGAAAGATACAATCAGATCCATGCTCTGATCCTGGGAGCCATCCGGAGCAATACGCAGAGCGTTTTCACGGATTGTCCCCATCGGGAGAAGCTGGGCTGGCTGGAAGAGATCCATCTGATTGGGCCGGGAATCCTGTCTGATTTTGACGCCCGGATGCTGTATGAAAAGATCCTGAAAGACATGTGTCCGCTGCGGAAAAATACGTGCGGTACCTGCTGAAAAAGAGGAAGGGCGGTATTCTGAACTATGGACTGGGAGACTGGCTGGATGTGGGGCGCTATGAGCTGCATCCCGCAAATACGCCGATTCCCGTGACCGTAACTGCAATCCTGTACCAGGATCTGTGCGTGCTGGCGCAGACCTTCGGCGTGCTCGGGCGCGTCCGGGAACAGAAGACGTATGAGGCGCTCGCGGAAGAATGGTTCTATACGTCCCTGGCGGGGGATTCGGGTGGACGCCGCGAAGGGAGAGGAAAGCATCTGCATCGCTCCCTGCTTTGTAAAGCAGGTCGACTGGGTGGACTGCAGCATGCTCACGCCGTCCGGCATCTGCCGTGTGGAATGGAAGCGGGAGGATGACGGATCAGAGTGGCGGTCACGCTGGAAAAAGAAGGGCTGAACCGGAGCCTCTGCCTTCCTTTGGACAGAATTTTTCCGGAATCCTCCAGGTCTGATTTTCCCTGAATTCACTCTTCCCCAAAGCCTCTTCGGCGGTTATAATCAGAAGTAAGCGAAAGGAAGAGGGGCTTTTCGGAACAGATTTTTACACAAAAGAAGGGAACGCTTCGGAATGGAGGAAACGATGGAAAAAATGCTTCTGGACCAAAACTGGATGCTGCGGGACGTATCGGAAGGGGGAGAAGAGACCGGATGGATTCCGGGTTCCGTGCCGGGCAGCGTCTATCAGGATTATCTGGACGCGGGGAGGATGGAGGATCCCTATTGGCGCGCCAATGAGGAAGAGGCGCTGGAGCGGATGAAGAGGGACTATGAATACCGGACGGTGTTCGCTCTCCCTGACAGCCTGCTTTCGCATGAGGAGGTTTTCCTGCGCCTGGAAGGGGTAGACACGGTAGCGGATATATGGCTGAACGGAACGCTCCTGGGCCATGTGGAAAACATGCACCGCACCTGGGAATACCAGGTGAAGGCGCTTCTGAAAAAAGAGGGGAACGAGCTGTCCGTCCGCCTCTTTTCTCCCGTGAACTATATATACGGCCGGTATGAGAAGGATCCGCTGATCACGGGAAGCTCAGATGCTATGAGCGGATGCTCCTACCTGAGAAAGGCTCACTGCATGTTCGGCTGGGACTGGGGACCGCGCCTTCCGGACGCAGGGATCTGGCGGCCTGTGAGCCTCATCGGCGCGGACCGGGCCAGACTGGATGGCGTATATGTGACCCAAAGCCATGAAGCGGGACGGGTGATGCTGGACTTTCAGGCGGATGTCCGGCTTCTGAAGGAAGAGGCTCTGTGCCGTCTGGGAGGGATCGGAGCGGACTGGGAAGAGGCAGCCCCCGGACCGGAAAGCGCATGGCAGAACGAACAGAAACGAAAAAAGGCGCTGCGCCGGGAGAAGGACGCCGGAAAGCTGGCACAGGCCGGGCTGGAGCTTTTTATTACGGTGACGTCTCCGGACGGAGCCGTCTGGAAGACGGACAGCAGGGAAGCTTCTGACCGGCTGCAGGTTACGGTGGAAGATCCGCAGCTCTGGTGGCCAAACGGCTATGGCGGGCAGCCTCTGTACCGCGTGAGGGCAGAGCTGTGCCGGGAAGGAAAGGTACTGGATGTCTGGGACAAAAGGATCGGCCTGCGGACGATGACGGTGGCGCGAAGGAAGGATCAGTGGGGCGAGAGCTTCTGCCACGAGGTAAACGGCGTGCGCATTTTCGCGATGGGAGCGGACTATATCCCGGAGGACAACATCCTGCCCCGTGTGACGCCGGAACGGACATACGACCTGCTGCTTCAGGCAAAGAACGCTCATTTCAACTGCATCCGCGTCTGGGGCGGCGGTCACTATCCGGCGGATGCCTTCTGGGATGCCTGCGACGAGCTGGGCCTGATCGTCTGGGAGGACTTCATGTTCGCCTGCGGCGTGTATGATCTGACAGAGGCCTTTGAGGAAAACATCCGGGAGGAATTCATCGACAATATCAAGCGCATCCGTCACCATGCCAGTCTGGGACTGTGGTGCGGAAATAATGAGATCGAGCAGTTCCTGGCGGAGAACAATGCCGCCTGGTGCTTAAAGCCCAGCCAGCTTTCCGACTATTTTAAGCTGTATGAATATCTCATCCCGAAGGTGCTGAAGGAGTATGATCCGCAGACCTTTTACTGGCCTGCCAGCCCTTCCTCCGGCGGAGGCTTTGACTGCCCCAATGATGAAAACAGGGGAGACGTGCACTACTGGGATGTGTGGCACGGGAACAAACCCATCACGGAGTTCCGGAAATTTTTCTTCCGGTATCTGTCGGAGTTCGGTTTCCAGTCCTTCCCCGCCCTGAAAACGGTGGAGACCTTTACCCTGCCGGAGGACCGGAATATTTTTTCCTATGTGATGGAGAAGCATCAGCGCAACCAGTCGGCCAACGGGAAGATCATGAACTATATGGAGCAGACCTTCCTGTATCCGAATGATTTTGATACCATGCTCTATGCTTCCCAGCTTCTGCAGGCAGAGGCCATGCGTTATGGGGTGGAGCATTTCCGCAGGAACCGGGGCAGATGTATGGGAACGATCATCTGGCAGCTCAACGACTGCTGGCCGGTGGCGAGCTGGTCCATGATCGACTATGAGGGCCGCTGGAAAGCGGTGCAGTATTATGCGAAGCGTTTCTTCGCGCCGCTTCTGATCTCCTGCGAGGAGGAGGGCGTCCTGTCCCAGAATACCAATGTGAACGCGGAGCCCTTCGAGCTGAAGAAATCCATCCGCCTCTGCGTCAGCAATGAAAGCATGCAGGAGCATGACGTGACGGTGCGCTGGCAGCTTCGCGACGCCTCCGGGCACGAGAAGGAAAGCCATGAGGAAAAGCTGTCCGTGAAGGCGCTGTCAAGCGAATGGATGGACCGTGTCCCCCTGCAGTATGCCGAAACCCGAAGGGACTATGTGTCCTATGAGCTTCTGGAAAACGGTGAAGCCGTATCGTCCGGAAGCGTGCTGTTCTGTGCGCCCAAGCATTTCGCATTTGAAAATCCTCATCTGCGGGCGGAGGTATTGGGAAAGGATGAGATCCTGGTGACGGCGGACGCCTACGCCAGAAGCGTGGAGATCTTAAACGAAGACGATACCATGCTGCTTTCCGACAATTATTTTGACATGAATCCCGGGACCAGAAGGATCCGGGTGCTGAAGGGGACACCGGAAGGGCTGAAGGTAAGAAGCGTGTTCGACATCCGTTAAGAAAACGGGCAGAAAGAAAATCGTTCAGGATGACCCATGCGGTGTTTGGAAAAGGGGAGCGGCCGGATGGCTGCTCCCTGACTTTTCAAAGGAGGGTCGGAGTGAAATTTTATATCGGTTCCGGAATGAAAAACAGCAGGCTGGTTCAATATTATGCAGGAATCCTGAAACAGAACGGTTGGCAGCAGACGTATGACTGGACCGTACATGTGGGTGAGGATGTATCCGTAAAGGACATTCGCGGGTATGCGGAAGCTGAAAAACAGGGAATCGCGGATTCGGATGTGGTGATTCTGCTGTTGCCCGCGGGAAGAGGGACGCATGTGGAGCTCGGTATGGCCCTGGCGTGGAATAAGAAGCTTTATTTATGTGCCTCCAGTCCGGAAGATTTCAGCATCGAAAATACGGTTGCCTTCTATGAACTGCCGCAGATCGTCAGGCTGACCGGAACAGCGGAGGAAAATCTGAAGCGGATGATGGAGAGAGCGGAGCCTGTTTGATAGGATTCAGGACCGCTTTGCCGGTAGCTTCCACGGGAGATGAGTGTATAGAATCCGGAAGTTCTGAATGGGGTATGGACAATGACTTCCTGTATTTTGGCGCCCAGTTCCCGATGTACGGGTTATAACGAAGAGTTAATATAATGCTTCATCAGAATTACCGTTCCCTGCCCCTCTACAGAGGAGATCTCAATTCCGCATTTTCTTCCGAAAACCAGCTTCAGACGCTGGTTCACATTGGAAATGCCCACCTTTTCATTTCTGTCAATTCGGTCGGACTGGAGGATGGCGTTTAGAGATTCCAGTTCCTTGGCGCCGATTCCCCAGCCGTCGTCTTCAATTCGATAGATCAGGAATTCTCCTTCCACATAACAGCGAATATGGATATGCCACAGACCCTCTTTCCCCTTAAAGCCATGGAGAATACAGTTTTCTACCAGAGGCTGCAGGATCAGTTTGATGGTTTTGTCTTCCAGGCATTCCGGATCTGCATCCACCTCTACCTGCAGCTGAGATTTGTAGCGCGCCTGCTGGATATTCAGATACATCTGGGTGGTTTCCAGTTCCTCTTCCACGGTCACGATGTATTTTTCCGTATCGTAGGCTGTACGCACCAGGGAAGACAGATAGTGGATCAGGTAAGTAGCCATGTTGTCGCGCTTGACCTCTTTAATGATGCTCAGGCTGATCAGCTGCAGCGTATTAAAAAGGAAATGCGGGTTGATCTGTGCCTGCAGCGCGGCAATCTGTGCGTTTTTGAGCAGATACATTTTCTCTGACAGTTCGTTGGAGATGCTGGCATTACGCTGGGAGATGTCAGAGATGGAATTGGCTATATAGAAAAATTCATTCAGCAGCCCCTTATCTGCCTGCAGCTTATGAGGCTCATCCAGCATGTTCATGACTTCAGCAACGGAGCGGTACTGACGGAAGGAAAACAACAGCGCCAGTAGAAGGGAGATGATCAGGATGGCAAAGCTGCTGCCCAGCAGGAGAACATAAATGAAATGATAGTTGTTCTGGATGGTGTCCTTCCGTATAATGGAAAGAACTGGACAAATCCCAGCGCATGTGAGCACCAGCAGTATGCGGCAGCTATGGATGACGGCAGAGCCGGACTTGCGGTGGCAAACAGGGGATTGTATGAATATGAAATTTTGCCGGAATGTGGAAATGCTATTGCGCTGACTCTGCTTCGTTCTGTAGGAGAGATGGGAGACTGGGGAGTATTTCCCACACCCGATGCTCAATGTCAGGGGAAATCCTGTCTGGAATATGAACTGATTTTCTATGACGGAAGCTTTCCGGAATCGGAAGCATATGAGGAGGCATGCCGGTTTCAGACACAGCTTCTGGCACGACCTGTTTTAGGAGCGGAGCTGGCATCTTCTGAAAATCATCTCGCAGCAGTCTCTTCAAAGAATGCGGACATACCATCTCTTAGAAAGTCATTTCTGGAATGGGATGGGCAGGGACTTACGATGACTGCGGTGAAAGCGGAAGAAGAAGGGGAGGGGCTGGTGCTGCGCTGTTTCAACCGGACAAAGAAGAATAGGAATCTGACGGTGAATGCTCCGGAGGGATATGGTCGTTGCTTTAGGTCGAATGTGATCGAAGAAGTGCTGGATGAGATAAGGGGAGAAAATGGTGCCTTTCGGACATCTGTAAGGCCTTGTGAGATTGTGACGCTTCTTTTGAGAAGAGGATGAGTTTGGAAAGAACATACAGAAGGGAGAAGATTGAAAAATAAGCCTGATGGCTTATTTTTCAATCGGCAGTTTTGCGCCGAAGCACAAAACTGCTGTGATCGCAGAGGAGAAATCACATGCGTGATTTCTCCTCGCGGCCTCAGCGTAGAACGC
>DWWH01000042.1 GCA_019119815.1 Candidatus Eisenbergiella intestinipullorum | reverse complement strand
ATACACAGGGAACCCGTACCGCTGAAGGCTTTTTTGCGGGTATGGCTGACGGAAAGAGCGCCGGGGCCGGAAACTCTGGCACGCATGGCCTGGATGGAACCGGGATATTCAAAATGCTTCAGGCGCTGCGGCTGATGGATCAGGCTGTGCAGCGGTTCAGGCGCGTTTTCGCCGGTGATTTTCTCGACCTGCCGGAGCAGAAGGTCCGTGATCTGCGCGTTATCCTGCATATTAAGGCTTCCCAGGGTTCCGGAGCAGATCATGAGATCCTGAATGGGAGAAAGCCATTTTTCGTAGCTGATGGCCGCAGTGCCGCCCCGTACCCCTATGATGGCCGCGATATTTCCCACATTGCAGTCGGTATCCCATCCGCACATGGTCCCGATGTTCAGCGTCCGGTCATAGTCGCCTTTCCCGTACAGCAATGCGAGGATGATGACGGCCGCGTTGGGAATGATATGGCAGTTGCCGGGATATCTGTCATATCCCCAGTTTTCCAGAACATACCGAAAGCACTGCTCCCAGTGATCCGGATTTTCCTGATGATACTGCATGACGGCCCGGACGACCCTTGCGTATTCGCAGTCTGCGGGGATAAAACGCAGGGCTTTTTTCAGGATCTCTTCCACATCGTTTTCTTCATAGGCAATGCTGATGCAGCAGGCGATGAAGATTCCGCCGTATACGGCATTTCCGTCATGGGTGACGCGGGCGGCCTTCTCCGCGAGAACAGCGGCCTTTTCGGGGGCTCCGGGACAGACCAGCCCCCAGACGTCAATAAAGATCTGGCCGCCAATCTGCTCCGCCACAGTGCTTCCATTCTGAAGGATGGAGCCGCTTGCGAGAGCGGCAATGCCGTTCATAAGATTGAGATAGGCGGTGTGCTCGGTGGAGATCCCATATCCTCCCCACCAGAAAAAGCCGTGCTCATAGGGGGAGGCGTTCATCATCTCATGCGCGATGTCCTGAGAGGTCAGCTCCTCCGGCGCGGACAGCCGGTCCAGCGCCCGGATCAGAAACACGGGCACGTTCGTATCGTCGTCAGCGGCAAAATTCCGATAGGATTCCACATAGCCGTCGATTTCACCGTATACCTTCCGGATCTCGGCAAAGCTCCAGCCCTCGACGGGAGCGCCGAGACGCACCCCGACCGCCTTGCTGATCCAGCCGGCGTACAGCTTGTCTATGATCTCCGGCGTGATTGATTTTGGTTTCATGATTTTTTTCCTTTCCCCTTTTTATGAAAACTCCCCCTCATGCTTTTTGAAAAATTCATAGTACGCCCGGACGTTTTCCAACTCATACCAGCGCTTTACGTCAACGGGCTCCTCGTTCAGATCATAGATTTTGGCCCCTTTCATGGACAGTAGGAAGGGGGAGTGGGTGGCGATGATGAACTGGCAGCCGTAGAAGCGCATGGACTCCTCGAGAAATTTCAGAAGCGCCTGCTGCTTTTCGGGAGAAAGGCTGTTTTCCGGCTCGTCCAGCAGATACAGGCCGTTGTCCTGTATTTTTTCTTCAAAGTACAAAAGGGCGCTTTCTCCGTTGGAATGCTCCCGGACATTATCCATCAGACTTTTCCGGACAAATTTGGACTGGGTATTGCTTCTCGCCAGATTCACTTTTTTCAGACGCTCATAATCGTCCAGGGAGCGCATCTGAAAATGGGAATATTTCGCGTCCAGGTAATCGTCGAACAGCGTTTCCCGCTTCCGGTCGATGCCCGCGTTGAGGCTTCTCAGATTCAGCATGAAATCAAAAACGTCGTCGCTTGTGATGATCCGCCCCTCCGCCGGGGTGCCGCCCTCTGCCTCATAGCCGCAGAGGGCCGTATAATCCTCGAAAAAGCTGGAGCGGTTATACAGGCTGTCCCGTTTCAGGTTCAGCTTTTCCGCAATCACGTTCAGCGCCGTGGTTTTTCCGGAGCCGTTTCCGCCATACAGAATCGTGACCGGTTCAAAATCCAGCATCACCAGACGATGCCTGGATAAAATCTGAAACGGGTAATAAGTATCGTAGCAGGTTCTTTTCTGACGCAGAATGAAATCGTATTCCTGTTCCTGGTCCGGAAACTGAAAATGGGACAGATAAATCATGGTCACCTCCGTGCCGAAGCGGTTTTTTGCAGAGACTGCCTTGAAAGTGAGCGTTCTGAAAGTGAGGGGATCCCGTTACTCCTGCAGGCTCATGCTCTCCACACTGTAAAGAAACAGCGGTTCCGTGATCCCGTCCGCATAGGCGTTTGGAACCAGATGAAAACGGTATACGCAGATATCGGAGGAATCCGTCACGTCATAGAGCCTTGCCGTCATGTCATACCCGCCGTCTTCGGCGGGAGAAGCGGTCAGCAGTTCGGCGGCGGACAGCCCTCTGTCTCCGGGAGACAGGAAATAGGCGTCCCAGCCTTCGTCATACCGGATCATGGAAGAAAGGGATTCCGGAAGCGCGGGCAGGTCGGAGTAGTCGGCAAAGAGCCCGGTGGCAAATTCCTGGGCGGTCTGTCTCGGAACCTTTATTTCGCCGCTTTCTTCCGTGGTGATCAGAGAAGAAGCGTCAGCGTAAAGACCAAGCTCCCGGTACAGCGCTCCCCAGAAAAATTCCGGACTGGAAGGATCATAATCCTGCCCCTGCTCCACGGCGGTCATCATCAGGGCGTCCATGGGCATCAGCATATGGAGAAGGGTTTCGTCCCAGCCGCTGTTCAGGCCGGTTGTTCCGGAGGAAGTGCCCGTTTCAGAGGGACTTTCCGTTCCGGCGGCGTTTCCTGCTCCGGCGGCGTTTCCCGTTTCAGCTTCATTTCCTGCTTCCGCATTGCTTCCCGTTTCTGAAGAAGCTGAGGCATCTGTTGACTCCACTTCTCCGGTTTCCTTTTCCGCAGTTTCAGCGGCAGAAGTATCCGTTGATGACGTCGCTTCTGCAGTTTCACCGGCCGCGGCATCCGTGGACGCATCCATTTCTGTGGCCCCCGCAGAGAGCGCTTCGGCAGATACGGAGACGGTTTCCAGTTCCTTCGTGCCGCCGGATGAGCAGGCGGAGAGGACGAGGCCGCAGGTCAGAAGGTATGCGGCGGCAGGTAACAGCTTCTTTTTTCTCATCATGTTTCTCCTCGTTGAATTTTGTTTTATCTGATTAAAAGTTGAAAAAGTCGGTTTTCCGGCAACCTCAGTCTCCCCGCAGTCTCGGCCTTTCGGCAGTCTCAGTCCCCCGGCAATCCCGGTTCTCCTCCCGCCTCAATCCTCCGGCAGCGCCTTCTGGAAGTGCTGGTAATCCTTCATGGTCCTCCAGTGGCCGCCCCAGGTGAAGCCACGTTCCGCAAAAAGCTGATAGCACAGATCATCCTCGTCGATCTTGTTGGGGAAGTTCAGGCTTCTGTCCGCGAAGGGCGCTGCGGCGGCGGGAGAGACCCGCTGCTTTCCGCCCGGCCAGGTCACATAGGGATTGTACAGGGGATTGATGTCGATGGCGAGGCCGTAGGCATGTTTGGAAAGATTGCTGGTGCCGTCCACCACCCGGAAGTTAAAGCAGGAGGTATTGTTGTGCTCCATGGAAAGGGTATCGTCCCCGCCGAATTCATCCACCAGCCGGACGCTTTCCAGCGGGTAGCCGGCCAGATACAGCTCGTAAAAGATCTCCACAAGATCCTGCGCGATGGCCTGATTGCAGATGATTTCGCCCACCTGGGTCTCTCCGTGAAAATCGACGTAAAGGATGTTCAGATAGCGCAGATCCTCGTAGGGCACGATGCAGCCCTCCCCGTAAGAGATGCCGGTGATCCGCGCCTTTACCTCTTCACTCAGCGGCTCATAAAAGAAGCCCTCCTGCCAGGTGACGCGGCCGTCGGCGTCCGCTTCGGAAACCGGAAGGGAAGAAGCAGCCGCCGCTTCCGCCGCGGAGAGAACCGGCAGAGAGGAAGACGCGTCCGCTGCGGCGGAAGCCGGCAGACCGTCTGCCGCGAGTACGGGCGCAGACGGAGCGGACAGGGAGAGAAGGGAAGTAAGGCACAGAAGCAGGCAGACGCCTGCGGCAGCCTTCCGGTGAAAAAAGAAATTCCTGTTATGCGGCATCAGTGAGGTCTCCTTTCTGTTTTCAGCAGGCTCATTTTCATATCCCTGCTTTATGATATGATTATATGCCACCGCAGGGACAGCGTAAAGAAAAAAGAGAGTGCCTTTTTCGCGGGACCGGGGTATAATGATTGCACAGGTGGCAGAATGGTTTTAACCCGTCCGGACAAGTTGGAAACTGCCGGGCGGAGAAAAAAGAGACATGCGATATACCCGGGCAGACGGGTATGGAAAGGAGAAGGGGAAAATGAGGGAAACAGACGCGCTTTTGCTGGAGCGGCTGAAGCGGCCGGAGGGGAAGATCGATGTGGCGCTGGATACGGACACGTATAACGAGATCGACGATCAGTTCGCGCTGGCGTATCTTTTGCGTTCCTCGGAAAAAATGAACGTGAAGGCGATCTATGCCGCGCCGTTTCACAATGAAAAGTCAGACGGGCCTGCGGACGGCATGGAAAAAAGCTTTCAGGAGATCCACAGGATTCTTGGACTGATGGGAAGGGAAGAGATGAGGGAGCGGGTTTTCAGGGGGTCCCGTTCTTATCTGGCCGGCGAGACGCAGCCGGTACTCTCTCCGGCGGCGGAGCATCTGGCCGGACTCGCCATGCAGTATACGCCGCAGAAGCCTCTGTATGTGGCGGCTCTGGGAGCGATCACAAATGTGGCCTCCGCAATGCTTCTTCAGCCGGAGATCCGGGACAGGATCGTGCTGGTCTGGCTGGGAGGAAACGCGCACTGGTGGCCGGATAACCGGGAATTCAATCTGATGCAGGATGTGGCCGCGGCGCGGGTGGTATTCGGAAGCGGAGCCGCGCTGGTGCAGCTGCCCTGTATGGGCGTGGTATCCGGATTCGCCGTCTCCGGGGCGGAGCTGGAACGGTTCCTTCGCGGGAAAAATGCGGTCTGCGATTATCTGACGGAGCTTGCCGTGCGGGAGGGAGAGGCCGGCAGCCCTTACCGGTGCTGGACCAGGACGATCTGGGACGTGACGGTGATCGGCTGGCTGGCAAACGGCGGCTTCATGAGAGATGTGCTGACGGCTGCGCCGATTCCTCAGTACGACCATCATTACAGCTTCAATCCGGAAAATCACCTGATCCGTTATGTCTATCACATCGAGAGAGACCGGCTTTTTGAGGATCTGTTCCGGAAGCTGTCCGGCTGCTGAACGGGGCATGGAGGTAAATATGGCAGGAAGGATATTAAATTTCGGTTCCTTAAACATTGACCGGGTCTACCGGGTGGAGCATTTTGTGAGACCGGGCGAAACCATCGCGTCGAAGGGGTATCAGTGCTTTCCGGGCGGAAAGGGGCTGAACCAGTCCATCGCCGCGGCGCGCGCCGGAGCCCGCGTTTTTCACGCCGGAACGGTGGGAGCGGACGGAGATTTTCTCATAAAGCTCCTTTCAGAGAGCGGGGCGGACGTGCGTTATGTGAGAAAAAAGGACGGGATCACGGGCCACGCGCTGATTCAGGTAAGTGACGCGGGAGAAAACTGCATCATCCTTTATCCGGGCGCCAATTTTGACAACGACACCGCGTACATGGAGCAGGTGCTTTCCGGCTTTTCGGCAGGGGATATCCTCATGCTGCAGAACGAGATCAGCAATCTTTCCTGGCTGCTGGAAAGAGGAAGAAAGAAGGGAATGCGGATCATGCTGAATCCCTCGCCCATGGACGGCGCGCTGGCCGAGATGGATCTTACGGGGATTGCCTGGCTCATGCTGAATGAAACGGAGGGCGGCGCGCTTACGGGAGAGGGCGAACCGGAAGCGATCCTGCGGACGCTTCTTTCCCGCCTGCCCGGAACGCAGGTGATCCTCACGCTGGGAAAGGACGGCGCGATGCTTGGAGACGGCAAAAAAATTCTGCGCCAGCCCTGCTTCCCGGTAAAAACCGTGGACACTACGGCGGCAGGAGATACCTTCACCGGATATTTCGCGGCGGCCATACTGGAGAACGCGGATCCCGCGGACGCGCTCCGGCTTGCCTCGGCGGCTGCGGCACTGGCTGTTTCCGAAGCAGGAGCGGCGGTTTCCATCCCCGTAAGGGAACGGGTGGAGGCGTTTCTGAAGGCCGGTCCACACGGCTGACGCATGGACCCGGCTTGTCTTACGGCCTGCCGGTGAGCAGCGGCCGGATTTGGCGGAACGCAGGCAGTGCCGTTACAATTCTGCAGAAGGCTGAATTGTAACGGCACTGCCTGAAAAAAGCACGCCGCGCTATTGACAGCGGGCCATTTTCTGCTATGATAAGAAGGTAACAAAAAACTGCGGCAGACGCCGCGTCAGCAACTACATAAAAGGTAACGTTCTTCAGGGTTGGGTGTAATTCCCTACCGGCGGTGATACCGTGACGGCATATGCCTTTACGGATGAGTCCGCGACCCGCCATCGGCGGCTGATCCGGTTGGAATCCGGAACCGACAGTACAGTCTGGATGGAAGAAGAATGACGCGGATGCTTTTTCAGAACCGTTCCGGAAGGACCGGAAGGAAGAAGTCCCGCTGAAGCTCGAAACAGACCCGGAGAATGCGTTCTCCGGGTTTTTATATGCGGAAAACGCTTCCCGGCATATAAAGCGAATTGAAGAACCTGCCTTTCATGCGGCAGAGGGCGATCCGCTACCGGGACGTCCCTGCCTGCGGCCCGACAGGCCGCGGAAAGGAAAATCATTATGAACAGTCTTGCAGCAACGGTAATGGAAAACATTGTTTTTGTCCTGGAATTTCTGGGACTGGTGGTGGCGATGGTGCTGATCGCCTATTTCACGGAACGGTTTGAAAGAAAAAGAAACGGGATTACGGAACGGACCCTCACCACCCGGAAAATCGCCATGATCGGCGTTTTTTCCGCCATCGCGGCCGTCCTTCACATGCTGGATTTTCCGATTCCCTTCGCTCCGTCCTTTTACAAGATGGATTTCAGCGAAATCCCGGCCCTGATCGGCGCGTTTGCCTTCGGTCCGGTGGCGGCGGTGATGATCGAGTTCTGTAAGATCGTCCTGAAGCTGCTGTTTAAGGGAACCTCCACCGCGTTTGTGGGAGATCTGGCGAACTTCATCATCGGCTGCAGTCTCCTGCTTCCCGCGTCCATCATTTATCTTTTCCGCAAAACGAAGAAAAACGCGGTGATCGGATGCGTGGTGGGAACGCTCATCATGACCGTGTTCGGCTCCGCTTTTAACGCCGTTTACCTGATCCCCAAATTCGCGCAGCTTTACGGGCTTCCGCTGGATTCCATCATCGAGATGGGCCATGCGATCAATCCCGCCATCAACAGCGTGACCACCCTCGCCCTGTTCGCCGTGGTTCCCATGAATCTGCTGAAGGGAGCGGCGGTGTCCGTCGTGACCGTTCTGGTATATAAGAAGTTAAGCCCGATCCTGCACAGGGCCTGACGGAGGACGGCTGCTCAGGCAGGGCCGGAGGGGATTCCTCCGTCCGCCTGTACGCAGTCTGTAATCAGGCATTTCCGCCTGGCGCGTACGCAGTCCGTGGTCGGGCATTTTCTCCGGAAAGTTGAAAAGGAAAAGAGCAAAAAGGGTTCCCGGCCGAAGCGGTATGTTTCGCCGGGAGCCTTTTTTATTACGATGGAAAATTTCATTACGACAGGAAATTTCATTCTGTCAGAAAAAAATTTCAGGATGCTGAACTTTTTTGCCTGTTCCCGGGTTATTTATAACAGGAGCGGACGAGAGGAGGAAGAGGATGACGGACAGAGAGCTGATCCGAAGGATACAGAACGGGGACAGAGAGGCGCTTGGCAGTCTCATCGAGAGGTATTATGACGATGTATACCGGTTCTGCCTGTACCTCACCGCGAATGAAGCGGATTCCTGCGACATTTCTCAGGAGGTGTTTTTCCGGTTTATCAGGCGCGCGGACCGCTATCAATATAAAAATCTGAAGGGCTATCTGCTGATCACGGCGAGAAATCTCTGCCGGGATTATCTTCGGAAAAGGGAGCGGGAGAAGCGGATGGAGCTGCCGGATGATATTGTCTGTGAAAAGAAAACGCTGAATGAGCTGGAAACAAAGCTTTTTATCAATGAAATTTTACAGCGGGTCCCGCTGGAGCAGAGGGAGGTGGTTCTTTTGAGAATCCGGGAGGAAATGAAATTTCAGGAAATCGCAGATATACAGGGGTGCAGCCTGTCCACGGTAAAGTCCCGCTACCGGCTGGGAATCGAGAGGCTGAGAAAGGAGATGAGAGACGATGAAAAGAAAAGATGACGATCTGAGAGCGCTGTTTGAAAGAATGGACAGGCAGATACCCATAGATCAGGAGCGGAAGGCCCGGACTCTGACAAGGCTGTCTGAAATAATGGAGCAAAAACACGCTCCCCATACCGCGTCATGGTTTTCCATCCTCAAAAGCCAGCTGCGCTATATGGAAAGGAAGGTCTGGCTTCTGGGACTTCTGGCAAATCTGGGATTTGCGGGTCTGATGCCGGTTTTGCATTTTCTGGGAGCGGATACGGGCGATATGACCGCCTGCTCCATGCTGGCTTCCTCGATTCTGGGGACGTGCTCCATCTGGATTCTGTCGGAGCTTTTTACTGGAGGAATTACCGAGCTGGCGGATACCTGCTATTTTAACGTGAGGCAGCTGGCCGCGCTGGAAATGCTCGTCCTTGGAACCGTAAATCTGATGGTGCTGGCCGGAGCGGCCTGCTACGCGGGTATCCGCTGGAAAATGTGGGTGATCCGGGCCGGACTCTATATGGGGGTTCCGTTTCTCTTTACCGTATCCATATGTCTGGGATGCCTGATGATGGAAAGGGGAAGAAGAAAAAGGTATCCGCTCGCGGCTGCGGGAATCGCTTCGGTGGTTCTGACCTGGTTTCTGACATTGCTGCCGGGGCTGTATCTTTTGTCGGCGGCGGCCGTCTGGTGCGCCGGTCTGGCTGCCGGGCTGACCGTTCTGTTTCTGCAGGTGGGACGGCTGTTTCTGGCTATTGAGAAAGGAGAGCTGCTATGCACAGATTAGAGCTGAACGGCATTGAGAAGCGTTTTGGGGACAGGATCGCGGTGCAAAGCACGGAGCTTTGCCTGGAAAACGGCGTTTACGGTCTGCTGGGTGAAAACGGAGCGGGAAAAACGACGCTGATGCGGATGATCTGCGGGATTCTGAAGCCGGACAGGGGAAGCGTATGCTGCGACGGTATGGACATCAGGCGGATGGGAAAGGAGTACCGCGGCCTGCTGGGATATCTGCCGCAGGATTTTGGGTATTACGGCGATTTTTCCGTGTGGAGATTCCTGCATTACATGGCAGCCCTGAAGGCCCTGCCGGAACATTGGGCAAAACAGCGCATGGAAGAGCTGCTGGAGCTTGTGGATCTGAAGGACTGCCGGAAGCAGAAGCTGAGAACCTGCTCGGGAGGGATGCTGAAGCGCGTGGGAATCGCGCAGGCTCTGTTGAACGAACCGGAGATTCTGGTTCTGGATGAACCGACGGCCGGGCTGGACCCGAAGGAAAGAGTCCGTTTCCGGAATATCATCAGCTCGCTCGGAAAGAACCGGATCGTGCTTCTGTCCACGCACATCGTCTCAGATGTGGATTATATCGCGGATCAGATTCTGATCATGCGGAAGGGAGAGATCATACGAAAGGGAACGCAGCGGCAGCTTGCGGAAGAGGCGGGACAGATCGCCTGGAAATGCCGGGTGCCGGAGGAGGCGGCGGAAGCATACGGAGAGAAATTTATTGTCAGCAATCTTCGAAACTGCGGGGAGGGCGCAGAGCTTCGCATCGTTTCGGAGCGGAAGCCGTTTCCGGACGCGGAAGGAGAAGAGGCTTCTCTGGAGGATCTGTATCTGTATTTTACCTGTCAGGGAGAGCATGCGGCTTCAGAGGGGAGGAAGGAATGAGACTGTTTCGGATGGAGCTTTATAAGCTTCTGCGGCGAAAGGCTTTTCTGGCAGGCCTGTTTGGCACGCTGGGGATTCTTCTGTTTTATTTTTTCGTTGGGATTGTGGGAGAGGAAAGGAGCACCGTAAACGGGAAGCTGTATACCGGCCGGGAGGCGGTCCGGATGGACAGGGCCGTCATGGAGGAATTCCGGGGAACGCTTTCGGATGAGACTGCCGGACGAATCATTGAAAAATATGGTTTTCCCTCACAGGTGGAGGAGGGCTATGGCGGGTTTCGGGATGAAAATTACTGTAACGGTTTTATTACGGAATATCTGGGAAACGGCTGGTTTTGGGACTGGAATGATTACCGGGTTTCCACCTCCCTGAAGCCGATTGCCCAAAGCGAGCTGGGGCAGGCCGCGGAAAAGAAGGGAGAAGGGTTCTTTTTTGCCTATGTAAAAGGATGGGCTGTCCTTCTGGATATGCTCCAGCTGGGAATGATTCTGGGAAGCGTTCTCCTGATTATGGGACTTTCGCCCGTTTTTGCGGAGGAGCACCAGACCGGGATGGCGGCGCTTTTGTTCACCGGAAGGGATGGAAGGGAAAAGGATATCGCGATGAAAACGGCAGCCGCGTTTACGCTGGCGGCACTGGTGTACGGGATGATCGTATCCGTCTCTTTTCTGGCCGTCGGCATGGTATATGGCTTTGACGGAGCGGACTGCCTGAGCGGGATGGTGACTGGACAGCATGCCATAAGCCCGTTTCACGCCGTCTCTCTGGAGCCGGTCTCCCGTTTTGTTTTTCTTGTACTGGCGCTTGAGCTGCTGGCAGCTTTTACGCTCTGTGCCATGATCCTGTGCGTGTCCGCCCATTCCGCCCAGGCCTTTCATGCGGTGATCATGAGCGGTATTGCCTGGATCGCTCCGCTTCTGGTCCGGATGGTATTTGGCGGGGCAGGATATCTTTTCGCGGCCGGTACGCCGCTGTTTCTGATTATGTACGGCATTCTGGATGACTGGTACAATATGATTTTCCTTCCGGTTTTTATTGCACTGGGGACGGGGACCTTCTGTGTAATGGATGAATTTCGTACGGTCAGGACATCAGAACCCGGGGTTCCTGTCAACAGGAAATGAAATTTCCTGTTGAATAAAAAAAACGGCTGACCGCCCGGCGGCCACCCGTTATGATCGAGGGAGGGCCGGCATCCTTTTGGGATGCCGGCAAGTTATGAAAAAGAAATCTATCTGAAAAAGTCTTGTTGGCTTTGTTTGATTATACGATACCATCCAGGTGTGGAAGAATCGTGTTCAGTTTTTTAAGAAATTGTGAAGCTTTTGCGACCAAATGGTGAATCGCTTTTCCCTTCTGATATTTTCAGGATATCCATTCTTTCGGAATTCATACATCTGACGCGGAAAATTTGATATGTCGAATGGCGCGGCCTCTCCAAATTGACATTTAGAAAATTTTAAGGAAAATTTAAAGGAAGCAGAAGGTATTTCTAAAGGCATGTATAGTATGATGGTTCACGTCGCGGGACGGGCGTTTTCCGCCCGCCGTCCCTCCGGCGGACAGCAGGAGGCGGGCGTTCCTGCGAAAAGAGCTTGACAAAGAATGCAAAATAAATTATTGTATTATAGAAATAAGACAATAATACAACAATACAATAGCACAAAAGGAAAGAAGGAGCTTATGAGTGCGCTGGTTGAAGTAAAAGACATGTGCAAGGTTTACAACCCGGGGGAAAATGAAGTGAGGGCCCTGGATCATGTGAGCGTTACCATCGAGGAGAAGGAATTCGTTGCGATCATCGGCCATTCCGGTTCGGGGAAATCCACTTTGATGAACATGCTCGGCTGTCTGGATGTGCCCACCAGCGGAACCTATCTGCTTCACGATCAGGATGTGTCCGGCATGACGGACGACGAGCTGTCGGACATCCGGAACCGGGAGATCGGCTTTATTTTTCAGGGCTTCAATCTGATCCCGAATCTCACCGCCCTGGAAAATGTGGAGCTGCCGCTCATTTACAGAGGCGTGGGAAAGCGGGAGCGGACCGAGCTTTCCAGAAGGGCCCTCGTCAAGGTGGGACTGGAAAAGCGGATGACGCATAAGCCGTCGGAAATGTCCGGCGGACAGCAGCAGAGAGTGGCGATCGCCCGGGCGATCGCGCAGGCGCCGCCCGTGATCCTGGCGGATGAGCCGACCGGAAATCTGGATTCCGGCTCCACCGTGGAGATCATGGGGATCCTGAAGGGATTACATAAGGAAGGCCGGACAGTGATCATCATCACCCATGACAACGATATTGCAGCTCAGGCGGAGCGGGTGATCCGCATTAAGGACGGACGTATTGTTGAAGATTATCAGCAGAATATGACACGGGCTGAAGAAAGCACCGGGAACACAGAAGCAATGAGGATCGGAGGAGGAAGATGAAACAGAATTCTGAAAAGACATCGGAAATGCAGGAAAAGCCTGTAAAGAAAAGAAAGAGAAAAAAAAGAAGGATCCTTTTGATCGCGGCGGCGGTTCTTGTCCTCTTTTTAGGAGGATATTCGGTGGTGAACAGCGTTCTGGCGAAGAACACGCCGACTCCGGTAAATACCATTACGGCAGCGAGAGGGAACGTGGAAGAGACCGTTTCCACCAGTGGCAAGGTGAACAGTGAGCTGAGCAGGACCTATTATGCGCCGGTGGGCGCTGTTATTACGGAAATGAACGTTTCTCTCGGAGATGTGGTGGAGGAAGGACAGCAGCTGGTCTGCTTCGACACCTCGGAGCTGGAGACGCAGAAGACGAAGGCAGATCTGGACGCTTCCGCTTCTGCAAACGGTTACCGCAGCACCCAGTATCAGAGTGATAAGAAGCAGTCGGAGTACAATGAAGCCGTGATCGGACTGGATGAGCTGAAGACGCTCGCCTCCCAGCAGGAGCAGTATGTACAGGGGCTGAAGTACAATCTGGAGGACGAGATCCAGAGCAAAAAAGAAGACCTGCAGGAATGGCTGAACAAGCTGAATCTGGAGCTTGAGATCCAGAACAACAAGCTGGGAGAACCGAGAAGCGATGACAGCAGGGAGCGGATCCAGGAGGTGATCCAGAATCTGAATGAAAGCATCCGTCAGACGACAAACGAGATCAATGACCTGAGCATGTCGGAGGAGATGAAAGAGCAGCAGCGCATCATCGATGCGGAGCAGAAGAAGCTGGATGACATGAATGAGGAGATCAGCCGGAGAGAGGGCGAGGAATCCTCCTCGGAGTCGGGGATCGTGGATCCCTACGCCAAGCAGCAGCAGGCGGATACCATGCAGAGCGCCCGGGTCGCTGCAGAGGAAGCAGCAAAGGAACTGGAAAAAGGTCAGGAAGGCGTGAAGGCGGAATTCGGAGGGATCGTGACCAAGATCGCCACCATGTCATCTTCGGCGAATGCATCCGCGGGCGGCGGCCTTTTGGAGGGTGCTGCCGTTTCGGAGGGAACGGAGCTTTTCACCATCGAGAGCAACCAACAGGTAAAGGTTGACATTTCCATTACCAAATACGACCTTCCCAAGATCGCCCTGGGCCAGAAAGCGGACATCACGATCGCTGACCGGGAATATGAGGGCGAAGTGACCAAGATCAACAAGGTAGCTGCAAGCAACGCACAGGGAAGCCCGGTGGTCGGCGTGGAGATCCACATCAATAATCCGGATTCCGACATATACCTCGGCGTAGAGGCACAGGTGGTCATCCACACCGATTCCGCCCGGGATGTGATCACTCTGCCTGTGGAAATCGTGAATACCGACAGAAACGGTGATTTCTGCTACGTGGTGCAGGACGGCGTCGTTGCGATGAGAAGGATCACCACCGGCATTTCCTCGGACACGGACGTAGAGGTGACGGAAGGCCTGACGGAAGGCGATCAGGTGGTGTACGATATGACCGGAACGGTGACAGAGGGAATGCATGTTCTTGCCGTACCCGAAGCGCCGGACGCGCAGGCACAGCCTGATTCGGAGACCGCAACCGAAGGCGAGGCGGAGGCCGGAACAGAAGCGGCGGCGGAAACCGCGCAGCCGGAGACGGGAACAGAAACGGTGGCGGAAACCGCGCAGCCGGAGACCGGAACGGAAAACGAAACCGTACAGCCGGAGGCCGGAACGGCGGATGAGGCATAGGAGGGAACGAGTTGGCACAGGCATGGGAATACATCAAAATTGCTCTGATGAATATCCGGAGCAATAAGGGCCGCTCTATTCTGACCATGCTGGGGATCATCATCGGGATCACCTCGGTGATCATGATCATTTCCATCGGAGACGGAGTGAAGGGTCAGGTCAGCGATGAGCTGAACGCGATGGCCGGAGGGCTGATCGGTATTTATGTCAATAATGAACAGAGCGAGGAAGAGATTTACTTTGACGAGGATGATTTTGAGGCGATCCGGGAAAAAATAGCCGGGGTAAAGGGAGTGACGCCTGTTTATACTCTGTACGGGAGTGTGATCGGCAGAAAGGGCGAATATACGGCCTATACCACGGGCGGAACGGAAAGCATGGAATTTTACCAGACAGAGCCCATTATTCAGGGAAGATATTTTACGGCGGCAGACTATTATGCGGGAAACCGGGTCTGCGTCATCACCCAGCAGGCCGCCCGGAAGCTGTACGGGACTACGGATGTGGTGGGGCTGACCGTTGAGGTGACGCTGTACGGGACCACGCAGGATCTGACCATCGTCGGCATCCGCCAGGACAGCGCATCCGCCATGTTCAGCATGTACGGGGATATGATCAATATTGAAGTGCCCCTGAATCTGCTGAGTGCATCCTATGGACTGTACTTCGGAGGCTTTACGGATTTTTATGTGATCTCCGAGTCCCCTTCACTGAACACGCAGATCACGCAGAGCGTGATCACGCTCATGGAAAGCAGACACGATGTGAGGAATCAGGGCGTGATCATGGTGCAGAACCTGCAGGATCAGATTTCCCAGATCAACTCGGTGATGGGAAGCATCTCCATTTTTGTCGTGATCGTAGCAGCCATCTCCCTTCTGGTGGGAGGGATCGGCGTAATGAACATCATGCTGGTATCGGTGACGGAACGGACCAGAGAGATCGGCATCCGCAAATCCCTGGGGGCGAGGACAGGCTCCATTCTGCTCCAGTTTCTGTCAGAATCTGCCATCATCACCCTGTTGGGCGGTCTGATCGGCATCGTCCTGGGGGTGGCAGGCGCACAGCTGGTCGGCGGAGCCATCGGGTTTTCCGCCAGGATCAGTGCGGTCACTGTGCTCGGCGCTTCTGCCTTTTCCGCGGGCGTGGGTATTTTCTTCGGCATCTATCCGGCCAGAAAGGCGGCGAGGCTGAGCCCGATCGAAGCGCTGCGGCATGAATAGCCGTGGTTACAGCTCAGCCAGGTCTGCGCATTCCCTGCGCAGACCGTACGAAAACAGACCGGCCGGAAGCATCCGGCCTGGCGCGAAGCGCTTGGAATGGCAGGATGCCGTTACAGCCCTGCCGAAGGCTGAGCTGTAACTAGCCGTGGAAACAGAAAACGGAAAACGCTTGCGCTGGAAGCGGTTTTCGGTATAATATAGAAAGAAGTAGAAAAAGCACCTGCGATGTAGGTGCTTTTTCGGATGCAGGAACGGGCCGGAAGGTCCGCTGCGGCAGAAGAAGCAGAAGAAAAAGAAGGCGGCGCGCGGCAGTCTGCCGGCAGCGCCTGGAAACGGAGCGATCCATGCTGGTGGAATTTGATGTGAAGTTAGACGTGGGAACCCTTTATGACTGCCTGGTCAAAACAGCCTATTCCCGTGCGCCGGGGGTGATGACATCTGCGGCGGGAGCCGTGCTCCTTCTGCTTTTCGGAAGAACGGGAAATCCGTTCTGTCTTGCCGCCGGCCTGATCGTACTGGCAGGTTTTCCCGCGCTTCTGTACCGGAAAGCGAAGAAAGAGGAAAAAGAGGGCAATTACGGTCAGCCGCTTCACTATCGGCTGACAGAGGACGGCGTGGAGGAAATCCGGGCAGGTGCCGGGAGGCTTTACAGGTGGGAAGAAATGGAAAGAGCGCTTTCCACCACAAAGAGCGTGCTCCTTCTGACTTCCGGCTCCGGGGTCTGCATTTTTCCCCGGGAGCAGCTGAAGGACAGCCTGATTCCGGCAGTAGAGGTCATTTCCACGCATATGCCGGCCAGAAAGGTCAACATCAGAATGTAGGAGTGGTGAAGCCATGGAAAAAACGGAAGAAAGAGACAGCTTTTCAGCGCAGGATACCTTTGCGTTGGGAGAACAGATGGGAAAGCAGGCGCAGCCGGGACAGCTTTATACACTGCTCGGGGATCTGGGCGTGGGCAAGACCGTGTTCACTCAGGGCTTTGCCGCCGGACTGGGCATCACGGAGCCGGTGAACAGCCCCACTTTTACCATTTTGCAGAGCTATGAGGGAGGGCGGCTTCCCTTTTATCATTTTGACGTATACCGGATCGGCGATGTGGAAGAGATGGAAGAAATCGGCTATGAGGACTGTTTTTATGGCGAAGGGGTCTGCCTGGTGGAATGGGCGGACCTGATTGAAGAGATCCTGCCGCAGTGTTATACACAGGTACGGATCGAAAAGGACTTAAGCCGCGGTTTTGACTATCGCAGGATCACGGTGGCTCATAAAGGAGAAGATTGAAAAATAAGCCTGATGGCTTATTTTTCAATCGGCAGTTTTGCGCCGAAGCACAAAACTGCTGTGATCGCAGAGGAGAAATCACATGCGTGATTTCTCCTCGCGGCCTCAGCGTAGAACGC
>DWWH01000041.1 GCA_019119815.1 Candidatus Eisenbergiella intestinipullorum | reverse complement strand
CAGCGTTCATCCTGAGCCAGGATCAAACTCTCTTGTTTAATCTTTGGTTCCGATCAACTCTGGTCAATCTTTCCCGTTTTTACTGTTTTGGGTTCGTTCCCTCCATCCTTTCGGATCTCGGAAACCGTTCCTCTGAATAATTCTTTTTGGAATTTTCAGGGCTGCATTACTGTTTATTTGTCAAGGTGCTTTCGCTTCACTTTTCTGAAGCAGCTTCTGTTCGAAGCTTTGCGATTCTTTTCAGAATCGAACGGAGAAGGAGGGATTTGAACCCTCGCGCCGCTATTAACGACCTGCACCCTTTCCAGGGGTGTCCCTTCGGCCTCTTGGGTACTTCTCCAAGCGGGCTGAATCATCAACCACCTATTATATTGTCGGACACGGCCCGGCCGTTTCCAGCGGAGAGGGTGGGATTCGAACCCACGCGCCCTTGCGGACAAACGGTTTTCAAGACCGCCTCGTTATGACCACTTCGATACCTCTCCAGGTATTTTAGCAAAAGAAAAACAGCGGCTTTTTAGGAGAGCAACTCTCTTCTGTTTCCCTTCGGGATGGATTCCCGTTTCAGGAACCGCTGCAGCCTTGCTTTGGAAGCTCCTTCTGTTCTCTCAGAATTTTGTGTTCCTCAGCAGTGCAGAAGTTATTATAGCGAAAAAGGTGTTTTATGTCAACACATTTTTTCATTTTTTTTAAAAACTTGCAAAAGCGCGAAAATTTCCCGTAAATACGGCGTATTGCGCCCTCTGTTTTCTCCCCGCAGTTCCCGGCTTAGGCTAAAACTTTCCTTCTTCCTTCCCGGAAAGCTTTTCCCGGAACGGATCGATCTTTTTCAGGAAGCCCTGTGCCGTGATCAGATCCTCCGGCGTGGTAACCTTGATATTTTCATAAGAAGCGGGGAACAGGCGGACAGGATGATGCAGAAGAGTCTCCACTGCCATGGCGTCATCCGTTACCGGAATCCCCTGCCCGGCAAGCCGGTCCGCCTCCTGCAGGAGCCGGTCGTAAGCGGTGCGGATCAGGACAGAGTCAAAAACCTGCGGAGTCTGCATCAGCCACACGCGGTCGCGGCGGGGAGTGGACAGGGCAAAGCCGTTTTCATCCGCGATCCGTATGGTATCCTTGACCGGCATGGCAGCAACGCAGGCCTTATGCTCCCTTACCGTTTCCAGCGCACGTTCCAGGATCTCTTCCGTCACAAAGGGTCTCGCCCCGTCGTGGATAAAGATATAACTGCAGTCGGAAGAAACGCATTTCAGTCCGTTCGACACGGAATCATAGCGCTCTTTTCCTCCCGCCGTAATAGCAGTGACTTTGGAAAAGCCGAAAGGCTCCGTGATCTCCTTCCTGCAGCGCTTCTCCTCCCCCGCTTCGACCACCAGAACGATCTCATCGATAAAGCTGTCCTGAAACGTCTTCAGGGCATAACAGATCAGAGGACGGCCGTTTAAGAGCATATACTGTTTCGGAATATCGCTTTGCATGCGTTTTCCCCGCCCGGCAGCCAGAACGATGGCAGCCGTCTTTTCCCGCTTTCCGTTTTTTGCACTTCTTTCTTCCATGGCGTCTTCCTTCCGCGATTTCCCGTCGTTTTTCTTTCCTGTTTCTTCTGCCTCTTCCTAAATTGCACCGATTGTTCCGGCAGGCTTTCCTCCTGGCACAGTTCAGTCTTCCCCGGCGGATCTTTCTCCAGCCGCGCTTTCTATGCCCGCTCTCCCAGCTTCAGGGAGGGAACCGCGTTCAGGTCCCAGCCGTGCCTCGTGCCCCGGATGTATTCATAATAACCGGCCGATCCGATCATTGCCGCGTTGTCCGTACAGAGGATCGGGGAAGGATGGTAAAAGGCGATCCCCCTTTTTCCGCAGGCTTCCTCAAAGGCGGCACGAAGAGAGGTGTTGGAAGCAACGCCTCCGGCGATGGCAAATTTTTTCATGCCGAAGCGTTCTGCCGCCTCCATGGAATGACCCACCAGCACATCTGTCACCGCCTTCTGAAAGGAGGCGGCCACATCCGCACGGTTGATCGGAATGCCTTTCATCTCGCAGGAGTTCAGATAATTGAGCACTGCCGATTTCAGACCGCTGAAGCTGAAATCGTAATCGTTCCCCACTCCGCCCACCTTCGCTCTTGGAAAAGCGACGGCATCGGGATTCCCTTCTTTTGAGATCCTGTCGATCTTCGGGCCGCCCGGATAGCCCAGTCCGATGGCCCTGGCCACCTTGTCAAAAGCCTCTCCGGCCGCGTCATCCCTGGTCCTTCCGATGATCTCATATTCTCCGTAATCCTTTACCACTACCAGATGAGAATGGCCGCCGGATACCACCAGACAGAGAAAAGGCGGCTCCAGATCCGGATTTTCGATATAGTTGGCGCTGATATGACCTTCGATGTGGTGCACGCCAACCAGCGGTTTGTCCGCGGCAAATGCGATGGCCTTGGCCGCGGATACGCCCACCAGAAGGGCACCTACCAGTCCGGGGCCATAGGTGACAGCCACCGCCGTAATCTCCGGCAGAGTCATCTCCGCGTCCGACAGGGCTTTTTCGATTACCTGATTGATCTTCTCAATGTGCTTTCTGGAGGCGATCTCCGGCACCACACCGCCGTAAACGGTATGCAGATCGATCTGGGAATAGATCACGTTGGAAAGCACCTGTCTGCCATTTTTCACCACAGCCGCAGCGGTTTCATCGCAGGAGGTCTCCACCGCCAGGATCGTAATATTTTCTTTTTCCATACCTGTTTCCATGTTCTCAGTCCTCCTCAAAAAGCAGATCGACGCTTTTTCCATCCTTTCCCGCCACTGCCGCCGGAAAGATCTTCCGAACGCCGTCCATATAGTCCTCCGGGCGGATGAGAGAAGGGCTGTAATGCGTGAGCCACATCTGCTTCACGCGGGCGCGCCTGGCCATGTCTGCCGCCTCCAGGAAGGTCATGTGCTTATATTCCTTTGCCTTGTCCTTTTTCTCCGGTTCTCCGTACATCCCCTCGCAGATGAACAGATCGGCTTCCTCCGCGTTTTTCACGATCCCTTCCGTGGGTCTGGTATCCGTGCAGTAGGTCAGTTTGATGCCCTTTCGGGGCGGTCCGAGCACCATGTCCGGCGTATAGATCCCGTCGGGGGTTTCGATGCTCTCCCCTTTCTGAAGACGGCTCCAGAAAGGCTTGGGGATCTGCAGACTCTGGGCTTTTTCCGGCTGAAACCGTCCCGCGCGCTCCACCAGGATCGTATAGCCGTAGCAGGTCACGTTATGGTTCACCCGAAAGGCTTCGATCCGGAAGCCGTCGAAAGAAAAGGTCTGCTCCGGCTCTGTGATTTCATTATATATAACAGGAAAGGGAAGCTCAGGAGCGATCACACGCAGAGCATTCACCACCCGCGTCAGCCCCTTCGGGCCGATGAGAAGTAGCGGCTCCGTGCGTTCCGCGTTTCCCATGGTCAGAAGCATGCCGGGCAGTCCGCTGATATGATCCGCATGATAATGCGTAAAGCAGATAATATCGATCGGCTTGGGACTCCAGCCTTTTTCCTTCATGGCGATCTGCGTTCCTTCCCCGCAGTCGATCAGAATACTTTTTCCATTGTATCGGGCCATCAGAGAGGTCAGCCACCTGTGCGGCAGAGGCATCATTCCTCCCGTTCCCAGCAAACATACATCCAGCATATATCCTCCATTCCGGGCAGGATCCTGCCCGGCCCCGGCCGGTCTTGATCCGGCACAAAGGCTGTCCGGCAAAATCTGCGCCGTGCCTGTTTCTTCCTCACTGTCCTCCCGCTCTCTGCGGCGCCGTGGACGGTTCAGAGCTCCTTTCTCAGGATCAGGGCGTCTTCCTTCGGATCGGAATAAAAATTCTTCCGGATCCCTATCTTTTCAAATCCCAGAGATTCATAGAGACGGACGGCGGGAAGATTTCCCTGTCTCACTTCCAGAAAAAAACGGGATGCCCCGCGCTCTCCGGCCCGGGCCAGAAGAGCCCGGAGCAGCTCTGCAGCACAGCCTCTCCGCCTGAAATCGCTGCGCACCGCTACGTTCATGATCTCTCCCTCTTCAAAGGAAAGCCAGACACCGCAGTACCCCACCAGAATAGCGTCTTCCTTCAGGACCAGATACAGTGCATTCTCATCTGCAGCCGCACGGGCAAGGGCCTCCCTCGACCATGCCTGGGATCCAAAGCAGACCCGTTCCAGCGCTGCGGCCTGATCCAGATCGGCCTCAGAAAGCTCACAGATCCGCATGATCGTCCTGCTCCTGTCCGTTCTGATCCATTTTCCCGGCTCGTCCTTCCTTCTCTCTGCGCGTCCGCTCCGCCTGAGAGGGACGCAGATATTCCGGGGCGTGATCCCGGGCATTTTCCAGGCGGCCTTCCCGGGCATACTGCTGTGCCAGAACGGCTACCGCCGCCGCACGCTGTCTGTTGCAGGAAGCCGGAGCACAGACATAGGGACGCTTCATCAGTTCCCGCAGTCTGCCGGCGAATACCGGAACGCCGTCCCCCAGAAAGATCACGTCTTTTCTCTCCGGAAGGCCGTTCAGCGTCTCCGCCACCTCTTCTATGGGTGCAACATACTGGGGTCTGATGATCTGAAGCCGGAAGGAGCTTTCCATCCCTTTCTCCGCTCCATCCTCTTTTTCCCCGTAAGTTTCCCGCACAAAGGTGTAAATGCCCGTATAAACCTGGCTTCTCCTGGCATCCATGATGGGACAGATATAGGCGGACGTTCCATACAGGTTCATGGCCAGCGCATCCACCGTAGGCACGCTGATCAGCGGCTTATTCAGCGCCAGGCCCAGCCCCTTCGCCGTCGCGGAACCGATGCGCAGTCCGGTAAAGGAACCGGGTCCGGCCGCCACCGCAATGGCATCCAGACTGGACAGATCCAGTTCGATCATGCGCTTCACTTCATCCAGCATGGGAAGCAGGGTCTGGGAATGGGTCTTCTTATAATTCGTGGTATATTCCGCCAGCAGCGTGTCACCCTCGGCAACGGCCACGCCCGCTACCAGGCCCGAGCTGTCGATCGCAAGTATTTTCATTCCATTTTTACCTCCATGCCGAAGCGTTCTACGCTGAGGCCGCGAGGAGAAATCACGCATGTGATTTCTCCTCTGCGATCACAGCAGTTTTGTGCTTCGGCGCAAAACTGCCGATTGAAAAATAAGCCATC
>DWWH01000040.1 GCA_019119815.1 Candidatus Eisenbergiella intestinipullorum | reverse complement strand
TGTAATGCTACACTTTTCATAGTAATCTCCGCTTTTTTTGTCATGTTTGATGCTTGACTTTTACCCCCTCTCCCTTTAATATGTAAACAGAAGGTATCAGACAGCCCGGACGTATCGCGCTCAGGCTGTCACTCAATTAAGGAGGTAAAACAAAATGAAAACCGTTAAGATTTCATTGAATTCCATCGATAAGGTAAAATCTTTCGTAAACGACATTACGAAGTTTGATTATGACTTCGATCTGGTTTCCGGAAGATACGTGATCGATGCAAAGTCCATCATGGGAATCTTCAGCCTTGATCTTTCCAAGCCGATCGACCTGAACATCCATGCCGAGGACAATGCGGACGAGGTTCTGGAAGTTCTTAAGCCTTACATGGTTTAATCCTTCCGCTCCAAAGTTTTACAGCTGAATACTTAAACGGAAAAGGCAAGACCAACAACATATACGGGGGGCTTGTCTTTTTGTTTTCCCAATGAGCCGTGCATCAGAAAAGGAACAGAGTCTGAATGGGAAACGGGCCGAAGGTCCGCTTACCAGGCAGACCCTGTTCCTTTTCTGATATGGGGCGAATGCCCCACAGCTCGTGGGCGAAGCCCACGAGCGGCACGGCGGCCCCACGCTTCCCCCATTCCTCCCTCCAGGAAAACCCCTGCGGCAAGCGGGCGAAGCCCGCGGACGCCGCAGCCGGGAGGCCAGCCACTCGCCGGGAGTCCAACCGCCCGCAAACAACACGGCGGCCCCACGCTCCCCCACTCCCCCGCCCGGAAAACCTCCTGCGGCAAGCGGGCACGCCCGCGGATGCCGCAGCCGCAAAGCCACAACGCCGCCCCCCCGCAAAGCCCACATCTTCAGCGTCTTGACGCCGCCTTACTTACGCTTCCACCACAATCAGTTCCTTCGTATCCAGCGCTGTCTGCACCAGCTCATCAATCTTCTCATCCAGATTGTGCTCATGCTTCCGGATCACGTTCAGATTCGGTTTGGTCACCGGATGCTTCGCCACGAAAATCGTACAGCAATCCTCATACGGCAGAATCGACGTCTCATAGGTATCAATCTTTTCCGAAATATTGATGATCTCCTGCTTGTCCATTCCGATCAGAGGACGGTACACGGGCATGCTGCAGACCTCGTTGGTGGCCGCCAGCGACTGCATGGTCTGGGAAGCCACCTGTCCGATGCTCTCTCCGGTGATCAGGCCCAGGCATTCCGTATCGGCCGCGATCTTTTCCGCGATCCGCATCATATAACGGCGCATGATGATCGTCAGCTCCTCATGCGGACATTTCTCATAGATATAGAGCTGGATATCGGTAAAGTTGATCACATGCAGCCAGATCGGCCCGCTGTAGCGCGCCACCTTCCGGGCCAGATCCACCACCTTCTGCTTTGCCCGGTCGCTGGTGTACGGGGGCGCGTGAAAATAAACCGCGTCGATCTTCACGCCGCGCTTGGCGATCATCCAGCCCGCCACCGGCGAATCGATTCCTCCGGACAGAAGGAGCATGCCCTTGCCGTTGGTTCCCACCGGCATTCCTCCGGGACCGGGAATCTCGATGGAATACACATAGATTTTTTCCCGGATCTCAATGTTCAGCATTACCTCCGGATGATGCACGTCCACCTTCATTTCCGGATAGGCGTCCAGAAGCACGCCGCCCACCTCGCTGTTCACCTCCATGGATTCCATGGGGTAATCCTTTCTCGCCCTTCTAGTATTCACCTTGAAGGTGAGATTCCGGTCCGGATAGGCTTCTCCCATATAGGAAACCACAGCGCTGCACAGGCTTTCAAAGCCTTCGTCCTTCAGCTCGATCATCGGGCAGATCTGCGCAATGCCGAACACGGTTTTCAGTCCCTCTACGGTTTCCTCATAATCATAGCTTTCCGAAAGGACCTCCACATAGACCCTTCCTCTGGTGCGCCGGACCGCGAACTCTCCTTCGCAGCGCTTCAGCGCATGGCGGATCTGACGGACCAGAGCGTCCTCAAAAATCCCTCTGTTTCTTCCCTTCACTCCGATTTCCGCATACTTGATTAAAAAAGATCTGAATTCCATAATACTCCTTATTCCAGCCCATACGCAGCGCATCTTTTCCCACATATGTCCTGTTTTTCCTACGTCGCCGAAGCCTCTGCCTTCCCAGGCGGAAGAACGCGCGCCTGCGCCTTTTTCCGCCCGGAGCAGAGTTTTCCGTTATCGTCTGGTAAACCTGCGCAGCATGGGAACCAGCTCATGCAGAGCGCACAGGGCGTAATCGATTTCCTCCTGCGTGGTGAATACGGACAGGCTGAAGCGGAGCGTGGAGCCAAGCAGCTCCCGATCCAGCCCGATGGCCCGCAGGGTGGCGCTTCCCGCCGTCTCCGGCCGGTTGGAGGAACAGGCGCTTCCTGCCGATACATAGATCTCCCGGTCCTCCAGCGCATGCAGCAGCACCTCGCTGCGCACGCCGCGGAAGGAAACGCTGATCACATGAGGGGCGCTGTCCCTTCCCGTCAGGCCGTTGATCTGAACATCCGGCAGTTCAAGAACGCCGTCGATGAAGCGCTGCTTCAGTTCATACAGCCTTTCCGTATCCGCGTCCAGTCCCGCATAGATTTCCTCCGCCGCCTTTGCCAGTCCGGCAATGCCGGGCACGTTCTCCGTTCCGGAACGCAGTCCCCGCTGCTGTCCGCCTCCAAAAATAATGGGATGAATTTTCACCCGCTCGTTTACATACAAAAGCCCCATTCCCTTCGGGCCATGAATCTTATGGCCGCTTAAGGAGAGCATGTCGATTCCCATTTTCCGGGGAAGAATGCGGAACTTTCCAAAGCCTTGTACCGCGTCCACATGAAACAGGGTGGAGGGATTTTTTCTCCGGATCAGAGCGCCCGCTTCCGCGATGGGCTGAAGAGAACCGATTTCATTATTGGTATGCATGATGGATACCAGAATCGTATCCGGCCGCAGGGCACATTCCAGATCCGAAAGCCGGATTCTTCCCCATTCATCCACAGGAAGATAGGTCACTTCAAATCCCTGTTCCTCCAGATACTGCATGGTCTGCAGGATGGCAGGATGTTCAATGGAGGTCGTGATCAGATGTCTCCCGGAACGGCAGTTTGCGAACGCGCAGCCAATCAACGCCAGATTATCCGACTCCGTGCCGCCCGAAGTAAAGAAAAGCTCTTTTCCGTTCACCTTGAGGATTCTGGAAAACACATCTTTTGCATAGCGAAGGTATTGCTCAGCCTGCACTCCCTTCCGGTGCATACTGGATGGATTGCCATAGTCCAGACACATCACCTGCGTCATGAGTTCTGCGACACTGTCAAAGCATCTTGTTGTGGCTGAATT
>DWWH01000039.1 GCA_019119815.1 Candidatus Eisenbergiella intestinipullorum | reverse complement strand
CAACGGCCCTACCGCTTATATGTCGGAAACGGCGGGCACCATGCCCAGACTTCCCTGGGATTTCTATACGGAGCTGGGAAGGCCGGAGCTGAACACCCTGGACGACCTGCTTCAGGTCCTTGCGGACATGCAGGCGGCGCATCCGACCAATGAGGCCGGCGATCCCGCTTACGGCATCACCATGTGGAAGGACTGGGACAGCACTTCCATTGAAAATGTCAACCAGCTGACCAAGTGGTACGGACAGGAAGTAAACGGTTCCGTGATGATCGGCTATGACAACAGCATCACCCCTCTGACCGACAAGGAAGGGGCTTATTACAAGATGCTGAAGTTCTTCTTCCAGGCAAATCAGATGGGCCTGATCGATCCGGACTCCGCGACGCAGGACTGGAACTCTGCCTGTGACAAGATGAAGACCAAGAGAACCTATCTGGTATGGAATAACTGGATGCAGGGCTTCACCAACTCCCCGACGATCGGCGAGGCGGGCGCGAACTATATGGGAATCCCGATCGCGGACATGCAGGTTTTCCAGACTTCTGATACGTATTACGGAAGCGGACGCTGCTTCGCGATCGGCGCTCAGGTGAGCGAAGAGAACAAGCTGCGTATCCTGGAGTTCCTTGACTGGCTGGCATCTCCGGAAGGACTGATGGAACAGCATATCGGAAATGAAGGAACGATCTATACCGTTAATGATGACGGAACCTTTACTCTTACGGAAGACGGCTACAACAGATTTACTTCTGAAATCATGGTTCCTGAAGAAGAAGGCGGTGGAAACTGGACGGATGGAAATAATCAGGTTAACCAGTGGATCGTTTCCGGTTTTGAGATCAATCCGAACTCCGGCGAAACCTACTCCAGTGATCTGTGGTCTTCTTATCTGGAAAAGAACAATACCAAGACCACACAGGAGTATAAGGAGCACTTTGATTGCGAAAACGAGGTGGATTATCTGGAGAAGAATGGCATGATGTCTCCTGTACCCAGCGTCAATCTGATCCTGGATATTGATACCACGGACATCGGTCTGATCCGCAGCCAGTGCAAGACGATTGTGTGCGACAGCTCCTGGCAGGCAGTATTTGCGGCAGATGAAGCGGAGTTTGACGCAATCTGGGACGATATGTGCACGCAGCTGGAGGGCTTCGGATGGCAGCAGCTGGTAGAGTTTGATACGGAAAAGTATCAGCCCGTGATCGAAGCAAGAAAAGCGGCTATGTAATGTTGGATTAACAAAAAGGCTGAAAATGATGCAGGGGGGGACGGCGGAAGCTGTCCTCCCTTTTTTCGGGCAAGAAGAAGGAGGGGCTTGGCATGAGTCTGAAAGAAGTATATCAGCCGTATTTCAAAATCGGCGCTGCCGTGGGGGAGAGCGCGTTTGAGCGTCCGGCGGCACTGCAGCATCTGCGGCAGGAGTATGATTCCCTTACCTGTGAAAATGATATGAAACCGGAAAAGCTTCTGGATGAAGAAGAGAACAGAAGGAATCCCGGTAAATATGACCGGAATCCTGCGATAAATCCTGAAGCTGCGAGAAAATATCTGGATTATGCAAAAGAGAACGGAATGCAGATGAGAGGGCACACGCTGGTATGGCATAATCAGACGCCCAGGTGGTTTTTTGCCAGAGGGTATGAAGCGGGAGAGAATGCGCCTTTGGCAGATCGGGAAACGATGCTGGCACGGCTGGACGGGTACATCCGTTCGGTGATGACATTTGTACAGGAGGAATATCCCGGAATCATTTATGCCTGGGATGTGGTGAATGAAGCGGTGGAGGATGGAACGGTCCGGCCGTCTCTCTGGACACAGACGGTGGGAGAGGATTATGTTCTGCAGGCATTCCGGATCGCCAGAAAATATGCGGCGCCCTCGGTACGACTTTTTTATAATGACTATGATACCTTCCTTCCGTGGAAAAGAACAGTGATCTGTGAACGTATTTTGAAACCTCTTCTTGCGGAAGGGCTGGTGGACGGCATGGGGATGCAGTCCCATATGACCATGGAGAAGCCGGAGCTTGCTGAGTATGAAAAAAGTCTGAAAGCCTACGGCTCGCTGGGACTGGAAATTCATGTAACAGAGCTGGATATTCATAATACGGATCCTTCCTCCCTTTCCATGGAAGCGCTGGCTGACCGTTACCGGAGACTGTTTTCCATTCTGGTGCGTGCAAAGAAAGAAGGCACCGCCAATGTGACGAACGTAACTTTCTGGGGACTGCAGGACGAGGAGAGCTGGCTGACCGGCTTCCGGGGAGCAAAGAGCTTTCCGCTGCTGTTCCGGAACGGGTATCGTCCGAAGGAAGCATACGGAGCTGTACTTGCCGTACCGGGGATGATGGAAGGGGATGCACAGGACCGTTTGCCTGGCGGACAGCGATTTGCGTTCTGGGAAAAGGCGCAGACATACCGGAGGGAGTACCATGTCAATCCCCTGTCCCCAGCCTCTTCCGATGAGAATGACGGCAGTGCAGAGCGGCCCTTTCATACCATACAGGCGGCGGCAAATGTGGCAGGGCCGGGAAGCTGCGTGAAGATTCACGGAGGTGTGTACCGGGAATGTGTGAGTCCGGCCTTCGGAGGAAACGGGCCGGAAGAAATGGTGTGCTATGAAGCCTTTGGAGACGGAGAGGTGATCATCAAGGCTTCCGAAATTGCGGACGTGTTTCACAGGAGCGAGGGCTGGATCCTGATTCCTCCTGAAAGCACGGAAGAAATTGCAAAGGAAATCCGGATCTGGGAGGTCCGGCTTTCGGAAGGGAATCTGAAGAACAAATTTATCGGATACAATCCCTTCTGCGCTGTGAACATCCTTCACGACCGGCTTTTTATTGAATATGAAAAGACAGATATGACCACCTATCTGAACAGGAGAGGGATGGTATTTTGCGACGGAAAGCCGCTCGTTCAGGTAGCGCTGTATAACCAGATGGCGGCCATACCCGGTTCCTATTGGGTGGAAGCCAACGGACAGACCATTCATTTCCGGCTGGAGGATGACGGGGACCCGGCGGAGCATCTGATCGAACTGACCTGCAGGGAGCAGTGCTTTGCGCCCGAAGAACCTTTTCTTTCCTATATAAAAGTGAAGGGTCTGACCTGTGCCCATGCGGCAACGGGAGCCCCTGTACCGCAGAGAGGAGCGATTTCCTGCCACAGGGGGAATCACTGGGTGATTGAGGACTGTAAAGTTGAATGGTCCAACGGAGTGGGGATTGATATTGGAAATGAATGCTGGCATCACACTCACAGAGACGGAGAGATCATCGGGCACACGGTGGTGAGAGGATGTGAGATCAGAGATGCAGGTGTCTGTGGAATTGCAGGTCTGTTTGCTACGGATCTGCTGATTGAGGATAATCTGATCGAAGGGACCGGCTGGCAGAAAATGGAGCTTTCCTGGGAAGCAGGCGGGATCAAGGTACATAACAGCCTGCGCAGCCTGATCCGGAGAAATATTTTTCGGAATACTTTCCGCGCAGACCATCTCTGGATGGATGTGGGAAATGAAAATAACCGGATTACCGGAAATCTGTTCCTGGATGGAATAGAACAAAGAGAAGCGATATTCATTGAATGCTCCAGAGATGGAGTCAACCTGATCGACAACAATATTTTCTGGAACGTGGAGGGACGGTTCCGTCCCGAAGAGATACCTGTAGAGCCGGGCAGCAAAGGATGGTACAAGATGGAGGAACACGGTGTGGTGAACGGCTATGCAGTATACGGAGAAGGAACGGACAGGCTTCATGTGATACATAACCTGATCGGCTGCTGCCGTGGCGCCGGATATTATGGAAAACCGGTTGCCTTCCGGATTGCAAATCGCGGAAGAGGCGGAACCGCAAGAGAAGCGGTGATTTCCAATAATCTGTTCTATGAATGCGGGGAGGCTGCTGTCAAGTTCCCTACAAAGGACAACGATGCGCAGGGAAATCTGTATGTAAAGATGCCCGGAGGATATCTGCGTGTGCTGTATCCGGCTCCGGAGAACTGTCTGGATCTGGATGCCTGGCAGGAGTTTTTCGGCTTTGACAGAGAAGGGCAGGAAGCATGGTTTAATATTTCGGTAGATACAAAAACCTGCAGTATGATTCTGACGGAGAAGGAGGATGCTTTCAACGGACGGCTTTCAAAAGGCAGCAGACATCCGTACGCACAGCGGGTGGATCAGGTCGCTGCAGTCAGAGCGCGGGCGGAGGTTTCTGAGGATTTTTATGGAGAGCTTCGCGGAGAACGCTGTCTGCCCGGACCGTTCGCGCAACTCAGGCCAGGGCATAGATATGAGCTGGATCCGAGAAGGAGGCATCAGCAAAAGGCGGAGGAAAAAGAATGATAACACTGTATATTAATGAAAAGAAGAAAATAGGAAGAATCAGCCCGGAAATCTATGGACATTTCAGCGAACATCTGGGAAGATGTATTTATGAAGGGCTGTATGTCGGAGAAGATTCCCCCATCCCTAATGTAAACGGCATCCGTACGGATGTTGTGGAGGCGCTGCGTGAACTCCGTGTGCCGGTGCTTCGCTGGCCGGGAGGGTGCTTTGCAGATGAATATCACTGGAGGGACGGCATCGGGCCGAAAGAAAAGAGGAAAAAGATGGTCAATACCCACTGGGGCGGTGTGGTAGAGGACAACAGCTTCGGAACCCATGAATTTTTTGAACTCTGTGAGCAGATCGGGTGCAAGGCATATGTAAACGGAAATGTGGGAAGCGGAACAGTGCAGGAAATGAGCGAATGGGTGGAATACATGACGTTTGACGGCATCTCTCCCATGGCAGATCTGCGTAAGGAAAACGGTAGGGAAAAACCCTGGAGACTGGACTACTTTGGCGTCGGAAATGAGAACTGGGGATGCGGCGGAAATATGACTCCGGATTACTATGCTCACCTTTACCGCAGATACCAGACTTATGTGCGCTGCTACGACAAAAATGCGCCGGTTTTCAAGATATGCGGCGGGGCAAATGCGGATGATTATGAGTGGACGGATGTGGTGCTTCGGGAATGCTTCCGCAGCCCTGCTCCGCTTCAGGCACATGGCTTCATGGATGGCCTGAGCGTACATTATTATGTAGGGGTGGAAAAAGGGGAACACAAGGGAAGCGCGACGGAGTTTGATGAGGCGCGCTGGTTTGATACTCTTTTCCACGCGGTAAAAATGGAGGAATTGATCCTTCGTCATGGCGCTATTATGGATCAATATGATCCCCAGAAAAAGATCGGAATGATCGTGGATGAATGGGGCTGCTGGCATGATGTGGAGCCCGGAACCAATCCAGGCTTTCTGTATCAGCAGAATACCATGCGGGATGCATTGACGGCAGGCATCACGCTGAATATCTTCAACAGGCACTGCGACAGGGTGAAGATGGCCTGCATCGCGCAGATGGTCAATGTGCTTCAGGCCGTGAT